>NZ_CP022303.1:1830000-2440000 GCF_004216475.1 Thalassococcus sp. S3 | reverse complement strand
ATCCCAAGGCGCATGTCGATGTCATCGCGGAGTGTTTGCAGGCGGGCCATCACGTCTTTAGCGAAAAACCGATGACGCTGGCCTTCGATGATACCGCGCGGTTGATGGTCCTGGCGCAGGATCGCGGCGTGCAACTGGCCAGCGCGCCGTCCAGCGTGCTGGGTGAGGCGGCGCAAACCCTTGGGCATGCGGTCCGGCATGGTATCGTAGAGGCGCCAAGGCTTGTCTACGCCGAACTCGACGACGGCTTCATCCCGCACGCCCCGGTAAAGGATTGGCGCGCGCCGTCGGGGGCGCCCTGGCCCTATGAGGATGAGTTTCAGGTGGGCTGCACGCTGGAGCATGCGGGCTATTACCTCAGCTGGCTCATCGCTATTTTCGGGCCGGTCCGCACCGTCGTCGCGGCCAGTGCGGAAGTGATCCCCGACAAGCTGGGCGTGGCCGATTGCGCAGCGGATGTGTCGGTCGCCACGCTCTTTTTCCATTCGGGCCTCGTCGCACGGCTGACCTGTTCCATCGTCGCGCCGCACAATCACCGGATCCAGGTGATTGGCGACAATGGGGTGGCCCAGATCGACAAGGCCTGGGACAATGCCGCCCCGGTCCGCTTCAAAAAGCGCTTTGTGCTGCGGCGGCGGCTGTTGGAACATCCCATTGGCAGGCGGGTGCGGCTGTCCGGGCCGACCCATCCAAAGGTCAAACGGCTGGGTGCGGCGGCGATGAATTTCGCGCTTGGGCCGGTGGAGATGCTGGAGGCGATCCGCGAAGGGCGGCAAAGCCGGTTGGCGGGTGACTACGCGCTGCATCTGACAGAGGTGACTTTGGCCATTCAGGCGGCGGGCGAGGAGACGGGCGCACAAAAAATGCACACGACCTGCGAGGGGATGGAGCCGATGCCATGGGCCAGATGACCCTGCTGATCACTGGCGCGGGCGGCTTTATCGGGCGCGAGACCGTGGCCGCCGCCCGAAGGCGCGGCCATCACGTGCGCGCCCTGGTCCGGCGGGCGGGCACCGCGCCCGAGATCTGGGCGAACGACCCTGATGTGTCGGTGGTGGTCTGCGATCTCGCCCGCGGGGAGGCGGGGCTGACGGATGCGGTGGCAGGCTGCGATGCGGTCATTCACCTTGCAGCCGCGATGTCGGGCCCGGAGGCACAACAGCTTGACGACACGGTCACCGGCACACGATACCTGATCGAGGCGGTTGCGGGTCTTGAGACGAAACCGAAAGTGGTTCTCGTCAGTTCCATCGCGGTTTATGGCCATGACGCGGTTCCCGAGGGCGGGGTGCTGTCAGAGGATACGCCGCTTGAGCCGGATGCGACCTTGCGGGACGTCTATTGTCAGGCGAAATACCTGCAGGAGGAGGTCGCGCAGACCTTTGCCCGGACCCATGCCATCGACCTGATCGTGATGCGACCAGGGGCGGTCTTTGGTCCCGGTCGATGGTGGAATGCGCATTTTGGGCCCAGGGTGGGGCCGGTTCTCTTGCGCCTGTCCGCGGACGGCACTGTGCCGGTCGTCTACGTAAAAAACTGCGCGGAAGGCCTTGTCTCTGCTTGCAAAATACCGACCTCTGGTCCGGTAAACATGATCGAACCGGACGCGCCGTCGCGCCAGACATACCTGATACGGCTGGGACAGGCGCGCACCGGTCGGATCGTTCCGCTCAACTGGCGCCTGCTTTTGCCACTGGCCCGCTTTCTGTCGGCCCGGCCCGGCCTTCGGGCTCGGCTGCCGGGGCTGCTCTGTCCAGAGATCCTGCAGGCCCGCATGATCCCGCTGCGTTATGACACGTCGCGCTTTGCCGCGCTGATGCAGGATGTGCCGTGTATTCCGTTTGAGCAGGCGCTGGAGCAGAGCCTCTCCAGCGAGGAGGAGGGACCGGCGTGACCGACCGCGTGGCCTATCTGACCGGTGAATATCCCCGCGCCACCGACACCTTCATTCAGCGCGAGGTTGCGGCCCTGCGCGCCGAGGGGCTGGAAATTCTGACGTGCTCGGTACGCACCACCGGTGCCGAACATCATGTTGGCCCCGAACAGGTGGCGGAGGCCGCGCAAACCTTCAAACTGCTCGACACGGCCAAAGCGCCGCTCACTCTTTTGCGCGCGCACATACGCGCGCTGCGCAGTCCCCGACGCTACGGTGGGGCGCTGAAGCTGGCTGTGCAGACAGCGCCGCCCGGATTGCGCAATCTGCTCTACCAGCTCTTTTATTTCGCCGAAGCGGCGGTATTGGCTGATCACCTTGAGCGGCAAGGGGTCTCCCATTTGCACAACCACATTGCCAAGTCGAGCTGCACCGTCGCGATGCTGACCTCAGCCTTGTCGGGCATTCCCTACAGCTTCACCCTGCACGGGCCAGACATCTTTTTCGCGCCCGAGCATTGGAGGCTCGACCGGAAAATCGAAACCGCCCGCTTTGTGAGTTGCATCAGCGACTTTTGCCGGTCGCAGGCCATGGCCTTTTCCGACGCCGCGCTGTGGGACAAGCTGCATATCGTCCATTGCGGGATCGAGCCGGAGCGGTATGGGACGCAAGAGGAGCGATCAGAGCGCCCGACGCTTCTTTTTGTGGGGCGTCTGGCGGCGGTCAAAGGCGCGCCAGTCCTGTTGGAGGCCTTCACAGAGGTCCGCGAGCAGGTGCCGGACTGTCAGCTTGTCCTGATCGGGGACGGCCCGGACCGCACGGCGCTGGAAGCGCGTGCAGCAGATATGGGGCTGCGGGATGGCGTCGTCTTTGCCGGCTACAAGTCACAGGCAGAGGTAGCGGAAGCACTGGAAAAGGCCGATGTCTTCGTCCTGCCAAGCTTTGCCGAAGGCGTGCCGGTTGTGCTGATGGAAGCGATGGCCGCAGAGGTGCCGGTGGTCACGACGCGGATTGCGGGCGTGCCTGAACTTGTCGAGAACGGTGTGACGGGCCTGCTGGTTCCTCCGGGCCCCTCAAAGCCCCTGGCCGCGGCCCTGATCCAGCTTCTGGCCCATCCCGACCTGCGCCGCAAAATGGGCGCCGCGGGGCGTGCCAAGGTGGTGGCCGAATTCGACAGCCGCGTGGAGGCGCGCAAGCTTGCCGCCTTGTTCAGAACGTCAATCGCGGAGGGGCGGGTATGAGCCTGATCGGTGCCGTCGTGATCGGCCGCAACGAGGGCGCGCGCCTGGTGGCCTGCCTCGCCTCCTTGGCCGATCAGCAGATCCGGGTCGTCTATGTCGACAGCGGATCCACCGATGGAAGCGTGAAAGCCGCTGAAGAGGCGGGGGCGGAGGTGGTGATCCTTGATACCGACACCCCGTTCACCGCGGCGCGGGCACGCAACGCGGGCTATCGTGCCCTGGCCAGCACGGGCACGCGGCCAGATTACGTTCAATTCGTCGATGGGGATTGCCGGATCGTACCGGGTTGGATGGCCAAGGCACGTGCCGCGCTCGACGCGCAGCCGGATCTGGGTATCGTCACGGGCTGGCGTGCCGAAATCCACCCCGAGGCAAGCGTTTACAACCGCTTGTGCGATTTCGAATGGCATCGCCCGGCAGGCGATATCGAGGGTTGCGGCGGCGACATGATGGTCCGCGCCGAGGCGTTCGAGGCCGCGGGCGGCTTTAACCCGCGCATCATCGCGGCCGAGGACGAGGAGTTCTGCACCCGCATGCGAAAGGCGGGCTGGAGGGTGCATCGTCTGCCCGAAGACATGACGCTGCACGACGCGAATATGCTCCGCTTTGGTCAATGGTGGCAGCGTGCAGTGCGCACCGGACATGGTTTTTCGCAGGTGGGTGCTTTGCATCCGGAATACTTCACCAAAGAGCGGCGGCGCGTCTGGATCTATGCCGCTTTGCTGCCTGTGCTCGCTGTCGGCGCTCTTTTCACCGAACCTTTGCTGCTGCTTGCCGTTCTTGCCGTCTATCTCTTGTCCTATCTTCGGACGGTGCAGGGCTTGCGGCGCGCGGGCCTCGACCTGCGTGACGCGGCTGAGCAGGCGGTACTGCTGACATTATCCAAGTTCCCCAACCTCTTGGGAATGCTGACTTATATCTGGCGTATGGCGACCCGTAAGGACATGCGCATCATCGAATACAAATAGAAAGGCCGTTGTGATGGCTTCATCCCCTCTGCGCGCCGGCATCATTGGCGCCGGATATATTGCAAGCTGGCATGCCGATGCGATCAAGGCGACACCGGGGGTGGAGCTGGCGGCGGTCTGCGACGTCTCGCCCTCTGCGGCCAAGGGGCTCGCCGAGGCGCATGGCGCGCGTGCCTATAGCTCGGTCGAGGACATGCAGGCAGAAGGGGGAGTGGATGCCGTTCATATCCTCACACCACCAGACAGCCACCATGATTTGACGATCGACTGCCTGAAGGCCGGGCTGCATTGCTGGGTCGAGAAACCTGTCGCGATCTCCGCCGATCAGACGCGGGCTATGGCACAGGCGGCAAAGGCCGCGGGCAAGACGCTGGGTGCGGCGCATAATTTCCTCGGCATGCCCGGATATGAGCGGTTGAAGGCGCAGGTCCGCTCCGGTGCGTTGGGCCGTGTGTCGATGGCCGAAATCAACTGGTGTTTTCCCTTGCCGCCCCTGCGCTCCGGTCCGTTCGGCCTTTGGCTGATGCGCGCGCCCCGCAACCTGCTGCTTGAACTGGGCCCGCATCTGTTTGCTTTCGCGGTGGATCTTTTCGGGCCGGTAACAGTCGAGCATGTCGCGCTCAGCAAGCCCGTCGCGTTGCCGGGGGGTGGAACCCGCCCTCAGGTCTGGCGCATTCTGGCGCGGGCAGGGGAGGTGGAGGTGACCTTCAACCTCTCTCTGGTCGAAACCCTTGATGATCGCAGCGTGACCCTGCGTGGCTCAAGCGGGCAGGCGCGGTTCGATTATGCGTCCGACACATTGGTCGTGCGCGCCGAAAACACCGCAGACCTGATTCTGAACCCGTTTCTTGCGCAGATGTCGCAGGCCGGCCAGCATGCTCGCGAAGGCGTTGTGAACGCCGCCCGTCAGCTGACCTCGCTGAACCAGAAATCGCCCTATGGCCTCAGCTTCCGGGGAGCAATCGGTGCGTTCTACGACAGCATCGCCTCCGGCACGCCACTCGACCGCAGGTTTCACTTCGACGCCGCCTGCGAGGTGATGGGGGCCATCGACGCCGCCCTCGACCATGTGCCGTCGGAGGTGCGGCCAATCGTTGCGAAAACCGCCCCGTCGCCCACCGTTCTGGTGATCGGGGGAACGGGCTTTATCGGGCGCCACCTCACACGCGGTCTGGTCGCCGCGGGGCATGACGTCCGGGTCCTTAGCCGGGGCAAGACGGGGCCTTTCGATGATCTATCCGATCATGTGGAAACGGTGGGCGTGTCACTGCACGACAAGGCCGGTCTGGTTTCCGCGATGCGGGGCATCGACACCGTCTTCAACCTGGCCAAGTCGCTCGACGCCATCTGGGAGGACGCCCTGAAAAACGATGTGGGCGTCAGTGTCGGCATCGCCGAGGCCGCGATGGAGGCGGGTGTCCGGCGCCTTGTCTACACCGGCACGATCGCCTCTTACGACATGTCGGACCCCTTCCGGCGCATCACCGAGGAGACCGGCTTTGCCGCCGACATGACGGACCGCAACCTTTATGCGCGCTCCAAGGCCGAATGCGAACGCCGCCTGATGGAGTTGCATCGCGACCGGGGGCTGCCGCTCGTCATCGCCCGGCCCGGCATCGTCGTGGGCGCGGGCGGCCCGTTGCAGCATTGGGGGATTGGCCGCTGGCACGGCGCGGGCGCGGTCCGCATCTGGGGGCATGGCAACAACATCCTGCCCTTCGTGCTGATCGACGATATCACCGACGGGCTGATCCGAATGATGGAGAGCGAGGGCGCCGTCGGGCAATCCTACAATCTGACCGGCGAACGCATGATGTCGGCGCGGCAATACTTTGACGCCATCCACGACCGCCTGGGTGCGCGGATCCGCGTGACCTCCGGCTCGCTTTACAGCTTCTTTCTGTCGGACGCGGTCAAGCATGCGCTGAAGGTCGGTGTGTTGCGCAAAAAGGGGCTGACCCGCGCCTCCTTGAACGATTGGAAATCACGGGCCCATTTTTCGCCCTTCGACAACGCCAAACCCAAGGCCGAACTGGGCTGGGCGCCCGAACCCGACCGGGCCCGCTTTGTCGAGAAGGCCATCGGCGAGGCCAATCTCTTCGGGTTCTGAGATCAAAAGGCTGCAGGCGGCATCGCCCGCAGCCTGGCTTGATCCCGATCCTACCGATTGTCGAGCTGCGCCCGCACGTTCTCGCGCCCGAGGCGCGAGATCTGGTAGGGGCGACCGTTTTGGGACCGGATCAGTTTCCGGCGCAACAGACGCTGGAAAACGCCCAACGTGCAATTGCTGAGGACATGGCCGTCGCGCGTGACGCAAATCACGTCGACGACCTTTCGGTTCGGGCCGCGCACATATTGTATCGCGCCACCCTGAGCGAGCACGTGCAGCACGCGCTGTTCCGCTTTGGAGATGTTCATGATCAATCTCGAATGTGGTTTGGAAACAAAGCAAAAAGCCCCGTCCGCTTGGGCGGTGGGGGTCCGTGACACGATCCGAATGGGACCCGTGTCAGCGCTTTGCTACATTCTCCAACATCAACGCTCCGAGGTTCGGCGCGCAGTCCGGCGCCGCCTAGGCAGCAGTTATGCAAACTCTTCGGCCTGGTCAACCGGAGAGAGGGTTGGGAAGCCTGCTTTGTTTAAGATGCTCAAGCGTCTTCGCTCGAACCAATTTCACGTGCTTCTGTTTGGCCCAGTGTCTGCGACCGAAAGTGTCCACTAAACCGAAGTCTGTCATATCGTGTTCAGTGAAAAAAGTGTTGTCTATTGGCATATACCAGCTGCCTTGGTCGCCGACTGCAATTCGGGTCGGGAGATTTCCGTAGTCACCTGGATCTTTTTGTCCTTCTATTGGCCATCTGGAACTTACCAATACCACCATGTAATGGGTGTGAAAGCCATACCATTTCAAGCGTCGTGACCGCCCTATCACTTGACTCATAACCACGTCATTCGGGCCGAGGTTTGTCGCTGACAACTGTATGGCACGCTTGGCCTGAAACGAGTCGTCGCAGCCTGCCTTAGTCATCACCGCGAAATGGATCCCAATGTTGGGCTTGGGCTGCAGAAATTTGGACCGGATGTTCCAAATCAAATTCCCTATAGAAACTGCGAGTGCAATTCCGCTTATCAGAAGCGCGATCTCAGACGTGCCCATCTTGGAGCCTCAAAGAAAATCCCAACAATGCCAACCAATGCGCGGCCTAAGACTCATTGAAGTTAGAGTAAGCAATGCTAGGCGGTCAAAGGATACGGTTCCAGTGGTGCGCTCATTAGTGAACTCGCATTAGTCTATTCTACCGACCGTCAGCCTCATTCAATGGTAACATCTGGCAAATGCCTGAGCTACACAAGAACGCTTCAACAACAATCAGAGTTATGAAAAGTGGCGGAGAGACAGGGATTCGAACCCTGGGTGGGCTTGCACCCACAACGGTTTTCGAGACCGCCCCGTTCGACCACTCCGGCACCTCTCCGCGGGGGTCTGTCGTGGGCGTTTAATTCGGAACGGGCAGGGTGGCAAGGGGCGATTTGGAGAACGGCCCGGTAATCTGACGCGCCACCGGGCAAGGCGGCAGGCCCACCGCTCGGCAGGCTTGGTCCGACGCCATTTGCGTGACGACGAAATCTGGCCCAGGCACCCGCGACCAACCCATCCCGTTTGCGCAAGACAACGCGTGACCGTCCGCCTACACGCGCCTTTGATCGCGGAATTCGATTGCCCGTAAGCTGAAATGACGTACCTTTGGAGCATGGTTTATTCCGCTTCTCTCAAACATCGCTCCGCGCTTCTGGCCGCGTTTACATGTATCGCCCTGCTTTGGTCAGCCGCCGCGCAGGCCGCTGATCGCGGTCGGCTGGAAGCTTTCCTGGAGGTGACGGGCTTTGATGTCGCGCTGGAAAGCATCAAGCTTTCCGCCAGTTCCGCGCCTCAGATGATCGGCATGGATCCGAACGCCTTTGGCGCCGACTGGACCCGCGTGACCCAAGACGTCTTTGACGTCGAGGTCATGCATGATCTGGCCCTCGACATCCTGGAAAAAACGCTGAGCGATCCACTGCTTAATCACGCAGCGGCCTTTTACGCCAGCGATCTCGGTCAACGGCTTGTGGTGGCTGAGAACGCCTCGCATCTCAAGGAAGACGACGAGGACAAGCAGGAAGAAGGCGCGCAGATCGTAGCGGATCTTGTGCAGACGGGCGCGGCCCGGTTGCAGATCCTGCAGCGCATGAACCGCGCCGTCGATGTCGCGGGGGCCAGCGTGCGCGCGCTGCAGGAGATCCAGATGCGCTTTCTGCTGGCCGCGAGCGCGGCGGGTGTGATCGACCTGAGGATGGATGCCGAGGATTTGAGAGCGGTCCTGTCCGAGCGCGAAGGCGCGCTGCGACGGGCGATCCAGCAATCGTCCCTCGCGGGCGCCGCCTATACCTATGAGCCGTTTTCAGACGCGGATCTCGAAGCCTATGCGGAGGCGCTTGAACATCCGGATATGCAGGAGGTTTATGTGCTGATGAACGCGGTTCAATACGAGATCATGGCGAACCGGTTCGAGGTCCTGGCCCGCCGGATGGCCGATCTGCACCCGGGACAGGATATCTGAGATGTTTGACGTCACCAGACGAATTGCTCTTTCGCTTATAGCCTCGCTCGCTTTCGCGCTGGCCGGGACGGCGCAGGCCGCGCCGACGACGGCGGATCTGGTCCAGACCCTGCGGTTGCACGAAGTGGCCGGCCTGATGCGCAACGAAGGCCTGTCTTATGCCGAGGATCTGCAGGACGAGATGCTGGCCGGTGGGGGCGGGGCCTACTGGATCCGGCAGGTCGACCGGATCTACGACACCGAAGAGATGGTGCGGATCGTTGCAGAAGCCTTTGAGGGCGAGCTGAGCGCGCCCCATCGCGCAGCCATTCAGGCGTTCTTTGACAACCCCGAAGGGCAAAGCATTCTGACCTACGAGAATGCCGCCCGGGAGGCGATGTCGGACGAGGATGTAGAGGATATCGCCCGCGCCAATTATGCGGAGTTGAGAGGCACCGATGATGCCCGTCTGGAGGCGGTCAAGCGTTTCGTTGCCGCCAACGATCTGCTTGAGCGCAATGTGGCCGGCGCGTTGGGGTCGAATTTCATGTTCTTCCAGGGGCTTGCCGATGGCGGAGCCTACGAGTTCAGCGAAGACGAGATCATCGCCGATGTCTGGGCCCAGGAAGGTGAAATTCGAGAGGATACAGAGGCCTGGCTTTACGGCTTTCTGCTGATGGCCTACCGTCCGCTCAGTGACGAGATGCTCGACCGTTATATCGCCTTCTCGGAGACAGAAGCAGGACAGGCGCTGAATGCGGCGCTGTTCGAGGGCTTTGACGTGATGTACCGCGCGATTTCCTATGATCTTGGCCGCGCGGCGGCCCAGGCGATGGCGGGCAGCGATCTTTAGGCCCGGACCCCGTCAGAGATAGGCGGCGAGGGCACGGCCCTCATGCCCTTCGGCATCGGGATAGGACATGGCCGGCGAAGGGTCATCCCGTGTCGCAAGCTCGGGAAAGAGGTCCAGGATCTCGGCCATCTGATCGTCCGACAGCATCTTGCGTGATTGCGCACCGACGTAGAAGCTCTCGGTCGGACAGCCGTTTGCCCAGACGATGCGGTGATCGTCGAACATGATGTGCACGTAGGTGACAAAGCCGCGCGGCGTCTGCCGGATCGAACGGCCATTCACAAGGTGTTTTGCGGCCACCAGCACGCGTGGCTCACCTGTCACCATTTCGGTGGCGCCGGTCTGAACCAGGATCCGGTGATTGGGCGACACGGTCAGATCCTGACGCGCCTCAAGGGTGCCCGCCGCAATCGTCACCGGCGCGCCCGAGCCCAAAGCGGGCACTGTCCGCTGGCCCACCCAGCGGATGGGCTGCGCCCCGTGCCCCATCGTGGTGACCAGATCACCGGCTTGCAGGTTTTCGACCGCACAGGTCCCTCCCGGCACCCGGATACGCGTGCCCGCGGCAAAGCAGATGAATTCCTGATAGGGCCGGGGGTTGCGCCCGATATTGCCCTCGCTCGTAAAGGTGTATTGCTGCCCCGGAACCATGGGCTGGTTCGAAATGAAGGCGGTCGTGGTGTTGTTGCCGGTATTGTTCTGGCCGATGGTGATCGAAAACCCCTCGAACCCGTTATCGTCGGTCAGCACGTAGTTCAGCGTCACGAGAGAGCCGGCCGGATAGGTGACGCCGTCAATCGTCACAGGATTTGCCAGCACCTGATTGCTGTCGGTGGGGGCTTCGTTGAAATCCGGGTCGTCGTCGTCGATGACGATCTGCAGCGGTTGCGCTCCGGGATCCAAACGGATGTTGAAGGGCGGCGTCCCTGCCGCCTGTGCGTTCTGCTCATTGGGAGGGGTGATGTTTCCGCCGGTCGTGTCGAAGTCGTCCAGTTGGTAGACCCATTGCAAAGTGTAAAGCGGCATGGCTTTCCCGTCCCTCTAAAACGCACTTCGCTCGCAAGGTCGTCGATTTATACGCAAATCGGGAGGGCGGGTTTCCGCCGACGGCGAAATGCCGCTCAAATCCGGGGTTTCGAGACCAGGCTTTTGGCCCCTTGACTTGCGGGGGAAATGCCCCGATAAGCGCGCTCTCTGGTGCCCGGTAGGATGCCGGAATTGATAGGATATCGCCCATCGGGGCGCGCTGTCTGAGGTGGCTTTGGCCGCGAACGCCCGGAGACGGGGACCACAGGACGCGGAAGCAAAAAGGAAAGACGCATGTTTGCGGTTCTCAAGACCGGCGGCAAGCAGTACAAGGTTCAGTCCGGCGATATGCTCCGGGTCGAAAAACTGGCTGCAGACGCTGGCGAAACAGTTCAATTCAACGATGTTCTGATGCTGGGTGGCGACACGCCCACCGTCGGCGCACCGTTCGTCGAAGGCGCAGCCGTGCAGGCCGAAGTCGTCGATCAGATCAAGGGCGAAAAGGTCATCCATTTCGTCAAGCGCCGGCGTAAGCACAGCTCCAAGCGCACCAAGGGGCACCGTCAGAAGCTGACGCTGGTCAAGGTGACGGACATACTGGCTTCCGGCGCCGACAAAAGCGGCGTGAAGGCTGCCGTGGGTGCAGGTTCGGTCGCTGCTGTGGCCGACGCGCCCAATGCGAAGGCTGCGCCCAAGAAAGAGGCGAAGGCCGAAGCGCCCGCCGCCACCGATGGCGCGGACGATCTGAAAAAGCTTTCGGGCGTGGGCCCGGCGCTTGAAAAGAAACTGCACGAGGCGGGTGTCACCACCTTCGCGCAGGTTGCAGCATGGACGGATGAGGACGTTGCTGCTATGGACGAGAAACTGTCGTTCAAAGGCCGGATCGAGCGTGAAGGCTGGATCGAACAGGCCAAAGAACTGGCCAAGGGTTAAGGAGAGAGAGAATGGCACATAAGAAAGCTGGTGGTTCCTCCCGTAACGGTCGCGATTCAGCCGGTCGCCGCCTTGGCGTGAAACTCTTTGGTGGCCAAGCGGCCATCCCGGGCAACATCATCGTGCGTCAGCGCGGCACCAAGTTCTGGCCGGGCCAGGGCGTGGGCATGGGCAAGGACCACACGATCTTTGCGACCGTGCAGGGTGCGGTGACATTCCACAAAGGTCTGAAGGGCCGTACCTTCATTTCCGTCCTGCCAATGGCGGAGGCCGCCGAGTAAGCCGTTACCCAAGAGCTTAAGACGAAATTCAGGGGGACCGGCGACACCGCCGGTCCCCTTTCTTTGTTTTTCAGGAGCGGTCCGATGACCGACCGTATTGAGACATCCCGCTTGACCCTGCGCCGCATCGCCCGTGTCGATGCGCCGGAGATTGCGGTGCTTCTAAACAACCTCGACGTCGCGCGCTGGCTGACCCGCGTGCCGTTCCCCTATGGCCCGGACGACGCCCTTGAATTCACGGGGCGGGTCGAGGACGACGGAACCGACCATTTCGCCGTACTGCAAGAAAACCGTTTCATCGGCTGCATCTCGTCCGAGGATCACCTCGGCTATTGGTTCGGAGAGCCGTTCTGGGGCCATGGTTTCGCGACTGAGGCCGGTCGCGCCGTGGTAGATCGCCATTTCGCGAACGGTGGTGAAGATCTGGTCTCCGGCTATCTGGAGGGCAACGCAGCGTCCTGCAAGGTGCTCACCAAGCTGGGGTTTCGCGACACCCATGTGGAGCCCACTTTCACACGCAGCCTCGGCCACGCCGTCGATCAGCAAAAGATGATCCTGACCCGTGCGGGGTGGGAGGCGGCACAATGACAGATATCATCGAAACCGACCGGCTCGTCCTGCGGCGCCTCGGCCCCGAGGATGTGGGTGACATCGCGGCTCTCGCGAATAATTTCGAAGTTGCGCGCTGGGTCTCCCGCGTGCCGTATCCCTATTCGGTAGAGGATGCGCAAATGTTCATCGACACCTTGCCGATGGGCGATCCCGGTGTTTTCGGGGTCACTGCCGAAGGCCGATTGGTCGGATGCGTGTCGATCACCAAGGCATTCGGCTATTGGTATGGCCAGCCGTTTTGGGGCAGGGGCTATGCGACCGAGGCCGGTCGCGCCCTGGTCGCTGCGCATTTCGCAAAGAGCGATGACACTTTGCAAGCCAGCTATATGCTCGAAAACGCAGGCTCCAAAGGTGTGCTGACCAAGATCGGCTTCGAGCCCACGCATCTCGACACAAATCCCTCCCGTGCCCTGGGTCGCGATGTCGAGGTACAGCATGTGGAACTGACCCGCACCCGGTGGGAGGCCCTGCAATGAGCGTTGCGGCCGCCAGCTTCCTCGTCTTCGCCGCGTCCCAAGTCGGTACGCCGGGTCCCGCCAACATGGCACTCATGGCCACCGGCGCGCGCTATGGTTTCCGCGCGGCCTTGCCTTTCGTTGCGGGCGTGGCCTTGGGCAAGCAACTTGTGATCTGGCCCGTGGGTTTTGGCCTCATGGAACTGGCGGACCGCGCGCCATGGGTTTTTGATACCCTCAAATGGGTCTCGGCCGCCTATATCTGCTGGCTCGCCTGGAAGGTCGCCAATCTGCGCCTGAACACCGATGCCGGTGCGGCCAAAGCCCCCGGCTTTTTCGCGGGCCTGATCGTGCATCCGCTCAACCCCAAGGCTTGGGCGATGATCGTGGCGGGCTTTACCGGGTTCGTCGCCGTTGGCACGCCTCCGCTGGAGGCGACGGCGGTGATTGCGGCCTGCCTGCTGGCCTGTCAGATCGTGCTCCATCCGATCTGGACATTCGCCGGCGATCGGATCGCCGCGACGGTTGCAGGACGACCTGAGGAAAAATATCTGATGTGGACATTGGCGGGGCTCACCGTCGCGTCTGTGTTCTACGTGTTGTTCGGAGGAGGGGTAACACAATGAAACTCGACACTATCATCGCCGACCAGCCGGTCGTCGAAACCGAAAGGTTCGACCTGCGCCCCCTGCGCCGGTCCGATCAGGGCTTGATCGAGCTTTACGCAGGCGACGAACGCGTCGCACGCATGACCACCTCGATCCCGCACCCGCTGCCGCCCGGTCTGACAGAGGCGTTCGTCTCGCGGGCCATGGCCGAAGAGCGGGAGGAAGACATCTGGGCCATGGACGGCTCTAAATCCGGCGGGTCGGAACTGATGGGCGTGATCAGCCTGCAAAAGATGGACCGCAACCAGTCGGAGGTCGGCTATTGGGTGGCGCCGATCTACTGGAATACCGGGCTCGCGTCCGACGCGGTGCAGGCGCTGGTGGAAGCCAATCCGCTGGGCGACAAGACCATGTTCGGCAGCGTCTTTCAGGACAATCCGGCCTCGGCCCGGGTGCTGACCCATTGCGGGTTCGAATATCTGGGCGATGCCGAAAGCTTCAGTGTGGCGCGCGACGCGACCGTGCCCACCTGGACATACCTGAAGAAGCTTGCCTGACATGACCGACTGGCCGCATCTGACAACTGATCGCCTGATCCTGCGGGCACTGCGACAGGAGGATGCGGCCGAGCTTGCCCGGATCGGGGGCGATCCGCGTGTGGCTCCGATGATCTTCGTTGCCTCCTCGCCCTGGCCCGTGGAGGACGCCGCCGAGGTTATCGCGCAGGCCGCTTATGACGGCGGCCCCGCCTTTCGCGTGGCCGTCGCTCTGAAAGAGCGCGGTACGTTCATCGGCATGCTCAGCCTCTTTGACGATGCCTCCATCGGCTATTTCATCGACCCCGCCCAGGCCCGGCGCGGTTATGCCTCCGAAGCGGTCAGCGCCTTTGTCGAGGCCGCCTTCGCCTCGGGCGGGATGGAGGAGGTCAAGGCGGAGGTCTTCACCGACAATCCGGCCTCGACGGCGATGCTCCTGAAACTCGGCTTCGAAGAGACGGGCAAGGGCATGGCCAAGTCCCGCGCCCGGCTTGAGCCTGCGCCGGTTAAGCTGTATCGCCGCCGCAAGGCGCAAGGAACCGGCACATGAAATTTCTCGATCTGGCCAAGGTTTACATCCGCTCCGGCGGCGGAGGCGGGGGCTGTGTCAGCTTCCGGCGCGAGAAGTATATCGAATATGGCGGGCCCGATGGCGGCGATGGCGGCACCGGCGGGTCGGTCTGGGCCGAAGCGGTCGATGGGCTGAACACGCTGATCGACTTCCGCTACCAGCAGCATTTCTTTGCCAAGAACGGCCAGCCCGGCATGGGCAAGCAGCGCACCGGCAAGGACGGTGACGACATCGTGCTGCGTGTGCCCGTGGGCACCGAGATCCTGGACGAGGACGAAGAGACGATCATTGCCGATCTTACGGAGGTCGGCCAGCGCGTGGAACTCGCGCGCGGGGGCAATGGCGGCTTCGGCAACCTGCATTTCAAATCCTCCACCAACCAGGCACCCCGCCGCGCCAATCCCGGCCTGCCGGGGGTGGAGCGGACGCTGTGGCTGCGCCTCAAACTCATCGCGGATGCTGGGCTTCTGGGTCTGCCCAATGCCGGAAAATCCACCTTCCTCGCCGCTACGTCTAATGCCCGCCCTAAGATTGCAGATTATCCCTTTACCACTTTGCACCCCAATCTGGGTGTCGTGGGCGTGGACAATGCTGAGTTTGTCATCGCCGACATCCCCGGTCTCATCGAAGGCGCCCATGAGGGGCGTGGCATCGGCGACCGGTTCCTTGGCCATGTCGAACGCTGCGCCGTGCTTTTGCATCTGGTCGACGGCACGTCCGAGACGGTGGCCGAGGATTACCAGACCATCATCGGCGAACTGGAAGCCTATGGCGGCGATCTGGCCCACAAGACCCGCATCACCGCGCTGAACAAGATCGACGCTTTGGACGACGATGAACGCGCCGAGGCCAGGGCCGCGCTGGAAGAGGCTGTTGGCGGCCCCGTCCTCATGATGTCGGGCGTGAGCGGCGAGGGCCTGACAGAGGTCCTCCGCGCCGTACGCAGCGAAATCGAGGAAGATCGCCTGCGCCTCAAGGCCCCCGAGGAGGATGAACCGTGGCGTCCCTGACCGAGGCGCGGCGGATCGTCGTCAAGATCGGCTCGGCCTTGCTGGTGAACCGTGCTACCGGCGCCCTGCGCTCGGACTGGTTGGTGTCGCTCGCCGCCGATGTCGCCTGGTTGAAAGGGGCAAGGGCTGACGTAATCCTCGTCTCCTCCGGCTCCATCGCTTTGGGCCGCGGCGTTCTGGGCCTGTCCGGACCTGACCTTGCTTTGGAACAGTCTCAGGCTGCCGCCGCCGTTGGCCAGATCCGCCTGGCCCGCGCCTATGAGGAGGCATTGGCCCCCCACGGTCTGACCACCGCGCAAGTGCTGGTCACACTGGAGGACAGCGCCGACCGCCGCCGCTATCTGAATTCCCGCGCCACGCTGGAGACGCTCCTGTCGCTCGGCGTCGTGCCCATCGTGAACGAAAACGACACGATTGCGACGGATGAGATCCGCTACGGCGACAATGACCGCCTTGCCGCCCAGGTCGCCGTCACCGTAGGCGCCGACCGGCTGATCCTGCTCTCGGACGTTGACGGCTTCTATTCGGCCAATCCCGCCGAGGACCCGTCGGCCACCCGCTA
Organism: Thalassococcus sp. S3; assembly: GCF_004216475.1. Classification (GTDB taxonomy): domain Bacteria; phylum Pseudomonadota; class Alphaproteobacteria; order Rhodobacterales; family Rhodobacteraceae. The sequence goes on along the minus strand of NZ_CP022303.1, from coordinate 2,423,891 downwards.
TGACGTGATCGACGCCATCACGCCCGAGATCGAGGCGATGGCCGGCGATGCAGGATCGGGACTGTCCAAAGGCGGGATGAAGACCAAGCTGATGGCGGGCAAAATGGCCATCGCGGCAGGCTGTGCGATGGCAATCACCGAAGGATCGGCCCTGCATCCGCTGAAGGGCCTCAGCAACGGCGCGCCCGCCACATGGTTCACCGCCCAGATGGATCCGCAGGCTGCCCGCAAACGCTGGATTGCTGCGATGAAATCCAAGGGTGCCATTACCGTCGATGCGGGCGCCGTTACCGCGCTCACTTCCGGCAAAAGCCTGCTGCCCGCTGGCGTCTCCGCCGTCACCGGTGTCTTCGGGCGGGGCGATCCGGTGGACATTCTCGGCCCCGATGCGCGCAAGCTGGGGCAGGGGCTTGCCCGCTACACCGCCGAGGAGGCCACTGCCATCCGGGGCCGCCGCTCTGCCGAGATCGAAGGTATCCTGGGCTATCCGGGCCGCGCCGCTTTAATCCATCGCGACGATATGGCACTTTAGGCCACCAGATAAGGGGTCCGACATGAAAGACATGGACAACATTCCCGCCCTCATGGCCGAGATCGGCGCGCGGGCCAAGGCCGCCAGCGCCGAGCTGGCCTTCGCCACCGCCGAAAGGAAACACGCCGCCCTGATCTCCGCAGCCGATGCCGTCTGGGCGCGCCGGGCCGAGATCATCGCCGCCAATGACGAGGATCTGGAGTTTGGCCGCGACAAGGGCCTGTCGGATGCGATGATGGACCGCCTGATGCTGGATGAGGCGCGCCTGCGCGGCGTCGTGGACGGGCTGCGCGCCATCGCCGAACAGCCCGATCCCGTGGGCGCCGTGATGGAGGAATGGGACCGTCCCAACGGTCTCCACATCCAGCGCGTTCGCACGCCTCTGGGCGTGATCGGCGTGATCTATGAAAGCCGGCCCAACGTGACCGCCGATGCCGGTGCGCTCTGCCTCAAGGCGGGCAATGCGGTAATCCTGCGCGGGGGTTCGGAAAGCTTCCACTCCTCCCGCGCGATCCATGCCTGCCTCGTCGACGGGCTGCGCGCCGCCAACCTGCCCGAAGACGCGATCCAGCTTGTGCCCACGCGCGACCGGGCGGCGGTCTCCGAGCTGCTCACCATGACCGATACGGTCGATGTCATCGTTCCCCGTGGCGGCAAGGGCCTCGTGGGTCTTGTCCAGCGGGAGGCGCGGGTGCCCGTTTTCGCCCATCTCGAGGGTATCGTGCATATCTATGTGGACAAGGCGGCCGACCCCGAAACCGTGCTCAAGGTGGTGCTGAATGCCAAGACCCGGCGTACCGGAATCTGCGGAGCCGCCGAGTGCCTTCTGATCCACCAGGACGCGGTGTCCACCCTCGGCCAAGGCGTGATCCGCGCGCTGATAGATGCCGGGGTCGAGGTTCGGGCCGAGGGCGCGCTGGCCCGGGTCGAAGGCACGGTGGAGGCCACGGATGAGGATTGGGGCCGCGAATACCTCGACATGATCATCGCCGCCAAACCGGTGGCCGATGTCGATGAGGCCATTGCCCATATCCGTCGCTTCGGATCTGACCATACCGACTGCATCCTGACCGAGGACCTGTCGGTGCGGGACCGCTTTTTCCAGCGGCTCGACAGCGCCATCCTGATGCACAATGCCTCCACCCAGTTCGCCGATGGCGGCGAATTCGGGATGGGCGCCGAGATCGGCATCGCGACAGGCAAGATGCATGCCCGTGGCCCCGTGGGGGCCGTCCAACTGACCAGCTTTAAGTATCTGGTCACGGGCAACGGGGCGATCCGCGGCTAAAAGCGGATCGCAACTTCCGTGTCGCTGTATGTCACGTCGAGCGTCCGGCCGTCTTCCGCCGCGATTTCCGGCAGCAACGCGAATTGCACCAGGGCAGGGGTGATCTCCGCCCTTTTCTCCGCACGGGTCAGATCATCCCACACATCCTGCACCACGTTCAGCTTCTCCGCTCCGCCGATGATCGACCACGTCCCGTTTTCCTTGAGGATGCGCACCGTCCCGCCATAGGCCAGCGCCGTTTCGCAGCATTGCAGGGCCAGAAAGGCCAGACGCAGATCCGATCGCGGCTGGGCATCCAGTGGCCCGTACTGCACGCTCACCCTTGATCCCGCGCGCAAGTCGTTCAAAAGCGCCACAATCTCGGATCGCGCGATGCTCTGCTCGCCCGCCGCCCCGTAGGCAATGCGAAAGAACCGGATCCGGGCCCCCGCATTTTCGACGCTTTCCGAGATCAGGCTGATCTCGGGACCCGAGGAAACACCAGCTATATCAAGCAGTTCCAGTCCGTTGGTAATCGCCCCGATCGGGCTGATAAGATCGTGACAGATCCGCGACCCTATCAGTGCCGCGAGGTTCACGTTACTTTGTCCCATATCTTCCTTTCCTGCTGGAGCCCCGTATGTCCGACATGAATGCCATCCTCGCCCCCGGAATGCTGGTCAGCCACCCGGACCATCCGGCATGGGGGGTCGGGCAGGTACAATCCAATATTGGCGGCAAGATCACCGTGAATTTCCAGGAGGAAGGCAAAGTTGTCATCGATGGCGCCCGCGTCACCCTGCTGCCCGTCTTTGATCCATGAACTTCGTTACCGAAGGATTAACGCAAGGCAAACGCGGCGTCGATCTGCATCATGTTGCCAAAAGCTTGTGCAATAAGGTATCAGCCCCCAACTTCCAGAAGCACAACTGACAGAACTGCGATGATCCATGTTGATGTCTAATCCCGGACCGGCCTTTCGCGTGAAAATCGCGGAAACGGATGCGGAACTGCAGGCCGCGCAAGCGCTGCGGTACGACGTCTTCGTGCGCGAACTGGGCGGCGGCGGCGCGCTGGTGGATCATGCGGCGGGGCTGGAACAGGATCGCTTCGATCCCTTCTTCGACCACATGATCCTGATCGACGACCGGACCGAAGACGTGGTGGGCGTGTACCGTCTCCTCCGGGACGATCAGGCGGAAAAGGCCGGACAATTCTATTCGGCCGATGAGTACGATCTGGGCTTGCTGGTCTCTTCGGGGCGCAGGCTTCTCGAACTGGGCCGCTCCTGCCTGCATCCCGATTATCGCGGTGGTACGGCGATGTATCACCTCTGGGCCGCTCTGGCCGCCTATGTCGAGACACACAAGATCGAAGTGCTCTTCGGTGTCGCCAGCTTTCACGGCACCGATATCCCGGCACTGGCCCAGCCATTGTCGATGCTGCACCACAACCACCTCGCACCGCCCGCGCTGCGAGTGCGTGCGCGACAGGCGCAGTATCAGTCGATGAACCTCGTCGCCCCCGAAGACCTCGACCGCCGCCGCGCCATGCTGGAGACACCGGCCCTCATCAAGGCCTATCTCCGTCTCGGCGGTTGCGTGGGTGAGGGGGCTTATATCGACCATGCGTTCAACACCACCGATGTCTGCCTTGTGCTCGACACCGCCCGGATGAACGAACGCCAAAAGCGGCTTTACACCAGCGAGCGGGCCGGGTGACCCAGGCCTGGGAGAGCGACGACGCGCCCGATCCGGTCCGGATCGGCCCGGCGGGCTGGGTGCGTGTGGTCCTGCGCGGCCTCGTGCTGGGGATTGTGGTGTTCGGGGGGCTTTTCATCCTGCTGACGCTGCGCCTGATCGAACGCCCTCTTTTCGGGATGGCGCGGCCTCTCACGCCCCATATCACCCAAACCGTTTGCCGTCTGGCCTTCGTCATCCTCGGCATGCGCTTTTCGGCCACGGGCACGCCCATCCATGAACAGGGCGCGGTGGTGGCCAACCATTCGTCCTGGCTCGATATTTTCGCGCTGAACGCCGCGCAACGGATCTATTTCGTCTCGAAATCCGAAGTCGCCAAATGGCCCGGTATCGGCTGGCTGGCCCGCGCCACCGGCACGCTTTTTACCGAGCGTAATCCATCGCAAGCGCGTCAGCAGATGCTGAATTTTCAATTGCGCCTGCTCGCGGGTCACCAGCTTCTCTTCTTTCCCGAAGGCACGTCAACCGACGGATTGCGCGTTTTGCCCTTCAAAACAACGCTCTTTCAGGCGTTCTTCACAGACGAGTTGCGCGCGGAAATGCGCATCCAGCCGGTCACCGTGGTCTATGGCGCGCCCGCAGGTCAGCCCGCGCGCTTTTACGGCTGGTGGGGGGACATGGATTTCGGCAGCCACCTTCTGAAAACACTCTCCGCCGCACCAGGGGGGACCGTCCTGGTCCACTACCATCCGCCGGTCGCCGTCGCCGATTTTGCCAACCGCAAGGCGCTTGCGGCCCGGCTTGAAGAGATCGTGCGCTCCGCCCATCCGACCGCTGTGGCGCAGGCCGCCGAATAGGCGCCGAATAGGCCTTGTGCCCCCTGAAAACCTGCTCTATACGCGCGCCATTCATCCCGCAGGCGGGGTTTGGGCCAATGGGGGAGACATCCCCAAAGGTCCGCCGGTTGGCGCATCCGCGTCGAGACCCCCGCCCAGGTATAAACCGGAAAGGAAACGAGATATGGCTCTTCCCGAGTTCACAATGCGTCAGCTGCTCGAAGCGGGCGTTCACTTCGGCCACCAGACACAGCGCTGGAACCCGCGCATGTCGCCCTTCATCTACGGCGCGCGCAACGGCATCCACATCATGGATCTGACGCAGACCGTCCCGATGCTGGACCAGGCGCTGACGGTGATCCGCGAAACCGTTGCCAAAGGCGGTCGGGTCCTCTTTGTCGGCACCAAGCGCCAGGCATCCCAGCCCATCGCCGAAGCGGCCGAGAAATGCGCGCAGTATTACATGAACCACCGCTGGCTGGGTGGCACGCTGACCAACTGGAAAACCGTGTCCCAGTCGATCAACCGTCTGAAACAGATCGACGAGGCGATGGAAGCCGGCGCCGAGGGCCTGACCAAGAAAGAGCGTCTGGGCATGGAGCGTGACCAGGGCAAACTGCAGGCGTCGCTGGGCGGGATCCGCGAGATGGGCGGCACACCGGACCTTCTCTTCGTCATCGACGTCAAGAAAGAGGCGCTGGCGATTGCAGAGGCCAACAAGCTGGGCATCCCGGTCGTGGCCGTGGTGGACACCAACTGTTCGCCCGATGGGGTGGATTTCATCATCCCCGGCAATGACGACGCGGCCCGTGCGATCGCGCTTTACTGCGATCTGGCCGCCCGCGCGGCGCTTGATGGCATGTCCGCGCAGCTTGGCGCCGCTGGCGTCGATCTGGGCGCGATGGACGAAGCTCCGGTCGAAGAGGGTCTGGCCGACGAGGCCACGCCAGAGGCCGAGGAGGCCCCGGCGAACGCTTGATCAGGGTCCTCTCCGGGCCTGTCACGCAAATGACATACGGGACGGGGTATGACCCGTCCCAACCATCCAGAATTTGAGGAGAGCCACGTCATGGCAATCACAGCAGCATTGGTGAAAGAACTGCGCGACAGCACCGGCGCAGGCATGATGGACGCGAAAAAAGCACTGACCGAAACGGGCGGCGACATGGAAGCCGCGGTCGACTGGCTGCGCACCAAGGGTCTGGCCAAGGCCGCCAAGAAATCCGGTCGCACCGCCGCCGAAGGTCTGGTCGCCGTGGTCGTCGACGGCGGCAAGGGTGTCGCGGTCGAGGTCAATTCCGAAACCGACTTCGTGGCCAAGAACGCCGAGTTTCAAGAGATGGTATCCGGTATCGCAAAGACCGCTTTGACCGTCTCCGACGTCGAAGCGCTGAAAGAGGCCGATATGGGCGGCAAGACCGTGGCCGACACGCTCACCGACAAGATCGCCACGATCGGTGAGAACATGTCGGTGCGCCGCATGGCATCGCTGGAGGGCGATGGCGTGGTCTCCTATGTGCACAATGCCGCAACGACCGGCATGGGCAAGATCGGTGTTCTCGTGGCCATGACCGGGGGCGATGAAGCCTTCGGCAAGCAGGTCGCAATGCACATCGCCGCCGTGAACCCCGCCTCGCTCAGCGAAGCCGATCTTGACCCTTCCGTGGTCGAAAAGGAAAAGCAGGTTCAGATGGACATCGCCCGTGAAAGCGGCAAGCCCGAGCAGGTGATCGAGAAGATGATCGTGGGCCGGATGAAGAAATTCATGGCCGAGGTCACGCTCCTGAACCAGCAATTCGTGGTCAACCCCGACCTGACCGTTGCCAAGGCCGCAGAAGAAGCCGGCGCCGAGATCACCGGCTTTGTCCGTCTCGAAGTGGGCGAAGGCATCGAGGTCGAAAAGGAAGACTTCGCCGCCGAAGTCGCCAAGGCCGCTCAGGGCTAATAGCCCTGGCCAAGTCCTGAAAAGAAATCGGAGCCGCGCTAAGCGCGGCTCCTTTTTCTTTGATGACCCCGTTAATGGGGATGGGAGGGGCCATTCAAAAACCCGGTTCGAGTATGGATCAATACACACCCGAACCGGCCTCCGGAAACCCGGACAAGCTTGGAGCGCCCTGAAATCGCAGAGATCCTCACCTGATGTTCCCTGGCTTCAAAGCCACCACTCACGGAACGCTTGCAGGATGCGCTTTTACGCGACGTCACGAAAGTCATGGATTCCTTACCTCTTGGTAAAAAACTGAACCGGACAGTTTTTTATTGATGTGCGCCAAAGGCCTAGCAGGTTAACGCATGGTCATGAGCGATAAGTCGGGACGGCGCATCCGCATCCCGAAGACAGATCCGCAAGACGCTGGATAGCCAAGCTGGGATCGCCTCTTTCTGACCTGTCGGGCAACAACCAGCCCCCTGAACCTGGGCCTTGGATAAATGGATCAGAACACAGTCGATGAATTGCAAGGCCTCGAAAGTCTGTTGTGGCGGCCTGAAATCCGCTTCGATCCGGAAGGGATGGACCGGCTTCTTGCGCCCGACTTTCTGGAATACGGTCGTTCGGGCCGGATCTATACGCGCCAGGACATTCTTGCCGTGCACAGCCCGCCCGATGCATTCCGGGCGACGTTTCCCCTGCCGTATTTCCGGGCGGGCTTTCTTTCCAGGGATGCCGCTCTGGTCACTTATGTGAGCGAGATACATTTCGACACGGGGTCCGAACGGGCCAATCGCAGCTCGATCTGGATCAGGACGGCCTCAAGCTGGTTGCTTCGGTTTCACCAGGGAATACCGACGGGGTAGACCGGCCCAAACCAAAGCCCAAGCGTTGGGGCAGAGGGCTCAGGCTTCCAGCACGAACATCTGGTTGTGCATCGCCGCCTTCAGCACCGCCTGGGCCGTCGTTTCGACCGACAGCGCTTCGCGTGCCAGGCGCAGATGCTTTTCCACGGTGGCCGAGGTCAGACCCATCAACAGGGCGATATCCTGCGTTGTCTTGCCGTCGCCCACCCATTCCAGCGCCTCGCGTTGGCGCTTGGTCAGGTTCCGGTTGGGCGCGGAATAGGGCAGGGTGAGGATCTTTAGATGCGCGATGTTGTTCATCAGGTGAATGTCGCGCCCGTGTTCGGCCCAGATCTCGTCCACCTCGTCCTGGCTCATCCCCGGATGGGCCGTCAGCGCGATCGCACCCTTCGAGCGCATCGAGACCGATTTGAAGCTGATCGTGTAGCCCGCGGTCACCTGCATGCCCAGGTTGAATTCGATCACCCGCTGTTCTTCCTTCGTCAGCACCTTGCCGTCGAACATCTCTCCGACATAGCGCCAGCTTCCCGCGCCCTCGTTCTCCAGCGCCCAGCGGGTCATCGGCGCGTGGAAATAGAGGCCCTCATGAATGAAGGTCTGGGTGTATTCCGGCTTGTGATTGGTCAGGATTATGAAATCTTCCGGATCGCCCAGCGACGTGCTCGTCCTGTAACGGGTAAAGCCGTAAAGCAGGCGATCAAAGCCGTAGCTCGCCATCCTTTCGGTGTGCGCGGACCACAGCTCTTCCATGGATTTGGTATTGGACAAAAATTGTAGATACTCACGCATCTTCATTCTTTGTGTGCCTCCGCCAAATACGCGCTCATCGCGTCGAGTGCCAGACTATATCCTTGTGATCCGAATCCGCAAATCTGTCCTAGCGCCACGGGCGCGATAAAGGACGTGTGCCGAAAGGCTTCCCGTGCGTGGATGTTCGAAAGATGCACCTCGATCAGCGGCAACTCAACCGAAGCGATGGCATCCATCAACGCGATCGAGGTATGGGTCAGCGCGCCCGCATTCAGAATCAGACCGCGATAGGTCCCGCGCGCCGCGTGAATGGCGTCGATCAGGACGCCCTCGTGATTGGACTGCACGAAGTCCACGCTCAGCCCCAGAGGCGCGGCATGCGCCGTGCACATCTCCTCGATGTCTTTCAGTGTCTCAGAGCCATAGACGTCAGGCTGCCGGGTCCCCAGCAGATTGAGGTTCGGCCCGTTCAGCACCAGGATTTTCGACATTCACACCACTCGTTTTCTACCCCACCCTTAGACGGGCGATATGGGCGCTGTCCAGCGTTGCGCATACGTAAAACAGCGTTTTTGCACCTGATCGGCCACGTTTTAGGGTAAATGAAGGGCGTCAGGCCGGAGCAGCAAAAACCGACAGACCCAACCAATCGGCGACAAGGGCCGGGGTTTCAGACCCCTCGATCTCGATGGTGAGAGCGTTTTCCCGCAACAATTCCGCCTCGGATCGCTTGGTGACCGATTTCAGAACGAACCGACCCCTCAGCCGGGACCCCGCCACAACGGGCGACAGGAAGCGCAGCTTGTTGAAGCCGTAATTGATCCCCATGACCTGCCCCTCGTAGGGCTGAAAGCAATCATAGGCAAAGCGGCTTGCCAGCGAGAGGGTCAGAAAGCCGTGCGCGATGGCGCCGCCAAAGGGCGTTTCCTTCGCCGCGCGCTCAGGGTCGACGTGGATCCATTGATCGTCATGCGTTGTTTCGGCGAATTGATCGATCATCTTCTGATCGACCATGATCCAATTCGACACGCCCACTTCGGTGCCGATCAGCGCCTCGGATTGCGCCAGTGCTTTATCAATCGCAGCCATCTTCTGTCCCCTTACTTGCCCGGATCGGCCGCCACGCGAACCATCCGTTTGCCCTTGTTGTCGCCTGCCAGCAGCCCGATCAGGGCGTGCGGCGCATTCTCCAGCCCCTCCACGATGTCCTCGAAGACCTTGATCTGCCCCGACTGCACCCAATGCTGCAGCGCGCGGGTGGCCTTGGCATCGTCGCGGGCGAAATCCATCACGATGAACCCTTCCATCCGCAGCCGCTTGACCACGACCAGCCCCGGCAGGTTGCGCGGCCCCGAAGGCGCCCCGCTGTCATACTGGCTGATCGCCCCGCAGCAGACCACGCGGCCCCGTTCGTTCATCGCGAAAAGCGCCGTTTCCAGCACCGCGCCGCCCACATTGTCGAAATAGATATCCACCCCGTCCGGGCAGGCCGCGCGGATCGCCTTGCCCAGCCCCGCCTCGCGGTAATCGACGCAGGCATCAAAGCCCAGCTCGTCCACCACCCATTTGCATTTCTCGGGCCCGCCCGCGATACCCACGACCCTGCACCCCAGCGCTTTGCCGATCTGGCCCACGTAACCACCGACGGAGCCTGCGGCGGCTGAGACCAGAATCGTCTCGCCCGCCATCGGCTGGCCCACGCCGACGAGCCCGTGAAACGCCGTCTTGCCCGCGATCCCGTAGACCGAGATCAGGTTCGACAGCTCCGGCACGGCGGGCAATTTCTGCAACTTATGGGCCGCGCGCACGTCATATTCCGCCCAGACCCCTTCGCCGCCCACGATATCACCGGGGGAGAGGCGGGGGCTCTTGCTCTCGACCACCTCGCTGATCGCGTAGGTTGCCATCACGTCGCCCGCCTTGACCGCCTCGCGGTAGGTGGCGCCCTGCATCCAGGACCGGTTGGCCGCGTCAATCGACATCAGGATCGTCCTCAGCAGCACCTCTCCGTCGCCGGTGGAGGGCGCCTCGACCTCCTGCGCCTCGAAATGATCCGGGCGCAGTTCCGCCTCCGGCAGGCTGCGCACGACGATCTGTTGCATTTTCATATCGGGCTCCTTTCAAGAGCGGTTGTCTCGCGCTGCGCTTTGCCGCTAGCAAAGGCGCAGAAATTCGGGAGTTTTCGATGACCAAGGAATATCGCCAGCCCACCTACAGCCTGCCCACGGGCGCGTCCGAGCTTTTGCTGATCCGGCACGGCGAAAGCGAACCGGCCCGTCCGGGCGTGTCCTTCCCGATGAAGGACGGCCATGGCGACCCGGCGCTTCACCCGGCGGGCGAGGCGCAGGCGGTGCAGGTGGGCACGCGGCTGCGCGACACGCCGATTGCCGCGATCTACGTCACCAAACTCCGCCGTACGCATCAGACGGCGGCCCCTCTGGCCGGTCATCTGGGGATGACACCCATCGAAGACCCCGACCTGCACGAAGTAAGCCTGGGCGACTGGGACGGCGGCCTTTACCGCATCAAGGCAGCCGAGGGCGATCCGATCTACGAGCGTGCGAAGGAGGCGCAGGAATGGGGCCTCATCCCCGGCGCCGAGACAACGGCCCAGGTCCAGACCCGCGTGCGGCGCGGCCTTTTGCGTGTCGCAGCCAGCCACGTCGACCAGCAGGTCGCGGTCTTCGTGCATGGCGGCGTGATCGGTGCCGCTATGGCGCTGGCCAGCGGGTCTGCGCCCTTCGCGTTTCTGGGGGCCGCTAACGGCTCGATCTCCCGCCTTGTCATCCAGGGCGAGAGCATGAGGGTTCTCGGCTACAACGACGTGTCGCATCTGGGCTGAGCCCGCTCAGCCCATCGTCAGCACGACTTTGCCCAGCACCTTGCGGTCCTGCATCATCTCCAGCGCCTTGGCCGCATCCTCCAGCGGAAAGCGGGCCGAGATGCGGGGCTTCACCTTGCCCTCCGCATACATCTGAAACAGCTCCCGCATGTTCTCCGCATGCCCCTCCGGCTCGCGGTAGACCGAGGCCCCCCAAAAGACCCCTACGATCTGGCTGCCCTTCAACAGGGTCAGGTTCAACGGGATCTTCGGGATGCCCGCCGGAAAGCCCACGACCAGAAAGCGCCCTGTCCAGGCCAGCGCCCTTATCGCCGGTTCCGCATAGTCGCCGCCCACCGCGTCATAAACCACGTCCACCCCGTCGGGCCCGGCCAGCTTTTTGATCTCTCCCGACAACGCCTTCTGCGCATCGCGGTCAAGCTCACGCGGATAAACGATGGTCTCGTCCGCACCCAACTCCTTGCAAAACGCCGCCTTCTCCTCCGACGACACCGCCGCGATCACCTTGGCGCCCGCCGCCTTGCCCAGCTCAATGGCGGCCACGCCGACGCCGCCCGCCGCGCCCAGAATCAGCAGCGACTCGCCCGCCTTGATCTGCGCGCGGTCCTTCAGCGCGTGATGCGATGTGCCGTAGGTAAAGATGAAACACGCCGCATCCTCATACGGCATCCCGTCGGGGATCTTGATCGCCGTATTCGCCTTGATCGTGATGTGGGTGACAAACCCGCCATGCCCCGTCAGCGCCAACACCCGGTCGCCCACGGCAAAGCCCTCGACGCCCTCACCGATGGCATCGACCTCGCCCGCGATCTCTCCACCCGGCGCGAAGGGGCGGGGCGGCTTCATCTGATAAAGGTCCCTGATCATCAGCGTATCGGGAAAATTCACCCCCGCCGCATGGACGCGCAGCCGGATCTCGCCCTTCTTGGGTTCCGGGTCCGGCAGGTCCGTCAGTTTCAACGTCTCCGGCCCGCCCGGTGCCTCGCTCAACATCGCTTTCATCGCATCCTCCCTCGCGCTGTGCCTCCACGTCATTTCTGTTCGGCACGGTTCCAGCTTGTCAATCAAATATCGGAATGCAATTCTGCATAGCGAAACTAACGTCACGACAGTGTTGGGGAGGCACCCGTGCTAGACATCCAAGACCCAGAGCAGTTTCGCTCTGCCCTCCGCGCATGGCTGGAGGAAAACTGCCCCGAAGAGATGCGCGATGGCGCTGCGGATGAGACTACCATCTGCTGGGGCGGAAAAAACTGGAAATTCAGCTCCGAGGCCCAGAAAATCTGGCTGGAGCGGGCCGCCGCCGAGGGCCTGACCGTGCCCACATGGCCGCGTGAATACGGCGGGGCAGGGCTCGACCGGGCGCGCGAAAAGGTCTTTCAAGAGGAAATGGCCCGCATCAATGCGCGGACCCCTTTGCAAAGCTTCGGCATCTGGATGCTGGGGCCCGCGCTGCTCCACTTCGGCACGCATGAGCAGAAACTCGAATATCTCCCGCCCATCGCACGCGGCGAAATTCGCTGGTGCCAGGGCTATTCCGAACCGGGCGCGGGCTCCGACCTCGCCGGGCTTCAGACCAAATGCGAAGACATGGGCGATCGCTGGCTGGTCAACGGTCAAAAGGTCTGGACCTCCTATGCCGACAAGGCCGACTGGATCTTTGCTTTGGTCCGCACCGACAAGGAGAGCAAGCACAAGGGCATCTCGTTCCTGCTGATCGACATGACAAGCGACGGGGTCTCGACCCGCCCGATCAAGCTCATTTCCGGCGCATCGCCCTTCTGCGAGACGTTCTTTGACAATGTAAAAGTGCCGAAACATCACGTCGTGGGCGAGGTCAACCGGGGCTGGGACGTCGCCAAATACCTACTGACCCATGAGCGGGAAATGATCAGCGGCTCGGGCATGTTCGCGGGCGTGTCCCGTTCGCTGGGCGCGGTTCTGGCCGATGACAGCGACGGGCTGACCGAACCCACGCTCCGCGCCAAGGCGATGGAGGCCGAGGTCGATGCGCTCGCCGTGGGCCTCACCCTCGAACGCTACAAGGATCAGGCCGAGGCGGGCGGTGGCGTGGGCGACGCATCGGCCATGCTGAAATACATGGGGACGGAATTGAACAAGCGCCGTCACGAATTGCTCATGGCCGCCGGTGGCAGCGACGCGCTGGAATGGGACGGCACGCATGCAGGCCGCGCCGGCGACTGGCTGCGCACCAAGGCCAATTCCATCGAAGGCGGCACGTCTGAGGTGATGCTGAGCATCGTCTCCCGCCGCGTGCTTGGACTTCCGGGGTAAGAAACATGGCAACATTGGTCAAAACCGAAGAGGAAACCATGCTGGCGGATGCCGCGCGCGGGTTTCTGGACGATGCCGCCCCGGTGACGCATTTGCGGGGCTTGCGTGATGCGGGCGAAACCCACGATCCCGCGCTCTGGAAAGAGATGGCCCAAATGGGCTGGGCCGGCATCCTCGTGCCCGAAGAGCAGGGCGGGTCCGACATGGGCCACGCCGCCGCCGGCGTTCTGGCCCATGAGATGGGCAAGACCCTCGCCACCAGCCCGTTCCTCTCCAGCGCCGTGATCGCCGCCACCGCCCTGCGGCAGGTGTCGGATGCGCGCGGCGACGCCCTGCAACGCATCGCGTCAGGCGAGGCGATCTATGCGCTGGCGGTCGATGAGGGCAACAAATTCGCCCCCGACGCCACCGCCATGACCGCCGAGCGTGTCGGCAACGGCTTCCGCCTCACCGGAGACAAAACCTTTGTCGTGGACGGAGCGCTCGCCGACCGCCTGCTGGTTCTGGCGCGGACCGAAGAGGCGCTGACCCTGTTCGACATCCCCGCCGACCGCGACGGGATCACCCGGAGCGCGCAGAACATGATCGACGCCCGCGACAGCGCCCGCATCCGCTTCGACGGGGTCGAGGCCACGGGTGACGACGTGGTGGGCCAGGTCGATCATGCAATGGATGTGCTGAAACCCGCTTTGGAGGCAGGGCAGGCGGCGCTTGCCGCCGAGATGTCGGGCCTCGCCGCTGGCGCCTTCGGCATGACCGTCGAATACCTGAAGGAGCGCAAGCAATTCGGCATCGCCATCGGCAATTTTCAGGCCCTGCAACACCGCGCGGCCCATCTGTGGTGCGAGACGGAGGTGACGGCCTCCGCCATCCTCCATGCCGGTCGCAAGCTGGATGAAGACCCCGCAAACGCCACGCTCGCCGTCTCGCTCGCCAAGGCGCGGGCCACCAGCACCGCGCAACTGGCGGTGATGGAGGGCGTGCAGATGCATGGCGGCATCGGCATGACGGATGCCTTCGACATGGGCTTTTACATGAAGCGCGCACGCGTCTCGGCGGAATGGCTGGGCGATTACGGCTACCATGCCGGGCAGGTCGCGCGGTTGCGTGGGTTCTAGGGTGCAGACCGGCAACCAACATAAGGGCATCGCCTGACCGCGGGTGGGCGTAAAGCGCCCGCCCATGGGGGCGGTCGGGCGCTGCCCGTGCCTTCTGCACGGGCGGGTAATTCAAAGGACACCAAACCAAATGACACCTGAAACCCTCTTCTCCCTCCACGGCAAAAGCGCCCTCGTCACCGGCGGCGCCACCGGCATTGGCCGCATGGCCTGCGAAGCACTCGTGCGCGCCGGCGCCCGTGTCCTTCTCGCCAGCCGCAAGGGTGACGCCTGCGAGGCCATCGCCGCCGAACTCAACGCATTGGACGCCCCCGGCTCCGCCGAAGGGTTCGCCGGCGATGTCGGCACCGAAGAGGGTGTGGATGCCCTTGTCGAGGCGGTCAAATCCCGCACCGAGACACTCGACATCCTCATGAACAACGCCGGCCGCACCTGGGGCGCGCCCATGGGGCAGTTTCCGTTCGAGGCCTGGGACAAGGTCATGTCCGTCAACATGGCCGGCCTCTTCCACCTCACCCAGAAACTCCTGCCGATGCTGATGCAATCCGGCTCCATCGACGACCCCGCCCGCGTGATCAACGTGGGCTCCGTAATGGGCGAGGTGCCGATGGGCGACGGCGCCTACAGCTATTCCGCCTCCAAAGCCGCCGTCATCCACATGTCCAAGATCATGGCCAAGGAACTCGCCGGCCACCACATCACCGTCAACGCGTTGGCCCCCGGACCCTTCGTATCGAAAATGACCGCTTTCGCCACCGCCGATGAAGGCATGCGGGAGAAAGTGGGCTCCGACGTTCCCCTTGGCCGTGTGGGCCGCGAAGAGGACATCGCCGGTTGCATGCTCTTTCTCTGCGGGCAGGGCGGGGCCTATGTCACCGGTGCCGTGATCCCCGTCAGCGGTGGCATCAACGTGATGTCGGGACAAAATATATTCGAAAAAGCATTGCAATAAACAAGGAAGTTAAAGTCATGAGCATCAGGTTCGACGGACGTGTTGCCATCGTCACCGGCGCCGGAACCGGCCTTGGCCGCGCCCATGCGCTGGGTCTGGCCGCGCGGGGCGCCAAGGTCGTGGTCAACGATCTCGGCGTCTCGACTGACGGCGAGGGCCGCTCCTCCGAAGCCGCCGAAGCCGTCGCCGCAGAGATCCGTGCGGCAGGTGGTGCCGCCATCGCCCATGGCGCCGATATCTCGAGCGAGGCGGACGTGGCCGACATGGTCGGCCAGGCCATGGCCGAATGGGGCCGCATCGACATCCTTGTCAACAATGCCGGCATCCTGCGCGACAAGACATTCTCCAAGATGTCGCTCGCCGATTTTCGCAAGGTGGTCGATGTCCACCTGATGGGCACCGCCACCGTCACCCATGCCTGCTGGCCGATCATGCGCGAGCAGAAATATGGTCGCATCGTGCTGACCTCCTCCAGTTCCGGGCTTTACGGCAATTTCGGCCAATCCAATTACGGCGCCGCCAAGGCCGCGATGATGGGCCTGATGAACGTCCTCCATCAGGAAGGCGCCCGCGACGACATCCGCGTGAACACGCTGGCCCCCACCGCCGCCACCCGCATGACCGAAAGCCTGATGCCCGAAGATGCCCTGGCCCTTCTGGCACCTGAAACCATCACGCCGGGCCTGCTCTATCTCGTCTCTGAAAACGCGCCGTCGCGCGTGATCATGGGCGCGGGCGCGGGCAGTTTCGCCCAGACGCGCGTCTATGAGACCCGGGGCATCACGCTCACCGGCGACGACAACACACCGGAGGCCATCGCCGACCGGTTCGAAGACCTCTCCGATCCGACAGATCAGGAAGAGCTTGTAAACGCCTTCTCACAAACACAAAAATACGCCCGCAATGCGGCTGAGGCGCAAGGCCTCAAGCTGAATTGGGGCACCTGACCAAAAAAGGGAGATCACCCATGCGCGACGCAGTCATCGTATCCACCGCCAGAACCCCGATCGGCAAGGCCTACCGTGGGTCCTTCAACGCCACCACGCCGCAGGCGCTCTCCGCCCACGCCATCGAACATGCGGTCCAGCGGGCCGGTATCGAGGGCGCAGAGATTGCCGATGTCGTCTTCGGCGCCGCCCTGCAGCAGGGCCATTCCAGCGGTAACATCGCCCGGCAGGCCGCCATCCGCGCGGGCCTCCCGGTGACCGTCGCGGGCATGTCGCTCGACCGCCAATGCGCGTCCGGCATGATGGCCATTGCCACCGCCGCCAAGCAGGTTGTGCAGGACGGCATGGACATTGTCATCGGCGGCGGGGTCGACAGCATCTCTATGGTGCAAACGCCCGAAATGCGCGTCGCCGCCGATCCCTGGCTGCGCCAGAACAAGCCCGAGATCTATATGACCATGCTGGAGACTGCCGAAACCGTGGCCGAACGCTACGGCGTCACCCGGCAGGCGCAGGACGAATATGCCGTCCAGTCCCAGGCCCGCACCCATGCCGCGCAAGAGGCCGGGCGTTTCGATGCCGAGATCGTGCCCATGACCACGATCATGAAGTTCCAGGACAAGGAAACCAAGGAGATCAGCGAACACGAGGTCACGCTGTCGAAGGACGAGGGCAACCGCCCCGGCACCACGTATGAGAACGTCGCGGGCCTCCAGCCGGTCTTCAAGGACGGCATCCATGTCAAGGAAGGCAAGAACATCACCGCCGGCAACGCCTCCCAGCTGTCCGACGGCGCGTCGGCCAGCGTGGTCATGGAAGCCTCCGTCGCCGAGAAGAAAGGCCTGGAGCCCCTGGGCCGCTATGTCGGCGTGATGGCCGCGGGCTGTGAGCCTGACGAGATGGGCATCGGCCCTGTCTTCGCCGTGCCGAAACTGCTCGAAGCACACGGGCTCAAGATGGACGATATCGGCCTCTGGGAGCTGAACGAGGCCTTCGCCTGCCAGGTTCTCTACAGCCGCGATAAACTGGGCATCCCCGATGAGCTTCTGAACGTGGACGGCGGCGCCATCTCCATCGGCCATCCTTACGGCATGTCCGGCGCCCGCATGGTCGGCCACGCGCTGATCGAGGGCAAACGCCGCGGCGTGAAATACGTCGTCTGCACCATGTGCGTGGGTGGCGGCATGGGTGCTGCCGGCCTCTTCGAGGTTCTCTGACACCAAAAAGGCCCGGCGCATCCCGCCGGGCCGTCCCTTTGCGCGAAAAGGATGATGACATGAAAGACACCGCCTCCCGCTCCGACAGCCACCTGCCCAAGGCGCTGCAGGGCCTGCGTTTGCCCATGGTCGCAGCCCCTCTCTTCATCATCTCGGTCCCCGAACTGGTGATCGCGCAATGCAAGGCCGGTATCATCGGCTCTTTCCCGGCGCTGAATGCGCGTGAAGCCGAAGGCGAACCACCGCTCCTCGACGCATGGCTCACCCAGATCAAGGAAGAACTGGACCGCCACAACCAGGACAACCCCGACACGCCCGCAGCACCCTTCGCGGTCAACCAGATCGTCCACCGCTCCAACGGGCGGTTGCAGCGCGACATCGACATCTGCGTCAAACATGAGGTTCCGGTCTGGATCACCTCCCTCGGTGCGCGGGTGGAGGTGAACGAGGCCGCCCATTCCTGCGGCGGCGTGGTGCTGCACGACATCATCAACAACACCTTCGCGAAGAAAGCCATCGACAAAGGCGCCGACGGTCTCGTCGCCGTCGCAGCCGGGGCAGGGGGCCATGCAGGCTCTCAATCCCCCTTCGCGCTCATCCGAGAAATCCGCGAATGGTTCGACGGGCCCTTGCTGCTGTCAGGCGCGATCGCCACCGGCGAAGCGCTCCTCGCCGCCCGTGCTCTGGGGGCTGATTTCGGCTATATGGGCTCGCCCTTCATTGCCACGCACGAGGCCAACGCCCAGCCCGAATACAAACAGATGATCGTCGACAGCTCGGCCGAGGACATCGTCTATTCTTCACTGTTTACAGGCGTCTGGGGCAATTACCTCAAGAAATCCGTCGAACGCGCGGGCATGGATCCCGATAATCTGCCCTCCGCCGACCCCTCCTCAATGAACTTCTCGCAAGGCTCCTCGAAACCCAAGGCCTGGAAGGAGATCTGGGGCTCCGGCCAAGGCGTCGGCGCGGTGGAGGCCGTCACCGACGTGGCCACGCTCGTCAACCGCATCGACGCCGAATACCGGGCCGCGGGCGCCAGGCTCGCCGCCGATTTCAATGGCTGAACTGCTCGTCATCCGCCACGCGCAGGCCTCCTTTGGGCAGGACAATTACGACCGCCTGTCCGATCTGGGCCATGAACAATCCCGCGTGGTGGGGGACGCGCTGCGCGCCTCCGGCTGGGAGCCTGACCGTCTGATCACCGGCACGCTTACGCGGCAAAAGGAAACGCTCGCCTCCATGGGCTTTTCCGAGCCGCCCGAAGAGCATCCCGGCCTCAACGAATACGACTTTCACGACCTCCTGCGTGTCCGCTTCAACGGCACCATACCCGACCTCGTGATGGGCGACCGCAAGACCCATTTCCGCACCCTCCGTGAGACCATCCTCGACTGGCAAAAGGGTGGGCTCTCAGGCGCGAAAGAAAGCTGGCGCGACTTCGAAACCCGCGTCGCCGCCGCCCGTGCCTTCGCCACCGACACGGACGCCAAACGCGTCCTCGTCATCAGCTCCGGCGGGCCCATCGGGCAGCTCACCGCGCGCGCTCTGGATGCCCCCGACGCGCAGATGATGGCGCTTAACCTTCAGGTCAAAAACACCTCCCTCACACGGTTTATCTTTTCAAACCGGGCGTTTTTCCTGCATGAATTCAACGCAACACCGCATCTGGCCGACGCCGCCCGCGCGCATCTGCTGACCTATAGCTGAGGAGCGATATGAGCCAAGACACGCAAACCCTCGATCTCGACGCCGTCTCGGCCTACCTCTCCGCGCACTTGCCGGGCTTTGGCGGACCGCTGGAGGCGACCAAGTTCGAAGGCGGTCAGTCGAACCCCACCTTCCTGCTGAAAACGCCCGCGAAAAACTACGTCCTGCGCCGCAAGCCGCCCGGCACGCTTCTGAAATCCGCCCATGCGGTGGACCGCGAATACCGCGTGCAAAAGGCGCTGGCGGGTTCCGACGTGCCCGTCGCCAAAATGCATCTGCTCTGCGAAGACGACGCCGTGATCGGCTCCTCCTTCTACGTGATGGACCATGTGCCGGGCCGCAACTTCACCCAGCCCACGCTGGAGGGGTTGACCAACACCGACCGCACCGCCGTCATCGACGACATGAACCGTGTGCTGGCCGCCCTCCACATGGTCGATATCGACGCCGTGGGCCTGGGCGACTACGGCCCGCCCGGCAATTACTTCGAACGTCAGGTCGGCCGCTGGTCCAAGCAATACCGCGCGTCCGAGACCGAGACTGTCGCCGCGATGGACCAGTTGATGGACGCCCTCGTCGCCGAGATGCCCGAAGATGACGGCCAGCGCACGCTGGTTCACGGCGATTACCGCATCGACAACATGATCTTCGAGGCTGAGGGTACCAAATGCCTCGCCGTGCTCGATTGGGAGCTGTCCACCATCGGCCACCCTTACGCCGATCTCGCCTCCGTCATCATGCAATGGCAGATGCCCGCCGGGGCCGAGGGCAGGGGCCTTGCCGGCATCGACCGCGCCGCACTCGGCCTGCCCAGCGATGCCGAGTTCATCGCCAAATACTGCGAACGTCGGGGTCTGCCGGGCGTGGAGAATTTCGGCTTCTACCTCTCGTTCTGCTTCTTCCGCATGGCCGCGATCATCCAGGGCGTGCTGAAACGCGCGCTCGACGGCAACGCATCGAACCCCGAACGCGCCCGCAAGGTCGGCCAATACGTCCCTGTCTTCGCCCAGCACGGGCTGCAAGCCCTCAAGGCGGGCTGAGCCCCATGCCCGACAGCGACATCGAGGACAAGGACCGCAATTTCGTCACCGCCCTTGCCCGCGGCCTCGATGTGCTGCGCTGTTTCGAACGGGGCGAGGCGGAGCTGACCAACACCGATTTCTCCGAACGCACCGGGTTGCCCAAGGCCACGATCTCGCGCCTGACCCATACGCTCTGCAAGCTCGACTACCTGGTCGCTGACCCGCGCAAGGGCACCTATCGGCTCAGCTCCGGCGTGCTGCAACTGGGCTTCGGCGTCCTGTCGTCGATGGAGATCACCGAACGCGCCGCCGATCCTATGCGCGCGCTCTGCACCGGCCCGAACCCCTATGTCACCGTCGCCCTGGGCGAGCGGCACCGGATGGATGTGGTCTATGTCGCCGTGCACCGCTCGCACGAGGACGTGTCGCTCACCATGCATGTCGGCTCCCGCATCCCGCTCTTTCACTCCGCCATCGGGCGCGCAGTTCTCATCGGCATGCCGGAAGACGAACGCGCGGCGGCCTTTGCGGAGGCCAACGAAATCGACCCCGAAGGCGACGCCGAGCGTCGCTCAGGCTTTCATCGCGGCCTTTCGGAGTACGAGGCGCAGGGCTACTGCACCGGCTACGGCGAATGGCGCCCCGATGTGAACGGCATCGCCGCGCCGGTCTTCTCGATGAACGGTTCGCGGGTCTATGGGCTGAACGTGGGTGGGCCATCCTTTCACGTCAAACGCAAGCAGCTCGAGGGCGTCTATGCCAAACGCCTGATCGAGGCCGCCGAGACGCTGAGCATCCGGGCCTGAGCCCCGGGCAGAATCACGACATCACCGGCGAAATTTTGTTCCGCAGAGCGGAATGTCAAAGCCCGTTTCCGACCCTGCAAAACCAGGTATCTTCCGGACCGTCCGTCTTTGACGCAGGGTCAGTTCGCTGGCTTTCATAACGCCTTGCCTGATGCATACGCTATTCGCTGGGAGGCGGCATGATGTATCGCCCACACCGGAAAAGCCATTTATATTCATACAAACATATAATTATAGAGCAAATCTAAAGTCGAAAAACTAACGGTTTGACGCGACATCGCAACAGCAAATCCCGCGCGTGCCATCCGCTCACAGCCCGGCTTGAGCCCTTGGTTCCCGCCTCAGACACATCGCGCTCGGCCCCCACCCAAACGCTTGACTTTGATCCGCAATGTGCAAGGCTTTTGATTAGGCTCGGCCGCATAAGAGCATCAAAAGCACGTCGGGCCGCGTTAGGGAGGAAATCATATGCGTAATCCAATCAAGCTTGGCTTGAGTGCCGCGCTTGCCATGGCGGTGTCTGCTTCGGCGCTCTTTGCCGAAAACGTCAAAATCGCCTTCATCGATCCGCTTTCCGGGCCGTTCGCCGCGACCGGGACCAACGGGCTCAACCAGTTCCGCTTTGCCACCGACGAGTTGGTGAACAAGGATGGCGGCGTTCTCGATGGCCAGATGTTCGAAATGGTGGCTTTCGACAAC
This sequence comes from Thalassococcus sp. S3, assembly GCF_004216475.1. Taxonomy (GTDB): domain Bacteria; phylum Pseudomonadota; class Alphaproteobacteria; order Rhodobacterales; family Rhodobacteraceae. Next base: position 2,402,402 of record NZ_CP022303.1, on the reverse strand, counting down.
AAGATCAGCCCCAAGGAATCGCTGATCCAGCTTCAGGTCGCCATCGACCAGGGCATCCGCTACATCGCGCAGGGCAACTCGTCGGGCGTGGCCAATGCGCTGACCGATGCGATCAACAAGCACAACCGTCGCAACCCCGATGACCGCGTGCTTTTCCTGAACTACGCCGCTGTCGACCCCGCGCTGACCAATGACAAGTGCAACTTCTGGCACTTCCGCTTCGACGCCAATGCCGATATCAAGATGGACGCGCTGACGGATTCCATTGCCGCCAACGATGACATCAAGAAGGTCTACATCATCGGGCAGGATTACAGCTTCGGCAAAGCCGTCGCCGCCGCCGCGACCCGGTTCCTCGGTGAGAAACGACCCGATATCGAGATCGTCGGGAACGAGCTGCATCCGATCGGCAAGGTGAAAGACTTCACGCCCTATTCCCGCAAGATCGTCTCGTCGGGCGCGCAGGCCGTGATCACCGGCAACTGGGGCGCCGACATGCTGGGCCTTGGCAAGTCGATCATCGAAAACGGCTATAGCGGCCCGATCTACACCTACTATGCCGCCGCCGACGGCATCACCGCCGCCTTTGGCGAAACCGGCGACGGCTCCCTGCGGCTCGTGGGCGAGGGGCAGTTGAACCCGCCCTCCAACGACCGTGCCGCGGCCTATGTCGAGGCGTTCAAGGCCAAGTATCCCAACGGCGATGTCAGCCAGGCGCGCATCGCCAACGTGATCGAGATGCTGGCCAAGGCCATCGATGAGGCAGGCTCTGCCGATGACGTGGTCGCTGTCGCCAACGCCCTGCGCGGGATGGAGCATGAAAGCATCTGGGGCGGCACGCTCATGATGCGCCCACAGGATCACCAGCTGATCCAGGACGTGCATATCCACGCCCACACCAACGAAGACGTCACCTTCGACTATGACAATTCCGGCTACGGCGTGAAGGTGATCAAGACGGTGGAAATGGCGGCTCTGGACAGCCCCACCACCTGCGAAATGAAGACCTACTGATCGGTCTCACACGCCTCCGGCCCGCCCCTTCGCGCGGGCCGGATACCCTGCTTGCACCTTTGACCGGAGCGTTTCATGGACCTGATACTCGTCAACCTCATTGACGGGCTGGTGACCGGACTTCTGCTGTTCATGCTGTCCGCGGGCCTGACCCTGATCTTCTCGATGATGGGGGTTCTCAACTTCGCCCATGCCAGCTTTTACATGCTGGGCGCCTATTTCGCCTACCAGATCAGTCTCGCCATGGGCTTCTGGATGGGCCTCCTTCTCGCTCCGATCATCGTGGGCATCATGGGGGCCGGGGTCGAACGCTACGGTCTGCGGCGGGTCCACCAATACGGCCACGTGCCCGAACTGATCTTCACCTTCGGCCTCGCGCTTCTGATCGAGGAGCTGGTGCAATTCATCTGGGGCAAGAACCAGATGCCCTACGCCATCCCCGAAGTGCTGCAATTCACAGCCTTCTCCATCGCGGGCAATTCCATCCCCGCCTACAAGATCTTCATGATCTTCATCTCCATCGCGATCTTCATCGCACTCCTTTACATCCTCACCCGGACCCGTGTCGGCATGATCATCCAGGCCGCCCTCAGCTATCCCAAGACGGTTGAGGCTCTGGGCCACAACGTGCCCCTGATCTTCATGGGCGTCTTCGGTGTCGGCACCGCTCTGGCCGGTGTGGCCGGCGTGATCGCTGGCCCCGTGCTGGGCACGTTCCCCGGCATGGCCTTCGTTCTGGGCTCCATCGTTTTTGTCACCATCGTGATCGGTGGGCTTGGCTCGCTCTGGGGCGCTCTGGTGGCGTCCTTGCTGATCGGCTGGATCACCACCTTCGCTGCCAGCTACAACATCCGGTTCGAGGATATCCTCACCGGCATCGGCTTCATTCGCCCCGAGAACCTCGATGAGGCGCTTTTGCGCGATCTCTGGACGCTGACCATGCCGCAGATCGGGCCGATCCTGCCCTACATCCTGATGGTGCTGATCCTCGTCTTCCGCCCCTACGGCCTCTTCGGGAAGCGTGACGCATGACCGATCAAACCCAAAGCCCCGCCACCCGCATCCGCGCCGGCTCCATGACGCTCAGCGCCACGCCGTGGATCGTCGCCTTCGTGCTCCTGATGCTGCTGCCTTACGTGTTCACCACGAATTCGGCCATCACGATCATGAACCAGATGTCGATCACGATCATCTTCGCGCTGGCCTACAACATGCTGCTGGGGCAGGGGGGCATGCTCTCCTTCGGCCACGCGGTCTATATGGGTGTGGGCGGCTTCGCCTGTGTCCACATCATGAATATGGAGGGGCTCTTCTCCTCCATCCCCCTCATCATCCTGCCCATCTTCGGTGGCCTCTTCGGCCTCGGCCTCGCCACCATCGTCGGCGCCTTCTCCACCCGGAAGGCCGGCACCGTCTTTGCCATGATCTCCCTCGGCGTGGGCGAACTGATCGCCGCCTGTTCGGTCATTATCGTCGCCTTCTTCGGCGGAGAAGAGGGGATCTCCGGCGACCGCACATACGCCTTGCCAACCTTTGGCGTCGAGTTCCTGCAGCAGATCGAGGTCTATTACCTCATCGTCTTCTGGCTCATGATCTCCTCGATCCTGATGTATCTCTATTCCCGCACGCCTCTGGGCCGTATGGCCAACGCCGTGCGCGACAACCCCGAACGCGCTGAATTCCTCGGCTACTCCGCCCGCTGGGTGCGCTTCTACAGCTTCATCGCCTCCGGCTTCTTCGCCGGCATCGCGGGCGGCCTCTTCGCCATCAACTACGAAATCCTGACCGAAGAGAACCTCAATACCGCCTCATCGGGCATCATCCTTCTGGTCACCTTCCTCGGCGGCGTCGGCTTCTTCTTCGGCCCCATCATCGGCGCCATCGTCTTCACACTGGTGCAAACCGTGCTCAGCCTGGAAACCGACCTCTGGGCCTTCTATGCCGGTGTCCTCTTCGTCGCCACGGTGATGTATTTCCCCGGCGGCCTCGCCGGTCTCATCATGATGCATGTCCCCGCCTTCAAATTCGGCAAAGCGCGCGTTCTGGTGATGCCCTACATCAAAACCTTGATCCCCGGCGCGCTCGCCATCATCGGCATCGCGTCATTGGTCGAGATGACGTTCCACTACCGCCATGCCACCGCCGGAGATGAGGAAATGACCCTCTTCTGGACCACCTTCAACAGCCACGACATCTTGCCCTGGATCGTCGCTGCGGCCCTGGCTCTGGGCGGCTTCTGGCTCGCTCGCAAGACCGCCCCCGACCTGGCCGAGGCCTGGGGACAGGCCAACACCCCGGACGGAGGTCGCCTATGAACGCCGCCCTGCAACTTGACGACCTGCACAAGAGCTTCGGCAAGGCCGAGATCATTCGCGGCGTGGACCTGTCGATCAATCGCGGCGAGCGTCATGCCATCATCGGACCCAATGGTGCCGGCAAATCCACGCTCTTCAACCTGATCACCGGGCGCTTCCCCCAGACCTCCGGCACCGTCAAGCTGCACGGTCAGGACCTCGCCGGCCTCGCGCCTTACGAGATCAACCGAATGGGCCTCTCGCGCAGCTTCCAGATCACCAACATCTTCCCCAAGATGACCGTGTTCGAAAACGTCCGCTGCTCGCTCCTCTGGTCGATGGGTTACAAGTATAATTTCTGGTCCATCGTCAGCAAAAGCCGTGCCCTCACCGACGGCGCGATGGAGATCCTCGAACAGATCAACCTCACCAACCGTAAGGACCTGCCCGCCGGCGTCCTCTCCTACGCCGAACAGCGCGCGTTGGAGATCGGCATCACCATCGCTGGCGGTGCCGACGTGATCATGCTCGACGAGCCCACCGCGGGGATGAGCCATTCCGAAACCGACTACATCGTCGAGCTGATCCGCAAGGTGACCGAAGACAAGACCCTCATCATGGTCGAACATGATATGGGCGTGGTCTTTGGTCTCGCCGATTTCATCTCCGTCCTCGTCTATGGCGAGATCATCGCCACCGGCCGCCCCGAAGAGGTGCGCGGCGATCCCAAGGTGCAAGAGGCCTATCTGGGCGCCGCATTGGAGGCTGAACACTGATGCTCGACGTACAGGATCTTCACGCCTATTACGGCAAGTCCCACATCCTTCAGGGGGTGAACATGACCATTCAGGAGGGCGAGATCGTGGCCCTTCTGGGCCGCAACGGCGTGGGGCGCTCGACCACCTGCAAGGCCGTGATGGGAGAGGTCGAACCCCACGGCGCCGTCACCTTCAAGGGCCAGCAGATCGCGGGCAAGAAGGCGTTTGAGATCGCCAATATGGGCATCGGCTATGTCCCTGAAAACCGCGATATCTTCCCCGGGCTGACGACGCGGCAAAACCTCATCCTCGGCTTGAAACCGGGGCAAAAGGACGGCTCAGGCCGATGGTCGATGCAGGACATGTTCGACATGTTCGAAAACCTCGAACGCCGTGCGGATGTCGAGGCCTCGGTCCTCTCGGGCGGCGAACAGCAGATGCTCACCATGTGCCGCACCCTGATGGGCGACCCCGATTTCATCATGATCGACGAGCCGACCGAGGGGCTTTCCCCCCAGATGACCCAAAAGGTCGCCGAGCTTCTGCAAGAGATTGCCAAACGCGGTATCGCCACGTTGCTGGTGGAACAGAAACTCGCCATCGCCATGGACATCGCCCACCGCGTCTACGTGATGGGTCACGGCCAGGTCGTCTTCGAAGGCACCCCCGAAGAACTCCGCCAACGCGACGACGTGCGCAAGGAATGGCTGGAGGTCTGAGGCAAGAACAGCGGTTTGCCAAAGAGCCGTCCCGTTCAGTGTCGGCTAAGCGGACTTTGCTGCCGTTTGACTAAGAGCCAATAAAGTCTGCTTTTACGTATCTCCAAAGGATGAAGAGCACTTGTCCAGAACCGTGTTCAACTCAGATCTTCAAATTCTGACAGCCCTTCGACTAGTCGTTGCTGAACAACACTGTGATCTATAACGGCGGCATCAATCTTCCTGATCCCGCTCGCTGTGAGCTTCACATGGACACTGCGCTTGCCCTGAGGGTTGCTGCCAACGCACCGGCTGGATATGGCAGCTCAACGACACAGGGGACGACACGTTGACACATGAGATTACATTTTCTCGGCTAGTTGATGTGCCAGCTTCCGAGATTGCCAAGCACATGTCCGACCCTAGGGTTGCCGAACACATGCCGCTTCTAACAGGTGCGTGGGACACGGAGATGGCACTCAAGTTTGTCAAAATGAAAGAGGAATATTGGGAGCGAGATGGACTCGGGCACTGGGCATTTCTGGTCGACAAAAAATATGTTGGGTGGGGCGGTTTTCAGAAAGAAGGTGACGAGTGGGATTTCGGTCTTGTCTTGCGGCCGGATGCGTTTGGTCTTGGCAGGCGCATTTCAACTAAGGCCATAGATTTCGCCATTGCTGACGACCGCATTCCCTTTGTTACGTTTCTGTTGCCACCATCCAGGAAGAACCTGGGAGCGCTCGAAAGACTTGGTGCTGAGCACGTAGGGGATGTCGACTACGACGGAGAGAGGTTCCTGAAGTTTCGATTGGAAACGAAGTAGTCTCGCATCTGCTTAACAGACCTTCATGCAGGTCGCAGCATTCGTCAAATTGGGCTCGTTTCAGACCTTAGCTGCAATTCACCAACGTATCCGCCCCGTTCGAAAGTGACACTGACCCATGTCAGCGTCAGCGCGCTCCGGCCCCACTCATGCCAGCAGAGCGCCATTCTTCAAAACAGCCTCCGCAATTTGCTGTCCGAGCTTCCGGGACGTATCGTTCGAAAGATGAATGCCGTCGGCCTCGTCCGTGGCGAGATGAGACCCATCGAAGTACGCGCATCCATATTCATCCGCAAAGGCTTGCAACAGCGCAGGCAACCGTTTCGCATGTGCTTCAATCTGCGCCGTGACCTTCGCGAACGGGTAGGGGCTGTCCGGGACACCGCATGGCAGGGGCGGGGCGACGATCATGACGTTTGGAACAGGCATCCCGGGCTCAACGGCGGGTGCACAGGCCATCCGTGTCAAGTGCCGCAGACCCCAAATCACATGTTCTGCTGTCGGGTCGGGGACGGAAAACAGATCGTTGGTCCCCAGCATGATGATCACAAGATCAAGCGGGGCATATTGTTCCAGGAACATCGGAAGGGCATCAAGACCGTTCCGATAGGGTCTGCCAGGAAAGTCATAGGCGGTCGTGCGTCCGTTCAGACCCGCTTCCAGCGCTTCGGCCCCCAGGGTGTCCCCCAGAACCACGGGCCATCGCCATTCTGCTGCATGTCTGTCTCTGGCCCCTGGCACGACACCCCAGGTCAGAGAGTCCCCGAAACATAGGATCCGATGCTTGATCATAGCCGACACGCTCTTCCCCAGCTCATAATCAAAATGACCGACAGACGCGTTGGTATGTTTCCAGGCGCCCCTTGGCAAGCGGACGTTTCGGGAAGGACGACCCGCTCGTAACGGTGGTTTTGTCCAAACCCCAATGTCTCAGCGTTGTTTACACGCTTGACGTCGCGAAATCGTTTTCCAGCTTCAGCCACCAGCCGTCAGTCACGGACGCCCGCGATATGATATTGGGTTTGCATGCCGGCTCATCGCTCTTGCAAGGCAAGGCGCGCGCCAAGTGCAACGTAGATGCCGCCGACCACTTTGCCTTGCCATTTCAGAACCGTCGGATTGCGGCGTAGGACATGTCCAAGACCACCAGAGGCAACGGAATAGACGATTGTGCTAAAAAAGCCGATCAGCGCGAAGACGATCCCAAGGATGGTGAGTTGCGCGACCACAAAGCCTTTCTCCGCAGCAACAAACTGCGGCAGGAACGCGAGGAAAAACAAGGCTGTTTTCGGGTTCAGCACCTCAGCCAGGATCGCCTGCCTAAAGGCTTGGGGGGCCGTAATCGGAACGCGACCCTGGCCCAGATCGATTGAGGTCTTTTCGAATATCGCCTTCAGACCAAGATAGACCAGATAGGCCGCGCCAAGATACTTCACGATGGTGAAAAGAGTGGCAGACGCCGCGATTATCGCAGAGATACCGACCACTGCCATGATGGTATGGAGGACATCGCCAGCCGTGATACCCGCACCCGTTGCGATACCGACTTTTGTTCCCGACGTTGTGGCCCGCGCCACGGTCAAAAGGGTGGCGGGGCCAGGAATGAAAACAAAGCCAAGAACGATCAGCGAATAGGTCAGCAGCACGGCGGGGTCGATCATTCTGTTTTCTCCACAAATCCTTGGATTGGCAGCAATCCACAGGCGGCAAGGATTGGCAAGCCTAAGAACCGGACCTTCGCCGCGCGCTTAAGGCATGGCGCGAAGCCCACATGCGGCACCGCAGCAGCGCCATATCATGCCAAGACAATAAACGGCGTCGGCGCCAAGGTTCGATGCCGCATGCAACATCACGCAAGTTCCGTGTGATGGTGCACCCTCATCTCTTGATGGCACCGAAGGCAACCGTCACCGTGGCTGTCACGGCCAGCAGCCCCAATGCTCCTAAAGGCAGCGCCCAAAGCCCGATATTGATGGCGATCGCGCTTGCCATGCCCGAACCAAAGGCGATGCCAAGATAACTGGCGGACGAATTCAACGCGAGGACAAAGCCGTGATGTTCGCTGGAGACCAAGCCCACGAGACGGCTTTGTTGCGGCGTCGCGAACAGAGTGCCCATAAAGGCGCATCCTGCCAGAACTGTCGCGCCCAGATATGGCCCCAGCTCAAGAAGCATAAGGGAAAGAAACGCAGCTAGACCCGCAAAACTCACCCAAACCAAGGGGCCGGGCCCAACCCGATCCGACAGCGCGCCCGCCACGGCATTGCCGGCGACACCAAGAACCCCAAAGAGCAGAATTGCTATTGGAAGGCTGATTTCGCTGACACCGAATTGCTGGCCCAGCAACTCTCCCATGAGGGCATAGATGACAAATTGCGTCGATAGCATTCCCACCGTCCCAAAAAGCAGGAGTGCGGGTGCAATGATGTTCAGGCCGCCCGGCGCCGATGTATGTGCTGCACTGCGTGTGCCTCTGTCGCGCGGCATGAAAAGTGCGGCCAAGGCAAGAAAAAGGAGCGCGGCCACACCTATACCCGCAATCGCCCCACGCCACCCCAGCAAGAGCGTGAGCCACGTCGCAATCGGCACCCCGCCAACGGTTGCAAGGGTAAACCCCGCAAAGACTGTGGCCAAAACCGCGCCGCGCCGGTCCACGGCTACCAAAGAGATCGCAAGTGCCGCGCTGGTTGGAGCGATGAGAGCACCACCAAATGCCGACGCTACGCGCGCAAATAGAAGCGCGTTGAACGACGTCGCCAGCGCGGACCAAATCAGGGAGGCTGCAAGAACGCCCGCGCCTGCGAGGATCAGCGTTCGGGGCGGAAACCGCCGTCCGAGTGTGAATTGCGCAAGCGGTGCGGTTACGGCAAAGGTTGCGGCGAACGCTGTCACGAGCCATCCCGCATCTGCCGGATCTACCGCCAGGTCGCGCGTCAGGGCTGGTCCAAGGCCTAGGATGCTGAGCGATGTCGTGCCAATGACGAACATTCCCAACGCGAGAATCCATGGCACGCGCTTGCTGCTCTCACTCATAAATCTGTTCCTGCCTTCCCATGCAGCTTTTGGAAATCCCGCGTGAAAATACGCACATTGCTATCAACTGGGAGCCGACTTGCAGCGCCGGATCGCGCCAGAAGGATGGCTCTGCGGACAAAGCGGTTATCAGTAGATATGGTGTAAACGATAGCTCTTGCTGTCTCTGGCGATCTCAAACCGTCTTGGGTGCGCTGCTCGTGCTGATCGCACATGGTACTGGCTCGAAACCAAGCCGCAAGCCATCACGTTCGGCCCATGTTTTGAAGCGATCGGTGCAAATGGCCATGAAGGGTCGGCTCCTGTCTACCGCGAGGTGTACGCCTTCCGGTAATGGTTGCGTCACGACGTAATCCAACAGCTTGTATTTTTTCAGCTGGGGCCAAAAATGAAGCGGGGTCTTCTCCGGATCGATGACATCAACGGCAGGCGGTCGCATCGTGAAGAACGCCTTGATCTCGTCACCCACCCATTCAAGCAGATTTTCAGGTCCCCAGGTCAGCTGCACCTCAAAGAAGTCCGGTTGGCGCATGTCATACGACTGCACGGTCGAGACAAAGCGGTCCGTCATCACAAAACTGGAAACGCTCGGGATCCAGTCATGGAAGGTGATTTCATCCCGACCAAGATCGTCCGCGGTATAGGGACCGAGATAGATGTCGTCGTTCTCGTCCGCGAGGCGCGCCGCCTCGGCGTCGGTTTGGTAGATAAACGACTGTGTGTTCTGTGCCGGGTTACTGGTGAGCGTATAGTATTGGGTGCCATCACCAGCCGCCGGTGCGGTCGGCGGTGCAAACCGCTCGCGCGTGCGCTCCTCGATTTTTCGATCACTGAATTTCGACTTTTGCGCGATCCAGCCTTGATCGGTCAGCAACTCTCCGGCCAGCCCATCTGTGATCTCAAGCACATCATGGACCGTTCCGTCGCGCGCTATCTTCAGGCGAACCTCCTGACTAATGTCAGTTTCCTGAATGGCCACCATCAGGTTGAACAAAAGGTGGTCGATCACTTCAGCCAACAGTGCGTCCGTCACACGACGATTGCGCAAGAGGCTGCCGAACCCGGTGTGATTTGAGCCACGAACATCAAGATCTCTGAGCAGATTTTCCAGAGTTTGGTCACGTGCTCCAATGATCAGATCTCCGAAAGCGTTCAGTGCATCTTTGGACATTCCAACCCCATCAAAATTCAAACGTCGTTGTCGAGGGAACGCGATATGGTTCGGTAAAACCTGGTTGCTGCGTGTCCAAGTTATGATCTCAGTCAGGAAAGCGTGTCAAATCATCAAAAAAAAGCAGCCATTCATACGCTCTGCCGCATTCGGCCACATCGGTTCAAACGCAATCAGCTCTCCTCGGCGGAGCGCGCCTTGAGCCACGCCATGACCGTGGCCACCGCCTCATTTTTCTTGGCAGTGCGCGGCATGAGGACATAGAAGTCACTTCCGCCCGCATCCCAAGCGGTACCAACCTCGACCAAACGTCCAGCTTCCAGGTCATGAGCCACCAGAAACCGGCTTACCAAAGCGACACCTTGCCCGGCGATGGCCGCATCAACGGCCAGAGACGTTTGGCTCAGGCGAAGGTCGCGGGGAGATTGGTCCCTTACGCCCAAATCAGCAAGATAGCTTGGCCAAAGATCATGGGTGTCATGGATCTTCGGCTGTTTGGCTAGGGTTTCCGGATCAAGGCGCGTTCCACCCGTCTTCGCAAATTGTGGCGCCGCGACCGCGATAAGCGATTGCTTGAACAAAAGCGTAACGTCCAATGATGCGCCAAACGGCGGCGATCCCTGGCGCACGGCCAGGTCAATCCCGTCACTGTGAAAGCTCGACACTTTCTCCGTCGCCAAGATCCGCAGATCAATACTCGGATGAGCCGCTGTGAAATCCGGCAGATTGGGGATCAACCATTTGGCCGCAAAGGTTGGCGTGACGCTGATAAGGACCTTGTTGGGCTCCGGCTTCAGGTCGGCGGTTGCGGATCGTAGATCGGCAAACACTGCAGCCACCCGGCTATGATAGCGGCGCCCGATCGATGTGAAGGCAAGACCCTTCGGCACCCGTTCAAACAGCGTGACATCCAGATGCGCTTCCAGTTGGCGTACCTGCTGCGCAACGGCCCCTTGCGTGACGCCCAACTCATCGGCCGCCGCGCGGAAACTGAGGCGACGGCCCGCTGCATCGAATGCACGCAAGCTGCTGAGAGGAGGGAGTTTGACCATAGAGCAATAGTATTTCTACTGTCATGAAACATCAAAGCTCAATCGAACTTTCCCTCAAAGCATGACAAACCTGTGAAAGTGGCGAAAGGGGGTCAGTGATGTCAGTAGAAAAAGTGGCGCTTGTTACAGCAGGCGGCAGCGGCATGGGGGCAGATGCTGCGCGCAGATTGGCGAGCGATGGTTTCAAGGTCGGCATCCTGTCCTCCTCCGGCAAGGGCGAAGCGCTTGGGCTTGAGCTGGGCGGATTTGGCGTGACCGGCTCCAATCTTGACGGCGATGCTTTGACCGCTTTGGTTGAGGGCGCAAAGGAGCGCTGGGGACGGGTCGATGTCTTGGTCAACTCTGCGGGCCACGGGCCGAAAGGTCCGGTTCTGGAGATAAGCGACGAAGAGTGGCACCAGGGCATGGACGTCTATCTGATGAACGTGATCCGCCCGACACGGCTCGTCACCGCGCTGATGCAAGGGCAGGGCGGTGGGACCATCATCAACGTCTCAACCTTTGCCGCGTTTGAGCCGGATCCGCTCTTTCCAACGTCAGGCGTCTTCCGGGCCGGGCTTGCTGCGTTTACCAAGCTGTATTCAGACCAATATGCGTCCCAGAACATCCGCATGAACAATGTCCTTCCGGGTTTCATTGACAGCCTGCCCGAAACCGAAGACCGCAAGGCGCGCATTCCCATGGGGCGTTACGGCTTGGCGTCCGAGGTCTCCTCTCTCATCTCGTGGCTCGCCTCGGACGAGGGCGCCTACATGACGGGCCAAAACCTGCGCATCGATGGGGGATTGACCCGTGCCGTCTGACACCTTGGCGCTTGTCCCACCGCGCGAGCGCCTGGTTTTCGCGGTCAAATGGGGTGCATCCGCCGTTCAGATCATGGGATACACCGCGACGGGGTTTGGCTGGACCCCCTGGAACCTCTACCTATTTCTTGTCGGCGTCGTAGGATGGTTCGCCGTCGGCGCATTATGGAACGACAAGGCGCTCATGCTTGTCCACCTGGTCGCGCTCGGCGCGATGATTGCCGGCATGACCAGCGGCTGAACGCGAAGACCTGCCATCCGACGAAAGCGCAGTATTCGGCAAGCCCCGGGGGCGCGAAGCGCACCTTCGCTGCCGGTGAATGTGAAAGGTTAAGGGCCGGACGGGCCGTCCACCGTCCCCGATCCAATATCGTCACCGCGCCTTCGCAGAATTGCAGGCAGGGTTGCGACCACGACACCGGCCATCAACCCGGCCCCGACCAGATACGGCAACACAGGCAAGACCGTGTAAAGCGCCGTTCCAAAGACCGGCCCGATGGCATAGCCCGCCGCCATGCCAGCCGCCACCAGGCCGCCCGTCGCGCCCTGTTCCTGGGGGCCGACCGCAAGCGATGCGCGCCCCTGAAGACCCGGAATGATCGCTCCGAACCCCAGCCCGAATAGGGCATGGGCCAGCAGCACCCCCACATGCGAAGGCCACAATGCCAACACAACGCATCCCGCGCATCCGATCGCTGCACCAAGCGGGATCAGCCGCCTTGGGTCCGGCTTCAGCGCCGCGATGCCCCCCTGGGTCAGAAACATCAGCAGCGCCAGAACCGCCATCGCCTGGCCCACCCGGGCAGCGGTCCCGGCGGCGTCGAGACCGGCGGTATCCTGAACGTAGAAAGCGACGGATTGCTGGATGCTGGCGACGACGATAAAGGCCGTCAGTACGATCAGAAGGGTGCCGCGCAGCCGTGGGTCGGTGGGCGACAGATGCTGGGCCATGGCCGCCTCGACCGGGACGGTTTCTGGCAGGGTCAGCCAAGCGAGCAGAGTGGCGCAGAGCGCCAGTCCTGCGATCAGATAAAGCGGCGCCAGGAGCGGCAGACCCGACATCAGCCAGGCCAGTGTCGGTCCCAGGATCGCCCCAAGACCGAACGCCGCGCCGATCAGGGCCATTCCTCCGGTGCGTTCTTCGGCGGTGGTGTTGTCCGCCATCCAGGCGGCGGCGGCCGGTTGCGCGCCTGTCACCGCGAAGCCATAGATCATTCGGGCCAGTGCGAGCAGCGCAAAGGCCGTGACGCCAGTCCAAAGCCCGGCCAGCCCCGCCTGAAGCGTGAGGGCGAACAAAAACGTTGTCACACCCAGGCCGCACGTCGCCATCAGAAAGACAGGCCGACGGCCCCAACGATCAACACGGCGGCCCCACCATGGCGAGCCCAGGACCACGGTCACCGCAGCCAGCGAGATGATGCCGCCCACCATGATCTCCGTCAGACCCAACTCGCGCGAGACGGGCCCCAGAAGCGCGAACAGGACGGTCTGGCCCATCGCCATCAGCGCCAGCCCCAGAACAAGCGCAACCTTTGCGCCAATGGGCGGTTGGTCGGATGGTGCGGTCTCGGTCACGCCAGCGCCGCCCGGGCGCGCGCCCAAGAAGTGGCGTAGATCGGTGCCATCAAATCTCCTACAGGGTTCGCGCGCAGGATCATGTCAGACTTCTTGCATTATCCTGACAGAAAAAATCGGATTAACAAGGCGTGCGTCCCGTTATGAAAGGTCCCTCTGAGCCGATCACAACTCGCAAGCCTCTCTCCAGCCGCGACATTTCAGGGCTGCGAACGTGGTCGTTTCGGACCGGAAGCCCGCGCGCAGCGGCGCAGCAGCGCCGGATTGTGCCAAGATGATGGCTCTGCGGACATCGCTGCCTCTGACGCGATATCTGCTCTCTCACGCCAAAGCCCGCAGTGCGGTCAAGCTGTTAGGTGCTCAGCTCCAGCACGGCCGAAAGGTCGTGTTGCTCAGCGCCATCGAAAACGATCGATGTTTCTATCCGATGAACCTCTTCCCGTGAGGAGAACTTCTCAACGACGACACGATGCAGATGTGTCGTATCTCGTGCTACCAACTCGACGATTGCGTCAAACCTCCCACTGATCATCCAAGCTGAACGGACCTCGGCGAATTCCAGCACGTCTTGGACAAAGGCGTCGAGGTTGGTTTTCTCATGTTCCGACATCTGGACGAACAAGAGCGCCTTCATTGAGAAGCCCAGCTGACCAAGATCGATGTCGAGATGGGCACCTGAAACTATTCCGCTGCTGAAGAGACGCTTGGTTCTCTCGTGCACGCTGGATGGCGATAAGCCCACTGCGTCGGCCAACTCCTTATTGGTGATCCGAACGTTCTTCGAAAGAAGTGCAAGAATTTGTCGATCCGTTCGGTCCAAATCCATCTCAAGGCCCTCTTACCGGAAATGCTTCGTTTGCCGCTAGCGCATCCAGATATTATCCTTTCATTTAATGAATTGGCCAGATTTTCTTCGGTCAACGTTGGAAGTTTTAGTGTAAGGTAAGGAGTTCTCATGTTTGACACGAAAATTGCACTGGTCGTGCAAAAGGATCTGCTAGCCTGGCAGAAGTTGAATGTCACAGCGTTCCTGACCAGCGGCGTCTTAGGCGCGGACACGGACCTTCTTGGGGAACGTTACGAGGATGCAAACGGGAAGACCTATCGCCCATTGATCGTCCAACCGATGATCGTGCTCGCTACGGACGGGGCGGGCCTGAAAAGGATCCACGCGCGTGCACTTACCCGAGGCGTCGATATGGCGATCTATATTGAGGAGATGTTCAAAACTGGTCATGACGCCGCAAATCGCGCAGCGGTCAAAGATTTCGGGACAGAAAACCTGAACCTTGTTGGCCTTGCGCTCCGTCATGACAAAAAGACCGTCGACAAGATAACCAAGGGCGCGAAGATGCATCCTTGATCTTACCTTCGCATTCGAAAGGGGCCGTTCGTTGCACACCGACGAATGAGTAAGTTGCGCTGGGACCGAGCTGTTTCCGCAGTGCCGCGCCGGAGGGATCATTTGACGTCTTCTAGGCTAGTTTCACACCGTGCCAGACACCTGCAAGTCTGCCGAAACCTGCCGAGGTCTTCACGGCTCGAGCTTTGGCGACCTCTTTCGTACCAAATCGCGTACAAAGTCCCCAAAGCGGCTCAACAGGCTGGTTTGCGGACAGTTTGCAACGCCCGTTTCGTACGAAATCACGTACGACCCCCCCAAACGGCAGGCCCGCTCAGCCCTTGCCCAACCACCAGTCCAGGTCGTCGAGTGCGTCTTTTCCAAAGAACATCTCTTCCCCCACGAACATTGTCGGGGCTCCGAATACGCCTCGGTCAACGGCCTTCGAGGTCGTCTCGATCAGTGCGCCCTTGATGTCCTGTGTCTGGATCGCTTCGGCGATCTTGTCCGCCGGCAGGCCGGCGTTTGCGAGCACGCGATGCATCACCTCGGGATCATCCATTTTCTCTTCCGCGCGCCACATCGCATCAAATACGGTGTCTATATATTTGTTTTCCCAATCTTTTCCGCGTGCATAAATCGCACCACGCATCAGTGCGACGGTCATGACGGGAAAGTTCGGGTTCATCTTGAACGGCACCTGATACCGCGCGATGAACCGCTCGATCTCCTTGCGCATATAGGCCACCTTGCCGGCAACATTGCCAAAAGCCATCATCGGCGGCTGGTTGTTCGTGGCCTTGAATACGCCGCCCAAAAGGATCGGCTCATAGCGCAGCGTTGCGCCGTGCTTTGCCGCCATACCGGGCAGGACCTTATGGACGAAATAGGCATTCGGACTGCCGAAATCATAAAGAAATTCAATCTCTTGCATTACCAGCTCTCTCCATAGGGTCGCAGATCCATCTCAAAGGTCCAGGCGTCGCGCGACTGGTGGTAAAGCGTCCAGTAGGCCTCCGCCACCGAGGTCGGGTTCATCAACACATCCTCCGGAATGTCATCCGCCTCCAACCCCTGCTGCCGCCGGATATCGCGTACAAATGCCGTGTCCACACCGGCATCGATCACAAGATGTGCCACGTGAATGTTCTCCGGCCCCAATTCCCGCGCCATGCTCTGCGCCAGCGCCCGCAGGCCCCATTTCGCGGAAGAGAAGGCCGCAAACCCGGCGCTTCCCCGCAAAGATGCCGTCGCGCCGGTGAAGAAGATGCTGCCTTTTCCGCGTGGAACCATATACTTAGCGGCTTCACGACCTGTCAGGAAGCCCGCGAAACAGGCCATCTCCCAGACCTTGCGATAGACCCGCGCCGTGGTCTCGCGGATCGGAAAGCGCACGTTGCCGCCAACGTTGAAGATCACAAGATCAAGGGGACCAACGGTTTTTTCGATATCCGCAAAGACAGAGGTCACGCTTTCTTCGTCCCGCGCGTCCAGGGTAAAGCCATGCGCCACACCGCCCGAAGCCTCGATGTCCGCCACCAGCGAGGCAAGCTTGTCTCCGTTCCGCCGCCCCAGACAAACGGTGAAGCCGCCCGATGCGAAACGTTTGGCAATCGCGGCCCCTATGTAGTCCCCGGCGCCGACGATCAGCGCGGTGGGCGCGCTCACAGCGTGTTGGCCTTCTGTAGGGCCGGGCGCGCGGCGAGCCTCTCGGCATAGGCGGCAAGGTTCGGTTTGTCGGAGAAGTCCGCGCCCATGCGGCGGGCGACCATCACTGCAGATCCTGTCATGATATCGGCGCCTGAAAAGGCACCGGCGAGGAATTCGCGCCCGTCCACATGCCGCTCAACCGCCGTCAGCATTTGCCCAAGCAGCTTGAGCGCACGCTTGGCATGTACCTCGCTGCGCCGTTCGGGCGGCAGCAGGACCGTCTCGACCGTGATGGAGTTCACGGGCGGCATGACCATACCTTCCGCATAGTGGAACCACTGTAAATACGCTGGAAAATCAGGGTGATCCGGCGAGGTGCTCAAGCGATGATCCGGGTCGTAACGCGCCAGAAGATATTGCAGGATTGCACCGCTTTCGAACAATGTGACATCCCCGTCCTCAAGGGCGGGGACCCGTCCCATCGGATGCACTTTCAGATAATCCGGCGCGCGCATCGCTTTGTCGCCCAGCTGGAATGTCTCGATCTCGTAATCAAGGCCCAACTCCTCCAAAGCCCAGGCCACGCGCACCGCGCGGCTGTCGGGTGCGAAATAGAGCTTCATGTCTCCCCCCTCTCATTTATGCTGAGCCTAACAAGCCCTGACCTTGGGTCACGGGGAAACGTCACGTCACGGGTAGGCAGGACGCCGGAAGGCTGGAATGCTGCAGGGGCACTCGGGGAGGAGGGGTGGATATGGATCGAACCGGATTGGCGCGGATCGCGCATGAGGGCGGCGTGGCGGAGGTGTCGTTGAGCCGCGCGCCCGTCAATGCACTAACGCCCGATTTTCTGAATGACTTCAAATCTTTGATGCAGGAGCTTGAGGCAGATACCGCCGTTCGCGCGATCCTGTTGACGAGCCCGTTCAAGGTATTCTCGGCCGGTCTGGACCTGAAGGAGGCGCAGGGCCTTGATCAGGCCGGGCAGGCCGCCATCGCGGCCGGTCTGAACCACGGATTTCTGAGCCTCTTTGCCTGCGCCAAGCCCACGGTTGCGGCGGTGAACGGCGCGGCCATTGCGGGCGGGCTGTTCTTTGTTCTGGCCAGCGATGTCCGCATCGCCACAGCCAAGGCCCGCTTTGGCCTGGCGGAGGTTCGGGTGGGTGTCGATTTTCCCATCGGCCCGATGGAGATCGCCCGCGCCACGCTGTCGACCAACGACCTGCGCCGCCTGATGCTGACCGGGCAACCGATCGGCGCGGATACGGCGGAACGCGCGGGGATCGTCGATGCTGTTGTAACCGAAGACGAATTGCGGACGCGCGCCCTTGATGAAGCCCACGCGCTTGCCCGCATCCCGCCCAAGGCCTATGCGGCGGTGAAAGGGCAGATCCGGGGCGAGACGATTGCGGCGATCAAAACACAGATGGACAAGGCCGATCCGCAGGCAGGTTGGTTTACGGAAGAAACCGCACCGGCCATGCGCCGCATGATAGGTTAGGCGGGAAAGGCCAGGGGGGACGACAGATGGCACGTTTGATCGACGATTTGGCCGGTTTCGACCGGCAGAGGCTGGGCTGGATTGCCGACTGGATGCAGCGCTATGTGGACAAGCGGCGCTTTGCCGGCTGCAGCGTCCTGATCCAGCGGCACGGGCAGGAGGTGTTCTATCACCAAACCGGGCAGCGTAACCTTGAAGCCGATCTGCCGTTTGAACGTGACACGGTCGTACGGCTTTATTCGATGACCAAGCCAATCACCTCTGTCGCGATCATGATATTGGCAGAGCGAGGGCTTTTCCATCTCGAAGCGCCTTTGTCGGCATTCATCCCCGCCTTCAAGGACATGCACTGCCTGATCGCGGACGCCCAGCGGATCGATCAGACAGCGCCCTGCGCCACGCCGACGCTGCATCAGTTGCTGACGCATACCAGCGGCCTCAGCTATCCGTTCAACCCAGGCCTGCTGCCGCAGGCGATGGACGAGGCCAAGATGATCTTTGGCCCCAAGCAGGGGCCGCTGGAGCGCGTCGCCGACAGCCTCGCGGACTTCCCGCTTGCCTTCGCGCCGGGCAAGAGGTGGGAATATTCCGTCGCGACCGACGTACTGGGACGGGTGGTGGAGGTCGTGTCCGGCAAATCGCTGGCGACGTTCTTCGCGGATGAGATCTTTGCCCCGCTTGGCATGACCGAAACCGCCTTCCGCGTGCCCGAGCACGTGGGCGACCGTTTTGCCGCGCTTTACACACCGCTCGAAGGCAACGCGATGGCGCTGAACGAGGCCAAGACGGGCGGGGAGACACTACGCCTTGCTGACGCGCCCGAGACGTCGGCACTGCACGAGACTGTCACCTATTCCGGCGGCGGCGGGTTGGTCGGCACAATCGACGACTACATGCGCTTTGCCGAGATGCTGCGGCAGGGTGGACAGGCGGGCGAAGAACGGCTGCTGAGCCCACGCACACTGAGCTTCATGATGCGCAACCATCTGCCCGGCGACATCGCGTCGATGGGGCCGCAAAGCTTTGCCGAACAGCCCATGGAGGGCATGGGCTTTGGTCTGGGCGGCGCGGTGGTTCTGGATCCGGGCCGCGCCCGCTCGCCGGGCAGCATCGGTGATTTCAGTTGGGGCGGGATGGCGTCGACCTTCTTCTGGGTCGATCCGGTGGAAGATCTGTCGGTCGTCTTTTTCACCCAGCTTTCGCCATCAAGCGCCTATCCCGCGCGGCCTGAACTCAAGGCTCTGGTTCATGGAGCATTGGTGCGATGACAGATGCCCGTCCGATCCTGTGGACCCCGAGTGCCGCGCGCGCGGAGGCAACGCGCATGGCTGCCTTCATCCGCTGGCTCGAGGCGGACCGGGGGCTGACCTTCGCCGACTACAATGCGCTCTGGGACTGGAGCGTGCGGGATCTCGATGCCTTCTGGCAGGCGATTTGGGATTTCTTCGATCTGCAGGCCAGCACACAAGCGCAAGCGGTGCTGACCGAGCGCAAGATGCCGGGCGCGGTCTGGTTTCCGGGCGCCGCGCTGAACTTTGCGGACCAGATGCTGCGGCAGGCCGAAAAGACGCCGGATGCCACCGCATTGATCGTCCAGTCCGAAAGCTTCGGGCGGTCGGAGATGACGTGGGGCACGCTCAGGCAAGCGGTGGCCAACGTGGCGCAGCATCTCAGCGAGATGGGCGTGGGGCAGGGCGACCGGGTGGTCGCTGTTCTGCCCAACACCGAAACCGCACTCATCGCCTGCCTCGCCACGATCAGCCTGGGCGCTGTCTGGTCGCTTTGCGCGCCCGATATGGGACATGTCGCGATCCTCGACCGGTTTCGGCAGATCGAGCCCAAGGCGCTGATCGTTCAGGACGGATATGTTCATGCCGGCAAGACCGTCGACCGTCGAGACGTGCTGGAGACGATCCGCGCAGGCCTGCCCACACTGAAAGCTGCGATCTATGTGCCGGTGGTGGGGGATCTGCCGGACGGGGCAGTGGCCTGGGATGCGCTGCTGCAAGGCGATGCGACTTATGCCAGTACACAGGTACCATTCGATCACCCGGTCTGGGTGGTCTATTCCTCGGGCACGACGGGCAATCCCAAGCCTATCGTGCATGGCCATGGCGGCATCCTGATCGAAGGGGCCAAACAAGCGCTTCATCAGGATATCGGGCCGGGCGACCGGTTCTGCTGGCTCACCTCGTCGGGCTGGATCATGTGGAACGCGCAATTCGTAGCCATAGGGCAGGGGGCGACCGTGGCCCTGTTCGACGGCGCCCCCAACCATCCCGACCTGATGGAGGTCTGGCGTTTCGCTGCCAGAGAAAGACTGAGCTATTTCGGCGCGGGGGCGGCGTTCTTCACGACATGCCAGAAAGCGGGGCTGGCGCCCGGGGCCGAGGTGGACCTGTCCGCCCTCCGCTCCATCGGGGCCACGGGATCGCCGTTGACCTCCGACGGCTATGAATGGGTCTACGGCCAGGTGAAATCCGACGTCTGGCTTGCGCCCATCTCGGGCGGCACGGATCTGTGCGGCGCCTTCGTGGGCGGCAACCCGATGATGCCGGTGCGGGCGGGCGAGATGCAGTGCCGGTTCCTCGGCAACGCCGTGCGCGCCTTTGACGAGGCCGGAGACGCGTTGATCGGGCAGGTGGGTGAACTGGTCTGTACCGAACCGCTCCCCTCCATGCCGCTTTACTTCTGGGGTGATGAGGATGGCAGCCGCCTGATCTCAAGCTATTACGACACCTATCCCGGCATCTGGCGCCATGGCGACTGGATCGAGATCACGCCGGAAGGCGGGTCGGTCATCTATGGCCGTTCGGACGCCACGATCAACCGCAAGGGTCTGCGCATGGGCAGCGCGGAGATCTATCAGGCGGTGGAGGGGCTGGACGCGGTGATGGACAGTCTCGTAGTCGATCTGGAGTTTCTGGGCCGCGAGAGCTTCATGCCGCTTTTCGTCGTGCCCGCGCCGGGTGTTGCCGTCGATGAGGCCTTGAAAGCCCGGATCAACGATGCGATCCGAAACGCGGTCTCGGCGCGGTTCGTGCCCAACGAGATCGTGGAGATCGCCGAAGTCCCACGCACGCTGTCGGGCAAGAAACTGGAAGTGCCGGTGAAGAAACTGCTTTTGGGAGGCGACCCGACCCGCGTAGTCAATCGCGACGCGATGGCCAACCCGGACAGTTTTGATACGTTCATTGCCTATGCCACCAAGAGGGAAAATACATGAAGGACGTGGCAGACGTGCTGCTGAACCTGCTGGACATCGAACAGCTTGAGGTGGACCTTTTTCGCGGCGACGGTTCGGGCGGAGAGACGCCCACGCGCATCTTCGGTGGACAGGTCATCGCGCAGGCACTGGCGGCGGCCTACCGCACGGTGCCAGACCGGCTTTGCCACTCGCTGCATGCCTATTTCATCCGGCCGGGCGATCCGAAGATCCCGGTGATCTACAGCGTCGACCGCGCCCGCGATGGCGGCAGCTTTACCACACGGCGGGTGGTGGCGATCCAGCATGGCAAGCAGATCCTGAACATGTCGGCCTCGTTTCATGTCGAAGAGGAGGGCTGGGACTACCAGCACCCGATGCCCGACGCGCCGGGACCGGACGGGCTGGAGAACCGCGCGGCCCAACGCGCCCGGCTGGCGGAACATATCCCGGAAAAGTACCGCCCCGACTTCCTGCGCGAGCGTCCCATCGAAGTGCGCGAGGTTGCGCCGCGCGACATGATGGAGCCAGAGCCCACGGGCGACGAAAACCATCTGTGGTTCCGGATGGAGGCGGCCGAGGGGCAGGGGCCACAGATGCAGCATTGCCTGCTGGCCTATGCGTCGGACATGAACCTGCTGGGATCGTCGCTGCGCCCGCATGGGCTGACCTGGTTCAAGGGAAACGTGATGACGGCAAGCCTGGACCACGCGATGTGGTTTCATGGGCCCGCGCAGTTTCAGGATTGGCACCTCTACACCATGGATGCCCCTTTCACCGGCGGCGCCCGCGGCTTCAACCGGGGTGCCATCTATCATCAGGACGGACGGTTGATCGCCAGCGTCGCGCAGGAAGGCCTGATGCGGCCCCGGCGGGAGAGGTCGTAGACTAGGTTGCGAGCTATCGTCTGCCTCCAACAATTGCGATGCAGTTTGGAGCTTCAAACGACTAGTGGATGACTTGGAAGCCGCCTCTCCGCTTTTTCGCTATCCAATTACATGCACGTTTAAAAAAGGAGCCGTAACCATCCTCACCGCTGAGAATAGCAAAAGTACTACCCTCGGGAGACAGCGCTATTTGCGACATATGATAGCGAGCAATGTTCTCAGCCTCGTCTAGTCTATCCAACAAGATCAAGAGACATATCCCAAGCGTTGCATCAGTCCGCATCGGGCTGCTCTTGAGTTTCAACTGAACTAATATGTCTTCGACAGATAGCTCGACCAGCTCGGCCATCTTTAGCGTTGACCACCTAAGCACTGATTCCGCGATAGCCTCCGGACAATGTTCCAGCCGTTCAATGTGCGCTCGATGTGATATTCCAAATACTCTCCAAGCTGCGAAAATACGAGACGAAAGCGGCATGCTCTTGTTTTCGTCAAGCCCCATAATCTCCCAGTACAGCGGATCAACAGCCATCGGTTTAAGCTCGCAGTCGACGATGACGCCTTTTTCATAGGCCAGTGAAGGATCCACACTAATGAACCAGTCACCATCTTGTCGAGAGATATGTCCCTGATTGTATCGCCAGCCAGAACCTTTGCATTTCGATTTCAGTGCGATGCTAAACGCTTTTCCGCGTTCTTTCTCCTTCGTACGTTCTTCTCTGGAAAGCTTCAGGGGATAGTGAGGGATTTCGTCATTTTGAGTGCTCAACAGCTCTGTAAACTGAGAATTCGTCTCCCCGGTTTTTCTGAGAAAGAAGTCGCTAGCTTCGATCGCAACGGGCTGAGGACGCTCCTCCATTCGAAGGTCTTGAGCCAACTTCTTCACATCAGCCTCTCGCCCCGTGTAATAGTACAGGGCGAACAGCGTCACTTCATGTCTGCAGTCCCCAGCTTCACGTTGTTCCTCAAGGTTCTGGATAATACGGGTTAGATTAGGTTGTGCGGAGATAAAGCTCGCCAGCTCGGATCGTAACTCGTCTATGAGATGGGGAAGTTTCCGATAGATGTCGAAAGGGTTGTGCATAACCCTTTCAAGCAATGATCCATCGCTATCCAGCCAGCGGTTTCTTGGCTCGACCCGCTCAATCAGAAGGGTCGAATGAAATTCGCGCATCTTCCTCTTCTTAACATCGGGGTCAGAGGCAAACACTTCCGTTAACAGTGATCCTATACCTTCGTGTAGAACACGAAGGTAAGGTGTAACGTTAAGCAAGCCATTGCGTCGTGAGAAGCAAATTTCGACAGAATAGATAAGGCCATTCTCATCCTTCCTGTCGAAATAATCCTTTCGCCTACGCGAGAAACCAATCGCGCAAAGTTCGTTCTGAAAGCACGTTAAGATATGATCGAGATGCTTTTTCTCGATTTTCATGATGAGGTCGCCGTCGTTTTATCAATCTCTTCGGCTGAGAGACTGCAACCACATGCCGGACTTGTCCACTCAAGTCATTCAACTGCGCCCTTGCTTACCAATGTGCATGCTTTCGAGGTCAAGGAAATTTCAAAGCGATCCAAACCCACCAAACCTCCGGTTCAGTTTGCGCATCCCACCAATCCATTTGTCGTAATTCTCGGTCTTGTTGCGCATGTAGCCCAGCACTTCCTTGTGGGGCAGCACGAGAAACGTTTCCTCGCGGATCGCCTGCACGCAGGCCTCCGCCACAGGTTCGGGCTCCATCATGCCGTCAATGGCGGCGACATGATCTTCGTGGCCGCGCGTCATCTCGGTGCGCACCGCCTGGGGGCAAAGGACCGACACCTTGATGCCGTCGTCGCCATGGGTCATGGCCAGCCATTCCGCCAGACCAACGGCGGCATGTTTGGTCACACCGTAGGGGGCAGAGCCGATCTGGTTCAGCAGACCCGCGGCGGAGGAGGTGTTCAGCAGATACCCGCCGCCCCGCGCGGCCATTCGGGGGATGAGGTGGCGGGCGGCCCAGACATGAGACATCACGTTGACGTCCCAGATGCGCTGCCAGTCGTCGTTCGACGCCTCGACCCCGCCCGCGACCGAGATGCCGGCATTGGAGCAGAAGAGGTCGATCGGCCCGATCTCCTCTTCCACCTTGTCGATCAGGCCGGCGATTTCGAATTCGCGGCCGACATTCACTTCGGCGGCCATACCATTGACTTCATTTGCAGTCTCTGCCGCGCCTTCGGCATTCAGGTCCGCGCAGACGATCTTGGCGGCACCTTCTCGAGCAAAGCGCAACGCCATGGCGCGGCCAATACCGCTGGCAGCACCTGTGACGACGATGATCTTGTCTTTTAGCTCCATATCATCACGTCCACATGTTCGAGCCGCCACAGACCGTCAGCGCCTGACCGGTCATGTAGCGGCTGGCATCCGAGGCCAGGAACACGGCCAGACCCGCGAAATCCTCGGGCTCGCCCAGCCGCCGCAGCGGGATATCGTTCTTGATGCGGGCCTCGACTTCGGGGTTGTCCCAAAGCTCCCGCGCGAAGTCGGTTTTGACAAGGCCTGGGCAGATCGCGTTGAAGCGGATGCCTTTCGGCCCGAACTCCTCGGCCAGATTGCGGACAAGGCCGATCAGCGCCAGTTTGGACATGCCATAGGTGCCCAGCATCAGCGACGGTTTGAACGCGCCGATGGAGGAGGTGAACATCATCGAGCCGGTGCCCTTTTTCACCATGTCCGGCACCACCATCTGCGCCAGCCACAAGTTCGATTGCACATTGGCCCGCATCGTCTTGTCATAGGCATCATCGGGGATGTCGGAGGTGGGGCCGTAGTATGGATTCACCCCGGCATTGCCCACGACGATGTCGATGGCGCCGGCCATTTCGTGGGTCTTGTCCACCAGCTCCTGCAGCTGCTCCTTATAGCCGATGTTACAGGCCACAGCATGGGCGCAGTCGCGGCCTGCAGCCATGTTGATCTCTGCCACCGCCGCATCAAGCTGCTCTTGCTTGCGGGCAGAGATCACTACGGTCGCGCCATGCTGGGCGAGGCCCTTGGCCATCTCCAGCCCCATGCCCTTGGAGGCACCTGTCAGCAGTGCCACCTTCCCGGTCAGATCGAAAAGCATGCTCATTTACGGACCCGCGAAAATCTTGCCGCGACCGTTGTCGGAACTTGCACGACGGTCATTAGAGCTTTGAAAAGACGCCACTTCCGCGCGGGCTACGACGTGATGATGCACCTCATCGGGACCGTCGGCATAGCGCAGCGTGCGCTGGCCGGTATACATCGCTGACAGAGGCGACCACTGCGAAATCCCGGTGGCGCCATGGACCTGCATCGACTGGTCGATGATCTGGCAAACCTTTTCGGGCACCATCGCCTTGATCATGCTGACCCAGATCCGTGCTTCCTTGTTGCCCAGCACGTCCATCGCCTTGGCGGCCTTGAGCACCATGAGGCGCATCGCTTCGATCTCGATCCGCGCGCGGGAGATCGTCTCCATGTTCTTGCCCAGATCGACGATCCGCTTGCCAAAGGCCTGACGATTGATCGCGCGGTCCATCAGCAGATCCAGCGCCTTCTCGGCCTGCCCGATGGAGCGCATGCAGTGGTGAATGCGACCGGGGCCCAGGCGGACCTGGCTGATCTCGAACCCGCGCCCTTCGCCCCAGAGGATGTTCTCCTCGGGCACGCGGACATTGGTGAAGCGGATATGCATGTGACCGTGGGGCGCGTCGTCATGGCCGAAGACATGCATCGGCCCCAGGATCTCGACACCGGGCGTGTCGACGGGAACAAGGATCTGGCTTTGCTGGCGGAAGGTTTCGGCCTCCGGCGACGTCTTTACCATGACAATCATGATCTTGCAGCGCGGATCGCCGGCGCCGGAAATATAGTATTTCTCGCCATTAATCACCCATTCGCCGTTTTCCAGCACAGCGGAGGTGGAGATATTCTTGGCGTCGGACGAGGCTACATCGGGTTCCGTCATGGCAAAGGCCGAGCGGATTTCACCGGCGAGCAGGGGCTTCAGCCATTGCTCTTTCTGCTCCGCGGTGCCCACACGTTCGAGCACCTCCATATTACCCGTATCAGGGGCCGAACAGTTCAACGTTTCGGAGGCGAGGGGGTTCTTGCCCAGCTCTGCCGCGATATAGGCGTAATCGAGATTGGCCAGCCCCTCACCGGTTTCGGCATTGGGAAGAAAGAAGTTCCACAGACCCGCATCCCGCGCTTTTTGCTTGGCCCCTTCCAGCAATTCAAGCTGGCCGGGCGCGTAGGACCATCGGTCGGTGCGGCCCTCGCCCAGGGCATAGAATTCCTCGGTGATCGGTTCGACATTCTCCTGAATATGCTTGATCACGGCGGCCAGAAGCGGTTTGGCCTTTTCCGACATTTCCAGGTTGTTCATCTCGAACGGCGTGTTGTGATGGACCATTCAGGTCTCTCCTTCGGTTTCAGGTATGTCAGGCTACGGGAGCGAGCGTGGCGAGGCAGGCCTCGCGCAGCGCGCGCCGGTCGATCTTGTCGGTGGCGCCACGGGGCAGGGGGTCTGCCTGCAGCCACAGATGTTCGGGAATTTTAAACTTGGCGATGTGGTCGGCCAGATAAGCGCGCAGATCGTCAGCGCTGGCTTCATGGCCCGCGCGGAGCTGCACACCTGCGCCGACAATCTCTCCCAAACGGTCGTCAGGAACCGAGAACGCGCAGGCTTCGGCCACGGCGGGATGGCGGTGCAAGGCGCCTTCGACATCGAGACAGGCGATATTCTCGCCCCCGCGGATGATGATGTTCTTACGCCGGTCCACGATGGTGATCACGCCTTCCTCGTCGATGAAACCCAGATCACCGGTGCGCAGCCAGCCATCCTGTAGAACCTCCGCCGTCGCCTCGGGTTTATTGAGGTAACACCGCATGTTAGCGGGACTTTTTACAGTCAGCTCTCCGATATCGCCAACGGTGACGTCGCGGCCATCCTCATCCAGAAAGCGCACCTCCTGCAAGGGGGGGTGGAGCCGTCCGGCTGCTCCGGGCTGTTTGATATAATCATCGCCAAGCATGCCGATCCCAAGGGCATTCGTCTCTGTCATGCCCCAGCCGGTGGCGACGTCGGCATTTGGAAACACCTTGGCAAGTTCCTCGACCTGCGCGGCGGGCCGCTTCGCTCCGCCAGCCCCCAGATAGTCAAGCGTTGGCAGCGTTTCGCCCATCCGGCGGGCGGCCTCCATCAGGTCGGCTGATTGCGTAGGAACGCCCAGAAAGCGCGAGATGTGTTCGTCCCGGATCAGGCGCACCGCCGCCTCGGCATCCCATTTGTGCATCAAGGCCAGCTTTGCACCGGCCGGCAGACTGAGCAGGAAAAGCGGGTGCGTAGCCGTGACGTGGAAAAGAGGGGTCACAACAAGGGCGGACGGGCGCTGGGGTTCGGGCGCGCCGGGGTCTGGCGGGTTCATCAACGGCGCGATCACCGCCTGCAAAAGCCAGCTGAACACCGCATTGATCGCCCCGCGATGGGTTTGAACGACACCTTTCGGATGCCCGGTCGTGCCCGACGAATACATAATGGCAAAGTCATCGTCAGGTGAAATCTCGGTCTCTGGCCAATCCGCGTCGGCGCCGTTCCGGAGGATATTTTCGTAAGCTTTTTCAGAGTGCTGAACACCGTCTCTCACACCGATGATCTGACTGTTCTGGAGAGACGGGCACGCCCTGAGACGTTCGGCACGCGGGCCGTCGGCAAAGACCAGCTTGGGTGTGCTGTCGGTTAGGGCATAGTCAAGCTCTTCGCTTGTCCACCACGCGTTCAGCAGAACCGTCACCGCGCCAAGAGACGCTGTGGCAAGCGTGGCAACAAGAAGCTCGGGATAATTCCGCATCGCGATAGCGATCCGGTCGCCCTTGACGACACCGAGTGCCTGAAGACTTTTGGCCACCGCTTTGACATCATTGCAAAACGCGTCATAGGTCCAACGCTCGTCCTCATAGACCAGATATTCTAGGGATCCATCGCCGTGCTGCGCGCGGCTTGCCTGAAGCAATTGGCGCAGATTGGTGGGGACATTCTTGAAAACCTTGAACTCAACGCCGTTGATCAGCGCCGGTTCAATGGCGAATGTCGGATTGGTCGTGGTGACGTGATGTACTGCGTCGTCGAGGGTCATGGCCGCGTTCATATGACCGGACCCTTTGAAAAGCCGCAGGCGGTTGCGCGATGATCCATCACGGTGTTCTCCTCCCAGATGCGCCGCTGGCGCAGTCGCTTTATTGGGTCGCATTGGTCTGCGACTCTGTCATTTCGAAAAATGTTAGTCTGGAATTCTGATGCTGCCAATACCGCATGTCGGAACGTAATTTCGCAAATCAACGGTTGTCGCGGCCGTCAAGACGCCGCACGGAGTTCATCCTGCCTTCTGCATCTTTATATTACATAATACTGATTATAGATAATATGACATGCCAACGCGGTCTATGAATGCGCCTTGTAAACAAGGCTCATACCTTGAGGCCCTGCCTGGCAGCGTCTGTTGCTGCGCTTTTCGCTGCGTACGCGTCAGTCAGTCTCTTGATCTACGGATCGAGGTTTCTGCCCCTTCATGGACATTGATGTGCGACCGGATCGTTTCCAGAGCAAAAGCGTCCATGCGCACAGTCAATCCTTGTTTCGAGAGGTCTGGAATGAGCTGACAGCAGCTTCCTTTGCTGCGGCTTACGGAAAGTCCCATACGACCAGGACATTCTCCGATTGCCAAAGCGGTCCAGGATCAACGAAGCGTGCACCTTCAACGCCGCCCATGTTCCGGTAGAACTTCCGCGCTCGCTCGTTCTGTCGCACGACAGCGAGCGCCATACCGTTACTTCCCGCGCCTTTGCATTCATTGATCGCAGTCAGCAGAAGCCGCTTTCCAAGACCCGAGCTTTGCGCATCTTTTGCAACGTACAAATGCTTTAGCTCTGCGCGCCCCTCGAAAACGGGATTGTCAGATGATCCAATGCTCACAACACCGACAATCGTGTCTGCATCGCGTGCAACCCAGGCCCCTCGTCCGCGCTCGTTGCTGGCCAGAACCGCTGACCAATAAGGCAAGCGCTTCTCCTCATCCAAGAGCTTGAGAGCCTTTTGGGGCGCATAGGCGCTGTAAGTCGCCCTCCAGACATCGACGTGCAGCTTTGCGAGTGTGGCGGCTTCATCAGGCCGACCCCGAGAAACGGATACGTCGCTCTGTGCCATCTTCTCGAAATCCTCGTGTTCAAAATTAACCAAGTTACTGCATGGATTTTTAGAAATGCCGGCCTGGCACCCGCGGGACGTTCACATATCCCAAACCCCCTGCGCGCGATCAGTAGTCTCTCTCAAAGAAGATCCCAAGCGATGTGTCTCCGTCTGCCTGAGCCTCTCCCCGCGCGGTGATGTTTGGTGTAAGATCGATGTTGATCGACACACCGGTACTGCCTGAATCTCCGACAGTGACATCGGTATAGACGTTGTCTGAGAGGTATCGGCCTGCCCTTACAGCCGCATTGCCATCGCTGTCGGTCTGCACGTCCAGATCATCAAGACCGAACCCCTCGCGCAGTCGCGACAGCACGCTGGCATTGTTGCGTCCAGCCAGCGTTGCGACAGCATTGGCCAGCTGAAGCGCCTGAAAGGGTGAAATCTGGCTGAGGTCACGGCCAAAGAGGATCTGCGCAAGTACCTCGTCCTGCGGAACGGGCGGGCTGGCTTCAAAGCGGACCTGAGGATCGGAGGCCCGTCCGTCGATGATGACGCTGGCCGTGCCCTGCTCGGTATCGGTTGTGGCGACGAATGTGAGGAACGGGTCAAAATCGCCCTGAAGGCTGACCCGCCCCTCGTCGAGGGTGAACCTTTGGCCAAGAATGTCGAGCCGCCCGCGGATCAGATCGAAGGCCCCGGCCGAGATGGGTGCGTTTGTTGTACCGGTCAGCCTCAACTGCCCCCCCAGTTCGGCGTCAAGGCCGCGCCCCCGCACGAAGATCCGCGCCGGCGCCCGGATCAGCAGATCAAGCGGAAAGGACGGTCCGGCGCGGGCGCTCGCACCGCCATTGGCGGCTGCCGCGGTATCCAGACCTGCGCGGGCTTGCGAGGCCCGCACAGCGGGCGCCGCCCCGACATGATCAATGGCCGGAATATCTGAAAGCGACCCGATGCTTGTGGATGGAACAGAGATGTTCATTTCGCCGACTTCGATGTCTCCGCCAATTCTGGCGCCGCCGGTGAGAGGACCGGCCACCGTGACGAACCCGTCCAAAACCGCGCGGTATAGTTGCGGGTCTTCAAGCGTCAGCCCCGCCAGACCGATCCTGATATTGGCGGGATATCCGTTGCCGAGCCGCACGGGTCCTTCCACGGCCAGTTCGCCCCCCTGTGGCGGGCGGGCACCGATGCGGATCTGGGCCTCACCATTGGACAGCGCCACCTGACCCGCAATGTCGCGCAATGTGATGCCTTCGGCGGGCAGAACCAGAACACCTTCGGACACGGTCGCCGTGCCCGTCACGGCCGAAAGCGACGGCCCGCGTGCGGTGAGATCAAAACCCAACTGCCCGCGAATACTGCGCGGCGCGATGAAGGGGCTGGCCAGTCCCATCGGAGCGGATCCGGTCAGCCGAACGTTAATGTCGGGCGCAACGGCGCCCCGCACATTGGCCAATGTCCCTGCGGGCCCCCAAAGCGCGGTATCGGTGACGAAGCGCCCGTTTTCGTCCCGCACCCGTCCCGAAAACCGCAATGGCCCTGAAAAACCCGACACCAGAGGGGCGATATCGGGCATTGCAAATTCATAGGTCAGGATCGGTTCGGGCGCGAGCCGCCCCTGAAACGCGAAATCCGAGCGGTAAGGCCCCTGCCCCGTCGAGCGGACCCGCCAGGCACCATCGGCAAGCGATAGCGTCCCGGAGAGCTGGGCAGGCCCCATGACCGCGTCGACGATGTCTCCGACCTCGGCCAGCGCAAGGGTGTAGTCGAGCGTGCCGGTTTCCGAGGAAAGCGAACCCTGCGCGGTTAGATCCGCACGCGGCGCGTCGATCTCCAGCCGGTCGAGCTGCAGCCCGTCTTCGTCGCGCGCGGCTGCGATCACCAGGGACGTGATCCCCTGCAACAGCGGGTCAAGCTGTGCGATCCCAGTTTGAAGCTGCTCCGCCTCGCCGCTGACATCAACGTCAAAGCGCCCGCCTGCATCAGCCCGCCCCGAGATATCCACATCCAGTCGCCCCCCCAATGTTTGACCGGCAAGTGTCGACAGGAACCGGATATCCGGGCTGTCAAAACCAAGATCGAACCGGGTTTCGAACTCGGCATCCAGGCCGCTGATCTCTGCCGATCCGGCAAGCCCATAGCCCGGCCCCTGCAGCAAAATGCGGGAGAGCTCCACGGGTTGATCTTCAACATAGCTGGCCACGACCCGCCCGGTGACATCGCCCCCGATGGCGTCGCTCAGGGCATCGTCGGCGAGCGCCAGACCATCCGTTCTGAAATCAAGATCCGCGTTCACCGACCCGATCCCGTCGGGGTTGGCGCGGATGTTGCCCGCACCGCTCAGCACGGCCTGCGCCAGGCTGATCCCGTCCCGGGCAAGGTCAGATACCTGCATCTCTCCCGACCAGGCCTCGCCTTGCGCGGCGTCGAAATTCAGATCGAACGTGGCCCGCCGCAGGGTCGTCTCGGGCCCTGAAATCGGCAAAAGCACGTCCTGGCCGTCCTCGCGCGCCATGCTGCCGGATATTGCGATACGCTCGGGCCATGCCTCGGCGTTCAAAGCCACCGCGCCGCGCAGACGAAGCGCGTCTGTCACCAGCCGGAATTCCCCAAGATCCAGCGCCCCGTCCACCGCGCGTTCACCGCGGGCAACCAACGCGACGTTCGGGCCAAAGAAGGGACGGTATTGGGGAGCGAAAAGCGCCGTGACATCCCCGGAGATGTCGACATCGAACTGCCGCCCGCCTGTATCGGTGCCCTCGAGCCGGACGGTCCCGCTCAGACGCTCCGTATCGTCGGTGGCCAGGTCGATCTCTGCGCCGAAATCGTTCAAAGGCCCCTGCCCTTCGATTGTCAGATCGACGGAAGGCAGCCCCGGGATCGATATCAGCCGCGCCGCGATGCCGTCCGGTGCTTCGGTCAGGTTTATCGCAAGATCCAGCGTCTCGGTCGCATTCTCGAACGCGGCCTCGATCTCAAAAAGCCCTTCGGGTCCGTCCAGCCGTTCGGACCGCAGCCGCGCTTCGCCTTCGCCCCCTTCCAGCCGTGCAGAGGCTTCGAGATCAAACGCCACCTCCTGGCCCAGTATCGGGGCGCCCAGGGTGATACGATCCGCAGCGAGGCGGTCGATATTGACGGATACCGGAAGCTCGGGCAGCGAAAAACCGGTGGCCTCTGCCGAGGGGGTTTCGGACGGACCGGCCGCCGGCAACCGCGCCAAGGTGATCGATTGCGCGCTGAGCGTTTCAATCTCGATCCGCCCGCTCAAAAGGGCCGAGCGGTTCCAGGTCATCTGGGCGCCTTCAAGCGTCAGCCAGATCCCATCTGGATCGGCAATCGTGACCCGATCAATGCGCGCCGTGGCGCTGAGCGCACCGGAGAAGCCCTCGACCCGCACCGTTCGGCCCTCTCCGCCAAGTGCGTCTTCAAGCAGCCCTGCGATAAAGCCGCGATCATCCTCCTGCGCTGCGACAGGGGTTAGAAAACCGCCGAAACATAGCGCGATAGCAGTGATCCAAAAGCGCAAGACGGTCATCAAAAGGCCTGTCCTATCCCGATGTAGATTTCCACGCCGCTGTTCTCACCCGGCCCGCTGGTCGGCGCGGCCACGTCAAAGCGGATGGGCCCCACCCCGGTGTCATAGCGCACTCCGACGCCCGCGCCGCTGTGCCATTCTCCGCTGCTGCCGTCCGGGAACGCTTCTCGCCCGATATAGCCGCCATCGACGAAACCGACGACGCTGAGCCGGTCACCAGTGCGTATTCTGACCTCTCCCGACAGGCCCAGGAAAGAGCGGCCACCGACATCTTCTCCGCTTGGCAACGTTATGCCCAGCGACTGATAGGGCTGCCCCCGGACGGTGCCACCGCCACCTGAAAAGAACAGGTAATCTGCCGGTGCCTGCTCAAGATCGGGTCCGACCAAAGCACCAACCTGGCCGCGCACCGCGAAGGTGACCCGCTCGCCGACGCTGCGATAAGCCCTGAGATCCAAGAGCGCGCGCAGCCCGCTATCGGTGCCTGAC
The DNA here is from genome assembly GCF_004216475.1 of Thalassococcus sp. S3. GTDB lineage: Bacteria > Pseudomonadota > Alphaproteobacteria > Rhodobacterales > Rhodobacteraceae. The sequence goes on along the minus strand of NZ_CP022303.1, from coordinate 2,369,373 downwards.
AGGGCGGCAAAGGGCGTCAGCTCAAGCTTTCCATAAGCCCCGTCCGTCGCGTCAACATCCGAGTTTCTATAATCGAGTTCCGCGGACAAAGGGATTGTAAAGACGGTATAGCGGCGATCCCCGAACGCATCTTCGGTGCGCGCATGTTCCAGACCCAGCCCGTAAGTATAAGTCCGCTTGAGCGTCTTGCGATTGACGAAGCCCAGCTCGAACCCGATCTTGTCCGAGGAAAAGCTGACCTCATCAAGGCTTTCCAATTCCGCCTCGGCGTAGAAATCGGTATCTGGCCCGCGCTCTGCCGGACGGTCGAACCGTGCGCCAAGACGGTAGTCGACGCCCCCGTCATCCCCGCCGATGCCGCTGACCTCGGCGTCAAAGCGAAGACGTTCCGCGCCCCCAAGCAGATTTCGGTGCAGCCAATAACCCGAAAGCGTCAGCCCCTGAAGCGAGGATATCTCGGCCCCGAACCCGAAGGTGCGCGGCAGACGATCCGACACCTCCAGCTCAATGGGCAATCTGTCAGGCGGATCTATCTGCTCGGCTTCGGTCAGGGACACGATGCGAAACGTGCCCGTGCGTTGAAGTCTGTTGCGGGCGCGATCCAACTCCTCGGGCGAGAAGACTTGCCCTTCTGGCAATCCGGTAATCTCGCGAATACGCTCGGGACGGACATTCGAATTGCCCGACAGGATGAGCGAGCCGAACCTCAGACGGGGACCCGGGTTGATCCGAATGGCGACGTCAAGACGCTGCTCGGGGTGGCGCGCAGTGATCTGCTGTTCGCCCGGCTCCGCTTTGGCATAGCCATCATCGCGCCAATCGGAGACCGCCTGATCAACAGCCGAGCGGATAACGCTTGTTTTGGCGGTCTCGCCAGAAGCGAACGCCTCGACCCGTTCGGCGTCCGATGGCAGGGGAGCAATATCGGCCCGGCCAAACCGAAAGGCGGCGCCCGGCTCGACCGCGATGACCACACGCGCGACGCGGTCCGGGGCGCGTACGACCGGGATCGCTGCGGCCTCCCGCCCGTCGAGCTGAATGGAAATGACCGGCGCGAAAAAGCCTGCGTCATAAAGCACCGCTGTCAATCGCGCATAATCGGCCCGCGCGGCCGCCAGAACCTGCTGGCCCGCCCCGCGCTCCTCCTCCGGCAGACTTTGAATGAGAGAGGCAGATTGAAGCGCCGATACGATGTCTTCCGGAACACCCGGCGCTTGAAGGCGCGTCTCGAAAGCGAACGATTTGACCGAGGAGAGAAGCACACAAGCGAAAGCTATGGCGATACGGGAGGGTGTTCGGTGATAAAATCGCATATGCGAAACAGATTCTCGCTCTCAATATCCTCGTCCATTAAGCTTATATCAAAGCAAAGCGACAGAGGGACCGCCTAAAAAAATACGCGCGACACCGCGATGAAGTTCCTGAGTTTTTCCCCTTCCCAAACGAGCACGAAGCCGGGTTCACCGAGAAGTGACTCGAAAATCCCGCGACAGGCGGTACGGGTACAGGGATCACCTTGGTACGGATGTCATTTTGAGCACTCTTCTTTCTCGCCGTAAGGCCTTGGCCGGCTTGGCTCTTTTGATCTCCGGCGCGGGGTATGCCGGCGCAAGCTATCTTTATCCGTCTCGTCCATCGTCGATAGATGTCGTCACCGTCGATCAGGTCTATTCCATGGCGCAAAGGGGCGAAGTCTTGCTGGTGGACATCAGACGACCGGACGAATGGGATCGGACAGGCATTGCCGAAGGCGCCCATCCGCTGGATATGAGGCGATCTGACTTTGTCGCGGCCCTCGATAGCCTGACCGGGGCCGACAGGGCCCGCCCCATCGCATTGATCTGCGCACGTGGCGTGCGGTCCGCGCGACTGAGCGCTGCGCTGACCGATGCGGGCTTCACCCGGATCATAGATGTGCCCGAAGGCATGCTCGGTTCGCTTGCTGGGCCAGGCTGGTTGAAATCCGAACTACCGACGCGCCGGCCATGATCAGGGGGCTGACAGGTTTTCTGGGTCTTTCGATTGCGTGTCTCGCATCGGGGTCGGTCCATGCGGGCTGTGGCCCCGATCCGGCACCGTGCCCGGTGACGGACGGTGAATACCACATCGAACTGCCGGACGCGCCCGGACCCCATCCGGTCGTGATGCATCTGCACGGTGCCGGCAGCAACGGGGCGAATGTGATGCGCAACGGCGATCTCGTGACGTCGCTTACCGCGCGCGGATACGCTGTTATCGCACCCTCTGCCCGCAGCCGTCCCGGAAGTCGTTTGCGGGGGGTCTGGAATTTCTATCCCGGTTGGGAGGGCCGCAACGATCCGCGTTTTCTGAACACCGTGATCGCCGATGCGGCGCCGCGCTTTGATCTTGATCCGGAACGGGTTCTTCTCAGCGGCTTTTCGGCGGGGGGATTTATGGTGTCCTACCTGGCATGCGATACGCCCCAGGCCTTTGCAGCTTATGCGCCTGTCGCCGGTGGCTTCTGGCGCCCGCATCCGCAAGAGTGCTCTGGCCCCGTAAAGCTGTTTCAGACCCATGGCTGGCGGGACATGACCGTCCCGCTTGAAGGTCGGCCCCTGGGCGGAGGACGGTTTTTGCAGGGCGATATCTTTGCCGGGATGGAGATCTGGCGGATCGCCAATGACTGCCCCGATATGCGCCCCGACGCATTCGCCCAGACCGGCATCTTCATGCGCCGGTCCTGGACCGATTGTGACCCGCAAAGCGCGTTGCAATTTGCGCTCTTTCCCGGCGGGCATTCTGTACCCGACGGGTGGGCCGATATGGTGCTCGATTGGTTCGAGGCAGAGATAGCGGCGGACTGACCACAATCCGGACCGCCCTCACTCGGCCGGCGTGTGCACCCGATCTCCATCCAGGGCCGCCTTGAGTTGCGCGCGATAGTGGCGCGCGGCTTTGATGATAGCGGGTTCGCGGTAGACCTCGGCGGTTCCCAGATGACGCGTTCCCAGGCTGGCCAGGCTAAGCCCGCTCAGCGCCGAAAGAGGGATCGCCAGCGCCAGGCTGATCGCGATCGGAAGCAGCCAAAGCGTCACCAGACCGGACAGGATGCCCACCATCAGCGCCACACCGCTGACGGTTTCCAGCGCATGGCATTTCGCCAATGTGGACCAGCCATATTGCCCGCCGTCACGCTGTTGAACGGCCCAGCCTTTCTGGATGCCAAAGAGCGTCCGGAACACGGCGATCATCTGTTGCACCATCAGGATCGGAGCATACGCCACGGAGAGCAGGATTTCGGTCAGAAACGATAGGGAAAACCGCCCTCCCCCGCCAAGATCGCGATAGCGAAGCCCGGTCAGGGGCACCGCAGCCACACCCAAAAGCTTCGGCGCCAGCAGCATTGCGTACATCAGCAGCAGCACGAGAACATGCCGCCCTTCGGTAAACTCGGGCCAGGTTGGCATCAGCGGATTGGCTTCGCTGAAATAGGTCAGCACATTTTCGTCCTGACCATTGCCGATCAATGCCCAGATCAGCAGCAGGCAGAACCAGAGCGGGGACAGAAGATATCCCATCGCCCCGTGAAACAGGTGAAACCGCGACATGGCGTGAAAACCGCGGGTCCAGAGGATCCGCAAATGCTGCAGGTTGCCCTGACACCAGCGCCGGTCCCGCTGGATATGGTCGATGAGGTTCGCGGGCGTTTCCTCGTAAGAACCGCGAATGCGAGGCAGAAAGCGCACGGTCCAGCCCGCGCGGCGCATCAGACCGGCTTCGACAAAGTCGTGGCTCATGATCAGCGCTTCGCGGCCCGACCATGTGCGCAGACGCGGCAACCCGGCAGAGGCGGCAAAGGCCGCGGTCCTCAGGATCGCGTTGTGACCCCAGTAATTCCCTTCCTGCCCAGACCACCGGGCCAGACCTTCGGCAAGGGCCTCTCCGTAAATGGAGTTAGCGAATTGCTGGGCGCGGGCAAAGACGGATTGCGCCCCGATCAGATGCGGGAAACTCTGGATCAGACCCGCGCTGGGGTCCCGTGCCAGCGCATCGGTCAGTTGCGCGATGGCCCGGCCGGTCATCAGACTGTCGGCATCCAGCACCAGCATCGCGTCATATCCGCCACCCCAGCGGCGCGTCCAATCGGCGATGTTGCCGACCTTGCGGTCGGTATTCTGCGCCCGGCGGCGGTAGTAAAGACGCGTGCCGGGGGACAGGGTTTCCCTGAGCGCCAGTACGCTGGCCTCTTCCTGCGCGGCAATCTCGTCGTCTCGTGTATCGCTCAGCACAAAGAGGGTGTAGTCGTGCACGCCGCCACGATCCCGCAACTCCTCCAGCATGGCCGATGCGTTGCCGAGGACATACCACGGCACCTCGTTATAGATGGGCATCAGCAAGGCCACGTTCAGCGGATCGGGCTTGGTCTGCCTTGATGGCTGCGGTCGACGCCGCATAAGAGCTGCAAAGCCCGATGCGACCGTGCTAAGCGTGAGGCTGATCCAGAAGAAGTTGAATGAGATTAGGCCGATCAGCAGCGCTTCAAGCGCGCCGATCCCATCCTCGCCGAACCAGTTCCACATAACCCCAATCAGCGCCACGGTCGCCAGGAATGCCGGAACAAACGCCAGCACGCGCCAGAGCCGTGTCTGCAGATTTGCCCTTACACCAGGCGCCTTGCGGTCGCTGAACGCCTGGCTGAGATCCTGCTCAGGCATCTCAAGCGGTTGCTCTGGCGGGGTAAGAGGCTGGGTGTCTCGGATCATGCCGTCCATCTGTATAACCAGACTTCGCTGGCCCTCTGTCCGTTCTTTCGCAACTGCGCGCGCATTTCGACCTCTTCCGATTGTCCCGGATCAAACCGGAACCCGAGGCGAAGCCCTCCGGTTTCGGGATTGCGTTGCAAGATCCCGCCCTTCACCTCGGCGCGGTACGCGTTCAGCTGAAGATCCAGATTTTCAGGCCCTTCGTCGAAGGCGGGGTGTGGGGCGAAATCCACCGTCACGATGTAATCGCCGCTTTCCGCACGCCCCAGCCGGGTGTTCAGCACCTCGGCATGCCCGGTTGGCACCGGCACCTCACCGCCCCAGGTCAGACGGTAATCCAGGTCAATCTGCTCTCCGGCCTCATAAGGCTCTGACGGGCGCCAATAGGCCACAATGTTATCGTAGACCTCTTTCTTGGTCGGAATTTCGACCAGGGTCACCGCGCCCTTGCCCCAGTCGCCCCGAGGTTCGACCCAAAGTCCCGGACGCAGGTGATAAAGCGCCTCAAGATCTCCGAAGTCGGACAGCTTCCGGGCGCGTTGCATCAACCCGAAGCCGCGTGGATTGCTATCAAGGAAAGACGAGATCTGCAGCTTGCGCGGGTTCGCCAGCGGACGCCACAACGTCTCCCCTGCTCCATTCAACACCATAAGCCCATCCGTGTCGTGAACAGCGGTTCGGAAGTCTTCAAACCGCGCACGGTTGGTTTCGTCAAACATGAACATCGAGGTGAGCGCCCCAATGCCGACGTGATGAAGCGAAATGCGCGGAAAGAGGGTCGCTTTGACCTCCATAACGCAGTTTTCGCCTGGCGAAATGGTAAATCTGTAAGCCCCTGTCACACTCGGACTGTCGAGCAGTGCATGCACGACGATCTCGCGCGCGCGAGGTTCCGGCGTTTCAAGCCAGAATTCGACGAAGTCGGGAAACTCCTCTCCCTCCGGGTCGGCTGTCTTCAAGGCCAGCCCCCGCGCGGACAGGCCATAGATCTGTCCGATACCGATCGCCCGAAAATAGCTGGCCCCCTGAAAGACGCAGAATTCCTGCTTGATGCCCGGTTGCGTCAGTTCGCTGCGAAGGCGAAAGCCGGAATAGCCCAGGGTTTCGTCCTGCGTCAGGTCGGGCACGTTGTCGGTGTGGTCGAACAGCCCATAGTTGAACGCGAACGGGTTTGCAGCGCCGTTATCGACCGTGTTGATGCGAACGGGGCGCGGGAAGTAGAGACCCGGATGAAAGAAGTCGACGTTAAAGGGCTTGTCCGTCCCGCTCCAGAGCGCGTCAGCCGAACGAAACCAGATCTGTCGATACATGTCATAGCTCAGATCCTGCCAGTCCTGCGGCACGGCGGGGCGCTGCGCATAGGTCTCCTGCGACAGGACACGAGCCTTTTCGATCACGGTGTCGTGACTGAAGACCTCGGCGGCAAGCGGGCCAACACTCGGCAGCAAAACCAGCGATGTTCCGGCCAGCAAAAGCGCGCGTCTGGACAGCCTGGTCATTTTGCCCTGCCCTTCCACGGCGCGGACTTGAACCAGCCGGCGAGATAAGCAACCGCAATGATCAACCCGAAGCCCACAAGATTTGCCATGGAAACGATCCAGGCATCACGCGACGTGTGATCCAGCGCAAAGCCGATGACGCGGGCCAGCGCCATCGAGAAAACAAACACAGCAAGGGATTGCTGCCCGACTTTGGTGATCACGCGCAAGACCTGACGCCAAATAGCGGCACCCGCACCTGTTCCGGTTGCGATCAGGCGGTGGCCGCCGTCACCGGCGGCGGCATAGCCAAGATAGGCTAGCGCGAGGAAGTGAAGATATCTCAGGGCTCCGAACTCCGTTTTGTCTCGGAATTCACCAAGTGAGGACCAAGTTCCACGGATCAAGCTGGCAAGCTCCGGGCTGGCGGCGTTTAGCCACATCAGAACCTTCCACGAGCCAAATGGCGCCGAAATCACGAGGAAAGCGACGCAGAACCAGACAAGTGCCTTGGAAATAGGCGGTGCGGGCAACCAGCCGCGCATGAAAGCGAATCCGGTGAAAAAGAGAAGCTGCCACCCGAACGGATTGAAGAACCACTCCCGATCCGACCACGGTTCCGCCGAGAGCGGAAGCAGCCCCAGATTGGCCACAAGCCAAAGCGCGACGCTAAACCCGGCGGTCAGCCAGAAGCTCACCCCCGCCAGAAGCATCAGGATCGGCATAAGGGCCAGTATTCCAAGATACATCGGCAGGATGTCGAAATAGTTCGGAACGTAAGTCAGGGTGAAGAGACCCACGATCTGCGGCATCGGATCGTTGAAGAAATGCCCAAGGTTCAGGCCGTTGGCATAGGATTTCTCGTACCCTCCATAGGCGTCTACGGCAGCGATCATCATGGCGATGAAGAAGAAAAGCGCGATATGCGCCCAATAGACCTGCCAGACCCGGAACACCACGCGCGCCGTGCCGAACCACCAGCCGCTTTTGTCGTAGCTCCGGCCAAACGCGATGGCCGAGGCCATGCCCGAACAGAAGACGAAGATTTCGGTGGCATCCGAAAATCCAAAGCGAGCGGGGATCCAGGCCACCCACCAGTTGCCGGGAATATGCGCTACCAGAATGATGAACATCGCGATCCCACGGTAAAAGTCGAGCCGGGGATCGCGTGTGGTGGATTTGGCGGAGATTCCGCTTTTTGCAGGGTGTGCAGAGAAGTCGGTGCTTGGCGTGATTGTCGCCATCGTTTGTCCCAGTTCTGGCCTTTTGATTATTGCGCCGGAATGCTTTGATGCGCGGCCCCGCGACCTGCGGCGATCAGATCCCGGCGTGCTGACGTATAGCCATCTTCGCGTCCCGCGCGACGCGCCTGGCGGTCATCGAGGATCGCTTCGGCCTGGTCAAGCCGGCCCGCGCGAATACCGGCATCGATGGTCAGCCTTTCGAACACGTCCCGCTGTGCATGGCTGCCACCGGCGTTCTGCAGGGTGCGGCGGGCTTGCGCAAGATGGTCGAATGCAGTGTGAAAATCCGCCTCGCCAAAGGCTTGCAGCCCCCGCGCCGAGGCAAGTCCGGGATCGCCCATGCGGATCTGGCTTTCCGTGCCGCTAGCCGCGGCATCGCACTGCATGCGCCCAAGAAGGCGGGCGATCGCGTCCTCACGTTGTCCCCCGATCAAAGCCAGCAGATAATGCAGATCCGCGAAAATCAGGCAGCCATCCTCGGTCCGCTCGGCGCTGATTTGTGCCAGCTCCTCCCAGCGGGTACCGACATCGACACCGTCGAGCTCCAGTCGCGACAGCAAAGACGTTGCGTTAGAGATATCACGATAATCGTCCGTCTTGTCGGCCCGGATTTCCGCATCGTAAAGAGCGAGCACGGTATCGACTTCCCCAAGGTCGAGATGCATCAGGGCCTTGTGCCACCAGACGTGATAGCGGAAATTGTTGCAATGCGCCCAGGCGGCCTCCCGTCCTGTCAGCCAGTCAATGCCACCCCGCGCATCGGCGGTCATATCGTAGACATGCGCCACTGCATGCAGCCCCCAGGCATCGTCCGGCGCAAGCCAAAGCGACTGACGCCCCGCAATCTCGGCCTTGGCGTATTCACCGGTCTCCTCAAGCGCAAAAGCGTGACATCCAAGCAGATAGCCCCGTGCCTTGTGGTCCGGCTCATAGGCGGGCAGCGCCCGTTCGATCGACGCGCGCATGCCCGCGGCATCCCCAAGAACAAAGCGAATGGCATGGCTGAGCTTCATCGCAAGCGGATCGGCGGGATGCTCGCGAAGCACCTGTTCCAGGGACGCAATCGAGGCGGTTGGCTTTCCATCCAGCCACATCCGCAGCGCATCCACGAAATGACGCTCGCGAGGTGTTGCCCCGCCCTCCTGCAGCGCCTGATCCGCGGATTTCAGGGCTTCGCGGGCGGTCTCGATCAACTCACGCCGTCCCAGAAGCAGGTAGAACAGCCCCTTGACCGCATGGGCCAACGCAAAGCGCGGCGCAAGTTCAAGGGTACGGACCAGATGTTTGGGCGTTTCGGCCCCATGTGCAAGAAACGCCAGTACGGCTTTATCCCATGCCTCTATAGCGTCGGCATCTGCAAGGCTCGTGGGCGTGCCGAAACTGTCATTGCGCATCGTGGGCTCCGATTCTGATAGACGGGCAATTGTGTTGCTTGACGGATACCAACGTGGATATGCGAATGAAAACGTTGACCGCGCCCGTCACAGCTTAGTGACAGCCCGTGTGACGACGGTGAAAAAATGTCATTGAATCCGCCGAATTTTCGGGAATACGTGACCAATTGAAACAATTGACGCCGCTTTATTCGGCAAAAGGCGTCTTACTTTTCAAAACCGTTTCAGTATCGGCCCCGAAAGCGGGCGGCGCATGACGATACGTCACCGGCGTTTTGGAGAATTTGAGCGGATTGCCGATCAATTCCACTTCGGCCTCAGCGGCTTGCATCACGATCTTCATGTCTCGCGCGGCAACCTGATCCGATGCGAAAACCTGGTCCAACGTCTGGACCGGCCCGACCGGAACTTTTCGCGCTTCTAGCCCGGCGATCACGTCATCGGTGCTGCGACTTGCCAATGCCATGCGCAATCGCGGCAAAAGATCCTCCCGATGGATCAGTCGTGCCGGATTGGTCGAAAACCGGGGATCGTCCGCCAGATCCGGGTGATCCAGAAAGTCCACAAATCGGGTGAACTGACTGTCGTTTCCAACGGCAATAATGACATGACCGTCGGAGGTGGCAAAAACGTCGTATGGGACGATATTCGGATGTGCATTGCCCCAACGCTTTGGAACGTCGCCGCTGGTCAGGTAGTTGACGCCTTCATTGATCAGCCAGGCGATCTGCGCATCAACAAGCGCAAGCTCCAGATGCTGGCCTTCCCCGGTTCTGTCCCTGTGGCGCAATGCGGCAAGGATCCCGACGGTCGCATACATGCCACACATCACATCGGCGATGCCGACCCCCACTTTCGTGGGCACGCCATCGGGGTCCCCGGTCAGCGACATGATCCCGCCGTACCCCTGCGCCATCAGGTCATAGCCTGGTTTGGTGCTGTTCGGCCCGGTTTGACCAAACCCGGAAATCGAACAATAGACCAGCCCCGGAAGGTCCCGGCCAAGGCTATGATAATCGAGCCCGTATTTCGCAAGGCCTCCGGGTTTGAAGTTCTCGATCAGGATATCGGCCTCGCCCGCCAGGCGCCGGATCACCGCCTGTCCGTCCGGGGTGGCGATGTCTATCGCGACAGAGCGCTTGTTGCGGTTGGCCGACATGAAATAGGCGCTGAGATCAGTGGGCTGGCCCTCACCGTTCTCGACAAAAGGCGGCCCCCAGGCGCGGGTGTCGTCTCCTTTGGAGGCCGGGTTTTCGATCTTGATGACCGATGCGCCCAGATCGCCCAAAAGCTGGGTACAAGTGGGGCCAGCCAGGATCCGGCTGAGATCCAGAACCTTGACGCCTGTAAGCGGCCCGTCAGATGCGGCCATCATACCCCTCCCGGTCAATTTCCGCAGCGATCAGCGTGAACCGGTCTGCGGTCAGCGCATCCTCCAGCGCCGCGCGCAGTGCCGCCCGGCTGCGCACGCTCACGCCATGACCGCCAAAGGCGCGGCCCATCGCGGCAAAGTCATGCCGTCCGAAATCCACGCCGCGATTTGTCATCTGCCTCTGGCGCTGCTTCAATTCGATGAGCGCGAGGCTCGCATCGACAAAGACAATGAAAATCGGGTTGCCGCCCAACTCCGCCGCCGTCGACAATTCTCCGGCCACCATCAGAAGGCCCGCATCGCCCGAAAAGCTGACCACGGGCCGCTCCGGGCTGGCGAGCTTCAGGCCAATGGCAAGCGGCACCGCGCAGCCCATCGTGCACAGGCCCGAGGATTGCACCAGCCCTTTTGGCTCATGACAGCGCCACATCTGCGACAGAAGGATCCGGTGCGCGCCGCTGTCGGCTGTGGCCAGGGTGTTTTCGGGAAGGACCGCGCGGGCCTCGGCAATGACCGCCGCCGGTCCCCACTCGTCGCTCTCGGGGAAAGCCTCTGTCAAAGCGTCTTTGACGCGCGACACTTGACCGTCCGTCCAGGTCGCCCGACCGCACAGGCCCTGAGCCAAAGCTTCGAGCGTCGCACCCGTATCGCCGACAAAGCTGAGCCCCGCCTGGTGCATATAATGGTCGTTGGGCGCGCCGGTGATATCGATCACGCGCTGCCGCCCCGCGTCCCAGATCTCGCGCCATCCGGTGCGCATCTCTATCGGATCGTAGCCGATCCCCAGGACCAGGTCGGCCTCCTGCAAAAGCGGTATCAGATGACGGTCGGCCAGCGGCGACAGCCCGGCACCGCCCAGACACAGGGCATGGTTCTCTGAGATGACGCCCTTGGCCTTGTAGGTGGTCACGAAAGGGATCTGAAAATGCTCGACAAAAGCCTGCAAGATGGCGCAGGAGCGGTCATGAAGCACGTCGAGACCGATCACGGCGACGGGGCGCTGCGCCTCGGCCAGCCAGGCCTGCGCGCGGGCCAGATCCGCGCCGGCGGGCGCCAGAGGGCTGGCGGGCGCGCGGCGCCGACGCTCGGTGACGGAAACCGGGCTATCAGCGACAGAGATCGGCACGTCGATATGCACCGGCCCGGCGCGCGGATCGGTTGCGGCGCAGACGGCCTTGTCGGCGATGATGTCCGCCCCATCCGGGGTCAGGCGAAAGCTGGCCTTGGTGATCGGACGAAACACCGCCTGGTGATCGAGCACCTGATGGGTGTAGGTCAGCGCCTCATCCGCATCGACGCAGCCGGTGAGTATGATCAGAGGCACCCGGTCCTGCTGCGCATTGGCGACCACGTTGACGCCATTCATCGCCCCCGGCCCCACTGTTGCCACCAGAATGCCGGGCGCGCCGTCGCGATGGTGGACACCTTCGGCCATAAAACCGGCGGCATTTTCATGCTTGGCCAAGGTGAAACGAATGCCCGCTTTCTCCAAGGCATCCACCAGTGTCAGAACCTCGCCCCCCGGCATTCCAAAGGCGTGGCGGCAGCCCGCCTCGTAAAGCCGTTGCGCCAGAATATCGGCGGCACGCATGGGGGCGGCAGTCATCATCGTCTCTCCGGGTCGCAAACCTTCGCGTCCACCTACGGATGCATGCCGCACTGCCGCAAGACCTCTCACGTCACTGTGACCTTCCGGCATGAGATTAAGTCGTCCTCAAAGGGCTCTCAGCGCGCCATCGCAAACCAGCGAAAGGGCCGCCTCGGCGATGCTCTCCGCACTGGGCAGCGTCGCGCCATAGGCAGGTCCCGTGGCGATGAAACTGTCCTCCGCCGTGATGCGCGCGACACCCGCGCGGCCAGCCTCAGCAAAGAGCGTCATGAGCGCTTCACTCTGCGAACCGGTCCGCCGGCATTCGTCAACGATCAAAACCTTGCCGCAGGGCTCTGTGGCCTCCAACACGGCTTCGGTAGCGAGAGGCGCGAGCCAGCGCAGGTCCACGATGCGGGCGGAGATGCCATTCATTTCCAAAACCTTACGCGCCTGGTGGCTGAGATAGACGCCGTTCCCGTAAGTCACGACAGCAAGATCCGTCCCATCCCCGTCGACCGACAGTGAACCGAGGGGCGCCACATCCGCCGGGTCGGGATACCGGCGCATCCAGAGCCCGTCCGCAGGCTTGTGCAGATCACGCATGGGATAAAGCGCGATGGGCTCCACCATGACCACGACGCGCTGCTCCTCCCGCGCCAGCCTGACCGCCTCTCGCATCATCCGCACCGCCTCTGCCCCGTCCGAGGGACAACCGATGACGATACCGGGGATGTCGCGCAGCACGGCAAGGGAATTGTCGTTGTGGAAGTGCCCGCCAAAACCCTTCTGATAGCCAAGCCCAGCGACACGGATCACCATCGGGTTTGTGTATTGACCGTTCGAGAAGAACGGCAGCGTCGCGGCCTCTCCCCTCACCTGGTCTTCGGCGTTGTGCAGGTAGGCCAGGAACTGGATTTCGGGGATCGGTACAAAACCGTTCTGCGCCATTCCGATGGAGAGGCCCAGAATGCTTTGCTCATCCAGCAGCGTGTCGATGACGCGGCGGGCTCCGAACCGGCCTTGCAGCCCTTTGGTGACCCCGTAGACACCCCCTTTGCGCCCGATATCCTCGCCCGCCATCACGATCTCGGGATGGGTGAGCATCAGGTCGGTCAGGCCCAGGTTGATGAGCTTGCTCATCGGCTGCGGTATCTCCTGCGCGCGCATGTCGGACGCACCGAAACAGGCCGTCCGGTCCTCGGGGGCGGGCGCATTGGGGCGCGTGACGTCTCTCCGGGGCGGCACGATGGATGCCATCACCTGCGCCGCTGTCTGCAGTTTCGGGCGGGTCACCGCCCGGTCTGCCGCGTGCTCGGTCTCTGCCCAGATCCGGTCATAGATGGCGCGGATCTCATCGGCGCTTTCAGCTCCTTCGGCGATCAGCCGGGCGGCTGTATGGATCAGCGGATCGTCCCGCTCCGCCGCGTCAACCTCGGATTGCGGGCGGTAAGCGGCCTCCATATCTGGCCCGGCATGACCGTAGAGCCGCACGCATTTCATATGCAATATCACCGGCGCCTTACGTCGCCGCGCATGATCCGCCGCCTTCCGTGCCGCTGCAAACGTATCGACGATATCGAGCCCGTTGCAGGACATATACTCAAGTCCGGGGCGCGCCCGAAGCACCGCGCCTACCCAGCCATCCGGCGACTTAACAGAAATGCCTATCCCATTGTCTTCACAGACAAAAAGCAAAGGCAGAGGCACCCCCTGCCAGGCCGTCCAGCCTGCGGTGTTCAGCGCGCCCTGCGCGGTGGAATGGTTGAGCGACGCGTCCCCGAAGCTGCACATCGCGATTGCGTCATCCGGGTAGTCCGGTGCCAGCGGCGGACATTTCCGCGCCAGTCCGATGGAATAGGCCGCCCCCACCGCTTTGGGCAGATGGCTCGCGATGGTCGAGGTTTGCGGCGGTATGCTCAGCGCCTTCGATCCCAGCACCTTGTGCCGTCCGCCGCTGATCGGATCCTCCGAGGATGCCGTAAAGCTGAGGAGCATGTCCTTGAGCGGTGCCTGCCCTTCCACCTGTCCTGCGCGGGCGATCTGAAAGGCCGCGTCCCGGTAATGCAGGAAGGCCGGATCGGTGGGCCGCAGCGCCATGGCAATGGCCGCGTTGCCCTCATGCCCGGACGAGCCGATCGTGTAGAATCCCTGCCCTTTCGCCTGCAGCTTGCGCGACATCCGGTCGAGATGCCGCGACATCACCTGCGCCTCGAAGAGCGCACGCAGGTCGGCAGCGCTTAGACCCGCCTCCGCGGCGCTGCCGGTCACATCTGGAAGGTCCCCTGACGCGAGACGCGTCAGGAAAGCCTCATGCACGATTTCCGCGCGGTCCATGGGATCAGAAGAACGCCTGCAGACCCGTCTGCGCCCGACCCAGGATCAGCGCGTGCACGTCGTGGGTGCCCTCGTAGGTGTTCACCGTCTCCAGGTTCATCATGTGGCGGATCACCTGAAATTCCAGACTGATCCCGTTGCCGCCATGCATGTCGCGGGCGTTGCGGGCAATCTCCAGCGCCTTGCCGCAATTGTTGCGCTTGACGATGGAAATCATCTCGGGCGCCGCATTGGCGGCATCCATCAACCGACCGACTTGCAGAGAGCCTTGCAAGCCCAAGGCAATCTCGGTCTGCATATCGGCCAGCTTCTTCTGGAAAAGCTGTGTCTGGGCCAGCGGACGGTTGAACTGATGGCGGTCCAGCCCGTATTGCCGTGCGGCGTGCCAGCAGCATTCGGCGGCCCCCATCACGCCCCAGCTAATGCCGTAGCGAGCGCGGTTCAGACAACCGAACGGACCTTTCAGGCCCTGCACATGCGGCAGCAGCGCGTCTTCGCCGACCTCGACGCCATCCATCACGATCTCACCGGTGATCGAGGCGCGCAGGCTCATCTTGTTTTCGATCTTAGGCGCAGACAGACCGGCCATGCCTTTCTCAAGGATAAAGCCGCGGATCTTGCCACCATGCTCTTCTGACTTGGCCCAGACCACGAAGACATCCGCGATGGGCGCATTGGAGATCCACATTTTCGAGCCGGTCAACTTGTAGCCGTTCGCCGTCTTCTCGGCCCGTGTCTTCATGCCCGCAGGGTCGGAGCCCGCATCGGGTTCTGTCAGGCCGAAACAGCCGATGAACTCTCCACTCGCCAGCTTGGGCAGATACTTCTTGCGCTGCTCTTCGGAGCCGTAAGCATAGATCGGATACATCACCAGCGAGGATTGCACCGACATCATCGACCGGTAACCGCTGTCCACACGCTCAATCTCGCGCGCGACAAGACCGTAGGAGACATAGCCCGCGCCAAGCCCACCATATTCTTCGGGCACCGTGACGCCCAGAAGGCCCATCTCCCCCATCTCGCGGAAGATGCCGGGATCGGTGGTCTCGTTGGCGTAGGCGTCGGTCACGCGCGGCTGCAACTTCTCCTGCGCGAAGCTGCGGGCGCTGTCGGAGAGCATCCGCTCTTCTTCGGTCAACTGTTCGCTCAGGCGCAGCGGATCCTCCCAGTTGAACTGGCCCAGATCAGGGGCGTCTTTTGCTTTCAGGGCGGGTTGTGTCTTGGCTTGAATGTTCATGGCATCCTCCGTTCGAGCGTATGGTACCTCAACCGAAGCGCAGAAAACAGCGAGACTCCCGCAGGTTTTCATGACAAAAGCTCATACATGAGCACGCCGCGCAAATTTCTGCCCTCCATCGCCTCCCTGCGCGCACTGGAGGCTCTGGACCGCCTGGAAAGCGCGTCAGCCGTTGCTGACGAGTTGAGCCTGACGCAAAGCGCCGTGAGCCGTCAGTTACAGGCTCTGGAACGGCAAATGGGCGTCGATCTGATCCTACGGGAGAAAAAGCGGTTGTCGCTGACCCCTGCGGCCAAGGATTACGCGGGCGAGATCCGTGAGGCGCTGGGTCAGATTGCGCAGGCCTCGCTGAAGCTGACGGTGAACCCGCCCGGAGGCACCCTGAACCTCGCCATTCTACCGGCTTTCGGGATGCGATGGCTGATGCCGCGCCTGCCGGAATTCGCGCGGCTGCATCCGGATATCACGATCAACATGTCCACCCAGCTTGAGCCGTTCAACTTTGCCACGCATCCCTTTGATGCAGCGATACATTTCGGAACAGCCGATTGGCCCGGAACGGGTCGTCTGGTGCTGCGGCACGAAACGCTGCTGCCGATCTGTGCGCCATCCCTGCTGGACGGCGGCGTCCTGCGCAAAGCCTCTGATCTCGCACGCCTTCCGCTGTTGCATATCGAGACGCGCGCGCAGGCCTGGCAGGATTGGTTCGATTACCACGATGCGCAGGTGCCAACGCCCTTGCCCGGCACGATGTATGATCAATTCTCAACCATCATCCAAGCCGCGATCCACGGGCTGGGCGTGGCCCTGGTGCCCGACTATCTTGTTGAACAGGAGCTTGCCGCGCGAAAGCTCACGGTGGCCTGGGGCCGCCCGACGGAAGCGAAAGGCGCCTACTACCTGGTCTGGCCAGAAGCGAAGGCGCGCAATCCGTCCCTTCAAGCGTTTCGCACCTGGCTCGCCACGCAAGCGGAACCCGAAGACCCCCTGCCCCGCTGATCGCAGCGCGATCAGCCGAGCGCGTAGCCTGCGCCGCGCACGGTGCGCACCGGATCTTCGCCGCCATGCTGGGTCAGCGCCTTGCGCAGCCGACCGATATGGACATCGACCGTGCGCGTATCGACGTAGATATCGCGCCCCCAGACCCGGTCCAAAAGCTGCTCCCGGCTCCAGACCCGGCCCGGCTTCTCCATAAAGGTGGAGAGCAGGCGAAACTCCGTCGGGCCCAGTTTCAACGGCTTGTCCGAGCGGCTGACCTTATGGGTCTCCGCATCCAGAATGATGTCATCGAATTGCAGCCGCAGCCCCACGGTCGAGGGCCTCACCCGCCGCAATTGCGAACGGACGCGGGCCATCAATTCAATTACCGAATACGGTTTGACCACATAGTCATCCGCGCCGGTCTCAAGACCGCGGACCTTGTCGACCTCTTCGGAGCGTGCCGACAGCATGATGATCGGGATCGTCCGGGTTTCGGGCCGCGTCTTCAGCCTCCGGCACACTTCGATGCCCGACAGATTGGGCATCATCCAGTCGAGCACGATGATGTCCGGCACGTCCTCATCAACAAGCAGCAGAGCCTCGTCCCCGTTCTCGGCCTTGCACACGCGAAAGCCTTCGGCTTCGAGATTGTAGGCGAGCACTTCTCTCTGCGCTAACTCATCCTCGACCACCAGAACGGTTGGTTGATCGGCAGGCATGGCGTCTTACTCCTGCGTTGCAAGCGATGTTGTGTCGGCTTTCGGCCTCGCCTCGTCCGGGCGTTCGCCGCTGACCAGATAGACGACCTGTTCGGCGATCGCGGTGACGTGGTCCCCCATCCGCTCGATATTCTTGGCGATGAAATGAAGATGCATGCAGGGCGTGATGTTGCGTGGGTCTTCCATCATGAAGGTCAGGAACTCGCGGAACAAAGCGTTATACATCTGATCGACCTCCCGGTCGCGTTCGATGATGTCGGCGGCCAGCTCCGCATCGCGCTGGATATAGGCGTCGAGCGCGTCCTTGAGCATCAGCTCGACCTCGCGCGCCATGCGGCGCAGCGCACCCGCGCTGTCGTTGATCGGCGCCATCTGGGCCAGAACGCTGGTGCGCTTGGCCATGTTCTTGGCATAGTCGCCGATCCGTTCGAGATTGCCGCTGATCTTCATCACCGTGAGGATGATCCGCAGATCGACCGCCGTGGGCGCCCGCAGGGCGATAACCCGGGCCGCTTCCTCGTTGATGATCTCTTCCAGCGCGTCGATGGCCTTGTCGCCATGGCGCACCTTCTGGGCCAGCTCCTCGTCGCGGGTTTCAAGCGACTTGGCGCTGTCCATGATCGCCGCCTCGACAAGGCCGCCCATCTTCATGATCTGCGCCTGAATAGCCTCAAGGTCGCGGTCAAACGCAGACGCGATATGTTGCTCTTGCACTGTCTTCGCTCCTGTTAGCCGATCCGACCGGTGATATAGCTTTCCGTGCGGGGATCTTCCGGATTGGTAAAGATCTGGCCCGTCTCGCCGTATTCCACCAGATTACCCAGGTGGAAAAAGGCGGTTTTTTGGCTGACCCGCGCGGCCTGTTGCATCGAGTGGGTGACAATCACCACCGAATAGTTCTGGCGCAGCTCGTCGATCAACTCCTCGACCTGCGCGGTGGCAATCGGGTCAAGCGCCGAGCATGGCTCGTCCATCAACAGCACTTCGGGCTCGGTGGCCACGGCACGCGCAATGCAAAGCCGCTGCTGCTGACCGCCCGAAAGCCCCGTGCCCGGTGCATCCAGCCGGTCCTTCACCTCGTCCCAGATGGCCCCGCGGCGAAGCGAGCGTTCCACGATCTCATCCAGTTCCGCCTTATTCTTGGCCAAGCCATGGATGCGGGGGCCGTAAGCGACGTTGTCGTAGATCGACTTTGGAAACGGGTTGGGTTTTTGAAACACCATGCCCACCTTGGCCCGCAACTGCACCGGATCGACCGCCTTGTCATAGATATCCTCGCCATCCAGCAGGATGTCCCCTTCGACACGTGCGACATCAATGGTGTCGTTCATGCGGTTGATGCAGCGCAGAAACGTCGACTTGCCGCAGCCGGATGGTCCGATGAACGCGGTTACGGTCTTGTCCTGGATGTCGACGTCGACATCCTTGATGGCGTGGGTATCGCCGTAAAAAACCTGCACCTTGCGCGCCGCGATCTTGATTTCCGTGGCTTCCACGTCTCTCTCCACAATTCTCATGTCATTCATGGCTCGCTCCTTACCAGCGGCGTTCGAAACGGCGGCGCAGGATCACCGCGAGTGTATTCATCGTGATCAGGAAGACGAGCAGGATGATAATGCCACCCCAGGCCCGTTCATAAAAGGCCGGGTCCGCGCGTTTGGCCCATTCGTAGATCTGGGCCGGCATCGCGGAATTCGGATCCAGAAGGCCCGAGCCCACGCTGTCGGGCATGTTGGAGGCCACAAATCCGATCATCCCGATCAGCAGCAACGGCGCGGTCTCTCCCAGTGCCTGGGCCAGTCCGATGATCGTGCCGGTGAGAATGCCGGGCGCAGCAAGCGGAAGCACGTGATGAAACACCGATTGCATCTTGGACGCTCCGACGCCCAGGGCGGCATCCCGGATCGACGGCGGCACCGCTTTCAGCGATGCACGGGTGGAGATAATGATGGTTGGCAGCGTCATCAGGGTCAACACAAGCCCGCCGACAAGCGGGGCCGATTGCGGCAGGTGCATATAGTTGATGAAAACCGCAAGACCCAGGATCCCGAACACGATGGATGGCACCGCCGCGAGGTTCGAGATGTTCACCTCGATCACGTCGGTGAGCCAATTCTTAGGTGCAAATTCCTCAAGGTAGATGGACGCGGCCACTCCGATGGGCAGCGACAGAAACAGAACCACCAACATCATGAAGAGCGAACCCACCATCGACACGCCCATGCCAGCCGCTTCTGGGCGCTGATCGGACGCGTCCGCGCCGGTGATGAACTGAATGTTGAAGGTTTTCTCAAGCGTGCCCATCTCGATCAGCTTATCCGCGAAGTCGAGTTGTTCGGCCGAGATGCTGCGGTCGTTGGCGATGCTTTCGCGGCTGACCCGCTCTTTGAGGTAGCCGTCGATCCGGCTGGAGGCGAGAAAGCGAAATTCCACCGTTTCACCGATCTGATCAGGGTTGGCCAGAACGAAGTCACGCAACTGCGCAGGCGCGCTTTTGGATAGAAGCCCGGCCATGTCACCACCGTCAAGGTCGGTCTCAAGGCCCAGTTCGGCGGCCTTGACCTCGAACGCGTCCCGGATCAGGGGCGCATAGCCGAACGTCGACACCTTGCGCAGATCCGCGGGGTCGCGATTGCCGTTTTTGTCGAGCTTATCTTCCTGCAGCGTGACGCTGAGATTGACAAAGGACTGCTGGAAAGCGCCCGTTCCCCGCCCGATGATCGTGGTCACCAGGATCACCAGCATCAACAGACCGATGCCAATTGCGATCAGACCGTAGATCTTGAACCGTTCCTCGGCGGCGTTGCGCCGTTTGGTCCGGGCGTCCAGCTCCAGCAGCGAGGATTTCGGGGGCCGCCCTGCAGGGCTTGCGGCAGCAGGGGTCGAGGTGATGTCGGTCATTCGTACTGCTCCCGGTACTTACGCACGATGTAAAGCGCGAGGATATTAAGCCCCAGCGTGAGGACAAAGAGGGTCAGACCAAGCGCAAAGGCGACAAGCGTTTCGGCGCTGACAAAGTCGGTATCGCCCGTAAGCTGGCTGACGATCCGCGTGGTGATCGTGGTCATCGCGTCAAACGGGTTGAGTGAGAATTGCGCAATGGCACCGGCGCCAAGCACCACGATCATGGTTTCCCCGATGGCGCGGCTGGCCGCCAGCAGCACGGCCCCGACGATCCCGGGAAGGGCCGCAGGCAACACCACCTGGCGCACGGTTTCGGACTTGGTGGCGCCAAGGCCCAGAGAGCCGTCGCGCATCGCTTGCGGCACGGCATTGATGATATCGTCGGAAAGAGAGGACACAAACGGGATCAGCATGATGCCCATCACCAGGCCCGCCGTCATCACGGCGGTGCCCCCGGACATCCAGGTAAATCCCAGCATCCCATTGTCGCCCCGACCAAAGACCGAGACCAGCAAGGGGCCGACTGTCAGAAGCGCAAAGAGCCCGTAAACGATGGTCGGGATCCCGGCGAGCACTTCAAGAAGCGGCTTGGCAAAGGCCCGTGTCCGAGGTCCGGCATATTCCGAAAGGTAGATAGCGGCGAAAAGACCGATGGGAACCGCAACCGCCAGCGCGATGAACGAGATGTAAAGCGTGCCCCACAAAAGCGGCAGGATCGAAAGATCGCTGTTGCCACGGAAATTCGGGGCCCAGCTTCCGCCAAAGAAAAAGTCCGTCCAGGGATGAAGCCGAAAGAAATTCATCGTCTCAAACAACATCGACAGAACGATACCGACGGTTGTGAGGATCGCGATGCAGGCGGCAAAGATCAGCAGGGCCAGAACACCCTGTTCGACCACATTGCGCGCGCGGAAATCCTTGTGCGTGCGGCTGTAGGACCAGGCCAGACCGGCCATGGCCAGCACGATGACCAGAACGGTCATTATCGTGTTACCCGTCGCGGTCATCTGGCGATATTGCTGTGCGGCGCGCAGCACCTCTGGCCGTACATCCGAGCCAAGCGCCACCCCGACGGCGCCCAGGCGGCTGCGAATGTCGGTGAATTCGGGACGGATCGACTGCGCTTCTTCCTGTGTCAGGGCTCCGCGCTCGACGGCCACGTCCAGGCCGTCTGCCAGCCGGCGCACATCGCTCATCACAAGCGAGCGTGTCAGACCTTCGGGGATCAGTTCATCCGGAATGACCGTGCTGATGGACCGTTCGATGAAAACCGGCTGCGCCAGCAACCAGATCGCAAGAACGCCCAAGGCAGGGACCAGAGAGGTCAGCGCGACGTTGTAGCCGTAATAGGACGGAAGCGAATGCAGCTCGCGGGAATCTCCGCCTGCGGATTTGAAAGCGCGCGCCCTGCCCGCCACAAATCCCACAACCGCCAAGGCGATAACGAATAACAGGAGCCAGGTCACAGGCATGATGTCCCCGTCGGGTCAAGTCATTGAAAGGTTCGGGGGCGGGTGAACCCGCCCCCGAAAACGCCGGATCAGCAGGATTAGCTTGCGCCACCCATGACCGCTTCGTTCTCGACAGCGGTCTGCGTTTCGCTCAGTTCAGGATCGGACACCAGGCCGTATTGGGCCAGCGGGCCATCCGGGCCGGCAATCTCGTCCGCAACGAAGAAGGATGCGAATTCCTTCAGGCCGGGGATCACGCCGATATGTGCTTTCTTGACGTAGAAGAACAGCGGGCGTGAGACAGGATATTCACCGGCAGCGATGGTTTCGGTGGACGGCGCGATGCCACCCATCGTCGCCACTTTCAGCTTGTCGGTGTTGTTTTCGTAGAACGCCAGACCGAAGACGCCGATGCCGTTCTGGTTGCTGTCGATGCGCGCCAGCGTTTCGGTGTAGTCACCGTCGATGTCCACGGACTTACCGTCGGTGCGGACGGCCATGCACGCCTCTTCGGCGGCATCTTCGTCCATGCCCATGCCCATCATGGCTTCCATGGCGCCGGTATCTTCACAGCCCTGCAGCAGAACCTTCTCTTCAAAGACTTCACGGGTGCCGTGCTTGGTGCCCGGGATGAAGGCGGCGATGTCAACGGCGGGCAGCTCGGCATTCGCGTCGGCCCAGGTCATGTTCGGGTTGGCAACCATCTCGCCATCCACTGGCATTTGAGCGGCCAGCGCGTTGTACCAGTCGGACGGCTCAAACGCGGTGAAGGCCGGGCCGTCGATCTGGCTGGCGAACACGATGCCGTCATAGCCGATGCGTACCTCGATGATGTCGGTCACGCCGTTTTCCGCGCAGGTCGCGATCTCACGCTCACGGATCTGACGCGATGCGTTGGCGATGTCGATCGTGTTTTCGCCCACGCCTTCGCAGAATCGCTTCAGACCAGCCGAGGAGCCGCCCGATTCAACGACAGGTGTCGGGAATTCGAAGTTTTCGCCAAAAGCTTCCGCCACGATGGAGGCATAGGGCAGAACAGTCGAAGAGCCGGCAACTTGCACTTGGTCACGGGCTGCGGCGGTCGTTGCGGACACAGCAGCAATGGCCAGCGCCGAAGCTGTCAGTTTCACAAAGGACATGTGAGTCTCCTGGATAGAGTAGAACAATGATCACCCCCATGATGATCTTGCGCCCCATTTATTTGCGGGACATGAGCCTTTTGTGTCAGTTAGGTAACAGTATTATGACAGTCCAAGCCCGGCGCGATCAGGTGCGAGACTGTCGCATCAATAAAGCGTCACGAGGCTGGTCTCACATCGGCAAAATCACTGTGAAAACAGCGCCCTGCCCCAGATCGCTCTCGACGCGCAAGCGTCCGCGATGCCGGTTCACGATGTGCTTCACGATCGCAAGGCCAAGGCCAGTGCCACCCATTTCCCGGCTGCGGTGACTGTCTGCGCGGTAAAAGCGCTCGGTCAGCCGGGGAAGGTGGACAGGGTCGATTCCCGCCCCCTTGTCGATAACCTGCACCCGCAGGGCCGCCGCGCGCAACGCAGGATCACGCTCTGACACCGTCAGGACCACATCCACGACGCCACCCGCATTGCCGTATTTGATCGCGTTTTCAATCAGATTGGTGAATACCTGCCGAAGCTGGTCGGGATCTCCGGTGACATGGGCAGGCTCATCCGGCGCGGACAAGTGCAGTTCGACCCCAGCGTCCTCGGCAACGGGCTGGATCGACTTCAATGTCGAGCGGAGCTGCGCCGTCACATCGACGGTGTCACGTGGGCGCACCCGTTCGTCCCCTTCGACCCGGCTGAGCGACAGCAGGTCGCCGACAAGACGGTTCATGCGGCCCGCCTCGCCTTCCATGATGCTGAGGAACCTGTCCCGGGCCGCCGCGTCGTCGCGCGCCGGTCCCCGCAATGTTTCGATAAAGCCCATCAGAGCGGTCAGAGGTGTCCGCAGTTCGTGGCTCACATTGGCCACGAAATCGCGACGCATCTGTCCCGCCTGCTCGACCTGTGTCACATCCTGAAAGGTGATCAGCACAGCGCCGGCCATGACCGCTCCGATGGTGGGCACATACCGGCAATGGACCTCATAGGTGGTGTCCTGCGCTCCGTCATTCGAAAGGTGCTTGGTCTCGCGCGGTTTGCGGTCGCGCAGGCACCCTTCGATCGCATCCAGCATCAAAGGTTGGCGCAGGATCGTTGCGAAATGGCGCCCGACGATCTGCTGGCCCAGGAAAGTATGCGCATCGGGGTTGGACGCGATCAGCCGCTCGGACTGATCGACCAGCACAGCGGGCAACGGAATGGCCGTCAGAAAGCCCTGGATCAACTCCTCCGACATCTCCGGACCTTTCGCCATCACGTCACCCGTATTGCGCGATCTAACATCGGGTTATGACGCTTCCATGGCAGCCGCGACGGCATCGGCAAAGATCGACTTGAGCGTTCCTGCGTCCTCCAAACCCACGGAAACACGGAAGAAACCTTCGCTCAGCCCAAGCGCTTCCCGTTCCGGGACGGTCAGTCCACGATGCGAAGAACTCGCGGGATGGGAGAGTGTTGTCCCAACGTCGCCCAATGTCGGCGCAAAGCTCAACCCGTCGGCGGCGCGGGTAAACGCATTTGCCGCCGCGCGTCCGCCTTCAAGTTCGAAACTGACCATGTTGCAGCCCTGCTCTCCCAACAGGTCCCGCGCGCGGAACCTGTCCGGATGATCCTGACGCATCGGATAGAGGACCCGCTTGACACCAGGCAGGGTCGCGAGATGGTCCGCCAGGGCGGTTGCCGTCTCTTGCGTCCGGTCAAAACGCAGATCGAACGACAGCAACCCCCTCTCCGCCAGCCAGCAATCGAACGGGCTGGGCGTCATGCCGGTGGTGATCGAGAAAATGCGCATCCGTTCCGTCAGCGCAGGGTCACGGGCCGCGACATAGCCCAGCATCACGTCGGAATGCCCCGAAAGCAGCTTGGTCAGGGAGTGGATAACAATGTCCGCGCCATGCTCAAGCGGTCGGATCGCACGCGGCGTGGTGAAGGTGTTGTCGACAGCCAGAAGGATCCCCCGCTCGGCTGCGAGAGCGGCCAGGCCTTTCAGATCGGCGACACGCAATGTGGGGTTCGACACGACCTCCACCAAGATCATCTTCGTCTCGAGGCGCAGCGCCGCGCGGACGGCTTCGACATCGCCGGGATCGGCCAGCGTGGTCGAGATCCCAAGGCGCGGAAGATCCTCTTTCATCATCCGCAGCGAACGACCGTAAAGCTGGTTGCCCCCGATCACATGATCGCCACTGTCGAGCAGTCCAAGCAAAACCGACGACACCGCAGCCATGCCCGAGCCGGTCACGACGCCCCCGTTGGCCCCTTCCATCGCATCGAGCCGCGCGGCGACGACATCCGCATTGGGATGTCCTTCGCGTGAATAGGTGTATCCATGCACCCGGCCCTCGTACTGGTCGTCCAACGCGTCGGGCGTTTCACTGGCATAGACCACCGAGGGCGAAAGCGGCGTGACGACCGGATGGCTTGCGCTCTCCGGCAGGGGCGTCGGTCGGATCAGCGAACCCTTGGCGTTGCGCATCAGCCCACCACCGTCAGCTGATCCCGGAACTTGCGCATGTTGTTCTGGTAGTGCAGCGCGCTGCCCTCCAGCATCTTGATCGCAGCCGCGTCCAGTTCCCGCACCACCTTGCCCGGCGAGCCCATCACCAGGGAGCCATCGGGAATGACCTTGTTCTCGGTGATCAACGCATTGGCGCCGATCAGGCAGTTGTTGCCGATCTTCGCCCCATTCAGCACCGTGGCCCCCATCCCGATCAGCGTGTTGTCTCCGATCGTGCAGCCATGAAGCATGACCTTGTGGCCGATGGTGCAATTGCGCCCGATGGTCAGGGGAAAGCCCGCATCGATATGCATGACGCAGTTTTCCTGCACATTGGTGCCCGCGCCGATGCGGATCTCTTCGTGATCGGCGCGGATGGTCGAACAGAACCAGACCGACGCGCCCTCCTCCAGGATCACCTGCCCGATCAGGTTGGCGTCGGGGGCGACCCAGGTGTCGGCATGAAGCTGGGGCTGATGCCCGTCCAGAGCGTAAAGGGTCATGTCTGTTCCTCGAATTGCGTTTGCAGGTGGCGCACATGGGCGTTGATGCCCGGTTGCTGCATTCGGCGCAGCCGTGTGGCGGTTATGATGGTTTTCAGGTGCGCTTCAGTCGCATCCAGATCGTCGTTCACCAGTACGAAATCATACCCATCCCAATGGCTGATCTCGTCCCAGCTTTTCTGCATGCGCTTGGTGATCGTGTCGGCATCGTCCTGGGCACGACCTTCCAGACGCCGGCGCAGTTCCGGAATGGAGGGCGGGAGCAGGAAAATCGAAAGCGTATGCGCGCCAAGGCTGGAATTTCGGATCTGCTGGGCGCCCTGCCAGTCAATGTCGAAAAGGACATCGCAGCCTCGATCAATGGCCTCCTGAACGGGCTTTTGGGGCGAGCCGTAGAAGTTGCCGAAGACATGGGCATGTTCCAGCATGCCGCCTTCTGACACCAATTGCTTGAACGTGGCTTCGGGGACGAAATGATAGTCCTTTCCGTCCTCCTCTCCCGGTCGCCGCGCGCGGGTCGTGGCCGAGACCGAAAAGACGATGCTGGGGTCCCAGTCCCTCAGCCTGCGGGCCAGGGTTGATTTTCCGGCACCCGAAGGTGAGCTGAGAATGATCAAAAGACCGCGGCGATCCGGCATGTCGTCCCTCCCTATTCGACGTTCTGAACCTGTTCGCGCATCTGGTCGATCACGGCCTTGAGATCCAGGCCGACCTGCGTGAGCGCTGTGGATTGCGACTTGGAACAGAGTGTGTTGGCTTCCCGGTTGAATTCCTGCATCAGAAAATCGAGCTTTCGGCCCACCGGGCCGTCTGCATCGAGAAGGTCAAGCGCTGCGGCGATATGGGCGCGCAGCCTGTCCAGTTCTTCCGTGACATCCGATTTGACGGCAAGCATCGCCAGCTCCTGCGCGACGCGATCGGGATCTGCCCCGTCGGCAGTGTCGAGCACCTTCGCCAGGTTCGCGGCAAGGGACGCCGCCATGTCCGACTTGCGCGCTTCCGCAAGCGTTGCCGCCTGGTCGGTCAATCTTGCAATCTCGGCGATCTGCGCGCGCAAAACGGTATCGAGGGCCTCTCCCTCCCGCCCGCGCATGTCATTGAACGCGCCCAGAAGCGTGGAGAGCTGGGCCAGCAGCTCTGCTGCAAGCGGGCCGGTGTCATCGTCACTGCCGCCCTGTTCGACCACGCCGCGGATGGACAAAAGATCCGCCGCGGTCATCGGTGCAAGGGTCAGGCCGTTTCGATGCGCCGTTGCCTCGGCCTCTTGCGCCATGCTCAGCACACGCTCCAGCGCGGTCGTATTGAGATTGAGCTCCCCGCCCCCTTCTTCCCGTGTGATCCGCAAGGACAATGTCACGCTGCCGCGTTTTATCGTGGCGCCCAGGATCGGGCGCAGCTTTTGCTCCAATCCCTCGATCCAGTCCGGGACCCGCAAGCGCAGATCCAGGCCCTTTGCGTTCACGGACCGCAGCTCCCATGCCCAGCTATGCGGTCCGAATTCTCCGCGAAGGGAAGCAAAACCGGTCATCGAATGGATCATCTGAACGTCTCTCGGATAGATTGGCGGATCGAGGGGCACCTAATGCGATGGCAGGGATGACCGCAAGCCCCGCAACCCGTTGATATGTTAACCAATGGCAGCGGAAGTTCTCCGGACTTTTGCTCAAATGTGTCATATTAAGATTTAGGTAATGATTATGCAGATAGTCCTAATCGGTGCGGGGATACGGTCAGGCATGGGTTCGCCCGGCTCCCTGCGACAGCGGATCAGGACGGTTAACGAGGACAGAGATGACCGTGAAGATGTTCCAGAGCTCCGAGCAAACGAGCAATGTAATTGCCATGGACCGCTTTCGCACCGACAAAAGGGCGCATGCCTTGCGCCAGATCGAGGCATATTGGACAGTACTCAGAAGCGATGGCGACCTGCCCTACCGGTCGCAGATTGATCCACGCGGGCTGGAAAACGTTCTTGAACACACTTTTATCCTGGAACGCATCGCGCCGGGTATCGCCCGGTTTCGGATCGCGGGTTCGCATCTCGTGCGTCTGTCCGGCATGGAGGTGCGCGGCATGCCGATGACCTGCCTCTTCGCGGCCGGTGCCCGGACGACGTTTAGTTGCGCGCTTGAGACATGCTTTGACAGTCCCGCCATCATGATGCTGGATATCGAAGCGGAAACCGGGATTGGACGACCAAACCTGGAAGGCGAAATCGTTCTGCTTCCTCTGAAAAGCGATCTTGGCGAGACAAATCGCGTGCTGGGCGGGATGATCACACGCGGACCAATCGGACGGACCGCGCGGCGGTTCAACATTACCCATGTCACGGACAGGCTCGTCTATGGCACGGCGAAAGAGGCGAGCGCGCCTGCTGTGCAAAGCTTTGCGGAAGACGCCGCCCCTTTCGACCCCTGCCCGTCTCACCTGCGGCTGATAAAGACCGATAGCTGAACCCCTGCGGCTGCCCCGCCCGTCAAGAGACCGCGCGGGGTGCTGCATTCACTGAGGCACGGCCCCTTGCTCTATCTCTACGTGCCGCCAAGCGACAGGTTCATTACCCTGCCACGCGGTCCAGCCGACGGGCCCGCAGGCCGGACAACTCCTCGGCCACGAGGAATGCCAGCTCAAGCGACTGGCTTGCGTTCAACCGGGGATCGCAGGCCGTGTGATACCGCGCGCTGAGATCCTCTTCACTGACAGCGCGCACACCGCCGGTGCATTCGGTCACATCCTGACCGGTCATCTCGAAATGGACGCCACCGGGAACGGTGCCCTCGGCCTGGTGAACAGCGAAAAAGTCGCGCACCTCGGACAGGACCGAATGGAACGGGCGGGTTTTATAGCCGGTATTGGACTTGATCGTATTGCCATGCATCGGATCGCAGACCCACACCACGTTGGCCCCTTCCTCTTTGACGGCGTTGATCAGGCGCGGCAGGTGCTCGGCCACTTTTCCCGACCCGAACCGCGCGATGAGGGTCAGTCGTCCCGCCTCGTTCTCGGGGTTCAGACGCTCCATAAGGATTTTGAGATCCTCGGCCGTCGTTGTCGGCCCGCATTTCAGACCGATGGGGTTGAGCACACCGCGGCAGAATTCCACATGCGCCCCGTCCGGTTGCCGTGTGCGGTCGCCGATCCAGATCATATGCCCGGAACCGGCCAGCCACTTGCCAGAGGTCGTGTCCACGCGGGTCAGGGCCTCTTCGTATTCCAGCAGCAAGCCTTCGTGGCTGGTGTAGAAATCGACCGATTGCAACGTATGCGCGGTGTCCTGATTGACCCCGGCGGCTGACATGAAATCGAGCGTGTCGGTGATCCGCCCGGCCATTTCGCGGTAACGTTCCGCCTTTTCCCCTTCGGTGAAACCAAGTGTCCAGGAATGCACCTGGTTCACATCCGCATAGCCCCCGGTCGAGAAGGCCCGGATCAGGTTCAGCGTCGCGGCGGCTTGCGTATAGGCCTGCAGCATTTTTGCAGGGTCCGGGATCCGCGCCTCGGGCGTGAAATCCAGCTCGTTGATGATGTCGCCCCGATAGCTGGGCAGTTCCACCCCGTCGACAATCTCTGTCGGTGCGCTGCGTGGCTTGGCGAATTGGCCGGCCATCCGTCCCACCTTGATCACCGGCACCTTGGCGCCGTAGGTCAAGACCATCGCCATCTGCAACATCACCTTGAACGTGTCGCGGATGCCGTCCGCGCTGAATTGCTCAAAGCTTTCCGCGCAATCGCCGCCCTGCAAGAGAAACGCCTCCCCGCGTGAGGCGGACCCCAATTGCTGTTTCAACCGACGTGCTTCGCCCGCGAAAACCAGCGGCGGATACTTGGCAAGCTGCGCCTCGACCCCGGCCAGCCGGGCCGCGTCGGTATAATCGGGCATTTGAACCCGGGGCTTGTTGCGCCAATCGGTCTTCTGCCACTCGGACATCGCTGATCACTCCGCTGATCGGTCAGATTTGAATGACCTCTATACAAAAGCAGGCCCGGCGTGACCATATCACAAATGCGACCACTTGACGCCGCGATAAACCCGTGAGCAAGGTGCGCAATATCGCGCGAAAACACCCCAGTTGAGAGGGTGTGCCAGCAAAGGACGCCAGCCATGAAAGAGCAACGTCAAGTTGTCGAACTGGACAGCCCCCCGGCCAAGCCCCGCCGTTTCGTTTTTGTCCTGCTGGACAACTTCACCATGCTTTGTTTCGCGTCGGCGCTGGAAAGCCTGCGGATCGCGAACCGCATGGCAGGGCAAGAGCTTTATTCTTGGTACCTTGTGGGCGAAGGCGGCGAGCAGGTGCAATGCTCGGCGGGCACGTCCTTTTCCGTGGACGGCGACCTTGGCGAGTTGCTGCGCGACGACACGGTCATGCTTTGCGGCGGGATCGACGTGCAACAGGCCACTACGCGCCGCCTGCTCAACTGGATCCGGCGCGAGGCGCGCAAGGGGTTGACGATCGGCGGGCTTTGCACCGCGGGCTACACCATGGCAAAGGCCGGCCTGATAGACGGCAAAAGGGCGACAATCCATTGGGAGAACCAGGACAGCTTTGCCGAGGAATTCGATGAGGTCGAACTGACAAAGTCGGTTTTCGTCGTTGATGGCACACGCATGACAACGGCGGGCGGCACATCCTCCATCGATCTGATGCTGAAATTGATCGCAGATGATCACGGCGAAGAGCTGGCCAATGCGGTGGCGGATCAGCTTATCTATTCGTCCATTCGCACCGACCAGGATACGCAAAGGCTGTCCGTTCCTACCCGCATCGGCGTACGCCACCCCAAGCTTAGCCAGGTCATCCAGATGATGGAGGCCAATATCGAGGAGCCGATCAGCCCGTCGATCCTGGCAAAGGACGTGGGCATGTCGACGCGACAACTTGAACGGCTCTTCCGGCGCTATCTCAACCGCAGCCCCAAGCGTTACTACATGGAGTTGCGGCTTCAAAAGGCCCGCAATCTGCTGATGCAGACGGATATGAGCGTCATCAATGTCGCCCTGGCTTGCGGGTTTGCCTCACCATCGCATTTTTCAAAGTGCTATCGCGCCCATTACGATACCACTCCTTATCGCGAGCGGGGCACCCAGGCGGCGCGCCTGTCGATCTGACGTGGCCGTTCAGCAAGCGACTGCCCGGAATTACGAAAGACGGCGAGCGCTGCTTCACATGTGAAAATCACTTGCGTTAGATCAAACCCAGCACGGCATCACGCGGCTAGACTCGCTTCAAAGCGAGGGTTTGAATGCTTCGGTATATCGTTTTCGTCATGCTGGCCGAAGGTTTGGGGATCGCAATCGTGGCCTCAACGTATGCGGCGCTGGATCGCGGCCTGGTGTTGGGGGCATACTGGATCGTGCTGGCCGGTGCTTGCGAGGGCCTTTTGCTGGGCACCGCACAGCGCCAGACCCTTCGGCAACTCAAGCTAATGCCACGATGGTGGGTCACTCTGACGATCCTGGGATCGGCAGTGGGGTACGGCGCGTCCGTCTTGGGGCGTTTCGGCGGCGCGGGCGGCGATGCCACCGGCGAGCCAGGCGTTTTGCTGGTCACCGTGTTCGGCGGTGGCCTAGGGCTGTTGATGGGCGCCATTCTGGGTGCCGTGCAATCACTGGCCCTTCCAGATGCCTTGCGCCGTGACCACTGGATCATCGCCAACGCGCTGGGCTGGATCCCGGCCATGGCGCTGATCCTGCTGGGCGCCGGACTGGCCGAGCCGGACTGGACGATCTGGCAAGTGGCCCTTCTGGGAGGCATTTGCGGCGCAACCGGAGGGTTCTGCGTGGCGCTGGCCACCTGGCCCGTGCTTCACCCTGCCGTTCAGCCTTAGCCCGGAGTGATCCGGTAGATCGCCCCATCGCCCACGCTGACAAACCAGATCGACCCGTCTGATGCTTCCACGATATCGCGCACGCGCGAGGTGGCATCGCCTTCGATCTGTTCGACCTCGGTGACGCCCCCGCCATCCAACCGGCTGATATAGTCGAATTTCAGGCTTCCGACGAAAATGTCACCGCGCCATTCCGGCCAAAGCGCGCCTGAATAGACCATCAACCCCGACGGAGCCATCGAGGGATCCCAGTAATAGGCCGGTTGTTCCATGCCGGCCTTCTCGGTCCCCTCCCCGATGCGACCGCCTCCGTAATGCTCTCCGTACGAAATGACCGGCCAACCGAAATTGGCGCCCCGTTGCACAAGGTTAACCTCATCTCCGCCCTGGGCTCCGTGCTCCGAGGTCCAGAGCCTGCCCTCAAGATCGAGCCCCGCGCCTTGCGGGTTGCGATGCCCGTAGGACCATATTTCAGGCTGCACGTTCGATTGGCCCACAAACGGGTTGTCATCGGGCACCGAGCCGTCGCGATTGATCCGAACCACCGCTCCGTTGTGATTGCTGCGGTCCTGCGCCGACGGGCGGTTCCCGCGATCGCCGATCGTGACAAAGAGGGTTCCGTCCTGTGCCTCCACCACGCGGCTTCCGAAATGGCGCCCGCCAGAGAAGCCCGGCGCTGCCTCGAAAATCTCGCGGCTGTTTTCCAACGCGGTTCCGTCCTCACTAAACCGCGCGACGGTCAATGCGGTCCCCGCGCCGCGGGATTGCGGTTTGGCATAGGTCAGGAAAATCTCTCGGGTCTGGGCAAAATCCTGCGCCACCGTGACATCAAGCAGACCACCCTGGCCACGTGCCGCCACATCCGGCACGCCCGCGACGCGGGTGGCGGTTCCATCCGCGATGTAGATCAGATCGCCATCGCGTTCGGTGACCAGAAACCCTCCGTCCGGCACGAAATCGACGGCCCAGGGCGCATCAAGGCCGGTCACCATGGGCGTTATGTTCAGCGCACCCGCTGAACTTTCCAGAGTGTTGGCAAAGGCCGCCGACGACAAAGACAGCGCCGCAAAAGCCGACAGAGCAAAACGCATCTAGATCCCTCCAATTGACAGCCGCTATTCAAGATAGCTCGCGCAGGTCGCCGCGCGAGGGCACTTACGCGAATTTGATGCCCGCCTGTCTGCAGAAAGGGCCCCGTCGATAACGCTTTCCTTTTTGAAAACACTTGCCTAAGTTTTTGGCTGAACGACATGTTCCAACACGGGAGTAACTCAATGAAAAAGCTGCTTATGGCAACTGCGGCCACCGCGCTGATGGCCGGGTCGGCCTTTGCTGACGGACATGCCACGGAAGTCAAGATCGGCATCATCCTCGGCTTTACCGGTCCGATTGAATCGCTGACGCCGTCCATGGCGGACGGCGCCGAGCTGGCGATGGCAGAGGTGACGGAAAGCGGGCTGTTGCTGGATGCCGCCAAGGTGACGCCAGTGCGCGCGGATTCGACCTGCGTCGATGCGGGTGCGGCAACCGCAGCCGCCGAACGTCTTGTGACCTCTGACGGGGTGAGCGCCATCATGGGCGCCGATTGCTCCGGTGTGACGGGCGCGATCCTGTCCAACGTCGCCGTGCCGAATGGCGTCGTGATGATCTCCCCCTCCGCAACATCGCCGGCCCTCTCCACGGCTGAAGACAACGATCTTTTCTTCCGCACCGCGCCGTCGGATGCCCGCCAGGGCGTGGTGATGACCGAAGTGCTGATGGAAGAAGGCATCAACGAGGTCGCGCTGACCTACACCAACAACGACTATGGCAAGGGTCTGGCCGACAGCTTCCAGCAGGCTTTTGAAGAAGCCGGTGGCACAGTGACCATCTCGGCCGCGCATGAAGACGGCAAAGCCGACTATTCGGCCGAAGTGGGCGCCCTCGCCTCGGCTGGAGGGGAGCGTCTGGTGGTGGCAGGCTATGTCGACCAGGGCGGGTCGGGCATCGTGCGCGCGGCCCTCGATAGCGGGGCGTTTGACACGTTCCACTTCCCCGACGGGATGATCGGCGCGCAGCTCGAAGCCAATTTCGGCGACGAGATCGAAGGCTCCACCGGTCAGCATCCCGGCACCGACAGCGAAGGTGCTGCGATGTTCACCGACATGGTGGGCGACGCGTTCGACGCCACCTCCCCCTTCACGCCGGAAAGCTATGATGCGGCGGCTCTGATCATGCTGGCGATGCAGGCGGCCAATTCCACGGACAGCGCCGATTTCAAAGGTGAGATCATGAACGTCGCCAACGCACCGGGCGAACAGATCTTCCCGGGCGAGCTGGCCAAGGGTCTGCAGATCCTGAAAGACGGTGGTGAGATCGACTATGTTGGCGCAACCGCCGTCGAATTGATCGGTGCTGGTGAAAGCGCGGGCAACTACCGCCAGATTGTCGTCGAAGGCGGCAAGATCACCACGGCGAAGTTCCGCTAAGTCCGAAGTGACGTAACATCAGACGGCCCGGACCCTTGCGGTTCGGGCCGTTTCCATAACAAACGCCGGGACCACTCGGCGCAGGGGAAGACATGATCGTCGTCGAAGACGTGCACAAGCATTTTGGCGGGTTCCACGCGGTGGACGGCGCCACACTCTCGATCGCTCCAGGCTCCATCACCGGGTTGATCGGTCCGAATGGCGCCGGAAAAACAACGCTTTTCAATGTGATCGCGGGCGTTCTTAATCCAACGTCAGGTCGTGTGACAATGGATGGCGAGGATATCACCGGCCTGCCGCCGCATGAGCTTTTTCACAAAGGGTTGTTGCGCACCTTCCAGATCGCACATGAATTCAGCTCCATGTCCTGCCGTGAGAACCTGATGATGGTCCCCGGCGGGCAATCGGGCGAGACGCTCTGGAACACCTGGTTCGGTCGTCGCCGCATCGCCGACGAGGAACGCGCGCTGCGCGCTAAAGCCGAAGAAGTTCTCGAATTCCTGACGATCTCCCATCTGGCCGACCACAAGGCGGGTCAGGTCTCAGGCGGGCAGAAAAAGCTGCTGGAATTGGGCCGCACCATGATGGTCGATGCCAAGATCGTCTTTCTGGACGAGGTCGGCGCGGGCGTGAACCGCACGCTTCTCAATACGATCGGTGACGCGATCCTGAGGCTCAACAAAGAGCGGAATTACACCTTTGTCGTGATCGAACATGACATGGATTTCATCGGTAAAATCTGTGACCCGGTCATCTGCATGGCCGAAGGCAAGGTGCTGGCCGAAGGCACATTGGCCGAAATCAAGGCCAACGAGCAGGTGATCGAGGCCTATCTGGGCACCGGCCTCAAGAACAAGGCCACCGCATGACCGGGTTGAGAGCGCGGGTTTTTCCGTATTTTTATCGAGAAGAAGCAGGGGACGCGCGATGAGCGGTAATCCGTACCAGGATGATCGCGGCAACAAGGACCGCACCATCACCAAGGCCCACGGCGCGGGCACCCTGCAAGCGCAGCCCGGAACGGGACATCCGATGGACACGGCGCAGGCTTTTCTGATCGGCGATACGATGACGGGCGGGTATGGTCGGGGGCCCGATATTCTGCATGAGTGCACGATTGCGGTGAACCCCGGTGAGATTGCGGTGATCGTCGGCCCCAACGGTGCAGGCAAGTCGACGGCGATGAAGGCTGTGTTCGGGATGCTGGATGTGCGCCAAGGCTCGGTCCGGCTGGACGGAGAAGACATCACCGACCTCACCCCGCAGGCCCGGGTGGTCAAGGGCATGGGTTTTGTCCCCCAGACATCGAATATCTTTACGTCGATGACAGTGGAGGAAAACCTGGAAATGGGTGCCTTTATCCGGCGCGACGATTTTTCGGACACGATGGCGCAGGTCTATGACCTGTTCCCGATCCTCAAGGAAAAGCGCCTGCAGGCGGCCGGAGAGCTGTCCGGCGGGCAGCGCCAGCAAGTGGCGGTGGGCCGCGCGCTGATGACCCAGCCCAAGGTGCTGATGCTGGACGAACCGACAGCGGGCGTCTCCCCCATCGTGATGGACGAACTTTTCGACCGCATCATCGAGGTCGCCCGCACCGGCATCCCGATCCTGATGGTCGAACAGAACGCGCGGCAGGCGCTAGAGATCGCCGACAAGGGTTATGTCCTGGTTCAGGGGCGGAATGCCTATACCGGGACGGGCAAAGAACTGCTGGCCGATCCGGAAGTCCGCAAGTCGTTTTTGGGAGGCTAGCCACGATGATCTATCTGATCACCTGCGCCTTCACTTTGTTTTGTCCGGCACATACCGAATGCTCCGAAAACCAACGACAAACACCGTCAGTCGTAAAGGTTCGTGTTGAAGAAGGCGTATCTGTGGCCGAATTCTGGACACCGGGATCGCCCGCATCCTCCCCATGGCCCGCGATCGTGTCGGAGAGGTCCATTGGCGCGAAAACCTGGACCTTTTTCACATCAGGAGACTTACACGGATCCTGGATGCTGACTGTCACACGACCCAAGCAGACGGAAAACGCGCAAGCCCAGGCGGTGGGTACGCTGAGCTTTCATAACAACAATCTTTTGACGGACATGAACATCATGGCCGCCGAAGACGTCTGCACCATCAAAAAGGAAAGCGTGTGATGGACTTCCTGAATGCCTTTGTGGCGCTTTCCAACTTCGTGCTGGTCCCCGCCATCGCCTATGGCAGCCAATTGGCGCTTGGCGCGCTTGGGGTCACGTTGATCTACGGGATCCTGCGGTTTTCGAATTTCGCTCATGGGGACACCATGGCTTTCGGCGCGATGACCACGATCCTTGTTACCTGGTGGATGCAATCGGTGGGCATCAGTTTCGGTCCCCTGCCAACGGCACTTCTCGCCCTGCCCTTTGGCATGCTCGGCTGCATGGCGCTGCTGCTGATCACCGACCGGACCGTCTATCGCTTTTACCGCGAGCAGAAGGCAAAGCCCGTGATCCTTGTGATCGTCTCTATGGGCGTGATGTTCATCATGAACGGGCTTGTCCGCTTCATCATCGGCCCCGATGATCAACGGTTTGGCGATGGCGAGCGCTTCATCATCTCCGCGCGGGAGTTCCGGGACCTCACCGGCCTGCGGGAGGGGCTTGCGATCAAGACCTCGCAGGGCATCACCGTCATAACGGCCATTATCGTGGTTGCCCTGCTCTTCTGGTTTCTCAACCGCACGCGGACGGGCAAGTCGATGCGCGCCTATTCCGATAACGAGGATCTGGCGCTGCTGTCGGGCATCAATCCTGAGCGGGTGGTGATGTATACGTGGCTTATCGTGGCCGCCCTCGCGACGGTGGCGGGTGTGCTTTACGGGCTCGACAAAAGCTTCAAACCCTTCACTTATTTCCAGCTTCTGCTGCCGATCTTTGCCGCCGCCATCGTCGGCGGGCTTGGCAGCCCTCTGGGCGCCATTGCGGGCGGCTTCGTGATCGCATTTTCGGAGGTCATGATCACCTATGCCTGGCGTAAGGTGGCCAATTACATCCTGCCGGAGGAGCTTCAGCCCGACGGCCTCGTCCAGCTTCTCAGCACAGACTACAAATTCGCGGTCAGCTTCGTGATCCTGCTGATCGTGCTTCTCTTCCGCCCGACGGGCCTTTTCCGGGGGAAAGCGGTATGAATGACGCTTTGAAAAACGTGGGCCTGTTCGCTCTGGTGGGCGCTTTGATCATCGCCACCGGCATCGGGCAAAGCTGGAATTCCGCGCTTCTGATCCTGAATATGGGGCTCATCTCGGCGATCATGGCCCTGGGTGTGAACCTGCAATGGGGCTTTGCCGGGCTCTTCAACGTCGGCGTGATGGGCTTTGTCGCCCTCGGGGGCCTTGCTGCGGTGCTGATCGCCATGCCGCCAACGACCGAGGCGTGGGCCGCAGGCGGCACCGGTGTGATTCTGGCCCTTCTGATGGGCGCGGCCACTATCGTCGCTGCGATCATGGTGATGAAACGCCTGCCCGCCGGGCGCGCGCGCACCCTCGCGATGCTGGCGGTGCTTATCGGGGGCTTTGTGCTCTACCGTGCCGTCTTTGACCCCGCCGTGGAGGCCGTCGAAGCGGTGAACCCGGCTGCAACCGGCTATCTCGGCGGGCTGGGCCTGCCGGTGCTGATCGCCTGGCCCATCGGCGGAGTGCTGGCTGCCGGGGTTGCCTGGCTGATCGGCAAGACGGCCCTGGGCCTCCGCTCGGACTACCTTGCCATCGCGACGCTGGGCATTGCCGAGATCATCATCTCGGTGCTCAAGAACGAAGACTGGCTGGCGCGCGGCGTCAAGAATGTCATCGGCATCCCCCGCCCCGTCCCGCGCGAGATCGACCTGCAGAACGACCCCTCCTTCGTCGAACGCGCCGTCGATCTGGGCCTCAACCCGGTCACCGCCTCGTCGCTCTATGTGAAGCTCGGATACTCTATCCTGTTCCTCGTCGTGCTTCTGATCCTGCTGTGGCTCGCCCAGAAAGCGCTCAACAGCCCGTGGGGCCGCATGATGCGCGCCATCCGCGACAACGAGGTCGCGGCAGAGGCGATGGGCAAGGATGTCACCGCGCGACACCTCCAGATCTTCATCCTGGGCTCTGCCGTCTGCGGCATCGCGGGCGCGATGATGACGACGCTGGACGGTCAGTTGACGCCCGGCACCTATCAGCCGCTGCGCTTTACCTTCCTTGTCTGGGTGATGGTAATCGTCGGCGGCTCCGGCAACAATTTCGGAGCGGTGCTGGGCGGGTTCCTCATCTGGTTCCTCTGGGTGCAGGTGGAGCCGATGGGGCTTTTCGTTATCCAGACCCTGACAGCAGGCCTTGCCGATGGCAGCGCGCTCAAAGAGCACCTTCTCGATTCAGCCGCCCATATGCGATTGCTGACGATGGGGGTAATCCTGCTTTTGGTGCTGCGGTTCAGCCCCCGTGGGTTGATCCCGGAGAGGTAGCCGAACCTGATCCTTTTCAACACCCGGCCGGAACGAAAGCCGATGGCAAATGAGATAGCATACGCAAGCTGACCCGCGCACGGTTCAGAACGATGTCGCAGAGGAACGCGAATATCACCAGCATGCCCGCCGCATAGGCAAGCCCTGCGTAGTCCTGAAACAGGATCGCGTAGAACCAATTGGTGTTGAAAAGATAAAGGTAGGAGCTGATACCGACAGAGACGATCAGCAGTCCGGCGGGATAGACCGTCAGCGGTCGCCTGTTCGGTGGGGTGAACGTGGCACCCAAGACGGACAGGAAGGCCACAAGGTTTACACCCAGAAAGATCATCAAATCCTGCCTCAGCGCGGCCACGATCCGATCGTATTTGCCAATGATGAGGTCCGACAGGTTTCCTTGAGCGAACCCCAGCCTTTGCGCGTGCCCCTCCATGCTGGCTCGCAGGTTCTGGGCAAAGGCCTCTCCGCTCTCCTTGCATCCACAATACGCCCCGACGATTTCCCCCACATATTCCGGAAGTTGTTCTTCCAGCTGTGTCAGGATGCGGTCCTGCCGTTCTCCCAGGCGATCTGAAAGCAGGCTCAGGCCGCGCGACAGCTCATCCGCAGACAGCGTGGGAAAGCG
This sequence comes from Thalassococcus sp. S3, assembly GCF_004216475.1. Taxonomy (GTDB): domain Bacteria; phylum Pseudomonadota; class Alphaproteobacteria; order Rhodobacterales; family Rhodobacteraceae. Next base: position 2,330,449 of record NZ_CP022303.1, on the reverse strand, counting down.
TTCTCTCACCTCTTTGGTGATCTGGTTTTGCACAAAGCCGACGGCGGATGTCTCAAGTATTTTGGGGTTCTGCATCAGCAGGATGAGGAGGCTGCCGAATAGAAAAATGCCGAAGGTTGAAATCGCTCGTAGGAAAATAATCATGAAGCCGAAGCTAGGGTTTTGGTTCAGCCGTGTAAATTGAAGGACTTTTATCTGCGGTATTGCGCGAAATCTGGCTTCTCTGCTTTTCGAGATAGCGACGAAGAGCCGGCTCTACCGTCAGAGAAATCGCCTTCTGATAGCTTTGGCACGCGTCGTGCTCCTGGCCTTTCCGCGCAAGGATATCCGCGCGAAGGGCATGCGCCGGCTGAAACACCTCCAGCCCCTTGATCCGGTTCAGCACCTCCAAGGGCACCTCCGGGCCTTCGACATGGCTTAGGACCGACACCCGCGCCACGGCCACACCCGGCGTGGGGCAGAGCGCCCAGAGGCCGTCGTAAAGCGCCAGCAAGCTTTGCCAGTCGGTCCGGCCGGTTTCGTGCCGATGGACATGGACCGCCTGGATCGCCGCTTCGATCTGGAAGCGGCCGGGGCGGCGCTGCGCCTGCGCGATGGAGAGATGCCGCAGGGCATAGCGGTTGAGCGCGTGGTCCCAGAGCTTTGTATCCTGCTCCGGCACGGGGACCAGACAGCCCTCTACCACCCGCGCGTCCCGGCGGGCTTGGGTCATCGCGATCAGCGCGGCAAGGCCCCGCGCTTCGGGGTCGTCGGGGCGCAGGCGGACAAGCATGTCGGCCAGGAACATCGCCTCATGCCCCAGATCATCGGACGGGTCGATCCAGTCGAGCGCGTGAACGGCGTAGATCGCCTCATAGATCGCATCCATCCGCTCGGGCAGCTCCCCCCCGGCACCACGAAGGGGATGCCTGCATCGCGGATCTTGCGCTTGGCGCGGACCAGTCGCTGGGCCAATGCCGTGGGGCTGTCGAGGAACGCGCGCGCGATCTGCTGCGCCTCCAGCCCCAGAACGCATTGCAAGATCAAAGGTGTGTGCATCTCTGTCGCGATGGCGGGATGGGCGCAGACGCACATCAGCGCAAGGCGTCTGTCGGGCAGGCTTTCGGGATCCGCGCGCGTCTCTGCCATTTCGGGTACCTCGTCGGTGACCTCCATCCGCGCCGCCCGGCGCTGGGTGTCGGTCAGACGATTGCGCGCCGCTGTCAGAAGCCAGGCATCGGGATTGGCGGGCACGCCGCGGTCGGGCCAGGTGTTCAGCGCCGCCGCGAAGGCATCGGCCAGCGCATCTTCGGCGGCTGCGATATCTCGGGTCCGCTGCGACAGGATCGCCAGCAACTTCCCGTAAGAGGCCCGCGCCGCGATCTCTGCCGCGCGGACCGCCTCGCTCACTCCTGCCCCATGGCGGAGGCGCGGATTTCGATCTTGCCGGTCTTGGCGGCGGGGCATTTCTCGGCCCAGGCAAGGGCGGCGTCGAGGTCGGGCACATCGATGACGAAGTTCCCGCCCAGCGTTTCTTTGGTTTCGGCAAAGGGGCCGTCCTGCACCTGTTTCACGCCGCCTTTCATGCTGAGCGTCGTCGCCGTCTCCACCGGCATCAGCCAGTCGGTGTCAACGAAGACCCCCGCCTCCTGCAGCGCGCCGATATAGGCGCCGTAGACTTCCTTTTCCTTCTCCCAATCCTCTGGTGTCATATGGGCGAGGTCGGCGGGGTCGGTATAAAGCAAAAATGTGTAACGCATTGATCTGTTCCCTGTTGTCTTGGCTTACGCGGCCTTGTCGAGGTTCTTGAGCCCCTGTTCGAAAGTCTTCCCGATCATCCCGTCCATGAAAAGCCCCATGACGCGCCCGATCGGGTTGAAGCCCATATCTGCGTCCATGGACCACACAACGCGTGTGCCGCCGGAGATGGGTGTGGCCTCGATCCGCTGGGTGGGTTTGCCCATGGGCCCGAGGTCGATGTCGTAGCGAACGGAGCTTTCGGTGACCTCGGCCACGGTCTGGGTGCCCGTGCCGTCCTTGCCGTCAAAGCGGAAGGCAGCACCGACCCCCTGATCCGGGCCGAAGGGTTCGATCTTGAGCGCCGGGTCGGCCGTCAGGTATGGGTTGAACGTCTGGTAGCCGGCCGAAGATGAGGCACGGGCAATAACCTCTTGTGCAGGCTTGGAAATCATCGCCTGGCGTTCCACATGAACGTGGCGCGGCAAAAGCATCGTGCCCGCAGCGGCGAGGATAAGAATGCCGGCAGTGCCGGAGAGGATCTGGATAAGTGTCATGGTCTGTCTCCTATCATGTCAATCGAAAGCCTGTGCGCTTTCATTGACATGACGAACACGGGACGGCCCAATCGACATCCTGCGGGAATTTTTTTTCAGAAAGATGATATCTCTCTGATATCGCTTGAGAAAATTACCGTCCTTTGAACAGTCCCCCAAGGATGCCACGCACGATGCGGCGGCCCGTTGTGCCTTTGAGTTCCTTGATCACAACGCCGGTGATAGCCTCGCCAAAACTCTCCCTGCCCCGGCGTGGCGCCCGGGATGTCGAGCGGGAGACGCGTGTCCCTGAATACCGGCGGCCTGCGTTGAACTCGCGGAAGGCCGGTTCCAGGTCCTCCGCAGCGGCCTCGGCCTTCTCTGCTTCTTGGGCTGCGACTTCGGCACGTTTGGACAGGATTTCATACGCCGAGGAGCGATCAAGTGTCTTGTCATACTTCCCCGCCATGTCCGAGGCCGCCATGATCGCCTTGCGCTCGGCCTTGGTGATCGGCCCAAGTTGTGAGGATGGCGGGCGGATCAGCGTGCGTTCCACGATACCCGGCACGCCTTTCTTCATCAGCATGGAGGTCACCGCTTCCCCCACCCCAACTTCGCGTATCGCCTCTTCGGTGTCGAAGCGAGGATTCTCGCGGTAAGTCTCTGCCGCCATCTTGAGGTTCTTGCGGTCCTTGGCCGTGAATGCGCGCAATGCGTGCTGAATGCGGTTGCCAAGCTGGCCCAGGATATCCTCGGGCACATCCGCCGGGTTCTGGGTGATAAAGTAAACGCCCACGCCCTTGGACCGGATCAGCCGCGCCACCTGTTCGACCTTGTCCACGAGGGCCTTGGGCGCGTCGTCAAAGAGCAGATGCGCCTCGTCAAAGAAAAAGACCAGCTTGGGTTTGTCCGGATCGCCCACTTCGGGCAGTTCTTCGAAGAGTTCACTGAGTAACCACAGTAGGAACGTCGCATAAAGCCCCGGCGAGGCCATCAACGTATCCGCCGCCAGGATATTGACCATGCCCCGCCCGTCCGGTGCGGTCCGCATGATGTCAGCCAGCTCAAGCGCGGGTTCCCCGAACAGTTTGGCCGCGCCCTGGTTCTCGATCACCAGAAGACGCCGTTGGATCGCACCGATGGAGGCAACCGAGATATTGCCATAGCGCAGGGACAACTTGTCCCGGCTTTCCCCGATCCAGACAAGCAGCGCCTGCAGGTCCTTGAGATCAAGAAGCGGGAGCCCCTCCTCATCGGCCAGCCGGAAGGCGATGTTAAGGATGCCTTCCTGGGCCTCTGTCAGTTCCAGCAGGCGGGCCAGCAGCAGCGGGCCCATCTCGGCCACGGTGGTTCGGATCGGGTGGCCCTGCTCTCCGAAGAGGTCCCAGAACGTGACCGGAGAGGCGGCATAGCGATACTCATCAAAGCCGATCTTGGCCGCGCGCTCCATGAACGGCGCGTGCAGCTTATGGCTGTCCGTGCCCGAAGCCGCGAGCCCCGACAGATCCCCTTTGACATCGGACAGGAAGACCGGCACGCCCTGATCGGAGAACCCTTCGGCCAGGATCTGGAGCGTGACCGTCTTGCCCGTTCCCGTCGCGCCCGCGATCAACCCGTGGCGGTTGGCGTATTTCAGCGTAAGCCCCTGCTTTTCGCCATAATCGGGGCCGCCCCCGCCTATGAAAATCCGGTCTTGCATAAAATGTCAGCTCTCTTCGTGCGGTTCAGTGGCGCCGACCATACTAAGTTAACCTTTCCCTGCGATAGTCCTTTTGTCCGAGCTGCAACCTGCAGCGCTTGACGGACTTCCTCCCTGTCAGACTGGCCGCGCCCCCGGGTGCGGCCCTTTTTGGGTTTGTTCATTTGCATACGTATGAAAAAGCCATCACAAACCGTCCATTTGCCAAGAAAAGTGCAGGGTTTCCAGTTGACCGCCGCGTGACCCTTTCGTAACGTTCCCGCAATAACTAAGTCGGCCAGTCCGACGGGGAGAACCATTTGAAAAGGGGGCTGCTTGCGGCCTCCTTTTTTGATGCCCGGCCCGGACACAAACGCGCGGGTTTCCGCGATAAGCCCCTGACACTCTCGTAGAGCCGTGATAGACCCCCACCGACGCGGTTTACCAATGAAGAGACACTCATGTTGAGACATTTGACTTCCCTTTCCGTCATCGCGCTCTTGGCGGTATCGGCGCCGGTTTTGGCACAGGATGATACCTCCGAAACGCCACAGACCGAGAACGAGCAGCAGGACGACACCAACCCGGATGCGGGATCACAGGGCAACAGCCAGCTCGATCTGGGACAAGCCGTGAATGACGGCGAGGCGCAGCTGGGTGAGCGCTATTCCAAGCAGAAATTCGGCGACTGGGATCTGGCCTGCATCCGGACCGAGGCCGAACAAGATCCGTGCTCCCTGTTGCAGATCCTGCAGGATGAACAGGGGAATTCGGTTGCCGAAATCTCGCTCTTCCGTCTGGAAGGTCAGGGACAGGCCGTTGCGGGCGCGACCGTGGTCGTTCCTCTTGAAACCCTTCTGACGGCGCAACTGACCATCGCGGTCGATGGCGGGACAGGCAAACGGTATAATTACTCCTTCTGCAACCCGATCGGCTGTGTCGCGCAGATCGGTCTGACCAACGAGGACATCAACTCGTTCAAGCGCGGAAACCGTGCCCTTGTCACGCTTGTCCCGGCACCGGCCCCCGACCAGAAGGTCGAGCTTTCACTGTCGCTGACCGGCTTTACAGCGGGTTACGATCAGGTGGATGTCGTCTCGAACTAGGACCACCTCACCCAAAGATCGGCCGGCAGATCCAAGAGGTCTGCCGGCCTTTTTTATGGGCAGGGTCCGGGCCAGGCATCGGCTGAGCCTCCCGGCCACTTGGCCCAGAATGACGAGCGTCTTGCACGTCGCGACGGCGTCCATGCACGGTCAGCCTTAGCTATCAGATCTTTCGCAAAGCCAGGACAGCATTCAGCCCGCCGAATGCAAAGGCATTTGAAATCGCCACCTCGACCTTTGCCTCGCGCGCGGCATTGGGGACGACGTCCAGCGCGCATTCCGGATCGGGCTCTTCATATCCGATGGTGGGGGCGATCACCCCTTCGCGCAGCGCCATGATACAAGCCAGCAGTTCGACAGCGCCCGTTCCACCGATCAAATGCCCGTGCATCGATTTGGTTGAGCTGATCATAAGGTTGTCGGCGTGCGGTCCGAAAACATCGGCCACTGCCGCGCATTCGGTTTTGTCATTGGCCGCGGTCCCGGTTCCATGCGCATTGATATAGCCGACCTGATCGGCGTTGATGCCGCCATCGGCCAGCGCACCCGACATGGCGCGGGCCGCCCCCTGTTTCGACGGCATGACGATATCTGCGGCGTCCGATGACATCGCGTATCCGACCACTTCGCACTGGATGTCGGCGCCTCTGGCACGGGCATGTTCGTATTCTTCGAAAACGAAGACCCCGGCCCCCTCGCCCTGCACCATTCCGTTTCTATTGGCACTGAAGGGGCGGCAGGCATCCTTCGACATCACGCGCAGCCCTTCCCAGGCCTTGACCCCGCCGAAACAGAGCATCGATTCCGACCCGCCGGTGATCATCGCCGGGGCCATGCCGCTGCGCACCAGCATGAACGCCTGCGCCATCGCGTGGTTCGACGACGCACAAGCCGTCGAAACGGTAAAGGACGGCCCCTTGAGGTTGTGCTCCATCGACACGTGGCTGGCGGCGGCATTGTTCATCAGCTTTGGCACGACGAAGGGATGAACGCGGTTCTTGCCGTCCTCATAGACGCTTCGGTAGTTGTCATCCCAGGTGCTGACACCGCCGCCTGCCGTGCCCAGCACCACGCCGGACCGGGCAGCGACGTCGCCGCTGAAGACAATGCCGGATTGCGTGATCGCCTCTTTCGCCGCGGTCAGGGTGAACTGTGTAAATCGATCATAAAGCGTCATCTGCTGACGGTTGAACCGCCCTTCGGCCTCGAAACCACGCACCTGGCCGCCGATCTTGATGGCAAGCCGGTCGACATCGCGAAACTCAAGCGGACCGATACCGCAGCGCCCCTCGCGCATCGCGTCGAGCGTGTCGGCGACGGAATGGCCCAGGGCGTTGATCGTGCCCGCGCCTGTGATGACAACGCGTTTCATTTATTTCGATCCGTGCGGCACCGCGTTCAGGCCTGTTCGGACACAAGTCTCTCGATCCCCGTGATGATCGATGAGACGTTGCTTATGTCGAAATCGCTTTCGGTGGGATCGTTCGCATTGAACGGGATCGAGATGTCGAACTCCTCCTCGATCGCGAAGATGCTTTCCACCAGCCCCAGACTGTCGATGCCCAGATCTTCAAGCGTGCTGTCCGGGGTCACATCCGAAGGCTCAAGAACCGCCTGTTCGGCGATGATTGCGATCACCTTGTCTTTCACGCTCATGGCAGCTCCCCCGGGGCTCAATCCTGCGCGGAGACTTAGTCATTCGCGTCGCGTTTGAAAACAGCCTTTTGGAGCGCCGCAACGTCGCGGAGCACCCGCGGCAGGCGTCGGAGGGCCTTGTAGCTTTCCACCTGGCTGTCCATTTTCGTGGCCGGATAGCCCAGCATCACGCGACCCGCGGGCACGTTGGAAAGCACGCCACTGCCGCCGCCCAGAATGACGTTGTCGCCGATGGTGATATTGTCGCTGACGCCGCATTGCCCGCCCATCACGACGTTGCGGCCCACCTTGACCGATCCCGCGATCCCGACCTGACCACAGATCAGACAGTCGGGGCCAAGTTCCACATTATGCGCAATATGCGCCAGATTATCGAGTTTTGAGCGGTCTCCGATCACGGTATCGCGGATCGTGCCGTTGTCTATCGCCGCGTTGCTGCCAATTTCGACATCATCCCCGATGGTCACCGCCCCCAGGGAGTGAATGCGCACATAGGACTGGGCGTTGATCTCTCCCTGATCGCCCAGAGAGCCGCGGGCACGCTCAACCGCCGATTCCTCGGGCGTGACGTAAGAGAAGCCGTCTCCGCCGACGCGCGCGCCCGGCTGGGCGATAAAGCGGTCGCCGATCGTGCAGCGCGCGCCGATGCTTGCATTTTCCCGCAAAAGCGCCCCTGCACCAAGCGTCGTATCCGCGCCCACGTGACAGAGAGGGCCAACCACCGCGCCTGCGCCGATCCGGGCACGCGGCCCGATCACGGCGAGCGGACCCACGGTCACATCGGCACCGATCTGGGCGGTCGGGTCAATCACGGCCGAAGGGTGGAAACCTGTCGGATATCCCTGCCCCGGATCAAGGGCCGCGGTCAGTCCAGCCATCGCATAGCGTGGTCTGCGTGGGAAAATCGCAGCGGCCAGGCCCAGGGCCTGCCAGTCCGCGCCCTGCCACAGGATCGCGGCCCGCGCCGCCCCATCGGACAGCTTTTCCCCGTATGCGGGCGACATGGCCAGGGCCAGATCGGTTGGGCTCGCCAGAGCGGGCTCGGCGGCTCCCTCGATCTTCAGCGAAAGATCCCCTTGCGCATCCGCGCCCAGCGACGCTGCGATCTCGGCGATTGTGTATGATGTCATGACGGGCGCCCTCACTTCGGCGCCTGATTTACCCCCGAAGTCCGCGCAGGGCCACCCCTGCCTGGCTGAGAGCCGCCCAGATCTTGGCGTCCCGTCCATAGATGTCGCGGCGATACTCCATCTCGCCCTTCGCAGTGGTAAAGGCCGTACGGTAGATCAGGTGCACGGGAACGGGTTCTTCCAGGTTCACCTTGGTCTCACGCCCAGTCTTCAGGATGCCCTGAAAATAGCCCTCGGGATCGGATGTCTGCTTGGCCAGCAGCGCGTAGGCGAAATCAAAGGGATCCGCCAGCCGCACGCAGCCATGCGAATAGGCCCGCACTTCACGCCCAAAGAGGTTCTTGGCCGGCGTGTCGTGCAGGTAGATATTGTACTTGTTCGGGAACATGAATTTCACCAGACCCAGCGCGTTGCCCCGGCTGGGCGGCTGCCGCATGGCATAGGGAAATGTCCGCGCGGTGTAGCGTGAGAAGTTGACGGCGTTCCGGTTCACCTTCCGCCCCCGGCTGTCGGTAATCTCAAGATGGCGCACGGCGTTCCGATTGCGTTGCAGCGCCGGCAGATATTCCTTCGTGATGATCGACCGTGGCACGTACCAGCTGGGGTTGATGACCATGAACTCCATCACGTCCGAGAACTCGGGGCTGCGACGGTCAAGATCCCGGTGGCCGATCACGGAGCGTGTCTCAAACGTGACCTTGTCCTTGTCGATCACCTTTGCCGTGAAATCCGTCAGGTTGACGAGGATATGACGCTCCCCCCGCTCCCGATTAAGCCAGCGCTCCCGCTCCATCGCGACAAGCACGGATTGAAGGCGTGTTTCAACGGACATGTTGATCTCGACCATCGTCGATGCGCCGGCAACACCGTCCGGTGTCAGCCCGTGACGCAACTGAAATTCCTGAACCGCTTTCTGAATATCGGCGTCATAATATTGTGTCGCGCTGCGGCGCATGTATCCCATCGCGATCAGCCGGTTGCGGAGTGCCACAACAGCACTGCCGCTTTCGCCCGGTTTCAGGGCATTGGCGGGCACGGGGGCGCCCCATCCGCCTTGCGCCAGGGCGCGCTCCATTCGAAGTTTCTGCTTCATCAGGGCCGTATATTCACGCGTCTTAGGCGGCAGCGCCTTCATGAAAGTCGAGGGCGCGCTTTTCGTGAAATTCACCAGGTAGGAGAGGCGATCCCGGTAAGGGATCTTGCGGACGATGCCCGCATCCACGCGGGACGGCACCAGAAGACCGGTCTGCACATCGCGCGCATATTGCAGAAAAACCCGGCTGATCTCCACTTCGAGCTGTCCCAGCTCGCGTGTTGTCCGAGCGGCCTTCATCCGCTGCATCAGACCCTCGGCATCGTAACGTGTGTCCGGCAGACCGTGATCCGTGGCAGATGCAAGCGCGGACATCAGCGCCTTGCGGCGCGCATGATCCTTGTCGCCCTGCCCGGTCCAAATCGGCTGATACCCGTTTGCACGGTAAAAGGCCGCGATATCGTCATCCTTTGCCGCCGCTTCGGCGATGGCCTGTTTCAGGGCCGTCACCTGCGCATCGGCGGGTGTTGAAAACGCCCACGAGCCGACTAGAAGTGCTGCAAGCCAGCCAAACAAGGTCAATCGGAAAGAAATCAGCGTGGGCATCGGCATGTCCCTGTAAAATTTACACTTATCGTTGCGACTCACACAGTCTTTGGTCCCACCTTCGAAGTCCATTCACAATTGCTCCAGTCCGGAAACCCTGACCTTTCTGATGCGACGGCGCATCTATCAGTCAAAAACCGACCACGCCCCCATAAATGCCGAAGTATGAGCGGATTTTCGCCCAAAGTGTTTGTTACATAAAAGTCGCACAAATCAATTCTTGGATGACGATTCGAGGTGTGGCATACAAACCATGCATCTGGGGATGGATGAAAACGCACGTAACATCGTGCACAGGCAGGACTTTTAGCGTACGGGACGACGCAGTGATATGAAAGAGACTGGCTCTACGGGTTTATCCCGGCGCGCTCTTCTGGGCGCATTTGCAGCAACGGCGGTCGCTGCAGCACCAACTTTCGCAAATGCAGCGGGCTTTCTTCGCGGAGCAGGCGATATCCGGCGGATCAGAATGTATTCGGGACGCACGGGCGAGCGGATCGACATGATCTACTGGATCGAAGGGAAATACATCAAGGACGCGGTGCGGGAAGTAAATCACTTCATGCGCGATTGGCGGACCGACGATGTCAAATCCATGGATCTCCGCATGGTCGATATCATGGCCGCGGCTCACAATCTGATGGATGCCAACGAACCTTACATGCTGCTCTCGGGCTATCGCAGCCCGCGCACCAATGCGATGCTGCGACGCAGATCCGGCGGCGTTGCCAAGAATTCCCTTCACCTCAAAGGCCAGGCCGCAGATTTGCGCCTGACCTCGCGGTCGGTGTCCCAGATGGCACGCGCCGCAGCGGCCTGTCGGGCCGGAGGCGTCGGAAAGTATTCCCGATCAAACTTCGTCCATATGGATTGTGGCGCGGTGCGAAGCTGGGGCGGCTGATCACAAGGCACGGCAAGGCACCTTCGGGTGCCTTTTTGTTGGCCCGCGCGGTGCCTGGAGAAAGTATCCTGACATATGACGCTAGGGCGAGGATCAAAAAGTTTGCGACGGTGAAGCGTCACCGGGCACGGCGCCCGAACAGCGTTGATCCTGCTGGCCGGAGCATGAGATCGGCACAGCTATCAGCTACCGCTCCCGGTTTTTGACATCTACCTTCGCCAAAAAACACGACCGAGGATGCATCAAAGCACATCGCTCATATCACTGGCTCATTAAGGCAGATATCACAGCAGTTTGATTTAGAAATGGCGGACCCAAGAGGATTCGAACCTCTGGCCTCTGCCTTCGGAGCTGGTTTAAGGACCCATCCGAATTGCACGATAGGGTACGCTAGAGCACGATAACATACTGAAATTTATTGCCTTTCAGAAGCGGAGCTCCGAAGTCTCTATCCGAGAATACGCCTTGATTTCCTTCCGCGTGCTTGCGTGGTGCTTACTCGAAATCGAGGCTTCCGAGGGATGGGAGCATGACCAAACTAACCAAACGGTTTGTCGAGGCAGTCGAGCCGCAGAGCAAAGGCCACGTTGTCTGGGACGACGAACTGCCGGGTTTCGGTCTTCGTGTCTATCCCTCTGGGAAGCGTAGCTATCTCATCCAGTACAGAGCGAAAGGTCGCTCGCGGCGCTACACGATCGGACTCCATGGTGTTTGGACACCCGAAACTGCTCGCCGTGAAGCAAAGGCATTGCTTGGCCAGATCGCTCAGGGAGAAGACCCCGCTGCCGAAAGAGAAGAGGAACGCCGTGCGGTGACCGTTCGCGAGCTCTGCGAACAGTACATCGCCGACATGGAAGCAGGCCTTGTTCTCGGGAAAGGCGGCCGGCCCAAGAAGGCGACCACCGTCGCGACAGACGTCGGTCGCATCCGCCGACACATTATCCCGTTGCTTGGTACGCGGAGGATCAAGGACATCACCAAACCGGACATGAACAACCTGATGAAGGACATCATCGCCGGAAAGACGCGCGTCGTGATGAAGACGGAGAAGCTGCGTGGCAAAGCGATCGTGCGCGGCGGACCTGGCACTGCCATCCGCACTATGGGCCTTCTCGGCGGCATCTTCACCTACGCAATCGAAACCGGGATCATCGACCAGAACCCGACCCACGGCCTGAAGAAGCCGCGATACAAGGTGCGGGACCGACGACTGAGTGAAGCGGAGTACCGGACGCTGGGTCGCATTCTTAAGGACGTGCAGCATGACAGCCACTTCGGCATCCACGCCGAGATCCTCCGTCTCATCGCCCTGACCGGCTGTAGGCGTGGCGAGATCATCAGTCTGCGGTGGAGCGAGGTCGATATCGAAGGCAGTTGCCTGCGTCTGAAAGACAGCAAGGAAGGTGCATCTGTGCGACCAGTCGGCTTACCGGTCATCGACTATCTTGAGTCCGCGCGCCTTAAGCGGGAGGGGACCTATGTCTTTCCCGGTCAAGGTGAGGACAACGCCATCGGGAACTTTCCGCAAAGTTGGAAGAAGCTCTTCGCCGACACTCCGCTCTGGGATGTCACGCCCCATGTCTTGCGGCACAGCTTCGCCAGCGTCGCCAATGACCTCGGCTTCACCGAAATCACCATCGCCGCACTAATTGGTCATGCCAAGGGTTCGGTAACAAGCAAGTATGTCCACACGTTGGATTCGACCCTTATCATGGCCGCCGATACAGTATCGGGCTACGTGAAAGCGTTGCTCGAAGGAGTCGAGTTCAGGCGAAACACGTACACGCTTGACCGACAGACACGGCGGAGCGCAATCAACGATATGCTGATCGACGCGCGACCGACGACGGCATCCTAGACGAGGGTCATCGAGACATCAGTCACTATCGCGATTTCGATGTAGTCACGCCGAACCGTAAGCCAGAATTTTTTAATCGTGATGTATAGCCCACTTAAATGGCTGAACTTTGGAACTATTTCTGGCATAGATCGAGCTAGGCCTTAAAGAGCTAGATGCATGACAGTCGATCTCACAAATTTGAGCATCCCTCTAGGGAAAAAACTAAAGGCGTCAGACGATTTTCTTAAGGCGAAACACAACCTTCTAGCTCAATTCGACGGTGTCGAAGAACTGGTCACAGATGAAAAGAAGATCTCTGATCAAGACCGGAGAGCCATTGAGTATCATATCGTACAGCTGCGTATCGCGCTGGCGAGGAAGCTGTGGTCCAACGAAATCTACATCGGGCGATCACTTCTCGACGATGCAATACTGCATGTAGCTAAGACCGGCGCTGGAAACACCGCCAAACAGGTGATCGCAAACTTGTCTGCTGCGCGAGCCGATCGTCCTGGTTTCGTACTCTACCCACTTACCGGCTTTGGTATGGAAATGCCGTCATTCCTGTCGCGCACGAGCAGTCTTCGCGCTGATGCGATTTTTCGATCTGCGGGATTTGCCGTTACGACACAGAGCCACTCCTTCGACGCGGCAGCCGCGAGCGTCCAGCGAATGGCTCGAGGTCTCGGGATCAAGCAGCGCATCGACAAATGGGACCTACGCCATTTTGCCTACTCAGCAAAATGGTTTGGGAGAAATCCGCTCCTATTGGTGCGGATTACTTCCTTCACAGGTGACATGTACGAAAACCAGTTCGTCTATGAGCTGAAGATCCGGATTGCAGCTGCACAGATCTTGATGTTGCACACTTTGGCTGTGGAGACGGCAGGTCCGTTGGACCGACACCGCTCGTCCGCCTTCGTCAACAACTTTGAGACGCTCGATATCGCGCACTATTTCATCGGAGAAGCGATTAATGGTCGGCGCATTGAAGTCAGGCGGGTTCCAATGAATCTATCCGCTCTGGATCTCGCGCGGCTTTCAGATATTTCTGCCAGCTTATCAACGCAGGCCCTGACGACAAACCGGATGAAACGGCTCGGTGCACACGTTACTCGCGCGCTGAAAGCCATTGAGCGTGGCTACTTCCTCCATGTAAATCTCACTTCAGGTTCCAAGGCCGAAAATCGTCTCTACCGTCGTCTTGTCACGGCCATAGACTGGTTTCGACAGTCCTTCAGCGCACGGGCCAATGAAGCCGAGGCAATCGTAGCTCTCGCGGTAGCGTTCGAGACCTTGCTCACCGATCAGTATGCCCCAAACATCGCAAAGAGACTCAGCCGCCGAGTAGGCATCTGCATGAAGGGCGTGCCGGGCGTTGATGCGTATCAAAGCAGCGTTGAGGCGATCTACTATGCTCGCAGTTCAATCGTACACACTGGCGAACCCGACCATGCAGTCGACATTCAACGTGCACGCGTTGCGTTCGCACGCTGCATCTGCACCATCGCTGACCGCCTCGTGAGTTGGACACCCACACCCAACAATTCGATGGGTGATCTGCTCGGCGACGCAGGAATTAACTGACTAGATGCTGTGATTGTACTTAGCAGCGTGGCGGGAGAAATTCGTCGGCTTGCCGCCTTCGTCGGACACGCCAAAGGATCCGTCACGAGCAAATACATTCACACGCTGGACTCGACCTTGATCATGGCCGCTGACACCGTGTCGGGTTACGTGAAGGCACTACTTGAAGGAGCTGAGTTCAGGCGGAACAACTACACGCTTAACCGGCAGACGCGGCGGAGCGCGATCAACGACATGCTGACAGAATCAAAACCAGCGACCAGACCGCCCGTGCTCTTAAATTCTCCTACAATGTGACCCACTCAACAAAATCAGACCGTCGTTTGTGAACACTCCTAAGTGCATCTTTCACGACTGAGGATCGCTGCGATACATTTATGACTAATGTATCCATCGCCCGCGTCAGAGGGATCATCATCCACTGCGTAGCAAAGGCTGCGGCCAACTCCTCCTTAGACTCAAATAGCCCCCCTAAATCCGGCGGCGAAGCCAACCATTGGTCGAATTTGTATTCATAGAAGTCATCGAAGGCATAGTTGATCACAGTCCACCCTTCGAGCCCGCGGCAGGAGTCGTACTGCACGATCCGCAATGCGTCGCGCTCCGTTGGGTAAATCTCCCGGACATCAGACGATGATGCGTCCCAGACGGCACCTCCATTCTGGCGAATGGTCCGCCCAGGAACTGAGTATGCATCTTCCCCATCGCGGATCACCAATGATGGCGGTACACAGGCAAGCAAGTCGACAGGATAGTTTCCAAGTTCCGCAGCTTCACCGAATACTTGATTCAACAGTGCCGTTTGGGTTGCCATGTCCCCTTCAACGATGATGACGCGGCCACCATTGGCGTCTGGATTTGGTTCGAGGTCCCAGTTTTGAAGGCCAAGGGCGTCGGCGTAATCGGCCACGAAATGCGCGAGATTGGCCTTCATCCTCAGACACCGCCGCAACCGCCGTGATCGCAATTTTTCCCGTACAAGCCCGGATGACCAATCCGCTACGGATGCTCGCACATATTGATCGACTCCGTCGGCCACAACGATACGTTCTGGTTGATACACCGCCCGCAGGACGTCGATCTCATTGGACGGCCAATCTTGCCCTTCATCGACAAAGATTGTGTCCCAAGCGAAGTCATCGGCGTGGTCTTGAAAGACGCTCTCAAGGTCGTCACCGGAAAGCGCTCCGCTACGAATGTACTCCAGCAATGTTTCCTTGTGTTCCTCGTAGCGCTCAAGAAAACCATCGTAGTTTTCAATTATTCCGAGTTCAAGCATAAGACGACCCACGAACGCGTGCACCGTTTCAATTCGAATCCCGCCTTTTTCGATCTGGTGAGGGACTCCGAGCAGCGCCATCGTACGCCTCATGTCGGCAACAAGTGCCTTGTTGTACGTCAGCAAGAGCGACCGCATCCGATTGCTGTCATAGGCGCGATACGCCATCTGGAGAAGAATGACGGTCTTCCCAACGCCACCCCTACCACGGACTACGATTTGCCTGTTTGTCAGGTCGTCGAGCCAAGCCTCAGGCAGTGCAGCCTTGACAATGCGATCCATGCGTCGGCGATCAAGTGGCGTCGGCTCCATGGTCTGAAGCAAAGCGGTTTCCGGTGAGATTATAGAATCGAAAACGTCCTCCGAGCCGAAGCCTAGCGTTACCCGTCGGTTATTATTTGACGGAGACGACACCTGGCCCAAGATGTTTAGAATGCGTTCAAAGCTTGCGTCGATGGCGAAGCAGTTGTGCGGTCGTTTGGGGAGATCGGATTCACGGAGTCCGGAAAAGAAAATCAAGTCTTGGAGATAGATTTTCGGCACGCCGTTTCGCGCAAGATATTTCTTCAGTTCAAATACCTGCTGCCGAGCTTTCTCGGTCACGCACTCCCAGCCTCTGGGGTACTTTACCGAAGCGACTTTATCGTCAAATTTCACCCCCGTCGCGTCGTGTGACTTAGCTTCGATGACAAGAGCGAAGTTGCGCACCGAAGCGCGTCTCGGGACGAATGGCTCGCCCTCACGGGGATAGAATTTGAACTCAATGTCAAACTCGCGTGGCTCGGAGAACTGCCCCACAACAAAAAGGTCGATGTCTTCGATCGGATGTCCGTAAAGCTTGAGCCCAACGAAGATCTTCACATGATCGTCGGGGTGCTGGCTGAGGTCGGGCCAGACGGCAAGCACTTGCTTACGCAAATGCAGCGCAGCTTCATGCTCTTTTCCCTCACCTACTCCTACAATCTCAATCAACGGACGACCATTTCATAGCTGTTCATACGATCTCCGACGCTCCATCTCTTCATCGACGGCTCCCCAATAAGCGTCGTAACCCTGCAAGAGCTCGGACGGCCGCAGCACCAGCAATCCGAAGTCACTTAGATTGTTTCGGTATTTCCAGAAGGTGCTCCTATCCGTCGTTAGAACGGCGGGCACATTCGCATAAATCGCTGTGCCAGCGATCTGTCTATCGCCTTCATCATGCAAAAAACTAAGGGGGCCATCAGATTGGAAGAGCTGCTCAGGGCGGCTAATTCCGAGGCCTTTCAGCATCAGCGGGGAGACAAATTTCAAGCCTTTTCGCCACAGAAGCCGCGGAGTTGAACCGCCATAGGAGTCCAGTACCCAATCATCTTGGTGACCATGTAAGAACGTCACTATGTCTTTAAGTCTGGCGGCGTGTGTACCTCTTGCACGGCCTATTTCCTTGAAATTGGTTTCGCATACCAACCAAGGGTATCCACCGCGCCATTCGAATTGCTTGTACAGGTAGCCCAAATCGATGAGATCATCTGCCAACTGCTGTCCGAAGCGACCACACAAAACGGCGTACTCTTCATCGCACCAAGAAGTGTCTTTCGGCTCCTCGATTTGGCGATCAACCCAGTCGAGGTTTTGCAAGACACATGTATCTAGCAATTGAGGTTCAGGAGGCCTTAGCGCTTCTTCAATGATTTCGAGCCGCCGCACCGGATCGTTTTCCCCTTCCAGCGCAGACGCTTCATTCATTCGCCCTGACCAGTAATTTGCTGATAGATGCCACGCGTCACCGCTGGAAGGTTGCCACGAACAACGAGTTCATTCTCGACGAGAACCTGATACTCGGTGCTGATGTCGCGAAATTCAGCTATCGCCGGATCAGCGGGATGACCTGTCGTCAACGGCCCCGAGAGTGCAATGACGAACTTCCGACCTTTGCATTCAGCAAGAATTGGAGCCGTTACTGCCTTTCCATTCCCATAGGCGATTTTTGGCCCAGCCTCGAATGTCGCCATCCCCTCGTCGCGCCGGAGGAGATCGTTCAGCAACAAGGCTGTAGATCGCTTGAGGCGTACAGCGCTGAATCCGGGATTCTGTCCTGTCAGCAGATATTCCAGCAGTTCAGCGCCCACATGCCTGTCGAGCAGGCGATGTTCGAATTTGTTCTTAAAGCTCCGCAAACAGCGGTAGCACGAAGCGTCACAGTCCTCGGGGCAGCTTTCTAGCAACTGGAGTGCGCGCTGGAACAGCTCAAGTCCGCGATCTGCAAACTGACTCGCAAAGCCCGCGCCGCCCGGAAGTGTGTCATAGAGGAAGATCTCGGCTTCCAACCCGCTCTTGCCGGCCGGAGTAAGCGCCGGCCGATACTCGGCCATTAACTCGCCAGGCTCGATCTCCAGTATCTGGCATGCGGCTTTGGCAAGTGCTTCGCTGACAGTTCGCAACGCGACATCCGTTGAATAGTGGCCTGGCTTTAGCTTGAGCGGTGCGGACACGCGCATCGAGAACAACGCGATGTCCGTAATGAAATCCGTCCCAAGCACCAGATGGCGGCTCGTGCGAGAACCTTCGCATATGCGCCTATCGTCGTCGTCCGGAAAAGGCTTGGGGTGAGGCGCAGCTAGAATTGGCGATGGAGTGTTGCTCGCTTCTATTCTGCCACATCTGACGCAATAGTCGTATCCTTCTTGCTGCGGCCCGGTATTCGACACTAACAAGTGCCGCCTGGTTCTCAGACTGCGGATGCGGTCATCGGTTTCGATCCATCCCTCGTCATCCCCCGGAGTGCCCATTGTCAACTTTGCGCGTGTGGCATAGCTGGTTTCAGGGATTTCATCAGGCGAAGTCATCTCTTCGGCATCGATTGGATGCGCAAACCCAGGAGGACGCATCCAGTAACGGGCAGGCCCGAACGTTTCTTCGCCACCACATGCATTGCAGTCCATGACGTGGCTACGGACCGTTTCGCCTTCCCCAAAAGTCCGTGCAAAACCGCACTCGCTACATTCCATGTACAGGCGCTTGTTCTCCCAAGCGAGGCGCCGATCATTTTCCATAGCTGAGTAAACCGCACCGGACGTATAACACTTGCCCGAAATCCAAACCTGTTTGTCCGGCGCGTATTGCGATAGAGCAATTGGCAAACCTTGCGAGGGCGCGAACTTCATGATCTTTCGGTACCGAGAGGATCGGTCGCGATCGAACACGTGAAAGGTCGCGACGTCCGTCGGAAACGCGTAGCGGGGCAGCTTCCCGCAGTACAGGAGGCGATCCAGCATCTTGCCGGGGGTAGAAGCCTGCTGCGGTTGTTCTTCTCCTTCCTCAGCTGCTTCTTCATCACCGGCGGTATCGTCGTCCTCTCCATCTTCGGTCTCATCCTCTTCGCCGGGACCAGGGGCGATGGCCTCGTCGACAGCTTGAAGGCAATCCTTCACGAGCTCACCGAGGAGTAGAGCCCGATCGTCTTCGGATAGCTGCTCAGGAATCCAACCGGCTATGCGGGTCCTCAACGCCTCCTCGTTGTTGGCGAGCCACACTGCGAAGTCGTCGCGATTCAAGAGCGAGTCCGCCGCCCGGAAGCTTGAAACGCTTCCGAGAACCGAAAACAGATCGTGCGGCTGCTCCGGGTCGATGATCGGAAGACGATCCTGGTGATAGCTCTGCAAGAGGAACGCTCGGATATGGCGGCGCGCGATCTCAGGGTTGTCCAATGTCAGTTTCGGGTCGACGACATCGCCCCGGATCATCTCGTCGGGCTCGGAGAAATAGTGTTCATCGTGGCTGTCTGCGCTTCCGAACGCGACGACCGTGGCCACGGCATTGCCGCGGCGACCTGCGCGGCCTGCCCGCTGCTGATAGTTGGCGCGCCCGGGTGGCATGTTCCTTAGGGCCACGCCTGACAAGGCTCCCAGGTCGATCCCGACTTCCATGGTCGTCGTGCTGGATAGAATGTCGATAGCGGTGGAACGCCCGCCAAGGCCGCTTCCGCTCAGCGCGATATCCTGGAACAAGAGTTCATTTTCTTCAGCCTTGGAGAAAACATCTTCGTTTTGGGGCGCGTTAAGTTGGGCAGTGTGCTCAGCGGCGATGAGTGCCATTGGCGGGTTCTCAAGGGCCTGCGTAACCGGTTTGCGATAAAAACCCTTGCGCGCGAGAAAGACCCGATCGGCATCTGGATCAAGGGCGGACACGGTATCGCTTCCGCAGTCCAGACAGCTTTCAATGCCGGGGATAGGACGGTGGACTGACTTGCAACTTGAGCAATGCACCCAGGCTCCATCAAACTGAAGCGAAAGCTCGCTACCGTTCAAGCAACGATACCCACTCTCTACCGATTGCGTGAACCACTTGAGCAGTTCCGGCGACCAGCTATCCCAAAAGACCTTCTTGGCCGCCTTGTCGTCGATGACGGATTCGATCGCCTTGATCTTGGCTTTCGGGTTTCGCGGCTTAACCCGAAAGCCTTCTGATGGTGGGCGATTAGTCCAGGTGCCCGGCATCTGCGCAAGCCTGAAGCCATTGTTACTCCAGCACCGCAACCAGTAGCGCGCGATCGCAAGTTTGGCCTCGTCGGTCTCAGCGAACCCCGGTATCGGAGGCAGGCCCAGTATCTTCGTGGTGTGGCGATCGCTTTCTTTCAAAGTTGCGAGTGCCAACGATTCCATCCCCCAAAACCTGTGGGTCAAGGTTGTCAGCATGCTGCTAAGCAGCGACTCTGGCGGACGGTGCGCCCGAATTTCCAACAGCAGGCTCAACAGCGTCGACGGATCTTCCAACTCATCCTGGCGGACCGCCTCGTCCACAACTTCTTCAGCATCAAAATTTTCCCCGCCACGCATTTCCGGACGCAGGCGCACGTTCAGGCGTTTGGAGGCAAGCAACACACCAAAATATAGGTCGTCGAGATTTAGGTGCGGACGAATTGCGTCCTGTTCCTTGAGCCAATTGAAGCCGCTGATGATCAGGGGGCGAAGAGAATCTCGCTCGGAATACATTTGCAGATTTGGTGCAAGTCGAGCTGCCACTTGTCGGGAGTCCGAGAAGGCGAGCACTTTGCGGCCGCGGAGAGGAGCAAATGCTGTCGCTTCCTTTGGCCCTGGAGGCTGAATTTGGATTTGTCGCGCGAGTAATGCCTGAAAGGGCTGGTCACCCTTGGTTTGATGGTCCTGCACATAGCTTCGCCCAAAGCGAGCCGTCTTCCCGCAAACCGCACACGGAGTGAACTGACCACGTGACTCGAAACTGTTGTCGTTCTCGTTTTCATCGTCGGCGGTATCGTTGAGTCGATCCTGACGGATGAAAATCGTTCGCATGCGCGGTCCGGGGGAGTTCGGATTCAGTTGCCCAGTTTCCAGATCGTAGTCGGCAGGTTCGGCGCCATCGTCGTGTGCAGGCTGCTCAAGAAGCAAGTCGATAGGCAACAACGGGCTCGTTTCGCCACTCGCCATGCGCAACTGCTCTCCCGGCTCGGACCAGAGCGCGCGCGGAGAATCCACGTCGTCGGTATAGGCGCGAGCGTATGCGGTTCCGCAGTTTCGGCAGGTGAACAACTCAAGCACCCGGGCTCCACAACCGCATTCTTCTAACGGCTGTGAATACATCTTCCCGCAGATGCCATCACGTTGATCCTCAGATAGTTCGCTGCAGTTTGGGTCCATACAGACCCAAAGACCAGGCAAGCCCCGAAAGAAGTTGTGAATGCGGCAGGGCAGCAGTCCGGGCAGGCTTGGTTCCGGCCTTGCAACGCTACCAAGCGCCATCAGAACAGTAACGGCTTCGTCGGCCGTTTTGGCAGGAACATCGTCGGCAAACAGAAAAGCGCCAAGTTCGGCGATGGGCCTTGCTTCTTTCATCGTCGCATTGATCAGTGCGCACATTGCAGGGAACGATTTTAATGCATCAAAGAGCCCACGCTCGGTTGATTCCGCACCCGTGATGCCTCGATAATCAAGCAACGGCATGATCAATGCCAGCTTGGCATCGTCGGTATCCGCCTCGTAGAATGCACTCAGATCAATCCCGGAAAGGGCTTCGGCGTCCTCCGACGTTCCTTTCCCGACACCTTCCTTAAGATCGAGTGTGCCTTCGATTGGAACGAAGGTATGAGCCGGGACGCCGGAGAGCTGCGATCCAAACGCCGGGGCATAGTCAGCATCTTTGAAACTCGCCGTCGCGCAGATAATCCGGAAACGGTCTTCCGGGACACCGATCCGGTCCCGCAACCGTCTTAGCAGCAATCCCACTTCTGCGCCGGCGGCACCGCGATAGAGGTGCGCTTCATCGAGCACCACCAGAAAGGTCTCGTTCGGGTTGTCAGTAAGCCACTCACGTGTCCTGTCAAAGATTGCTCGCTCAATCGGCCGCATGAGCATGTATTCGAGCATCGAGTAGTTCGTGACGAGCAGGTCAGGCGGTGCCGCATGGACTTCGTGTCGCGTCAGAAGTTCGGAGTCGTCGGGCAGCGTAACCGCCCTGACGAACTCTCCCGTCTTCCGGTCTTGCCAGGCGCTGCCCTTTTGCCCGAACCAGGCTTCCAGATCGGGTTTTGCTGGCCATTTGCCGCGGTCCTTCAAGGCGGTCAGCAACTCAACAGCTTGTGCCTTTTCTTCAGCATCATTGCTGTCCGCACGCCTGAGCACGTCGACGTAGAAGCTGTCGAAGGATTGTAGTCGCGACGAATCCTTCTTCGACGTGCGAATGCCCGCATATGGGGTCCGGCTTGTATATCGGGCAAATCGAGGTGGGCGGCCACACCACTCCTTGAAGGAACTGACGAGGCGCGGGTCGCCCAGCAAGGCGCGAAGTCGCCCCAACTGGTCGTTTACGAGCGCATTCATCGGATACATGATCAGCGCCCGCATCGCGGGCTGCTCAGCGAAGACACTGGGACGCGTTTGCGCCTCCTGCGCAAACTTGCCCAGGATCGGAAGAAGGAAAGATTCCGTCTTTCCCGAACCTGTCCCGGTCATGATGACCAAGTTCTTTCCGTCGATGAGATTGTGACGAAGCGACTCCGCCTGGTGCTTGTACGGAGGATCGTAGATCAACCGGGGTAGGCCTTCGCTCGGAGAACTCAGTCGTGAAAAGAGTGTCTGTGCGGCCAGCGGCAGTCCCACGATTGAGCCGAATGTATCACCCGCTTGATACTTAGGCGTCGACTCAAGATATGGGACGCGATGGATGACGCCGTCACGTTCAAGAAGACGTTGCCGCTGCGCAATCAATGACGGGGCACTAATGTGGTATGTCGCCTCGATGTAGTCACTCAGCGAGCCGTGCAGATTTTCTATAGTTTCTTTAATTGTCTGCATACTTGTCCCCCTTACAATCTTACGCGTCCGTTGGCACTAGCCACAAGTTTTCCTTAAGGTTTTTTTCTTCTTCAGCAGCCTCTGCCACGGGTATCTCATACGCGAACAAGCTGCGGCTGCGTGGACGTTCTTGACCGAAAACCATCAGCCGGCGCTGCGCCCAAAGTGGCAGCGGCGAAAAGAAATCGAAACGGATACCGGCCTCTGTGGCGCTGCGCCGGTATTGCTGCGGTTGTCCTGCAATGCAGTCGATCGCCATCTGTAAGTGCCATGCGGCATCGCATCCGCGCCAACGAAAGTGCTTGGGAGGCAAGTCGACGATCCGCTTCAACGTGCCATTAACGAGTTCTGCGAAGCTCCAGAGCGGCGCGCCGAACTCCTGCGGCCGGCGGGCGACGAATGTTCCGGTATGCTCACGCGGTGCGCCCCATCGGCCGCGATAGTAGGTCACCTTGGTGTCTCGATCGAGTATCTCAAGACCGGATACCGGACCGCATGTCGGCTGAGAGGCCAGTTGGTTTTCGAAACGTTGGATCAACTGTTCCGGGGCTTGTGCCTTGGGCGATCGGAGCCAAACGGCCTCGGACAATTGGTGCAGTCCGTGCGCGATCAACTGCTCGATCAGATCCTCACCGGACTCGGGTGCGATAAACTGCGTCACGTGGGAGCGGACCACCCGCCGCGCCAGGTGTTCCGGCAGGAAGACGTCCTGATCGGGAGTGATTCCGGTCAAGAAGATGCTTCCCGTACGGCGAACCACAAAAGATGGCGGCGCCGCAAATACCCAGGTTCCCCTTACGTCCGGGTCATCCGTTGCGACATCGGATAGCTCCAGCAAGTCACCCGCGACGATCATGGCCTCGATCAGATCGTCCAGCCGATCAGCGAGTGTGCCGAGGTCTGACTGCAAATACGCAAGGCTTTCCGTGAGGGCGGCACGAAGCGCGGCCCTTGAACATGGGCAGTGTATCCCTGCTGCACGCCGCAGGAGACCTGCCAACAGAATGTCGTCAAGCTCAGAAGGCTCGATCCCCATGCCAAGCGACGTACGGCAGTAGCCCAAAACCTCATCTGGAGTGAGTTCAGTGACCGTCATTCCCACCTCGGCAGCAATTCTACGGGTCGATTATCCGCGCAGGCGTGGCTGAGCGCGACAAACCTGGCGCCGCGCAGCAAAAGAGGCTTCGCCATTATAAGTTTGAGAAGGCCCGGCAGCCTGTCCCGGTAAAGGCGGGGCACCTCGTGCGGGCGGCTAGCTATGTCGACGGCCAGCACACAAAGCGCTTGGTCGGAGCAAACGCCATAGCGTGCGGCCAACTCCGCAAACCAGTCTGTGATCACCTTTCTTCCACCCTCGATACTTTGTGCATCGCGGCGCAGAACGGATGGAAACCCGCCCCTGTGATCAAGCAAAGAATGCAGATGATCGAAACCCTTTACCCGATCGCTGCCTCGCATGAGAGCGGCCTCCGCTCGGCCCCAGTCCCGACCGGCCAAGGCTCCGTATAGGCGAGTAGTCAGACCAACCACGACCTGGCTCCGCCGCGCGTTGGCAAGGAAGCCTGCAAGTCGGGCTGACTTCCAGTAGCGCAATATCCTCATATTCTTGATGATCGATTTGGGGCTGTCGGCAATTCGGGGGTAGTAAGGCTGGACGCCCAAGCCTTCCAAACCGCCACCAGACAGCCCTGTGCTGACGATGACCACGTCTCGGAACTTGCCGTGTTGGACGACAAACAGCCCGCCCGGCGACTGAACATCAAACCCCGCCAAAGCTAGTCCAGCATCGAGACGCTCGATCTTGGTCGGCGTTTCCAAGCTGAAAAAGCGGCATTTTGGTTTCGCGTCTTTTTGCCCCGTATCGTCTACAAGCCGAAGCGCAACGCCTTCGCCTTGATGGCGCAAGACCCAGCGGACCGGCAGTGCGTCGTGGTCGAACCGGACGACGAACCGCCCAAGTTCCTGTCCCTCAATCGCGAGAAGGCCGGAAGCGGCTTCAAGGTATCGCCACTCCGCGTGTTGCTGCCGCAGGAATTCCTGGAACCGCCTTTCCCAAATGTCCGGAAGAATCGGCAGGTCGATTGGTGGGCAGACCTGGGCACTGTAAATCTCCTCGCCTTTGGCATCCTCAAGGCTCACACGCGGGGTAACCTGATGACCTTCGGGACCGAAAACCGTTAGGTCCAACTCATTCTCCCAAAACACGTCTAGCGTAGCGTCATGCGGATCGCTGGTAACCGCCAGACCTACATGCGAGGTTGTTCCGGGCATCCATGGTTCAGGTTCTCGTATTCTGAGTTCCAGATACCCCTCATGCGAGGGTGGTGCACCGAGTGCATCCAGAGCCGCACTGCGGTGCGCCTTGACGTTGAGGCGATGTGTGCCCGCCGCCAATTGCGGCAGTTGAATGAAAGTTGGCCCTCCCGGTTCTCCGGCCGAAAAGGTTACGGCCGCATCATCGTTGAGCGTGACACGGTAGGCATCCACGGGATGATCGGGAGCGATTCCGAAACATGGCTTTTCGGTCGTCAGCCATTCGCTTCGCCCTTCTCCATCCCAGTTCCGACCGGGCAGACCGGCAGGCCAGACACGGATGGTTCTTGCAAGTTCTAGATTTCGTATCCGTAGCCATTGAATGTATGCGGCGGACACATCGGAAGGCACCGAAATTCGAATAGCGCAGATATTGCTGCATTCGATGGCACAACCTGTCATGCCATCTTGCAGATCTTCGAACTTATCGAGCGACGCCAGGATATAGTCATAACCGGGTCGCACGAGGCGGCTGGCAATTTCGCGGGCGTTGCCGTCGGCGCCAATGCGGAAGAGCCAGATCGGACCCGGGCTCATTCGGCATTCGCTCTCAAGAAGATGGTCAACGACACCGTTCGAGGACTCAAAGCTGACCAACGGCCTCGAAGGATCAGGCCAAGCCTTGAGAACCGCACGGCGATTGCCAGAGAGGACCCAACTCGCCGGCCGTCTGACATCATCGCCATTCAACTTCGAGCGGGTCTGCCGAAGAAACTGCTGAATACCCGGATTGAGAGCGGCAATTGACTTGAAATTGGGGACGTCGATCACGAGCGTCCAACGCCCGTTGCCGGCATATCGCAGCCGCAAATCGGGCCGAATATCAGGCCTGGCTTCCTGCAGCCGACGCTCGACTATATCTCGGCCGCCGGCGGAGGTTCGAGGCGCGGTGCCCCGACCAATGCCCTTGAAGCGGTCAGCCACAACGCGACTTGCCTCTCTGAGCCAACCGCGGGCGTGTCGCATCTGCTCAAGATCGGCAACGATTCGATCGAGCGTAGCGGGCAGAAGTGGCTCTTCGCCTTCACGTGGATCCTGGTGCAGAAGCGCGAGGACGATACGGCCGACCAGTTCCTCTTGCTGGAGAAACTGCTCGAAACGAGTCGATGCGTAGTAGACATTACTCGCGATCAAACGGCCAATTACCGCCGGTTCGATCGTCGTCAGTCGTGCAAGCGTGAACCGCAGATCATACAATGTCCGGGCAAATTGCTGCTGCAAATAGCGGGGTAAAACGGCATGGGTAATTGGCCAGGCGATTATGCTGAAATGCGACGCCCATGGTCCCGAAGGAACTACGCCATTGTAGGTTGACTGGAATTTCGAGAACCAAGCCGTAACCCGGTACCGATCTCGGGAATCCCAACCAGGTGTGACATCCTCGAAAGACTGCCAATATTCACCACCTTCGTAGGTATATCCCCTCTCTGCCGAATAGATTGTCCAGAGTAACCAGTGTGGTGCCAGTCTCAGTCCGGTGTTCAAGCGTCCCCGTAGTTGCTTGGCAATCTCTTCCAAGTCACCATCATCCAGACCGTGCTCCAGAGCGAAAATAGGAAAGCCAGACACTGCGCGACGCTCTGCAAGCGCGGAAAAATGCCGCTCCATTCGCTTCTGCCATTCATCCAAAGGCACAGCCATGACCAACTACGACCCTGAGGCCGCGTCCTTGAACAGATCAGAGCTTTTTAGCTGGTTGCGGAGCATGCGAGTTTGATTTCCGAAGAGATCGACGAGGTCGCTCGAATTCCATTCTTTGAACTCAGGCTTGCGCGCGGCCCGAGGCACCATCCACCGCTCGAGAGCCAACTCGGAAACTTCCTTGGCGGTGAGTAGGTCTCCGACGTCCGGCTTCCCCTTCCCGGTGCGCAACAACTTCGCTGTGTTTTTGGCAAGCTCACAAAGAAAGACCTCCCGCTGAATTCCGTGTCGCAGCATATCTTCTTTGAAACCGAGCGCCGAAAGTGCTGCCCTTGTGGTTCGCAAACGCCAGTTAGGTCCTTGGCCAAACCGGTGCTGGTCTGCATAGGTATGATCAATATCGCGAAGGTAATCGCGCAATTCTACAAACAGCCGATCCGGTATGTGAAAATGCCCCCATCCACCCGTATAGCCAATCGATTTCAGATACTGCTGCCCCCCCAGCTTGAGGCGGTTGTAGACCGATGACCGTCCCATAGAAGACGATGTAGTAATAGCGAGCAGTCGCGCCTTTTTCGCCTCTTTCGATATTATTCCGGTGGACCCACCATAGGCCTCTCTAAAGTCATCATAGAGATCCCGGCTCCTGAGCAAGCAGGCTACAAGTTTACCTCCTAGGAGCGCGTTGTAGGGAGGGATGGCTCCAAGAACATAGGCATCCATGATATTAACGAGGCGAGCACTTCTGTCATGTGTATCCCATTCAATCAGCCTATCCCTCACAGCAAGGTTGAAGACCGGGTCTCCAATGGCAATAAGGCCCATCAGCTTGCCATTGCTTTCGTCCCAGACGAGATAACGCAGGCGCCTGCCGAAGCCATTTGAAACCGGTACGGACCATGTCAGTGACGCGAGGCGAAATAGATCGCCTTGCCAAGTCCCCGCCGACACGCGCTCGAGCACTGGTGAAATTCTAGTGACATCAATTTCTCTGCCAGATGCAAAGTGTCCCAACAGCTTCTCGGCCTTGGTGGCAATGAACTCACGGTTGGCCCGAAGTCGCTCCTCCCGTTGGGCACGATGAAGCGTGCGTACAATGCCCTTTCCTGATCCCTGAATTTGGAGTGCGCCCTCATCAGACTTCTCGAAACCCAAGGCTCGCAGATGTCGCCGCAGTTTTCGCTTAAGATTAGCCTCGCGTGTCGCGATATTTATTATGTTTCTATTGCCGTCGCTCATACAAATAAAAACCTGACCCCATTTATTATCATTTAATTGACCTATACGGCGAGTTGCAACGCCACTTCAGTCTCCGCGTGCTCGAACGCTTCAGAGTAAAGGCGTATCTCGTCACCTGATGACCCTTCGTCGCGAAGCGCTTCTTTCCATCTTGCCGCAAGTGTTTTCGCCATGTTTGCTGCTTCGCACCAAGCATCCTCCAACTTCACATCGAAAAACTCGCTTGCTTCAAGCGCAATCGCCATCGACGCATCGAATGATCCGCCTTGGATGATCCCGGTTTCCAGAACACGATGGCGGGAGGGGGATGGGTTGATGTCGAACGCCGGTGACAGCCGCCACCGATCATTCCCGGCATAGATGAACCCGTGGTTTTTCAGGTGATCGTCCTTGTTCGACACCAGGATGGTGAAGACGATCCGTCGCCAGAGTTCATGCAGATCCTCGACCGGCTTGCTCGAAATCTGGCGGATCACCTCAGCGATGTCGGTGTAGAACCCACCTTCCTCGCCTTGCCAGTCCAGCGCGGTACGCGCGGAGATATAGGGAATGCGCGTGTCGCCGCGGCGGTCGAACCGGCGGATCAGCGCAATCGGACTGTCGCTGTCGCGCAGCTCCAGCCGGGCATCGGCCACGCGCAGACCACACATGCGCGCCAGTCTCAATGTCGCCACTTCGGCGCGCTCGACCGCCTTGGTGTCCTGAGCCGAGGTGAACTTAGCGATCCAGAGATGCCCATCGCCTTCGACGTTTGCTTTGGGTCGCGCACCACCCAGCGATCCGGCAACACCCGCAAGATCACGCGCTTCCTCCTCCGCCCCGCCCGGATCTTGTTCAAAGCGCTGCGCCAGCGTTCGCAGGCGCTCAAGCTCCACCAGCCTGGGGATCGGCGGTGTCAGATCGGAGAGCGGCTCCATGTTCTCGCCGAGGAACCGCAGCGCTCCCTGGCGCGTGCGGTCATCTGAGAGAACGAGAAAGTCGAACTCGCTGAGACCGCCGCCCAAGGCTTTGGTCATCAGCGCGCGTCCCCAGGAATCCGGCGCCGCATCAGCAAAGCATCCTGGCAGCGCCGAGCGCTTGTCATCCTTCCCGGATGAAAAGTGGCTGCCCTCTCGCAGCGGCAGTCCCGGCGCGAGCGCAAAGCAATCCTCGGCGGCGAGCCAGGCCTCATCGTACTCGAACTGCGAATGCTGACGGCGCCCGTCGCTTTCAAAGCGCAGGCGTCCGACAATCCGTTTTCCTTCGCCAAGCGCGACAATGGCCTCGGGCATCAGAAACCGACCCCTTCCTCGTCATCCCCATCGGCAATCGGATCAGCCTTGTCCTGACCGCTGCTCGGCGACCTCGGCTTGCGCTTGCGATCGATCCGCTTTGGCAGGCTTTCCCGGTCGAGTAGCAATCCCGTGTCATCCGTGCCCGCGTCGAGGAACTCGGAGATGCGGTCGATTTCGCCAAGGACAAGGCATGCCATGGCGAGCGTGCCGATGCTCACGCCGTCATCGCCTTTCTCAAGGCGAGCCACGGTGCTTTCGGACACGCCGATCCGTTCCGCAAAGCCCTTCACGGAAATTCGCCGCTTCAGCCGCGCCGTCTTGATATTTGCGCCCAGAGCCTCCAGGGCTCGGCGCGCGCTCACAGAATTCACTTTAACCGCCATATCTGACGTCCAAAATACATTTAACCGTCAAATATGACTGATAGAGCAAAATGAATTGTAAAGCAACCTCATGCTATGGGGATGACCGAAGGCCAGGCAATGTCCGAAATATGTAGCATGCTTCGGACACGTCTTGCCAGGCATTGCGCAGGGGTGCGCAAAACCAGAGGTTCGCTGCTGTCGACCATGGACCATGCCCCCGCATGAGGGGCAAGTGCCGAAGATCTGCAACTGCAAATCATATTCCCAAGTCCGCGCCTAGCGCGGACATCGCAACACGATTCTGCAAGACCACGTGTGAGACCACGCATCCGCCTCCGACCGCCTGAAAGTCTACCTCCGACCGATTGAAAGCCTGAACCTCGCCGATCAGGGAACTGCAGATACCAATCCTCCCACTTCACGACCTGAAGCTGGAGGTTTTGTATCGCCGAGAAGCGCAGGTGGGCGTCGCCCTGCGGGCCGGGCTGTCGGGAGAGCGGAAGCCCTGATGGGTCTTCCCCCTTTCGGGCGTCCATCCCTGACGCGGGCAATATGGTCCTTGGTCGATCACACTGAGATGTTGAACGGCAAGGAAGAGTGAGAGGCCTGCGGCTGTCGCCGTGACGGGTTTGGAGGTCGAGAGAGAGGCTCTCGGACCGCCCGTCATGGAGATCAGCCATGACAGCGATTGAAATCATGAACGGCCGCCCCGAGAGCGGCGGCTACAAGGTGGATGTGTCCCGCGGCGGGCACAATGGGCGGGTATCGTCCGAATGGTTTTCCCGGCCCGACGATGAGAAGTTCCTCTCGCTCTCGGAGCTCTACGCCTCGGTGAAGGGCCGCGCTGCGCGAAGCAGGACGCGGACGCTCGAGAGCGCGGCGATCCGCGTGGAGGCCCATCGCGACGATCCGGAAAAGCTCGCGCTCGTCCTGCCGGAGGCCGAGACGCCGGTCGCGCCGACCCATTGGAGCTTCGGACAGCTTGCAAGCCTCGTCGGCGCGCCTGCGGCCTATCTGCGCCAGCTCCCGGCGCCGCTGGCGGGGATCAATTTGCAGTACGGTCTGACCAACCACCGCGCCGAGCAGGTGAAGACAATGGAGGTTGCGAACGGCCGCACCAAGCTGCGCGCCGTCACCGGCCCGGACTATGGCCGTATCTACGACCACGAACTCGTCTCGGCGGTCCAGCGCATCGCGGGCGACGGCGTCGGCGATACACGCTGGAAGGTCCCGGGCGTGCTCGACTGGTCGACGGGCATCTACAATCCGATGGTCGACGTCACGAAGGACACGACCACGCTCTACGCCTCGGATCGCGATGTCTTCCTCTTCCTCGTCGACGATTTGAACCCGATCGAGGCGGGCACATTGCCCGACGGCTCGCCCGATCTCTTCTTCCGCGGCTTCTACTG
Organism: Thalassococcus sp. S3; assembly: GCF_004216475.1. Taxonomy (GTDB): domain Bacteria; phylum Pseudomonadota; class Alphaproteobacteria; order Rhodobacterales; family Rhodobacteraceae. The sequence continues at coordinate 2,299,848 of NZ_CP022303.1, read as the reverse complement.
CTGGAACTCGGAGGTCGGTGCCAAGACGCTCGGTATAGCCAGCTTCTATCTCCGCGCCGTCTGCCAGAACCGCAATCTCTGGGGCGTCGAGGACTTCCAGGAGATCAGCATCCGGCATTCCAAATACGCCGCCAACCGCTTCGCGCACGAGGCGGCTCCGGCACTGGCCAACTTCGCCGACTCCTCACCGCAGCCCTTCATCCAGGGCATCCGCTCCGCGCGCGAACGGATCGTCGCGCGCAATAACGAGGACCGCACCGACTTCCTGCGCAAGCGCGGCTTCTCGAAGGCGGAGACTGGTAGGATCGTGGAGACGGTCCTCGCCGAGGAAGGACGCCCGCCCGAGAGCGTCTTCGACTTCGTACAGGGCATCACAGCCGTCGCCCGGTCCAAGCCGCAGCAGGATGCGCGCCTCACCATGGAAACCCGTGCGAAGAAACTGCTGGAGGCCGCCGCCTAGGCGCTCCCGTTCCGCCTCAATCATCCGCCCACGGTCCATCGCTTCCTGAGAGGAAGAGGTGGGCCGGGATTTTCGTGACGGGTCTGGAGGTCAGAGAGAGTCTCATGACCGCCCGTCGCGGAGAAATCCCATGACAAAGTCCAAGAAAATCACCCTCAGCGCCTCGCGCGACATCCCTTTCAACAAGCTGGTTCTGAGCCAGTCCAACGTCCGCAAGGTCAAGGCCGGCGTCTCGATCGAAGAGCTGGCCGAGGATATCGCGCGGCGTACGCTCCTGTCGTCGATCACGGTGCGCCCCGTCCTCGACGACGACGGCGCGGAAACCGGCATGTTCGAGATCCCAGCCGGCGGGCGCCGTTACCGCGCGCTCGAACTGCTCGTGCAGCAGCGTCGCCTCAACAAGACCGCGCCCGTGCCCTGCATCGTGCGCACCGAGGGCCTCGCTGAGGAAGACAGCCTCGCCGAGAACATCCAGCGCGCGCCGCTGCATCCGCTCGACCAGTTTCGCGCATTCCAGGCGATGCGCGAGAAGGGCAAGTCGGAAGAAGAGATTGCCGCGGCCTTCTTCGTCTCGGCGGGTGTCGTCAAGCAGCGCCTCAAGCTGGCCGCCGTCTCGGCGACACTGCTGGAGGCCTATGCGGACGAAGAGATGACCCTCGACCAGCTCATGGCCTTCACGGTCAATCCCGACCATGAGCGCCAGGAACAAGTCTGGGACGCACTCAAGCAGTACTACAACAAGCAACCCTACGAAATCCGCCGCATGCTGACGGAAGGCGCCGTGCGCGCTTCCGACCGGCGGGCGCAGTTCGTGGGTCTCGACAACTATGTTGAGGCGGGTGGCGAGGTGCTGCGCGACCTCTTTCAGATCGACGATGGCGGCTGGTTGCAGGACGCGGCGCTGCTGGAAACCATGGTCACCGAGAAGCTGAACGAGGAAGCCGAGGCGATCCACGCCGAAGGGTGGCATTGGATCGAGGTCGCGACCGACTTTCCTTATGGCCACACCTACGATCTGCGGCGCATTCGGGGCGAGGCCGAGCCGATGAGCGAAAAGGAAGAGAAGACCTACGAGGCGCTCAAGGCCGAGTACGACAAGCTCGAAGTCGACTATGCCGAGGCGGATGAACTCCCCGAGGAAGTCGACGAGCGGCTCGGCGAGATCGAGACGGCGATGGAAGCGCTCCAGAACCGCCCGATCCGGTTCGAGGCGGAGGACTATGCCATCGCGGGCGCGTTCGTCAGCATCGACGGATCCGGCGGTCTGCGCGTCGAGCGCGGCTATGTCCGGCCTGAAGACGAACCGGCAGTTGAGGCTGAGGACAGTCCCGACGGCGAGACGGTCGATCCCGACACGGACGAGGCGGTCGCTGACACTTCCGATCCGGTGACGGATCAGGATGAGGACGAGGATGACGACGGTACCAAGCCGCTGTCTGATCGCCTCGTCTGCGAACTGACCGCCCATCGCACCATGGCGCTGCGCGATGCGCTATCCAACGATCCGCAGTTGGCCATGCTCGCCTGCCTGCACGCGATGGTCCTGCAACTCTTCTACCATTACGGCCAGGACAGCTGTGTCGAGATCAGTCCGCGCTCCACGCAATTCGGCTCGCAAGCGCCGAACCTCGGCAACGCTGCCTATGTCCAGTCGATCGATCTCGCGATCGAGACCTGGGCGGGCAGTCTCCCGAAGCAGCCGGAAGATCTGTGGGGCGCGCTGACCGAATGGGACAGCGACAGCCGCGACGCGCTCTTCGCCCATTGCGTGGCGATGACGGTCAACGCCGTACAGGAGCCGCATCATCGCAAGCCGCGCCAGATCGCACATGCCGATGTCCTCGCATCGACACTCGGTCTGGACATGGTGAAGGCGGGCTGGACGCCGACGGCGGATAGCTATCTCGGCCGCGTGACCAAGGCGCAGATCCTCGCCGCAGTGCACGAAGCGAAGGGCGACAAGGACGCGGACCGCATCGCCGGGTTCAAGAAGCCCGACATGGTCGAGGCGGCGGAAGAACTGATGGCGGGCACGGGCTGGCTCCCGCAACCGCTGCGCACGGCCCCGCTGGTGGAAGAGCCCGACGCGCCGGAGTTCGAGATCGTCGATGACGGCGATGTCACGCACGACGAGCAGCCAGTCAAAGACGAAGAAGCTACACTTCAGGCAGCCGAGTGATCGCATAAAGGCAGGCGTTCGGCGGCGCGCGGTCGATGGTTCGACGCAACCGATTGGAGGATGATCGAACTGTCGCCAAAGCCGCCTTCGCCCACTTTCGAGCAGTTGGCGACCACCAACCGAGGGAGACGCTCCCCCAACTCCCTCGCCCTGGGGCCTGTCGGACGCGGCAGGCCCTTTTTTCTGCGCCTCAATCGGGAGAGAAACATGGATAGCCCCGCCACAGACCTATCGCAGAAACTCAGCCGCGAGGCCGAGGCTGTGTGCCGCCAATACCTTTCTAACGGTAGAAAACATGGCCACTACTGGGTTGTCGGCGACGTCGACAACACTCCTGGCCGCAGCCTCTATGTCCGGCTCACCGGGCCGACCCGCGGCAAGGGCGCGGCCGGCAAATGGACCGATGCGGCCACAGGCGAGCATGGCGATCTGCTCGACCTCATAGCGGCCAATCTTAATCTCTCGACGCTCCGCGACACGCTCGATGAGGCGCGGCGGTTTCTAAGCCTTCCGCGTCCTGAGCCACCCGCGACACAGCGGCAAGACCAGGCTCCACAAGGATCATCCGAAGCGGCCCGACGTCTCTGGGCGATGGGCCAACCGATCGCGGGCACGTTGGCGGAGCGCTATCTCTCCGCACGCGGATTGACAAACCTTCGAAGCGTGAGCGCGTTAAGGTTTCACCCGAACTGCTACTATCGGCGAGAAGACGCGGACGCCAATGACCCGCCCGACGCCTGGCCCGCCTTACTCGCGAAAGTCACCGACACTGCTGGAACGCTGACCGGCGTTCATCGGACCTGGCTTGATCCGCAGACAGCCGAAAAGGCTCCGCTCGATCCCAACCGTAAGGCGATGGGCAACCTGCTGGGTCATGCGGTCAGGATGGGACAGCAATCTGACATCCTCGCTGTCGGCGAAGGCTTGGAGACGATGCTCTCGCTCAGGCTGGCACTTGCCGGTCTGCCGATTGCGGCGGCGCTGTCCGGCAATCATCTCGCGGCGTTCGATCCACCCACCGATCTTCGCCGGCTCTATGTTGCCATCGACAATGACGACACTGGTCAGGCGGCCTTTGACGCACTGACCGACCGCTTTGCGGACAGCGAGCTTCACCTTCTGCCGTTGCGACCGATGCTGGACGACTTTAACGGCGATCTCCGGAACTGCGACATCCACGAGATGCGCAGCCATTTGCGTCCCCAGCTCTCACCGGTCGATGTTCCGACCTTGCTGGCGGTCGAGACCGGCTGAAGTCGAGAGCCGGTCTCGGCAGCTGGACAGGCGGAATGAACCTCGCGCCACGGAGCCGCGCCTGACGGCCTTCCCGAGAGGGGCGAGCCGGAGCGGAACCCGCCCGGTCCGGCAATGGCTGCGGCGGCACCGTTTTCCGCCGCCGAGGACAAGCCTCGGCTTTGCATCGCGATCCAAAACGGCGTCGCCTCCGCCATCCTCCGCTGACGCTTCGGTCCCTCTGATGAGGGATGCAGGCCCGTTCGCGTCCCGCTTTCCGTCGCCCATGAAGGCCGCGCGAGGCGCGGTCAGCGACAAGGAGGCATAACGCCCATGACCCAGCACGAGCCCGACACCCAGTCCGCCACAGCGCTCGTCCTCGACGAATTGCAACTCTTCGGACATCGAGCCTTCGCCGACGAACCCGATCCGCGGCCACTGCCAGACGCCGGTACCGTCGAAGGCGCTATCGCCGACATCTTCGACACGCTTGTCGTCGTCCTCGGCGACACGCGGCTCGAACCCGATTTGGAAGATTTGCTCTGGTCGACCACCAATGTCTTCCACCGCATGGCGACCCGCGTAGACCGCAAGCTCGACGACAACGAACAGGCGCAGCGGCGCTCGCAACGCAGCCAGGACGGCTCCGAAGTCCGCTCGGTCGAACTGGAACGCCTCATCGCCGAAGGGCTCACCCTCACCGAACAGCGCAACGCTTACGATGGCATGCGCGACCTCGCCGCCGAACATTTCGAGGCGCATCTCGGTCAGACTTGGCATCCGCGTTCCGGCAGCCACGTCAATCGCAAGCACATGACCGCCGCCATGATCGACAGCCGCGACTATCTCGACGCCAAGCGCAAGACCGAACTTGAACCGCTGATCCCGACCGGCACTAAGATCGCCTTCACCGGCGGGCAGGACGTGAACGATACCGGGGCCATCTGGGCCGCCCTCGACAAGGTGCGCGCCAAGCACGACGACATGGTGCTCCTGCATGGCGGTTCTCCGAAGGGTGCCGAACGCATCGCGGCCTGCTGGGCCGACAATCGCAAATGCCAGCAAATCGTCTTCAAGCCGGACTGGACCCGTCACGGCAAGGCCGCACCGTTCAAGCGCAACGATCTACTCCTGGAGGCGCTACCGATCGGCCTGATCGTCTTCCCCGGTTCGGGCATCACTGACAATCTCGCCGACAAGGCCAAGGTGCTCGGCATCCCGCTCTACGATTTCCGCAGCGCCAAAGGCGGGTCGTCATGACCCGTGATGCCCAAAAAGCATCGCGTTACGCCGAACGAGAATATTCCGTGAACACCGCCGACATGCTATGCTTCATCGGCGCCGTGGCGGTGGTGGAGGCGCAGCCCATAAGAGGAGACCGCCCATGTTCGTATCAGCCTTCCTGAGTGTCATCGGCCTCGGCTTCCTTGTCTGGGTGCTGTTCGCATTGGCCGTCTACGCGCTACCCGCATTCGTCGGCATGAGCGTCGGCATGTATGTCTATGACACCGAAGCGGGCGTGATTGCGGCATTGGTTGCTGGCATGTTTGCAGCCGTTTTCAGTTATCTCATCGGTCAGATCGTCTTCGCCAAGGTCCAGTCCGTCCTGATCCGCCTCGCCGTCGGCGCGCTCTTCGCAGCGCCTGCTGGCGTCGCCGGATTTTCAGCAATCAAGGGCTTGTCGCAGATCGGGGGCGCTTCCGAAGGCTGGACGCTGGCCTTCGCCATCATCGGCGGAATCGTCACTGCCGGAACCGCCTGGGTGCGGATCGCAAGCCTCGCCGGCCCCATCGGCGAGGATGAAGTGCAACACACAGATGCCATGCAGGCGAATTCGTTCGCGAACGATAGTTGAAGGGACGAAGCGATCTTCGCCACTGCGCCTATCTATGTCACCTATGGGGTAGGGAGCGGACTGTCCGCTCTTTGGCCGCGACTTGCGATCAGCGGACTTTCCCAAATCGGCCCAATTGTTGACAAGGCCGCACTTGCTAGACGAGTTTCTAACGGCGCATGGATTGATGCTTGCAAAGTTTCAAAGTTTCAGTAGCTTGAGATCGTTCGCTCGAAATAGCGAACGAAGGAGTTTGTATGTTCACGATTGTAGGAAACCGCTAGCTCCCAACAAAGGGCTAGCCGTTAAATTTGGCGTGGTCTCTGCACTGCAGATCGACCGCGTTTTCTCCTATGGCCTGAACTCACTCAAAGTTTTGAATTTGTGTGATGGGTCAAAGCCCCATGCCTCAAGCGCTCGCTTGGCCGGTGTGTTTTGAAAGACTCACGATGAAAATACGACAAACCAAATCTGAAGATCTACCAGCCCTTAAACTCGTACTGGATGGCACTCAGCTTTTTCCAAGCGAGATGCTGCCCGATATGATCCATGGCTTTCTGTCCGACAAAGACAGCAAGGACATCTGGCTAACGTGTGAAAAAGACGGAACGCCTATCGGGTTTACCTACACTGTACCCGAACAACTGACAGTCGGCACATGGAACATGCTTTCAATTGCCGTCTTGCCTTCGGAGCAAGGCAGCGGTGTAGGCGGTGAGATCGTGAAAGCTCTTGAAGATCAGCTGCGACAGCTCGGCCATCGCATATTGATTGTTGATACATCAGGCACAGACGATTTCGCACTTACCCGCGAATTCTACCGTAAGAACGGTTATCAACAAGAAGCATGCATTCGCGACTTCTGGGATGCTGGCGATGACAAAATCGTGTTCAGAAAAGCCCTGTAGCTCAAGCTAATTGGTGGCCCTGCCGAAGCTGGCGGGGCCTCCACTTCTGGTTGAAGTCCATTTTATGCTTGGAGCCAGAACTCCAGCTTACGTAGTCGCTTCGCCCTGAATTGGACTGTCGGCAACGGCCCGTTCAAGTCATGCGCTTAGCATCCGCCATTGTGTCAAAAGCGGTCGGTGGGTGAAGATCATATGCAGCATTCACTCGCCATGCTGGCGCGCCCGTTCGCCAACGGTCGCTGAGACCTCGCGGCCTACGACAATGCAGCATCAAGGTCTGGAGTGAAGCGGGTTAAAGCTCGAATACGAGCCTTCGGCATGGCAAGTTTGATCTAATTCGAGAGCCTGAATCGAGCGCAGCGCATATTGGACGCTCACAAGACTCGTCGGTAGGAAGCATTCCCGCGTTGCCGGTAGTGCTTGGCGATGGCCCGCTCGCCGCCGTTCTGCACGCCAGAGCCTGTCTTTCTCCGACCGACATTGCCGATGGATTGCCCGGTCCGAGGGTGGCGGTCATTTCTCATCCCATGCCCTCGTCACCCGCGTCCGTCACGGCCTCTCAATGGGCTGATCTGACCGGGATCGGCTGACGCCTCGACCGTCTCAGCCGCAACACCGGGTTCGGACTTTCCTCCCCTGGGCTTTGCCCATTCCTCGCGGGACGACCCTGACGGGTCCAAGAAAGTCCGCCCCCGGCGTCCTTCGCTGGCGCTGCGGGCCAAGGGCTGCGTCGACGGATCGTCCCGGTCCTGACGATCGCCATCGAGACCGCGACGGGCGCGGGATCGAAAGCCAATAGGAGAAATGACATGGCCACCATCGGAACCTTCAAGAAGACCGGCAACGAATACGTCGGAGAAATCGTCACCCTCAACGTGCAGGCGCAGAATGTCCGCATCGTCCCCGAAGACAGCACCTCCGGCGAGAACGCTCCCTCCCACCGGGTCTTCGTCGGCCGCGCCGAAATCGGCGCCGCCTGGCCCAAGACCTCGAACGAGCAGCGCGACTATCTGAGCCTCAAGCTGGACGATCCGAGCTTCACCCAGCCGATTTACGCCAACCTCTTCGATGACACCGTCGTCGAAGGCGGCGAGGAGACCTTCAGCCTTATCTGGTCCCGGGCACGCCGCAAGAACGGCGACTGAGGATCGCGACCTCAGCCCCGCCCGAGAGACCGGGCGGGGCTTTTTCGTGCGCTACCGCGGATCACGGTTCAGAGCTGAAAGCAGGCTCCGCCTCTCAAGCAACAACCTCCTCTATTTTCAGCTGCGTACCTATGGGCTAATCTCTATCTCGCACATCGTTAGGAGCGCCGAGTTGGCCAATTCTTCGTGGCTGAAAAAATACACAAAATTGGAGCACTTGAAGGGGATACTTCAGGAGCGGCAATTGTATTTAGGAGATCCCAGCGACTGGGAAGACCAAAATGATAGCGAAGTCATTCGACTCAGCTCCAAAAACTTTGGCGGTTTCAATTTGAGGGCCACTTGTCTTACCGAAGCAGTGGATCGGTATCATTTCTGGCATGTCTTCGGTGAGCGAGAGCATGGCGTGTGTCTATGGTTTGAGAAAGACAGCCTTCTGAACGACTTACAGAATGATCCATCTCTTGTTGCGGACATTGTTCAATATCGGAACGCCGAGGACCTGAGGCGGCTTGAACCAAAGTCGATTCCTTTTACGAAGAGAGTTCAATATAGCGACGAGCGAGAGTTCCGTATTGTCAGAGTTGAACAGGCTCAGAACACTGTGCCTGAAAAACTTGCATTTTCCGCCCGCAGTCTCAGACGAATTTACCTGAACCCATGGTTATCATTGGCAGATGCAAAGCGCAAAAAGACCGAAATCTCGAGCTGGCTAAGAAAGGATTTAGGACACATCGATGTCTATCAGAACCGGTCACTCAAGCAAAAAGCATGGATCGATGCCGCGGCGATCGCTGTTAACTCAAGGCAATAAAAACCAGCGTCCGGAATGTTCGAATATTTGTCAAAAACTTCGGCTTTGGTCACAGATTTAGCTCGATCCGATCTCTTTTAGAAGCACCGCAGGCTCTACGTCGAGCGCCTGCGCAACGTGCCAGAGCGTGACGATGGTGACGTTCTGCTGCCCGCGCTCCATGGCGCTAACATGCGCTCGGTCGATGCCCATCTTCACCGCGAGCGCGGCCTGGCTCATGTTCGCTTGGGTCCGGTAATGCTTGAGATTGTTACCAAATGTGTGACGGATATCCATCCGCCGACACAGCCCTATCGCGTATTATAGTGCGACGCGCTATAATACGCGGGCGTGCTTCTTCAAGCATCGCCCGGCAGCAGAAAAACGAGCGTTCAACTGTCGGATGCTTGCCAGCTAGGCCGCGAATAAGGCATTAACCATTGATGCGTCGGGACGCGTTGGGGGGACACAAATGACAGGAAAGCCTGCCGCACACTTTGCCGATACTCCCCCGGAGAATGACTTCGTGACCGACTATGACCGGCAGCATTTGAAGCTCTACGCGCGTCTTCTCGACGCCGAAGCAGACGACGCGCCGCTTGCCGACATCGTCAAGATCCTGTTCGGAATCGATGCTGACGCTGAACCGGAGCGCGCGCACAAATTGCATGCCGGACATCTCGGGCGCGCCCATTGGATGGCCGAGAACGGCTATCGCAACCTCATCGCCGGCTGACCAAGGCACACCCGATGTGCGATGCGTTTCACGCATCGCCCTATGCCCATGATCCCCCTACGCATTCCCGCAAAACGGGAGAATACTTCCGGGTTACCGGTCGCTATCACGCGCCGGACCATCGTGGGAGCGCAATCATGCCTGGTAATTGGCGCAATGAATCCGACTACGATTATTTCGACAATCTCGATCTTGGCGGCCTCGCCTGGGAATGCCTGAGGCGCAACGCACGCTATCGGGCGGCATATCCGGCCATGTCGAGACGCAGCGCGCTGACATGGGGGTTGCGATTTCCCTGTCGATCCGGAGTGCGACGCGACTGCGGCGAACGTGCTCTGGACACCGGCCGTGGCCCCCGCCGTCGCGACCATCATCGCCGAGCCGCCGTCTGAAGCGCGCACGGACAGCGCCGTTCTGCGAAGTGCATCTGCCATTTCGGATAGTTCAAGCCGGGAGGGATGGCAGGTCCTGGTTGGCGGTATCGTCGCGGTCTCGACAGCCTCCGAAGACACCGATCACGCCATCGCAATCGTCATCCCGCTCGACGATGACTGGCACGTCCGGCTCAAAGCCGCGCACCGCTTGCGCGATGTTCTGATCGGTAGGCGACCCAAACAGAGGCTGACCAGACAGCGACGCGCGCGCATCGCGCATGCGCTTCGGACCGACGACGCTCGACGATGCGATGCCACTCTACGCGACATTGCAACCGTATACTTCGGACAGGATCGGATCGAAGCCGAGCCGTGGAAGACAAGCGCGCTGAAGGCGCAGACCGCGCGTCTGGCCAAGTACGGCAGGAGTCTTGTCAAACATCGGTACAGAGAGCTGCTTGGAGGACGCACCTGATATCTGCGGGAACTCAGTGGTTCACCGGCTTTCGAACATGTAAAGTCGCACCATGACAAAGCTTTCGGTCCACTTCGGGTTCTATCCCAATGCGCTCGACATCCACGCAGGCGACGTGACAATCCAGTCTCTTCCTGACGGCGGATCGAGCGCGGCCGAATTGCTTGAGGGTCCGGATATCGAGAAAGACTGGATCTATGCACCGCCTCAAGAAACGCGGGATATTATGACGGGCGCAGTGCGGGCTAAACCCTATTCTGCGCGCGTGTTCGGTCTGCCGAAGACGCACAGCATCACACATAACAATGCTGATAACGAAGATCATTTGATCTTCCATCTCTGGAGCCTGTCCTTCTTCACCGGTTTGCGCTTGACTGCCACGGAGGCCGGATTTCTCGATGCCACGCCACTGAAACCAGGCGCGTTGAATGACTTTGTTTTGATGGGTGATAGCCTCAAGCAGAGCGTTGAATTGGCCGAGAGGTTCTGGATCGACAGCCGGTTAGTGCCGCCACAGACCCGCCGGTTTGCCGCCGCAGTGCACGCACTCTTCCTAGCTCAATACCCGCCTGCACTTCAGTTCGAACGCTTCCTCTATCTCTATACGGCACTCGATGCCTGCTATGCGATCTCGGCCGAAATGCAGCCGCCTGCCAGGAGACCAACACATACGCAGCGTGCAGCCTGGCTCTGCCAACGCTTTGGAATGGACGTGCCCACTTGGGCTGATCCCGCCGTTTCTAGCGGCACCCAAGTCGCAGACATTCGCAACAATGCCGTCCACGAAGCGCTCTACATGGGCGAGCCACTCGGGTTTGCCCTGCATGGCGTTGGCACCAGCCAGAACCTCACACTCGAATTCGAAGCCCTTATTTGCCGCTTCCTCGTCGCACTAATCGGCGGCACAACCGCAGAATACGTCCGCACTCCGGTTAACACTCGGCAACGCCAAGGGCTAAGGCTCGTCTGACGCATGACGAACGGCACATCCCCCACTTACGAGCACCGTCTTATCCTGTTTCTGGATTTTCTCGGCTTCCGTGAAGTCGTCGAGGAGACTACGGATGACCGCGAGGCGCTCGTCCGGTTGATCTCAGCTTTGAACGCCATCGGTCGAATCGACGAAGATGCGGTCGCAGAGAGCCGGCAGGTGACACAATTCTCGGACTCCGTCGTCTTCTCTTACCGCGTAGATGAGATGTCTGGCGTGTTCTGGCTGCTGGACGCAATGGCAATGACGATCATCGAGCTCGCAAGTCGAGGGTATCTTTTGCGCGGTGCCGTCACAGTTGGGGACCTCTATCATGACGACCGCCATGTTGTGGGGCCTGCGATGGTCCGCGCTTACGAGATGGAATCTCGCGAAGCGATCGTGCCGCGTGTCATCATCGATCCGGAAGTCATTTCAGTAGCGCGTGAGCATCGGAGCGAGATGCATACGCCAGACGACGAAGAAGGCTATGTGCGCAGTTTCATCCTCGACGATGACGATGGTGAGCACTATTTCGATTATGTCTCGTGGCGATCTGTTGTTGAAGTCGTGGGTGCGGAAGACGAATCCTATGGCGCATATCTTTCACGGATCGGGCAGATCGTCAGCAACGGGCTGCAACATTCGGATCCGCGTGTCCTGCGCAAATACCTTTGGTTGTATCGCCACTACAACGACGCAATCGAGCTATTCGAGACACTTCCGAACGATCATCCTTATCGAGCGCAGAGCCCCGAGAATTGCGAATTGATTGCATCTCTGCCGCGTCTCGAGCACCTCTCGGCGGCAGCCGCTGAGATGGTACGATCTACGGAAACTTCGCAACCACAACAGCTACCGTAGGCTAGATCTTCACCTCGAAATGAGGGTGACGATTTCTCGCCGAAATCTTCGTCATCCCTCCCGGGCGCTCTTCTCCGCTTCTCTGGCCATCAGCCGTCCTTCGCATCCCGCGACGGACCCGCGATGACCAGAGGAGCCCCCGATGCCCGATCCCAATGCCGGCCTGCCGCCGCGCTATCTCAGAACCCCCGAAGCCGCCCGTTTTCTCGGCCTGTCTGGCCGAACGCTGGAGAAACACCGCACCTACGGGACCGGTCCGAAGTATTCCAAGATCGGCGGGCGTGTCGTCTACGCGGTCGAAGATCTGCAAGCCTGGGTCGGCCGTGGTGAGAAACGCTCGACCTCCGACGACACGGGCGACACCGTCCTTCCCGCCAAACGCCATGCCGCGATTTCACCCGCCTATAGCGGCGAGAAGCGCTCATGAGCGGGCGCACAACCATTGAGCTGACGTGGATTGAAGGCCGGATCGAACGCTGGCTGCGCTTCGGTCAGATCGTTCAGGAGACGATTCGGAGCCGCTCGGTTCGCGTCGTCGGCGTCGATCCTGGCAGCATCTTCGCCTTCGTCCGCTGGGCCGCGAACGACTACGGCACGGTAGAGAGCCGGATCGATATCCTGCAAGCGGTCCGCGCCGACGAGCGCTATTCCACGGTACCGTTCGTGACGCCCGGCGGGGTGTCTCTGTTGCGGCTTTCCAGCTGGCCCAAGGTCGAAGCTGTGCTGCTCTCAATCGACCAGATTGAGGCGGAAGACATTGCGCCGGAAGAGGTCTGCCCGGACCACTGGCGGCACGTTCATAACCGCCTCAGCTGCAACCTCGAGCCGCGCCGCTACACGCCGTTTCGGCATGAGGCCTGGCTCAAACGTCGGGTGCTGGCGGCATGAAACGCGCGCGCCCGTCGCTCATCATCAGCAGCACCGGTATCGCCTTGATCGCGCTATCCGCGATCATTCGCGCCAACCCGATCCTCGTCTGGAACGCGTCAGGCAGCGTGCCCATCGGCTTCTACGCCGTGCAGCCGCTCGACAAGCCGAACATTGGCGATCTGGTCGTTCTCGAACCGCCATCCCCGCTCGGCGACTGGCTCCTGGAGCACGGCTATCTCGGCGCCAATGTCCCGCTCATCAAGCATGTCGCCGCGCTCCCCGGACAGCGTGTCTGCCGCATCGGCGTCACGGTCAGCATCGACGGCACCACCGTCGCGATCGCGAAAGAGCGCGACCGCTTCGACCGCCCGCTGCCGGTCTGGCAGGGCTGTCATCAACTTACCGACGATCAGATCTTCTTCCTCAATCCAGACACGGAAGGAAGTCTCGACGGACGGTATTTCGGGCCGCTGCCGCGCGACACGATCATTGGCCGTGCCGTCCCGATCTGGACGCGGGAGGGCTGAGCGGATGGCCTTCCTCCTTGCTTCCGGCCGTCGTCTCATCGCCACTTCCGGGATCCTGATCGCGCTTTCCGGTTGCGCCAATCCCCCCGCCGCTGACGCACAGGATACGGTCTCGCGCTCCGCGGAGACCGTCGCGCCGATATCTGATATCGACGCTTACACTGCCGAAGCGGCGCAACGCTTCCGCATCCCCGAGCGCTGGATACGCGCCGTCATGCGGGCCGAAAGTGCGGGCAATTCGCGCGCCGTCAGCAGCGCCGGTGCGATGGGCCTCATGCAAATCATGCCCGGCACCTGGGCCGAGCTTCGCGCGGCCCATGGGTTCGGATCGGACCCGTTCGACCGCCGCGAGAACATCCTCGCGGGCACGGCCTATCTGCGCCAGATGTACGACCAGTTCGGCACGCCGGGGTTCTTGGCTGCCTATAATGCCGGACCCGGACGGTATGCCGAGCACCTGCGAACCGGGCGCACCTTGCCGCGAGAAACCCGTCGCTACGTTGCTGCGCTTTCGCAGGAACTCGGATTTTCGGGTGCACCCCCGTTGCAGTCCATCCACACGGTTTCCGCAGATCGATGGCAAGCTGCCCCGCTCTTTGCGCCCGTCACAGCTTCGCGTGAAGGGCAACGCAGAACCGAACCAAACCGCACGTCAGTCGATGTTCAGACCGCAGAAGAACTGACCCAGCCAGGTTCACAGAACAGCCAGCCGAACGCGCTTTTCGTCTCCGGAACCGGGGAGCCAGATCGATGAAGGCACCGATCTGGCTCCGCCCCGTTCCGTCGTGCTGCTTCGTACGAATTGCGGCAGACGAAGGATTGCAGCCAACATCAACGACGGGAGGGCAAGATAAAAGGCCGGACGCGCAGGGGCGCTACGGCGTTGTTGTTGTTGGGGTTTTTGCGTGCTGCGCACTTGGTCACAGTGCTGCATGTACAGCTATCTTCCTGATTATACGCGGCTTTCACCGTGCCATGCCTGATTTTGGGGCGGCTCGAGCATGAGCCAGCGCGATAACGACATTCGCATCAAGCCGGGGCGTATCCGCGACAAGGGGCCGTCGGCCAAGCGCGCGAAGAGCTTCGTCGGACAGGTCATGCGCGCCGCGAGGAAGGCGGGGCATACCGGCAATCATTTCAGGACGAGCGGCGGTCGTGCCGGCCAGTCGACGTTTGGACGTGGACGCTTCGTGCGAGCCACAAGAGGCCTCGCGCGAACGCAGCGCCGGGTTGTGGTGAATGCGCGGATCGTCAGACATCGCGGTCAGAAGTTCCGGTCCGCACCGCTCGCCAAGCACCTCGACTATCTGAAGCGCGAGGGCGTCACCAAGGACGGCCGAGATGCCGCGATGTTCGACAGGGAGCACGACCAGGCCGACGATCGCGCCTTCGCCGCGAGCACCGAAGACGATCGTCATCATTTCCGCTTCATCGTCTCGCCGGAAGACGCCGGACAGATGGAGGATCTGCGCGCCTTCACGCGCGACCTCATGGCCAAGGCCGAGCGCGATCTCGGCACCGAACTCGATTGGGTCGCGGTCGATCATTGGAACACCGACAATCCGCATATTCATGTGATGGTGCGCGGCAAGGCCGATGACGGGAAAGACCTCGTGATCTCGCGCGACTACATTAGCCGCGGTTTGCGGGGTCGCGCAGAGGAACTCGTCGAGCTCGAACTCGGACCACGCAGCGAGAAGGAAATCGCCGCCGGTCTCGATGTTGAAGTGAAGGCCGAGCGCTGGACTGGCCTGGACCGGGCGCTGCGGTCCTATGCGGACGACACACTCGGGATTGCGGATATGCGGCCCGGCGCACCCGATCTCGACGACAAAGACCTCAAGCGCCGGATGATCGGTCGGGCTCAGACGTTGGAACGGTTCGGGCTGGCCGAAAAACTCGCACCATCTGTGTGGCAGTTAAAATCAGGTATGGAAGACACGCTGCGCGAGATGGCCGTGCGCGGCGACATCATCAAGACGATGCACCGGGCGATGGACACCCAAGCGCGGGCGCAAACCGACTTCGCCATTGAGGGACAACCGGACAATCCAATCCTCGGTAAGCTCGTCGATCGCGGATTGCACAACGAACTCTCCGGCGAGGCTTACGCGATCATTGATGGTGTCGATGGCCGCATTCATCACCTGCGCTTCCGCGATCTCGATCTGACAAGCGACACGCCCGTCGGCGGGATCGTCGAGACGCGAAGCTGGGCCGGGAAGGATGGAAGATCGCGACGCCTCGCGCTGGTCGGGCGGTCGGACGTTGCGCTGGAAAAGCAGGTCGATGCCGATGGTGCCACATGGGCCGACCGGTTGGCGCTCGCCAAGACCCGCGCGCCGCTTTCAAACAACGGATTCGGCGCAGAGGTCCGAGACGTACTCGAACGACGCGCCGAGCATCTGGTCAGCCAGGGCCTCGCGACGCGACAAGGTCAGCGCATCACCTTCGCTCGTGATCTTCTTAAGACACTGCGCCAGCGCGATCTCGACGGAGCAGCGAGCAAGATCGCCAAAAGCACCGGCCTGCCATTTCGAGAGTCCAATGAAGGCGAAACGTTAGCGGGCACGTACCGCCACCGCCTCGATCTCGCGTCGGGTCGCTTCGCCATGATTGATGACGGGATGGGCTTCGAGCTCGTCCCCTGGAAACCGCAGCTCGAAAAGCATCTCGGCCAGACCGTCTCGGGAACGGTCACGGCAGGCGGAGGCATCGACTGGTCGCTCGGCCGCAAGCGCGGCCTGTCGATCTGAGCACCGGAGCATTTGATGACAACGAAAAAACACGCTTCACCGGCCACCGCCATCCTCTGGGGCCAGATCCTCATCGTCTCGACCGTCGCGCTTCTCTTCGT
This sequence comes from Thalassococcus sp. S3, assembly GCF_004216475.1. GTDB lineage: Bacteria > Pseudomonadota > Alphaproteobacteria > Rhodobacterales > Rhodobacteraceae. The sequence goes on along the minus strand of NZ_CP022303.1, from coordinate 2,283,623 downwards.
CTGGGCCGCGACGCAATGGGTGGCCTTCCGGCTCGGCTTCCAGTCCGAACTCGGCGAGCCGATGACCACGATCCTCGGCCTTCCGATCTACGCGCCGTGGAATGTCTTCGTGTGGTGGTATTGGTACGACGCCTATGCGCCGCGCGTCTTCATGGAAGGCGCGATCATCGCAGGGGCCGGTGGCATCGCTTCTGTTTGCGTCGCGATTTTCCTCTCGGTCCTGCGCGCCCGCGAAGCGAGTGACGTGACCACCTACGGCTCCGCACGGTGGGGGACAGAGAAAGATATGCGCGAGGCCGGATTATTCGTCGACGACGGCGTGGTGCTCGGCCGCTACCGGTCTCGCTATCTCCGGCACCATGGCCCCGAGCATGTGCTCTGCTTCGCGCCGACGCGCTCCGGCAAGGGCGTCGGTTTGGTCGTGCCATCGCTCTTGACCTGGCCAGGCTCGGCCATCGTCCACGACATCAAGGGTGAGAACTGGCAGCTCACGGCCAACTACCGATCTCGCTTCAGTCGCGTGCTGCTCTTCGATCCAACAGATCCGACCTCGGCGGCCTACAATCCGCTGCTCGAAGTGCGGCGCGGCGACAGCGAGGTGCGCGACGTCCAGAACGTCGCCGATATCCTGGTCGATCCCGAAGGTTTGCTCGAACGCCGAAACCATTGGGAGAAGACAAGCCACTCCCTGCTCGTCGGTGCGATCCTGCATGTCCTCTATGCCGAAGCGGACAAGACGCTCGCCGGCGTCGCGGCCTTCCTGTCCGATCCGAAACGGCCGATCGAGTCGACGCTCGCGGCCATGATGCGCACGCCGCATCTCGAAGATCGCCCGCATCCCGTCGTCGCGCAGGCCGCGCGTGAACTCCTGAACAAGTCCGAGAACGAACGATCGGGCGTCCTCTCGACCGCGATGAGTTTTCTTGGGCTCTATCGTGATCCAGTCGTCGCCAAGGTCACGCGCCGCTGCGACTGGCGGATCGACGATCTCGTGACAGGCGACAGGCCGGTAACGCTGTACCTCGTGGTGCCACCATCGGACATCTCACGGACGAAGCCGCTGATCCGGCTCGTGCTCAACCAGATCGGTCGACGACTGACGGAAGACCTGCATGCTAAACGCTCCCACCGCATGCTGCTCATGCTGGACGAGTTTCCGGCGCTCGGGCGGCTCGACTTCTTCGAGAGCCAGCTCGCCTTCATGGCGGGCTATGGGATCAAGGCCTTCCTCATCGCCCAGTCGCTCAATCAGATCGAGAAGGCCTACGGTCAGAACAACGCGATCCTCGACAATTGCCATGTGCGCGTCGCCTTCGCGACCAATGACGAGCGTACCGCAAAGCGCGTATCCGATGCGCTCGGCACAGCGACCGAGATGCGCGCCATGAAGAACTATGCCGGACATCGGCTATCGCCTTGGCTCGGGCATCTGATGGTCTCACGGCAGGAGACGGCACGACCGCTTCTGACGCCGGGCGAGATGATGCAGCTCCCACCGACGGACGAAATCGTCCTGGTCTCCGGTGCGCCGCCGGTCCGCGGGGAGAAGGCGCGTTATTACGCCGATCCGCAGTTCAAGGCCCGGATCGGCCCACCGCCGGATCGCACCGCGCCAGCCGACACCGGCAGTGTTGCGGAAGACGATTGGAGCGGCCGCGGACCGATCGCTGCACCACCGCCCGAGAAAAGAAAGGCGTCAGCCGATGACACCGATGGCGGCATCCGTCGGCAGCCCGACCTTCCTGAACATGAAGACATCGCGCCCGAACCGGCACCGGCGCACAGCGAGTTCGCCGATCTCGATGACGAACCAGAGGATGATGCGCAGCGCGCTAAAGCCATGCGTGACCGGTTCGGCACGGTCGCACGCCAGGCCTCGCTCGATCCCGATGACGGGATCGAGCTCTAGGAGATGGTCGTGAAGAAGGACCGTTTGAATGTGTATTTTGACCCTGCTCTGTCCGGTGAGCTAGAGGCGTTGGCGGTGCGCCGGAAAGTGTCGAAATCGCAGATCGTGGAAGCCGCGCTCGCCGCATTCCTGTCGCCTGATGGAGCAGATCAGCGGGAGGCCGCGATTGTTCGGCGGTTGGACCGATTGACTCGGGCCGTCGACCGGCTTGAGCGGGATGTCTCCATCGGCAATGAGGCTGTAGCGCTCTTCGTAAAGTTCTGGCTCACGACCACACCACCGCTGCCGGTCGATATGAAGGAGGCCGCGCGAGCGTCGGGCAAGCAACGGTACTACGGGTTCGTAGAGACGCTCGGGCGGAGGATGGCGAAGGGTAAGACACTGACCAAGGAGGTGTCAGAGGATATAAAGCGGTAAAAAAAGGAACTTATGGCCGCTTCGGGCCAGAGCGACCGATGCTGCATCGTATGCGAATTGCAGATTCACAGCATAGCCAGCGCCAGGAACGTTTCGCTCAAACATACCGCGTGAGCGCGCCAAACATGAGCTTCACGTTCTGCTGCCGAAACCGATCCGGTGAGCAATGTCTTCGCCGGTCAATCGACGGTGAAATAGAGCGCCGGCAAAATGGATTAGTATGGCGCCTATCAAAATGCGTGCGATCGCGTTGTGTACAGCTGCAGCCCGCAGTGCGAGTTCAGGTGTCGGCAACATAGTCGGAAGAGTAACCGTTCCGAACAATTCGATAGGGAAGCCTAACGCGGCAAGACGGATGTAGCCCGAGATTGGCAGCATGAACAGGCAGATGTAGAGAACCAGCTGCACCGCTTCCGCGACCACACGCCAACGTGAAGCACTTGGTGGTGCGCGATAGCCGAAGGTGCGCACTGCAATCCGCGCGATCGTCAAGACAAAGAGAATTGCGCCTAAGGAAATATGGGCCTGAACGAGCGCTTCGGCCAGGATCGGTCGCGGCTCATAGAGCCAAGCGTTCAGTCCGGCCAAAACAAGCTGTATGAGTACGAGTACCACAGTGAGCCAATGGAGCAGACGCATTGCTAGACCATGTCGATCTGAACAACCCTGAGCCGAAATGCTCAACGTGCAGCGCCGTCTAAATAGACATGCGCCTCACAAGGTGAACGTCCACCCCGGTCGCATGTGAAATGCGATAGGCCGTACTGCGACGCCGCGTCCAGTGAGGGGCGCGTGAAGGTGAAGTCTGTTTCGGCCGCAGTCGCATGACAGGAGATGCACGAGGCTTGCGGCCTTGTGGCAAAGTTTGGTTCGCCCGAGCCGGAGAACGAACCGTAGTGCCATTGGCCCGCCACCTTACGTTTGTGGAAAACCGTGCCGACTTCACCTTGCGAGTAGTAGGACTCCATTAAAATCCGCGTGCCGTCCGGAAGCGGCTCACCCCTTCGTGCCGCAGCAATCGTTTGTGGTGTGACAAGCATTCGGCGATACGTACCGTTCGGACGGTCGACTTGTGCATAGGCGAAAAAAGTATCGCCGTAGCGATCTGTTTCGGGGAGGCTTGTGGCAGCGTAAGCAGTAATGCCAAGCGCAGCCATTGCAATTACTAGCAGCTTTTGTTTCATTTAGCCCTCATGAATGCGCGCCCGATCTAGCGCTGACAACGCGTGGCTCAATGTTAACGCGCGACTTTCGTTAGGAAGTGCACACCGCGCGGTGCGGGGATCGCATCGCCGACACGGGCAAACGGATCATCACCATCGGGTGTGAACGACCAGAACTCAATCTGCCCAGGCCCACCATCCGGCCCCTGGTAGCTTGTCACTGCAACATGACGTCCTTCATCATCGAAAACGATGCCTTGCGGGAGTGTTACGTTCGGTAGGCGCGTCGCACCGATGGCTAGGACTGCGCCGGTCTCGACATCGATCTCGAGGACAGTCAACTCGCTATAATCCGTGTGACCAGGATGGTCTTTCGGCAGCCATGATGCGACCATGTTCAAGCCGACGACATAGGCGCCGTCCGGAGAGATCGCGAAGTTCTCAACATAGCCCATCCCGAAGGGGGCGACAGCAGCCACTGCATGTTGTACCGGCTCGCTTTCGAAGGTCGGCGAGCGGTCATTGGCGCGACGCGGTACGGAGTCTGGTGCGTCGTTGTCGTCAAATCGCACGACAGTGAGAAGGCTGCTGGCGCGGCCATAGCCAAGCTGCGCAAGATCGCCGGTGATGTTGATCGTGGTGACGAGGAAGTGCCGCCCGTCTAAACTCCACTCCCCCTTTCCTGGAAGCGGCGCGGTAGAAATCGACGAACCCCATGGCTCCAACACACCATCTGAATACCGGAAGAAGGCAATCCTGGCTGCCCCGCCGAGCGTTACGGCCGCGAACTCGCCGGACGGGTGCCACTTGATTTCCGGAACGAATGTATTGTCGATGTCTTCAATCCCAAGATCCTGCACTATCGGCTCGCCGAGTTGCCGGTCTTCGAGGGGGTAGAGAGCGATTTGACCCGAGGCCGCATAAGTCACTGCGATCAGTTCCCCGGAAGGATGGATGTCGATAGCGGTTGGCTGGCCCGCAGCCTCGACCGTCTGGATCACGGTGGGATTTGCACGATCGGACAGGTCTATGACTGTTAACGTGTTGCCTTGCTCGATCTCGCTGAACTCGCGGGCATCTTCGGCTGGCTGGGCGAATGGCTCTGTCGAGACCGCGATTTGACCGTCGGCTGTCACGGCGAGCACATTCGGCCAAGTCGCAACAGAGTTGGACACGTCGACATCACTTCGAACCCAGGTGCCATCGGCGCTGCGGCTCAGAACGCTCAGAAGGTCCGGCGCTCGGGAGCCGAGAAGACCGTCAATGTAACCCGTTGCTACCATGGCACCATCCGAGAGCGCCACCAAATCGGCATTTGCGAACGGGGCGTCCTGCGCGGCGAGTACCGAGGGTGATACCAGAAGGCCGAACGCGAGTAGCGCCGTCGGATGGTTAAAGCGGTGGACAGGGCACATAAACGAACTCCTCAACGTGTTGCATTTACGCTGAAGTGGGGTGCTTGATTGATCTGTTCCAATAAAGATGAAATGGTAATTGATAGTTTTTGTTTATTAGCTGGAGGTGTCTGACATGGACCTTCGCGGTCTCGAAGCCTTTTGCACGTTGGCGCGAACGCTCAACTTCCGATCCGCTGCTGCAGAACTCGGTGTGAGCCAGCCCGCGTTCAGTATTCGGATCGCGCGCCTAGAGGACGAACTTGGAATGCGTCTGTTTGACCGCTCGCGTGCGGGTGTGTCGCTTCTGGAGACCGGGCGGCAATTCCTTCCCCATGCGCGTGATCTGCTCGAACGTTCGGCCTTCGTACGCGAATCAGCTGCTTCCATCGCGAGTGGTCTATCCGGCCAGATTCGCATCGGCTACACGCCCGTCTCATTCATTGGGGACGTTCCGAAGTTGCTTCGGGATTTTGCCAGCCTGCGACCAGATGTTCGCCTCGAATTGAAAGAGGGTCTTTCAGCTGAGATCGAAGACGGAGTTGCTACTGGGCGCCTTGATGCGGGTTTCGTTCATCCCTTGACCGCCGCCCCAAACCTTCAGCTTCATCCAATCAGCCGAGCATCCTATGTAAACGTTTTGCCAAGCGATCATCCGTATGCCGACCGGAAGTCCATTCGGGTCGCCGATCTGGCACGCGAGGAGTTCGTGTTGGTCGAAAGGCGCACTGGCCCATTTATTTATGATCGCATTATCGCAATGTGTACCAAAGCAGGCTTCTCGCCTCGTATTCGGCAAGAGGTCGGTAACTCAATTGCTGTTCTAGGTCTCATTGGGGCAGGTCACGGTGTTGGGTTCGTAATCAGTTCGATGAAGCAACTGGGGCGCGGCGACGTTGCTTTCATCCCGGTCGAAGGCAAATCACCTGAGCTACCGCTTGCTCTTGCTTGGCACCCAGCGAAAACATCGGCAGTGCTCGAAGGATTCGTTCAGTTCGTCAAATCGAAGTCGCCACAAAAGAAAGGCTAGCCGTCTTTTTTGCAGGACACGCTTGAGCATGGCTTGATAGACAAGCGGACGTTTGGTGAGCTAGCACGAACGGCAGAAAAATCCCGCACATCGAACGTCCACAGTCAATTCCGAGAGTAGACCGAACACCCAACAGCCTGCCTCTCTTCGCCAACTTACTACTACGCCGTCAAAGCTGTTGCTGAACGACAAACAAAAGTCTTCTTGATCGACCCCGTAACCAGATGCGGGGCCGCGAATGACCGTCCACACTCTCAAATCAGCAGCGATCGAGCGCGGTTCCCGCATGCTCCGCACGGCGCTAGGCAGCGATATCGCGGCCTGGCTCGACGAAGACGCGGTCGTCGAAGTGATGCTCAATCCGTGCGGTCGTCTTTGGGTCGACCGGATCGGCGACGGGCTATGCGATACGGGCGCGACGCTTACCGCTGACGATGGCGAGCGGATCGTCCGCCTTGTCGCCCATCATGTAGGAGCCGAAGTTCACGCGGAAGCACCGCGGGTTTCTGCCGAGCTTCCCGGGACGGGTGAGCGGTTCGAGGGACTTCTTCCGCCCGTCGTCGCTGCCCCGACATTCGCCATCCGCAAGCCCGCCGTCGCCGTCTTCACCCTCGACGATTATGTCCGCACCGGGATCATGGATGAGGTCGCAGCCAACGCGCTGCGCGAAGCCGTCGCGTCCCGCGCCAACATCTTGGTCGGCGGCGGCACCTCGACCGGGAAAACCACGCTCACCAACGCACTGCTCGCCGAAGTGGCTAAAACCTCCGATCGAGTCGTCTTGATCGAGGACACGCGCGAGCTGCAATGCACAACGCCCAATCTGGTCGCCCTGCGCACCAAGGATGGCGTCGCCACGCTATCCGATCTCGTCCGATCTTCGCTCCGTCTGCGCCCGGATCGCATCCCGATCGGCGAGGTGCGCGGGCCCGAGGCGCTCGATCTCCTCAAGGCCTGGGGCACCGGCCATCCGGGCGGCATCGGGACGATCCATGCGGGTTCGGCGATCGGCGCGCTGCGCCGCCTCGAACAGCTCATCCAGGAAGCCGTCGTCACCGTGCCGCGCTCTCTGATCGCGGAGACCATCGACGTGCTCGCCGTCCTGCAAGGGCGCGGCTCTGACCGCCGCCTCGCCGAACTTGCGCGCGTCACAGGCCTGACCGCAGCCGGCGACTATGCGCTCGAAACCATTCTCAGCAGCCCGAAAGGAAACACGCCATGACCCGAATGCTTCAACTCTACCCGCGCTTGCCGATCTACGCGTCGGCGCTCGCAATCGGCTTCCTGCTCGTTGCCGGTCAGGCCGAAGCGGCGGGCTCCGGTATGCCCTGGGAAGCGCCGCTACAAGCGATCCTCGAGTCCATCGAAGGGCCGGTCGCCAAGATCGTCGCCGTCATGATCATCATCATCACCGGACTGACGCTCGCTTTCGGCGACACATCGGGTGGCGCGCGCCGGCTCGTGCAGATCGTCTTCGGCCTATCGATCGCTTTCGCCGCATCGAGCTTCTTCCTCAGCTTCTTCTCCTTCGGCGGCGGCGCAATGGTATGAGCGACCCGACGGACATCCCCGGCTTCACCGCGCCCGTCCATCGCGCATTGACCGAGCCGATCCTGCTCGGCGGCGCGCCACGAACCATCGCGATTGCGAATGGCACCATAGCGGCCGCCGTGGGCCTCGGGCTGCGGCTCTGGCTGGTCGGGCTCGCGCTTTGGGCCGTCGGTCACATGCTGGCTGTTTACGCAGCCAAGCGTGATGCGCAGATCGCCGACGTGGCGCGCCGTCATCTCCGCTACCCGACCTGGATGGGGGTGTGACCCAATGATGCGCCTCGCCGAGTACCGCTCCAAAGCTGCGCTCCTCGCCGATTTCCTGCCTTGGGCCGCGCTGATCAGCGAAGGCGTGATCCTCAACAAGGATGGCAGTTTCCAGCGCACGGCATGGTTCCGCGGTCCCGATCTCGACTCGGCGACACCCGCCGAACTGGTCGCAACCTCGGCGCGCCTCAACAGCGCCTTGCGTCGGTTGGACTCCGGATGGGCGGTGTTTGTCGAAGCGCAGCGCATCCCGGCGCGCGAGTATCCACTGTCGGAGTTTCCCGACCCGATCTCCGCCCTGGTCGATGCCGAGCGACGCGCGCAGTTCGAAGAGGCATCCAGTCATTTCGAGAGCCGCTACTTCCTGACGCTGACATGGATGCCGCCCGCTGACGAAACGAGCAGGGCGAGTGGGTGGCTCTTCGAAGACGTGCCGAACAAAGGCGCAAATCCACACGAACACCTCGCGGCGTTCCGCTCGCGCTCGGACCGGCTGCTCGATCTCTTCGAGGGCTTCATGCCGGAAGCTGCCTGGCTCAAAGACGCGGAGACGCTCTCCTATTTGCATTCAACGATCTCGACGCGGCGGCAATCCGTTCGCGTGCCCGAGACGCCGATGCATCTCGACGCCTATCTGGCGGACGAGCCGCTGGTTGCCGGGCTCGCACCGAAACTCGGCGAGGCGCATCTGCGCACACTGTCGATCGTCGGCTTCCCGACATCAACCTGGCCGGGCCTGCTCGATGAGCTCAACGCACAGGCCTTCGAGTATCGCTGGGCGACGCGCGCGATCTGTCTCGACAAGACCGACGCCACCAAGCTCTTCACCCGCATCCGCCGCCAATGGTTCGCCAAGCGCAAATCGGTCGCGGCGATCCTGAAAGAGGTAATGACCAACGAGGCATCGACGCTCCTGGATTCGGATGCCGACAACAAAGCGCTCGATGCCGATGAAGCGCTGCAGGAACTCGGCAGCGACATCGTCGGCGCGGCCTATGTCACCGCGACGATCACAGTGTGGGACGCGGACGAACGGGCGGCAGAGGCCAAGATCAAGCTCGCCGAAAAGGTCGTGCAGGGCCGCGACTTCACCTGCATGCCGGAAACGCTGAACGCGATCGAAGCCTGGCTCGGCTCGCTGCCCGGGCATCTCTATGCAAATGTCCGCCAACCGCCGGTCACGACGCTCAACCTCGCGCACATGATCCCGATTTCTGCGGTCTGGGCCGGACCACAGCGCAACGATCATCTGGACGGACCGCCGCTCTTCTATGCGGAGACGCAAGGCGCGACGCCTTTCCGCTTCTCGACCCATGTCGGCGATGTTGGACATACGTTGGTTGTCGGACCGACCGGTGCAGGCAAATCAGTCCTGCTCGCGCTCATGGCGTTGCAGTTCAGACGCTATGACAGGTCACAGGTCTTCGCCTTCGATTTCGGCGGTTCGATCCGCTGCGCTACGATGGCCTGCGGCGGGGATTGGGAAGATCTCGGCCTGGCGCTGTCGGAGGAAGAAAACGCGGTCCAGCTACAACCGTTCGCCAGGATCGACGATCCGGCAGAGCGTGCTTGGGCGCAGGACTGGCTCGCCGGACTGCTCGCGCGAGAAGGCGTTACCATCGACCCGGTCGCGCGGGACCATCTCTGGTCGGCTCTGACCTCGCTCGCATCGGCTCCGATCGAGGAACGCACGCTGACTGGCCTATCGGTCCTCTTGCAATCGAACGATCTCAAGCGCGCGCTGGCGCCGTTCTGTCTCGGCGGACCCTTCGGGCGCTTGCTCGACGCAGAGACCGAAGCGCTTGGCAGTGCTGACTTCCAGGCCTTCGAGACGGAAGGGCTAATCGGCTCCGCCGCAGCGCCCGCCGTGCTCGCCTATCTCTTCCACCGGATCGAAGCGCGGCTCGACGGGCGGCCCAGCCTCATCATCGTCGACGAGGGCTGGCTCGCGCTCGACGACGCCACATTCGGCTCACAACTACGCGAATGGCTGAAAACGCTCCGCAAGAAGAACGCGAGCGTGATCTTCGCCACCCAGTCGCTCGCCGATATCGACGGCTCCGACATCGCACCCGCGATTATCGAGAGCTGCCCGACCCGCGTCTTCTTGCCCAACGAGCGGGCCTTCGAGCCTCAGATCGCGGCGACCTATCGCAGCTTCGGACTGAACGATCGGCAGATCGAGATCATCGCGCACGCGACGCCGAAGCGCGACTATTACTGCCAGTCCCGCCGCGGCAACCGGCTTTTCTCGCTCGGCCTCGGCGAAGTCGCGCTCGCCTTCACGGCGGCTTCCTCCAAATCCGATCACGCCGCCATCGATGCGATCCTCGACGAGCACGGTCGGGACGGCTTCGCCGCCGCCTGGCTGGCCCGGCGCGATCTTGGCTGGGCCACCGAATTGCTCGGTCCCTCCGATGCCGTGATCGAGGCCAATCCATCCGCAACCCCAGAAGCCAACGACGACAAGGAGAAGACTGATGTTCAAGACCAACACACGTAAACTGGCAGGACGTGCCGCCGCAGCCCTGTTGCTGTCGAGCGCGGTCGCGATGACCCCCGCGACCGCGCCGCCCGCCCACGCATTCTTCGGCGGCGGGTTCGGCGGGATCGTCTACGATCCGACCAACCATGCCGAGAACCTGCTAACCGCCGCGCGCACGCTGGAGCAGATCAACAACCAGATCGCCCAGCTCCAGAACGAGGCGCAGATGCTCGTCAACCAGGCCCGCAACCTCGCGAGCCTGCCATACTCGTCGCTCTCGCGTCTGCAATCTTCTGTGCAGCAAACCCAACAGCTCTTGGGTGAAGCGCAACGCATCGCCCATGATGTGGCGACGATCGACGAGGCCTTCACGCAGGATTACGGGGCGGCTGCCGCGCGGGGTGATTTCGATGAGATGATCGCGGGCGCGCAAGATCGCTGGCGCACGTCGGTCGCCGGATTTGAGGACGCGCTGAAGGTCCAGGCCAGCGTGGTCGGCAATATCGAGACCGCCCGCACCGAGATGCAGGCCCTCGTCGGCCGCAGCCAGGCCGCGACCGGCGCTCTGCAGGCGACTCAGGTCGGCAATCAGCTCCTCGCGCTCCAGAGCCAGCAGATTTCCGATCTGACAGCGGCCATTGCCGCGCAGAACCGGGCGCAATCGCTTGAAGCCGCGCGCGTTGCGACGGCCGAGGCTCAAGCCCGCGAGAACCTTTCGCGATTTCTCGACTACGGCTCCGGCTATGAGCCGACCACCGTCCGGATGTTCCGGTAGGTCGAGATGAAGCTGACCGCCGAGACCACCCTCAAGGGGATCGCCATCGCCATGGGCACCATCGCGGTGCTCATGGTGGCGATGGAGTTCCAGACCGCCCTTGAAGAAGAACGTGCCGAAGCGCCAGCGGTGGTATCGGACGATCCGCTACGGGCCACCTTGCAGCGTTGCCGGACGCTGACCCCGGAGGCGCTCGAGACCGACACGACCTGCCAAGCGGCCTGGGAAGAGAACCGGCGGCGCTTCTTCGGACTCGCATCCAATGATTCGGAAGGCGAGTAGACCATGGGCGATGTCGGCGTCATCGATCGGTTCCTGGAGGTTTTCACGACCTATATCGACAGCGGGTTCGGTCTGCTCGGCGGCGATGTCGCCTTCCTCGCCACGACACTCATCGTCATCGACGTCACGCTCGCGGCACTTTTCTGGGCCTGGGGTGCGGACGACGACATCATCGGCCGGCTCGTCAAGAAGACGCTCTTTGTTGGCGTCTTCGCCTACATCATCAGCAACTGGAACACGCTCGCCCGGATCATCTTCGAGAGCTTCGCGGGTCTGGGCCTCGTCGCGACGGGTGGTGCCCTGGGTGCGGGTGAGTTGCTGCAACCCGGACGCATCGCCGCCGTCGGTCTCGAAGCCGGTCAGCCGATCCTCGAATCCGTCGCCGACCTGATGGGCTTCGTCGCTTTCTTCGACAATTTCATCCAGATCATGATCCTGCTCTTCGCCTGGATCGTCGTCCTGCTCTCCTTCTTCATCCTCGCGATCCAGCTCTTCGTCACCCTGATCGAGTTCAAGCTGGCGACGCTGGCGGGTTTCATCCTCGTGCCCTTCGGCCTCTTCAACAAAACCGCCTTCATGGCCGAGCGCGTGCTCGGCCTCGTTATCTCGTCCGGCGTCAAAGTACTTGTCCTCGCTGTGATCGTCGGGATCGGATCGACGATCTTCAGCGAATTCACCACCGGCTTCGTCGGCGAACCGACCATCGGTGACGCCATGGCCGTCGTGCTGGCGGCCCTCTCCATTCTCGCGCTTGGCATTTTCGGCCCCGGCATTGCCAATGGGATCGTGTCCGGCGGTCCGCAACTTGGCGCGGGCACCGCCGTCGGTGCTGGCCTAGCCGCAGGCGGTGTCGTCGCTGGAGGTCTTGCAGGCGCTAAGATCGCTGGAGCCGCTGGTGGAGCCGCGTTGCGCGGTGGTTCGGCGGTCGCGGGAGGTGCCTCCACCGCGTTCCAGATCGGCGCCGCGTCCGGATCAACAACCGCCGGAAAAGCTGCCAGCGGATTGGCGGCCGTTGGACAGGCTGGTGCATCCGCCGCCGTCAGCCCGCTCAAGCGCGCAGTTGGTGACAGCTACCGTTCTGGTTCGCGCGCCGCTTTTGAGGCCACTGGTGGCAAGTTCAGCAATTCCCCGGCCAACATGCCGACCCCTGCCAATGACGGTCCGCCCGCCTGGGCGCGTCGCATGAAGCGCCAGCAATCATTGCACCACGGCGCCATGACCACCGCCCACGCCCTGCGCGCAGGCGACGGCGGCGGCGCGGGCACATCCATCAGCCTTTCGGAGAGATCATGAGATTCAAGCGACCGAGCGTGCGATACGCCAAAACCCCCGAACCCGTCACACCGTATCAGAAGGCCGCGCAGGTCTGGGATGAGCGCATGGGCTCGTCCCGCTTGCAGGCGCGCAACTGGCGCCTCATGGCGATCGGTTGCCTTGCTACGACGGCGACCTTTGGCCTCGCGCTCGTCTGGCAATCCACACAAGGCACGATCGTGCCTTACGTGGTCGAGGTCGACCGGCTCGGCGCGGCCCAGGCCGTCGCGCCCGCCACAGCGAACTATCGCCCGACCGATCCGCAGATCGCCTTCCATCTCGCGCGCTTTATCGAGAATGTGCGCCAGGTCCCGGCCGATCCCATCGTCCTACGTGAGAACTGGCTGCGCGCCTATGACTTCGCCACCGATCGCGGCGCCGTCGCGCTCAACGACTTCGCCCGCGAGAACGACCCCTTTGCCCGCGTCGGCGAGGTCCAGATCGCCGCCGAGATCTCCAGCGTCATCCGCGCCTCGGACTCAAGTTTCCGCGTCGCCTGGATTGAGCGCCGCTATGTGAACGGCCAACTAGCCGGGACCGAACGCTGGACCGGCATCCTCAGCGTCGTCGTTCAGCCACCTCGCGACGCCGACCGCCTCCGCAAGAACCCCCTCGGCGTCTTCGTCCACGCCATCAACTGGTCACGGGAGAACGCCCAATGAGTGATTGCATCACACGCCAAATCTGCATGCCAATCAAACTGTCCATCACCACTTTGCTCGCAACTTCGATGCTTGCCGGCTGCGCCACCTTCAAGCCGCCCGAGATCAGCTACGATGACCCGGTCGCCGCGACGCTGGTCGCCGAACCGGCGCGGCCTGTTCGGATCGTCGAGACACCCGAACCATTGCCGCTGCCGGGCCAGCTCATGCGGGTCGATGCCGATGATCGTCCGGCAGAAGCGACGGAACCAACTGAGCGGGTGACCAACGCCAACGCAGCGGCCCGGATCGAACCGGTACGCGACGGCTTCATCAACGCCGTCCAGCTCTACCCCTACAGTTCTGGCGCGCTCTATCAGGTTTACACGTCGCCTGGACAGGTTACGGACATCGCCTTGCAGCCGGGCGAAAGCCTTGTCGGCTCCGGCCCGATCGCGGCAGGCGATACCGCGCGCTGGATCATCGGCGACACCGAGAGCGGATCCGGCGACAGCCGTCGCATCCATGTGCTGGTCAAACCGACCCGGCCCGATCTCGTCACCAATCTCGTCATCAACACGGATCGGCGGACCTATCACCTCGAACTGCGCGCGACGCCGCAGGCCTACATGGCTTCCGTCTCCTGGCAATATCCCGAAGACGAGCTCATCGCCTTGCGCCGTCAGAACGATCGCGCCGAGGCAAGCCTTCCGATCGGCCGCAATGTCGATCTCGACGATCTCAACTTCCGCTACCGGATCACCGGCGACCGCGCGCCCTGGCGGCCACGCCGCGCCTTCGATGACGGACGGCAGGTCTTCATAGAGTTCCCGCGCGGGATCGGTCAGGGCGAGATGCCGCCGCTCTTTGTCATCGGACCGGAAGGAGAGGGTCAGCTGGTCAATTACCGAATCCGGCGCAATTACATGATCGTTCACCGACTGTTCGCCGCCGCGGAGCTGCGTCTGGGTGATCGCCAGCGCGTGGTCCGGATCGTCCGAACAGATGGACGCAACAGATCCGCCGAACGCACTACGACGGCGAGTAGTCGCGAGACGGATCGATGAGCGATGACCGGAACGAGGAAGAGCGCGCGGAGCCGTCGCGCTCAGAAAGCGAGATCGCCAAGGAATTGCGTCTGCGCCCGGACCCGCCGCGGGTCATGCGGCTGTCGCGCAAGGCGATCACGGTGCTCACCGTGGCGGGCGGCCTCGGCATCGGGGCGATCCTGATCGTCGCGCTGCGGGGTCCGGATCGGACCGATGGGCCATCCGAATTGTTCTCAACCGAACGGGTTCAGGAGGCGGAGGGCCTGTCGCGACTGCCGCGTGACTACGGATCGATCCCCCAGCTCGGGCCACCGCTCCCGGGCGAACTCGGCCGACCAGTCCTGTCAGCGCAACGCCGCGGAGAACCGGTGCCCGTCGTGACTGCAACCGGCCCAGCGGTCGATCCTATCGAGCAATTGCGCCTCCAAGAGGCCGAGGCCGCTCGTTTGGCGACCCTCTTTGCCGATGCGCAAACCAGCGTTGTGACGGCCAGCTCTCAACCGGCACGGGCAGCGCCGCAGCAATCATCAGTGCTGCAGGGGCTGTTTCCAGCCTCCGCCGGAACGTCGCCGCGACCGGATACCACGGAACGGCAAGAAGCATTTCTCGACCGCGAGGTACATCGCAGGACGACCGCCATAGATCGCTTGCAATCGCCACCGAGTCCCTACGTGCTGCAGGCGGGCTCCGTCATCGAAGCCGCGCTTCTCACGGGGCTACGATCCGATCTGCCGGGGCAGATCACGGCGCAGGTTACTGCCAATGTCTACGACAGCCCGACAGGACAATTCCTCTTGATTCCTCAAGGCGCGCGCTTGCTCGGCGAGTATGACAGCCGCGTTGCCTCGGGTCAGCGGCGTTTGCTGCTTGCTTGGACCCGGCTTATCCTTCCGGATGGCCGCTCCATCGTCCTCGAGCGTGAGCCGGGCACTGACCAGGCAGGCTTCGCCGGGCTTGAAGATGGCGTCGACAACCATTGGGACCGCCTGTTCCTCGCCGCAGGCCTCGCGACGATCCTCAATATCGGCCTGGAAACCGGCGAAGATGATGGTGACGAGATCGCCGAGGCCATTCGAGACGGAACACAGGACACAATCGGGCGCGCCGGTGAAGCGATTGTGCAGCGTCAGGTCGGTATTCCACCGACGCTGACGATCCGGCCAGGGTTTCCGGTACGTGTGATGGTGACGCGTGATCTTATTCTTGAACCGTATGGAGCCGCACGATGACCAAACTCAAACTCTCAGATATTCGCGACGACAAACCGGTGAAGCTGTCCATCGAACTTCCGGCGCAGACCCATCGCGACCTCGCGGCCTACGCCGAACTCCTCGGTCAGGAGAGCGGCCAGACGCTCCAACCCGCGAAACTCGTCGCTCCGATGCTGGAACGGTTTATGAGGACCGATCGCGGATTTGCAAAACTCAGGAAAGAGCGCCGCTCCGCTTCGCCTCGATCCTAGCCAGAGAGATGAACCGGCGGAGCGCGGGGTTGTCGTTTTCCGGACGCCAGATCATGGAAAAGGGGACGATTTCGTCATCGTTACCGATCGGGACGAACGTTACGTTTGGATACCTGACGCCCAGCCAATGATCAGCGACGAGACTGACGCCAAAACCAAGACCCACGAGAGACATGATACCTTCCCGGCCCATACTGTGCCGTCGCACTTGCACAGTACGTCCGAGGTCGCTCAGGTTTCGCACCAAATAGTCGTGGATCTCTGGCCCTGGTTCTTGAGTGCTTACGACGAAGGTCTCTTTTAGGACTTCGCTCCATCGCAATCCTTGTCGATCCGCTAAAGGATGGTCTGACGGCACAGCCAGATAAACGCGCTCATGTGCTAATATCAGCCCGTCACCACTCTCATGATCGGGTTTTCCGGGAGCGACCACCAAATCTAATCGGCGGTGGCTCAACTGAGTGAGAAGTTGGCCACGATCCAACTCAGCAATACAAAGATCGACGTAGGCGTGCGAATCAACAAAGCTTTCGAGCACCTGACGCAATGGTCCGCGAGACAAAGAGGCGATGACGCCAATCCTCAGATAGCCATTTTCTCCAAGCCCAGCTCCGCGCGCCGTGTCGGTCGCAGCTCTCAAATCATCCACGATGACGCGCGCTCTTGCCGCGAAACACGTGCCAGCAGTCGTTAGGCGTGCGCCCGTTGATCGCCGTTCGAAGAGTGAAACGCCGAGGATATCTTCCAACCGCTGAATCCGTCGGCTAACCGCGGGCTGACCGACGTTCAAACGGGATGCGGCCTTTCGAAAACTTCCCGTCTCCGCGACCGAAAGAAAATAGGTGAGATGCTGAGTCTCAATTTCAGTCTTCATGTCAGCCGTCCCGACCCGAACGTGAGAAGCATTGTCGAGGCTTGGTCGATCTGATTTTCGCCTAGAGAGGAGACATCAGCCTCCTCTCCAAACGAATTTGAAAGACCGATCAAAGCTACTTCCGGTCGCTCATCTTATTCATTGCCGTCCGGCGCCGACAGATGCTCAGCGAGAGATCGGCGGAAGGTGCGCAGGTCTTCTACATAGAGCTCAGGCACTTCGACCATGGGGAAATGCCCCCCCCGCGCGGGCGTCGTGTAGTGAATCAGACTCGGTCGGCTGCGTTCGACGTATTCCCGTGGCGGCAGCGGGAAGACTGGGTCCGGCCATGCCGTGACGCCGGCTGGATTGGCAATCACTTCACCTTCCGGGAGAACCGCATTTTCCTCAACACCCAGCATGAGATAGGGCCAAAGGGACGTGCGGAAGCTGTCGGTGAGGATGTAATACATCACCTCGTCAATCAGTCGATCTTTTGTGTGAATTTCCTCGAAGGCCGCACCGCTCTTGTCGGTCCAGTAATACCACTTGTCCCAGATCCAAGCGGCTTGACCGACCGGATTATCCGCTAGGGAGGCTGCCAGCGTCTCGCCACGCGCGACGTGCGTCAGAATGTATGCGAGTTGGCCGAAGGGCGCTGCCGCTTCCGCCTCGATCCAGGCTTTCTCTGCCTCTGTTGGCTCGGCGCCAATTTTGCCGGAGAGCCATGGTGAACTTGCGTGCCTTGGGAAGTGCATGTGGGTGTGGTGGCCCATAACCGCATCGGGATAATCATACGCCATCCATCCAGCGCTTAGAGCACCCTGATCCCCGCCATGGGTGATGTAACGTTCGTAGCCGAGCACCTCGGTCATCAGTTCGTGGTAACGCGCACCCACTGCGCGCAAGCTTTCGGGAGCGTCAGGTGCTTCGGAAAATCCCACACCGGGTATGGATACGACGACCACGTCGAAAGCATCTTCGACATTGCCGCCAAAGCGCTCGGGATGCGCCAAAGGTTCAATCACGTCGATGAAACTATAGACCGAGTAAGGCCAGCCATGGAGGATCAGCAGCGGTGTCGGGTTGTCGCCCGAACCTCGCTCGTGAATGAAATGGAGCTGTTTTCCATCGATCTCTGCAAGGAAATTGTCGAACCGGTTGAGGCGCGCTTCTGCGGCGCGCCAATCGTAGTCGCTCGCCCAGTGCTCACCCATTTCGGCAAGCCAGGATTGCGGAATGCCGAAGCGCCACGGCTCGACCCCGGCATCGGGCAAGAATTCATGGTTGCGGACCTGCGATATCACCTCATCGAGACGCTCTTGTGGGACCTCTATGGTGTAGGGTTCGGGCTCGCCTTGCGCTAGACTTGGCGCAGCCGACCCGCCGATACCAAGCCCGACGATGACTGTAGCAAGAAATGCTCGGATCATTTGTTTCTCCTCATGAGTTCTGCAAAAAGGGATCAATTCAGACTGGCCTCGCCCGTCGATATCCAAAGCTCGGCATGATCTTCGGCGAACTGGCGAAAGCTGCGTGGCGGCCTGCCTAACAACCGTTCTGCATCGGGCAGAACGTCGCTATACGCGCCGGTGGCGAAAAGCGCTTGGATCTCAGCGAGAGCATGCGCCGACCATTCAGGCATACCGGCTTCTTTGAGTGCTGCTTCCATCTGATCCGGTGTGATTGGCGTGTAGTTCACCGGCGCTCCGCGCACATCGCTCAGGATCTCAGCGACATCGTGGAAGTCGAGGCTTTCCGGGCCTGTCAGATCGTAGGCTTTGCCAACGTGACCGTCGGTCGTGAGGATGGTCGCGGTGATCTCCGCTATGTCGCGCACATCGATCAAGCTCTGCCGCGCATCGCCAAGCGGCAGGGCAAAAGTACCATTTTCGGCGATGGCTTGCGCTTGCCCAAGCATGTTCTGATAAAAAGAATTCGGGCGAAGGATGGTGAAGGGTAGTCCGGTTTCGCGTAGCGCCTCGTCCGTCTCACCGTGTTGGCGAATGACCTCCGAAGGGCTGTTCACATCCGAACCAAGCCCGGAAAACTTAACGATATGAGTAACGTCTGCAGATTTTGCCGCGCGGAAGAAATTTTGGAACAGGTCGATCGTATTGGGTTGGATCGAGGTGACGATATAGGCCTTTCCAACGCCGTCAAACGCGGCAGCGAGACTTTGGAGATCGGCCAGATCGCCTTCGACGATTTCGACGCCATCGCCGAACTCAGCCGAAGCCGTATCGCGCACGAGTGCGCGCGAAATAATGCCATCATGCTTGCTCAATTCGTCGGTCAAAGCACGGCCGTTCGTGCCGGTAGCGCCAGCGATAAGAACCCTCGTCATTGTGCGGCTCCTTTAGGTGCAGAAGGTTGGAAGGTGGTGCGCCGCGTCAGGACGGCCACGCCAGCGAGAGCGATAAGAGCGGCGGCGAGCAAGCCAGCTTCCGGGCGGTTCGCGAGCGTGCTGGCAGCAATGGCAAGAGCAATGCCGATGACACCGCCAACCTGTAGCGTCGTCTGCTGCAAACCGGCGGCCACGCCCTGTCGATCCAGCTCCACGCCGCGCACAGCACCCACCGCAAGCGGCGCGTAAGCGAGCCCCATGCCAAGACCGCCGGCCACTGTGGCCGCTGCGATCACCAGCCAAAGCGGTGCCAGACTGCCAGCACTGAAGAGCCAGGCGGAAGCGAGCGCAATGAGACCCAAGCCGCTCGCTGCGACCCTATCGATATCGAAACGGTCCATCACCCGCGGAGTGATAATCTGCGCGACCGCAACACAGAGAAGCCCCATCGGTAGCAGCGCGAAGCCCGCCATGTCGGCAGCCATGCCGTGCCCTGTCTGCAACGCAACACTGACCAGCAGATTGAAGCCGAAGAACGCCCCGAGAAGGGTCAGCGAAGCGAGGCTGGACCGGCGCAATCCGGGAATGCGCAGCATTGAGAGCGGCATCAGAGGCTCGGCATGGATCTTCTCAGTCCAAACGAACAGTCCGCAAAGCAGGACTGCGGCGGCCACCAGGCCAAGTTCCAAAACTCCGAACCCATGCTCTGCGCCCAGCGTCAGCGCGAGCGTCAGCGTGCTGATGGCCGCCGCAACGGTTGCGGCACCAAACCAGTCAAGCTTGACCGACTTGCGATCGACCCGCGCGGCCGGGATCACAGACATGCCAACCGCCACGATCAAAACCGAGGCCGGGAAGTTCAATCCAAAGGCCCAGCGCCAGCCGAGTTCGGCGATGAGTAATCCGCCGATGACGAGGCCAACCGAGAAGCCTGCGGCACCCGCTGCATTGAAAGTGCCGAGAGCCCGATTGCGCGCCGGTCCTTCGGGAAAAGCGCCGGTCAGGATCGATATCGACGTCGGAATCATGAAAGCCGCCGCGGCGCCTTGGATTCCGCGCGCCGTGAAAAGCAGCCCCAACGATGGTGCAAGCGCGACGATCAGCGAAGCCAATCCGAAGAGAGCTGTCGAAATGAGGAAGACACGGCGTCGGCCATAAAGGTCGGCGACCCGTCCTCCGAGCAGAAGCAGCCCAGCAAAACCGATGATAAATGCACCGTGCGTCCATTGCAGCACGGCTAGAGATGAGTCGAAATCAGCCTTCATGTTTGGGATCGCGATGGCCGTGATCGACACAGTCATCGCCTCGAGGAACAGCGCCGCGGAGACTATCGGTGTCAGTCCGCGAGTCGCGCTTTTGCAGGTTTGCGCGTTGTCTGCGCATGCCGTGAGCGTAGTCATGGGACTCATCCTTTCGTTTCGGTCTGGCCTCAAGCGACCTGTTCCTGACGGAACACGGCCACCCGTTCGGCGAGTTCGTCTGCGGAGAGGACCACGTTCCAGATCGGACTGGGCGGATCGAGCGGGCGAGACTGTGCAAGCGTCCCCAGATCAACGGGAACAAGGCCTGCATCGCTGATGAGCTTCGCGACGATCTCACGATCTTCGGCAGCGTCCGCCGCCAGGGTCATGGCTACTTTCGGCGCATCGCGATCGCTCTTTTCCTCGACATGACCCGTCCACAACGTGGTGAACCCCTTGGCCACTCGAGCACCGGGTAGCTTGTGGGCCATGATTTCGCCCGAGATCGCATCATCGGGGATCACTCGCTCGACGCCACCACCCGATACACGGATGAGCGGATTGGTGGCATCAATCACCAGCTTGCCGTCAATCGCGGGCGCAATGGCGGACACAGCTTCGTCTACCGTCGCATAGTTAACAGCTAAAAGGATTACGTCGCCAAACGCCGCCGCATCCTCCGGTGTGCCCGCTGTCGCGCCGATTTTGCGCGCCGCGTCTTCGCGAGTTTCGGACGACCTGGAAGCGATCATGATATCATGACCCGCTTCGCGCCACAGTTGGCCATAGAGCTTACCGATATCGCCGGCACCGATGATTCCAATTTTCATAGAATTTCTCCGTTGTGGGTGTGGTCGCTAGCGGCTCTCGATTGCTTCAAAGTAATTCCGAGGCAGCCTCCGATCGCGCAGAATTGGGCGATGGTTTGCCGCCAGCGTTGGTAAATTACGATGTATAGACTATGTAATTTCGGATAAATCCGGGTGCCGAGGCTTCAGAATGGAATTTTTGTCATGAATAACTTGCCATCTCTGATCAGCATCGAAGCCTTCATCAGCGTGGCTGAGACTGGAGCTTTCAAGGACGGAGCCCGACGATTGAACCTCACACCATCTGCAGCGTCGAAGGCCGTCACGCGCCTCGAAGAAACACTGGGCGTTAAATTAATTCACCGAACCACACGTAGCGTCAGCCTAACTCCGGAAGGCGAACGCTATCTGGAGGGCGCCAAGCGATTGATCGCGGACGCCTTGGCTTTAGGTGCGGAAGTCAGCGACACTGCAAGCGATCCTGTGGGGCGGCTAACAGTCAGTGCACCTGCCGCCTTTGGTCGTATGTGCTTAGTCCCGGCGCTTGACGCCTTTCATCGAGAATGGCCTCAAGTCGAAATCGAACTTTGGCTAGATGATCGTGCGGTTGATCTCGCCGGTGACGCGGTTGACATCGCGATAAGAGCGGGAGCGCTTTCCGACAGGGCCAATCTGATAGCGCGTCGGGTTTTCGATGATCAACTCGTACTGTGTGCATCTCCAGACTATTGGGATCTGCATGGCATGCCAGAACACCCGGACGACTTGGCGAAACACGATTGCCTCAATTTCCGCAATCGCCGCACAGGTAGAGTAATGCAGTGGCATTTCACACAGGATGGGGAAGTTGTGTCCAAAACCTACGAGGGTTCGGTCACAATCGATGATGGTGAGTCTGTAGGTCGCGCAGCTCGTGCCGGTCTCGGTGTAAGTCAGATGCCATCATTCATGGCGGCTGAAGGAGTAAAACGGGGCAAGCTCGTGGAGGCGCTCGAGGAGTTCCGGCCGCCACCTACGCCCTTTACTGCGCTCTATCTCGACCGTCGCCTTGTCTCGCCGAGGATAAGAGTGTTCATCGACTTCATCTTGCAGGCGCAATCGAAATGGGACTGCAAGACTTGACGCCGATTAGTACTGGCCGTCTCAAGAGTTGCCTGAAAGTTCAACGGCAAGCCAAACCAGCCACACCATCCCTGAGTACTGCTCACGTTCGGCTGCTTGCGAAAAAAAACTCGCGTAAGCGCCACTGCCTCGGATGCGGCGCAACCTTAGTCACTAATATATAAAGAAAAAGTTGGCGCACCCGACAGGATTCGAACCTGTGACCTTCGGCTTCGGAGGCCGACACTCTATCCAGCTGAGCTACGGGTGCTCAATGTATTCCTACTGCTTACGCAGTGCTTACGCGAACTTTTGGCCGGTTTGAAGGGCGATCCGAACATCTACCCAAGCCTTTGTTTCGCAACTTACTTTTGCCAGCACCTTCAACCTTCGCCAGACTTGACATCCGCCTTCGGAGGGCAGCGCTCTATCCAGCTGAGCTATGGGTCCTTGTTCGCTTGCTATAGGGCTTTCTCTGAGGCCGTGCAATTCAATAGTTTGCCGCGTGATACCCGTCTCAGGCGAAAAGCTCGTGCGCCAGTTCCAGCGCGTCAACCAGCACATCGACCTCATCCGTGGTGTTATAAAGCCCAAATGACGCCCGGCAGGTTGCCGTCACACCAAGATGGTCCATCAAAGGCCCCGCGCAGTGGTGGCCGGCACGCACGGCGACGCCCTTCTTGTCCAGAATAGTCGAGATGTCGTGGGCATGCGCAGCGCCGTCCAGCGTGAAGCTGAAGATCGCCGCCTTGTCCGCTGACTTTCCCTGCACCTGAAGCCAATTCAGCCCGTCAAGGCGGCTTCGCGCGTAGTCCCGCAAGTCATCTTCATGCGCGGCAATCGCCTCCATACCGAGGCCCATCATATATTCCAGCGCGACGCCAAGGCCGATCGTTTGCACGATCCCCGGCGTGCCCGCTTCGAACTTCATGGGCGGATCGTTATAGGTGATGACGTCTTTGCTGACCTCTTTGATCATATCGCCACCGCCCATGAAGGGCCGCATTTCGGCCATGCGCTCGGATTTGACATAAATCGCGCCAGACCCCGACGGGCCGTAGAGCTTGTGACCGGTAATCGCGTAAAAGTCACACCCCAGCTCCTGAACGTTGACCGGCATGTGCACCACCGCCTGACTGCCATCGACAAGGACGGGCACGCCCTTTGCGTGGGCGCCTTCGGTGATGGCCTTGATATCGACCTTTGTGCCCAGAACATTGGACAAATGGGTCACGGCGATCAGCTTGGTCCGTGGCGTTATCGCGTCCAGAACGGCCTGCGGATCAAGATCACCGTTGGAATCGACATCGATCCATTTCAGCACCACGCCCTGCCGCTCGCGCAGGAAGTGCCACGGCACGATATTCGCGTGATGCTCCATCACGCTGAGGACAATCTCGTCCCCCTCCTCCATCCGAGGCATGGCCCAACCATAGGCGACCATGTTGATCCCCTCGGTGGTCCCCGAGTTCAGAACGATCTCGTTCTCATCGGCGGCCCCCATGAAGCGCGCGATGATGCCCCGGGTGTTTTCGTACTTTTCGGTCGCGAGATTTGACAGGTAGTGCAATCCGCGATGCACGTTCGCGTATTCCTCGGAATAGGCGCGTGTGACCGCGTCAATCACGACCTGCGGCTTTTGAGCCGATGCGCCGCTGTCCAGATAGACAAGCGGTTTGCCATTCACTTCACGAGACAGGATCGGGAAATCGGCCCGAATTTTCTCAATATCAAACATAGCCGGGACTCTCCACAAGGCCGACCCCAAGAAACGCCAGGATCGACGACAGAACCAGAACGAGGCCGACGAAGGCCACAAACATCGCGACAGCGGACCGGCCAAGCGAGCCGAACCGGTGTGCCTGATCCACGAAATGGATCAGGATCCAGATCCCGTAGAACACGGAGGCCAAGACCAGCAGCATGGCCAGAAACGGTATGGTCAGAACCAGGACAAGGACCAAGGCACGCACCGCCACCTGCAGAGCCTGAAGCCAGACGATCAACAGCATCACGTCGTCGATGCTGCCCTGCCCGCCCATGGCTCGCCCGGTCCAGAAAATACTGTAGGAGATCAGGACAAGGCCCACCGCCACAGCAATCAGGTAGATGCTGGGTACGTTGAAGACCTCGGGCATTGGGGACGGCCCCGGCAGGATCATGTTCGACAGCACCAGCATCATCGTATTCAGAACCGCCGTCAGCAGCAGGCCCGTCCACAGCGCCTCACGCGGAGGAGAAAGCTCCAGCAGGATACGCGCAGCACTTGCCGGATCCTTGATCGACAACACCGCCAGGTCACGCAAGTTGATCGCCATCATGTTTCGGGCCTTTCTGCTGCTCTCAGACACGCAAACCAGAACCACAGAAACACGATGAGCCACCCAAGGCCAACCCCCTGCTGCGCAGCCCCTGGCCCAACAAACCCCGCCACGACACCGTGAAGCAGCAAAAGCGGTGAGGATGCCAACAAGGCCCAGAAAAGCGCCAGCCGTGCACCATACCAATCCCCTTGCCCCCCGAGAAGCCGCGCGACCAGATGCGACAGCCCGGCAAGGATATAAAGTAAGAGCGGTGCGACGAAAATCCATGCCATGAGCGCGCCGCCCATCAGCATGTTCAACTCCTGCCCCGTCAGATGCGCCTCCCGCGACAGCCGGGGAAGCTGGGCAATGAACACCAGAACGCACCCGCCCATCAAAATGGCCAGCGCACGATCTTCGCGCGGTCCCATGGACAACAGCCTGTTCATCACCCGCCCCGGTCCCCGGTAGGTGGCTGTTATATCACGTGTGACAGGCATTAACCGCTGTGCCGCACCAGCCAGGCTTCGAGGCGCGAGGTGATTTCCTCGGCCAGGGTTTCGTCCTCGATCTCCTCGACCGCTTCGGCCAGGAAGGCCAGGGTCAGAAGATTGGTCGCCTCCCCTTCCGGCACCCCCCGAGAGCGCAGGTAAAAGAGTGCCTCTTCATCGATCGCGCCGGAGGTCGATCCATGCGAACAGGCCACATCGTCGGCGTAGATCTCAAGCTCGGGCTTGGCCAGAAACTGACTGTCATCATCCAAAAGCAGCGACTGGCTGATCTGATAGCCGTCGGTTTTCTGGGCATCCGGTTTGACCAGGATCTTACCCTGGAACACGCCGGTCGCACCGTTGCGCAGCACTTTTTTGAAAACCTGCCGGCTTTCGCAGTTCACCGCGTCATGGGTGATAAAGACGGTGTCGTCGTGGTGGAAATCACCATCACCCACACAGGCCCCGGCCACGTGAGCGACGGCATCATCGCCGGTCAATTCGATCACGCATTCATTCCGCGTCAGCACGCCGTTGGCGGTTAGCGTGAATGATTTGAAGACCGATTCCGTTCCGAGCCGCGCGAAGATATGCGTGGCGGCCCGCCGTTCGTGATCGCGACCCTGAGCCCGGACATGATGGAGTGTCGCCTTGTCGGCAACCTCCACTTCCATGCATTTGTTGAACCGCGCGGCAGCCGGGCCGTTTTCGAGGATCGTCAGTTCGACCCCCGTTTCGACCCGGATCACATGGTGTAGGATCGCATCAGAAGTCTCTGATTTATGGATATAAACCAGGCTGATCGGTTTGGACGGCGTTTCTTTGGCGTGGATCAGCACGCCATCGGTCGCAAAAGCGGTGTTGAGCGCCGCAAGCGGACGTTCCACCGGATCTTGTCCACGTGCCTCAAGCGTGCCGTAAACATCGCGCGCCCAGTGGATGTCGGTGTCCTGCGTGTCGGCCAGACGCTCGATGCTGACCCCATCCAGGCTCAGATCGTCCGATGCGTCGGCATCGAACACACCGTCCACGAACACGATCTTGAGCCGCTCAACCTCGCTAAAGATCGGGGCCTCGCCCGCATC
The DNA here is from genome assembly GCF_004216475.1 of Thalassococcus sp. S3. GTDB lineage: Bacteria > Pseudomonadota > Alphaproteobacteria > Rhodobacterales > Rhodobacteraceae. The sequence goes on along the minus strand of NZ_CP022303.1, from coordinate 2,257,655 downwards.
GAAAAGTGCGGCTTTGGGCGCTTCGGGCTCAACCAGCGTATCCGGGCGTGTGTACTTCCAATATTCATCCCTGCGCGACGGCAGGCCCATCGCGCGCACGCGCGACAACGCCTCTTTGCGCGCCGCGTCAGACCAGCCGCCCGACGGGAGGGACAGGGCCGAAAGCCGTTCGTCCGTCGCGGTCTGTTTCAGTTCCGGCAGGGCCATTACGCCACCTCCGCCAGGATGTCCGAATATCCGTTGTTTTCAACTTCCAGGGCAAGCTCTGGCCCGCCGCTTTTGACGATCCGACCATCTGCCATGATGTGTACCACATCGGGTTTGATGTGATCCAGCAAACGCTGGTAGTGGGTGATCACGAGGAAACCGCGTCCGGCACCCCGCAGGGCATTCACACCTTCGGCCACAAGTTTCATCGCATCGACGTCGAGGCCGGAATCCGTCTCGTCGAGGATGCACATCTTCGGCTCAAGCATGGCCATCTGGAGGATCTCGTTGCGCTTCTTTTCCCCCCCGGAGAAGCCGACATTGACCGGGCGTTTGAGCATATCGGCGTCGATCTTCAGCGCTTTCGCACGCTCCCGCACCAGCTTGAGGAAATCCGCCGCACTCATCTCGTCTTCGCCGCGGGCCTTGCGCTGCGCGTTCACCGCGGTGCGCAGGAAGGTCATGTTGCCCACACCGGGGATCTCAACCGGATATTGGAAGGCCAGAAACAGGCCTGCCGCTGCACGCTCTTCGGGTTCCAGTTCCAGCAGATCGGTGCCTTCGAGAGAGGCCGTGCCGTCGGTAACCTCGTAACCTTCGCGGCCCGATAGAACATAGGACAGGGTCGATTTACCCGACCCGTTGGGCCCCATGATCGCATGCACCTTGCCCGCATCGACCTGCAGATCGACGCCCTTGAGAATTTGCTTGTCCTCTTCCTCAAGTTTCACGTGCAGGTTTTTGATATCCAACATGATTTCGCCTCTGATTGTCTTTCCCGGCCAAAGGGCCAGATCTGTCTATCCAAGCTGCACGGCCGTGCCAGAGGCACTGACCATCAGCATATTGTTGATCACTTCGTAGTCGAGATCGACACCGACTACCGCGTTCGCACCCAGGTCGCGGGCGCGATCTTCCATCTCTTCCAAAGCCGTCGCACGTGCCTTGGCCAGCTCTTCCTCATAGGCGCCCGAGCGCCCGCCCAGAATATCCGTGATCCCTGCGAAAACATCGCGGATCACGTTGGCGCCGAGGATCGCCTCTCCCACGACGATGCCCTTGTAGTCCGCGATCGCATATCCCTCGACCGATGGCGTCGTCGTCACGATCATGCGCCCGCCCCGAAGAGGTAGTTATAGGCCATCGCCACAAGCAAGGCCGCGCCGCCGGCGGCACTGGCCGTCAAAAAGACCGAATCCTGCATCAGCCCTTCGGTTTTCCCCCGGCGCCGGCGCAGCGAAAAGCCGATCAACGCGCCAATGAAGACCCCCAAGGCAGGCGCCATGGATTGAAGCACAAGTTGTTGCATCATAGCGGCGAGTCCAAACTTTCTTAGCTGTCCGATTGTTCGGGCAGCGCGTCTTCCCTGACCCGCCGCAACACATGCACCAGCCGCAGCAAAAGCGCGCTCCAGCACAGAAAAAGAACAAGGCCGATCAGGATTTCAAACCGCTCGGACAGGCTGGCCATCAACCAGCCATCCTCGACCAGTTCCGCCGTGATTTCGTCATGTGCCAGAGACAGAAAGAACACCACCAGATGCCCGAGGACCAGAAGCGTGACCTCCAGCGTATCGGGCGTCAGGCGCGACGGGTGACCCAACCGGATCACCTGCGGCGCCTTGGGGTGTTGCATGTCCGGTGCCATCAGCCGACGGAGCCCTCAAGCGAGATTGCCACCAGTTGCTGTGCTTCCATTGCAAACTCCATGGGCAAGGCCTGCAGGACATCCTTGCAGAAACCATTGACCACCAGGGCCACGGCCTCCTCTTCGTCCATCCCGCGCGAGCGGCAATAGAAGAGCTGGTCGTCATCGACCTTGGACGTCGTCGCTTCGTGTTCGACGCGGGCCGAGTTATTCTTGACCTCGATATAGGGCACCGTATGCGCGCCGCATGTGTCGCCGATCAGCAAGCTGTCGCATTGCGTGTAGTTACGGCCATTCTTGGCCTTGGGATGCATCGAGACCAGACCGCGATAGGTGTTCTGCGCCTTGCCCGCACTGATCCCTTTGGACACGATCCGCGACTTGGTGTTCTTGCCCAGATGCACCATCTTGGTGCCGGTATCGGCCTGCTGATAGTTGTTGGCGATGGCGATCGAATAGAACTCGCCCTGGCTGTCATCACCGCGCAGGATGCAGGACGGATATTTCCAGGTCACGGCAGAGCCGGTTTCGACTTGCGTCCACATCACCTTGGCCCGATCACCCCGGCAATCGGCGCGCTTGGTCACGAAGTTGTAGATACCGCCCTTGCCGTTCTCGTCACCCGGATACCAGTTCTGGACCGTCGAATACTTCACTTCGGCATCTTCCAGCACGACGATCTCCACCACAGCAGCGTGCAGTTGCGACGTATCGCGTTGCGGCGCCGTGCAGCCTTCGAGGTAACTCACGTAAGAGCCTTTGTCGGCAATGATCAGCGTGCGTTCGAACTGACCGGTATTCTCCGCGTTGATGCGGAAATATGTGCTCAGCTCCATCGGGCAACGCACGCCCGGAGGCACATAGACAAACGATCCGTCCGAAAAGACCGCGCTGTTCAGCGTGGCGTAGAAGTTGTCCGAGACCGGCACGACCGAACCAAGATACTTCTTCACCAGTTCGGGGTGTTCCTTGATCGCTTCGGAGATCGAGCAAAAGATCACGCCCGCCTTTTTCAACTCCGCCTGGAACGTCGTCCCGACCGAGACCGAATCGAACACCGCATCGACCGCCACCTTGCGCCCTTCGGCTGGCGCGTCCTCCGCGCCCTCGACGCCCGCCAGGATCATCTGCTCTTTCAGCGGGATGCCCAGCTTTTCATAAGTGGCCAACAGCTTGGGATCGACCTCGTCCAGCGACTTCGGCTTCACTTCCATGCTCTTGGGGCGGGCATAGTAGTACTGATCCTGAAAGTCGATTTCGGGATAATCGACCATGGCCCAATCCGGCTCTTTCATCGACAGCCAGCGCTCATAGGCCTTGAGACGCCATTCCGTCATCCATTCCGGTTCTTCATTCTTTTCCGAGATCAGCCGGACGATGTCCGGGGTCAGGCCCTTCGGCGCGAACTCCATCTCGATGTCGGTTTCCCAGCCATATTTATAGGCTCCACCCACTTCGCGCACCGCATCGACGGTTTCCTGATCGACGCCTTCTTTGACTTGAACGGTCTGGTCCAACGCTGCCATCATGCTCTCCTTGCGCTCACGCCGCGCGGGCGTGGAATTTCTTTTCTCTGGACAACCACGCTTCGGCGAAACGCAGAACATCCTCTTCTGTTGTCTCCGGCCCGATCGACACGCGGATCGCCGAAGCGGCGGTGCGTTCATCAAAGCCCATGGCCCTCAGCACACGACTTGCCCTGACCTTGCCGCTGGAGCATGCCGACCCGGCACTGATCGCGAACCCGGCAAGATCCATCGCCATCACCTGGGTCTCACCCTTCCAGCCCGGCATCGCGAAACAGGTCGTGTTCGGCAGCCGCCTTTCCTTATTCCCGACAAAAATAATCTTGTTTGAGCCAGCAGCAAGACTTTTATCTAGAATATTTCTAATTTCTGCGACCCGCGCCCAAACGCCGTCATCCAGATCCCGCGCCGCAGCCGCCGCGGCGGCACCAAAACCGGCAATTCCGACAACGTTCTCGGTCCCTGACCGGCGCCCCATTTCCTGGCCACCCCCCTGGATCTGGGCCACGACATCGGTCCCCCGCCTGACCACAAGCGCTCCGACGCCTTTGGGCCCGCCAAGCTTATGCGCCGAGATCAGCGCCATCTGACAGCCCATCCAGTTGAACGCCACCGGCAGCTTTCCAAAGGCCTGCGTGGCATCGCAAACCGCAAGGTCCTGCGGCAGGGTCTGAACCACGCCCGTCTCGGAATTTGCAGCCTGCAAGACAGCGCGCGCAGGATCGGGAACGGAGACCAGACCGGATGCATCGACCTCCAGCGCGTCGGACACCCACGCCCCGACAGCGTCATGTTCAACCGCCGCCCCATCCAATCCGCGCCCGGCGCAGGCCAGGGCCGCCGCCTCGGTCGCGCTGGATGTGAAGATGACATCGGCCCCGACCGCGCCAAAGGCTTCGGCGACCTGATTGCGCGCACGCTCGACGATGCCCTTGGCTGCGCGCCCCTCGGCATGGACCGAGGACGGATTGCCCACGTGCTCCATCGCCTCGATCATCGCGGCGCGGGCCTCCGGGCGCAGTGGCGCAGTTGCGTTATGATCCAGATAAACCCGGCTCATGCCAATTTCAGGCCGAAAGTCAGATGGCACGCGCGCCCAGTGCGGGACACCGATAGACCAGCACGGGCCCTATGCCGGAGCATCGTCAACAACTCTGAACAGGTTGGGAACCGCAGGGCATGGCGCCAATTCATTGGCGATGACGTCTGAAAGGCGCGTCTGGTGCAAGTACACGTAAACATGTGCGCTCAACCCCTCCCAAAGCCGGTTGGTCAGGGATTGCGCCCGACTGCCCGAAAGCCCGCCCGACGCCCCTGCCCCCTTGTGCATCGCATCGACCGTTTCATCGACCGCCGCCAGCACATCCACGACCCGGATCTCCGCCGCGCCGCGTGCAAGGCGATAACCACCGCCGGGCCCACGGACGGACGTCACAAGATTTGCGCGCCTGAGCTTGACAAAAAGCTGTTCGAGATAGGGGAGAGAGATGTCCTGACGCTCGGCAATCTCACTGAGCGTGACAAGCTTGTCGACCGGCTGCAAAGCTATGTCGCAAAGCGCCACCATCGCGTATCGGCCCTTGGTCGACAATTTCATGCTCAACATTCCCCCAACAGGCCAGATGCGCCGAAATGTTGACGCCGCACGCGTCAATGCGTATGTCGCCCTGACTGCGCGCAGGCAAGACCGGCGCCTCAAATTAGAACCGTTCTAAGATGCTTTGGTGATCGTGTCAACAAATCACCCCATCTTGACGCAAGACAGGACGACATATGCCCGAGGTCATTTTTCCCGGACCCGAAGGACGCCTTGAAGGCCGCTATCACCCGCAAAAGGAAAAAGACGCTCCCATCGCGATCGTGCTGCATCCGCATCCGCAATTCGGCGGAACGATGAACAACAAGGTCGTCTATAACCTGCACTACGCTTTCTATAACATGGGCTTTACGGTGCTGCGGTTCAATTTCCGCGGTGTCGGGCGCAGCCAGGGCGAATACGATCAGGGCATCGGTGAGCTGTCAGACGCGGCCTCCGCCCTCGACTATCTTCAGTCGATGAACAACAATTCAAAACATTGCTGGGTCGCGGGCTTTTCCTTTGGCGCGTGGATCGGCATGCAGCTTCTGATGCGGCGTCCAGAGATTACGGGCTTCATCTCGGTCTCGCCCCCGGCCAATATGTACGACTTTTCGTTCCTGGCGCCCTGCCCCTCTTCCGGTCTGATCATCAACGGATCTGCTGACCGGGTTGCTCCGCCGGCCGATACGACCTCTCTGGTCAACAAGCTGCACGAGCAAAAAGGCATCACGATCACCCATCAGGAGATCGACGGCGCCGACCACTTCTTCCGTGAAGATCACATGGACACGCTGATCGGCAACGTCACCGATTATGTAAAGCGTCGCTTGACCGAAAGCACGCGCTGATCATGGGAACGACCGAAACACTGGCCGCCAAACTTGCCGAAGACACAATGGCGGCCATGGACGAGACGGGCCAGGACCGCCTCTATACCGAGGTTGCTTCTGTTCTGGCCGCATCTTCCCAATCCTTGGAAGAGGCGTATCTGACCGAAATCCGGGTGCGCCTGTCCGAACGCGGGGCGCGCGCGTTTCTTGAGCGCAAGATCAAAGAGGCCCGCCAAGCAAAGGCCCCGGAATGACGCCCGCCGAACGGCTGGAGGCGCAGACCGCTTTTCTGATCGAGGCCGATAAACTGAAGTCGGTTTTGCGCGCCTCTTGCCTGATCGACAATTCCCGCTTCGAGAACACAGCCGAACATAGCTGGCACATCATGCTCTATGCCTTGGTCATGGCCGAGCATGCCGGGCCGGATGTGCAGATCGACCGTGTGCTGAAAATGCTTCTGCTCCATGATCTGGTCGAAATAGATGCCGGCGACGCGCCCATTCACGCCGACGTGGACCGCGCCGCGCAGGCGCGTGCAGAAGAGGAAGCCGCCGATCGGCTCTTTGGCCTGCTGCCCGCCGATCAGCGTGATGCCTTCCGCGCGCTCTGGGACGAATTCGAAGCCGCAGCCACGCCCGACGCCGTCTTTGCCAAGGCCATCGACCGGGTGCAGACCCCGATTGCCAATCTGGAAAACGGCGGGGGCAGCTGGAAGGACTTCAACGTCACGCTCGATCAGCTCGACACCCGTGTCGGCATCCCCATCGCGCGCGGTGCGCCGCGTGTTTGGGCCTGGCTGCGCCCGCGCCTGTCGGCCTTTTTCGCGCGTTCCGCTGGCTGACGCGCCCGCGACACCACGTCGCCGGTATACCACGGCATACCATCTTCCATGGCGCGCACCGATCCGTTAAACCGCGCCCAATTCCGCCACCAGACATCAAAGAGGCACATCATGTCCAAGATCAAAGTCGAAAACCCCATTGTCGAGATGGACGGCGATGAAATGACCCGGATCATCTGGGATTTCATCAAGAAAAAGCTGATCCTGCCCTACCTCGACGTGGACCTGCTTTACTACGATCTGGGCATCGAAGCGCGGGACGAGACCAACGACCAGATCACCATCGACAGTGCCGAGAAGACAAAGGAAGTGGGCGTCGCCGTCAAATGCGCCACGATCACACCGGATGAGGCGCGGGTCGAAGAGTTCGGTCTGAAAAAGATGTGGCGTTCGCCCAACGGCACGATCCGCAACATCCTGGGCGGAGTTGTGTTCCGCCAGCCGATCATCTGCCAGAACGTGCCGCGCCTCGTGCCGGGCTGGACCCAGCCTATCGTCATCGGGCGCCACGCTTTTGGCGATCAATACCGCGCCACCGACATCAAATTCCCCGGGCCCGGCAAGCTGTCGATGACGTTCGTGGGCGAAGACGGCACCGTGGAAGAGCACGAAGTGTTCGACGCGCCGTCGTCAGGTGTGTTCATGTCGATGTATAACCTCGACAGCTCGATCCGCGACTTTGCCCGTGCCTCGCTGAACTATGGCCTGAACCTGGGCTGGCCGGTCTACATGTCGACCAAGAACACCATCCTCAAGCAATATGACGGCCGCTTCCTTGAGCTGTTCCAGGAAGTCTATGAGCAGGAATTCGAAGAGCAGTTCAAAGCCAAGTGCATCCACTACGAACACCGCCTGATCGACGACATGGTCGCATGTGCCATGAAATGGAATGGCGGCTTTGTCTGGGCCTGTAAGAACTATGACGGCGACGTGCAGTCCGACACCGTGGCACAGGGCTTCGGTAGCCTGGGTCTGATGACCTCGCAACTGATGACACCCGATGGAAAGATCGTGGAGGCCGAAGCCGCCCACGGCACGGTCACGCGCCACTACCGCCAGCATCAGAAAGGCGAAGAGACCTCGACCAATTCCATCGCGTCGATCTACGCCTGGACCGGTGGTCTGAAGCACCGCGCGAAGCTCGACAGCAACGACGCCCTGATGAACTTTGCCACGACGCTGGAGAAGGTCATCGTGGACACAGTCGAAAGCGGCTTCATGACCAAGGACCTCGCATTGCTGGTCGGCCCCGATCAGAAATGGCTGACCACGATGGGCTTCCTTGAGAAGGTGGACGAAAACCTGAACAAGGCGCTGGCTGGCTGAACCTGAAAAATCGCGAAACGAAACGGGGGCTTCGGTCCCCGTTTTTGATTCGCGCAGCAGCGTTTCCAGCGCGGATGCAATACCGGCCCTCGCCCGCATCCGTCTGCGGACCCGAAACGCAAATCGGGCAAAACGACGGCGAATTCAGACATTCCTTGCCAAAAGTGGCCCGATTTTGCCATCTTCGTCAGATAGTGAGTATGGAGTTTCAAAGTGCTTGTGCTGGCGGTTTTCGCAATTGTGTTCATCATCGACTTCCTGATCTTCGAAGGTGACAAGAACTAGGGTCATGCCCTGAGCGGCGCAGCCTCTGCCCGATTTCCACGCAGCCGGATCCTTGCAAGACAGGAATGCAGCGGGCCAAGTCGCCTTCCGCTCGACAAGCACCTGCAAAGCGCTCTATCGCGCTCGCATGACCGACCAGGACCTCGTCATCAAACACAGCTCCCTTGACGACCTTCAGGGGCTTTCGCTTGGCATCTTCATGTGCGGACTGGGCCTGCATGTCCTGACGCATGTCGGTCTGATCACCGGTCAGACAGCCGGTATCGCAGTCATCCTGTCCTATCTCACCGGGTGGTCCTTTGGTGTTCTTTTCTTTCTCATCAACCTGCCTTTCTATATCCTCGCTTACCGTCGTCTGGGTCTTGAGTTCACGGTCAAATCGCTGATCTCCGTCTCGCTCCTATCCATCGTCACCGAATTGCTGCCCTCCGGCTTTGCGATCGAAGCACTCTCAACTCCCTTGGGCGCGGTGATCTTCGGCTGTCTGACCGGCATGGGGCTTCTTGCCATGTTCAGGCACAACGGCTCTCTTGGTGGGTTGGGGGTGGTGGCGCTTCTGATCCAGGACACGACCGGCTTTCGCGCCGGTTATGTTCAGCTTCTGGCCGACGCGGTGATCTTTGGGGTGGCCTTCCTGCTCTTTCCGGCCCCTGTTGTGCTCTGGTCTCTCCTGGGCGCTGTGGTTTTGAACACGATCATTGCCGTGAACCACCGCCGCGACCGCTACGTCGCCACCTGACGCGCCTTTTCTCTGGCCTTCTGCGGCGCAGCACGCTATGCGCCCGGCAACTCCCGGACAAAGGCGGATTTCATGGACCTGCGCAACATCGCAATCATCGCTCATGTGGACCACGGCAAGACGACGCTGGTGGACGAGCTTCTCAAGCAATCAGGCGCCTTCCGTGAAAACCAGGCCGTGGCGGAGCGTGCGATGGACAGCAACGATCTGGAGCGTGAACGCGGCATCACCATCCTCGCAAAGGCAACGTCTGTTGAATGGAACGGCACACGCGTGAACATCGTCGATACGCCCGGCCACGCCGATTTCGGGGGCGAGGTCGAACGGATCCTCAGCATGGTTGACGGTGTCGTTCTGCTGGTCGACGCCGCCGAAGGGCCGATGCCGCAGACCAAATTCGTCACCTCCAAGGCGCTGGCGCTTGGTCTGCGCCCCATCGTGGTGCTGAACAAGGTCGACAAGCCCGATGCCGAGCCCGACCGCGCGCTCGACGAATGCTTTGACCTTTTCGCCAATCTCGGCGCCGATGATAACCAGCTCGACTTTCCCGCAATGTATGCCTCCGGCCGCTCCGGCTGGGCGGATCATGAGTTGGACGGGCCGCGCAAGGATCTCTCCGCCCTTTTCGATCTGATCGTGGAGCACGTCCCAGCCCCTGCCCAGATCGCGCAGAAAGACGCGCCCTTCCGCATGCTGGCCACCACGCTGGGCAGTGATCCGTTCATCGGGCGCATCCTCACAGGACGCGTCGAAAGCGGCACGCTGAAAACCGGCGACACGGTGAAGGCGCTCTCCCGCGATGGCAGCCAGATCGAAAGCTTCCGCGCCACCAAGATCCTGGCCTTCCGGGGCCTCTCGCAACAGCCCATCGACATGGCCGAAGCGGGCGACATCGTGTCCCTCGCCGGCATGGCCAAGGCCACCGTCGCCGACAGCATCGTCGCCCCCGATGTGGCAGAGGCCTTGCCCGCACAGCCCATCGACCCGCCCACAATCACCGTGACCTTCGGTATCAACGACTCGCCTCTCGCGGGTCGCGACGGCAAAAAGGTCCAGTCCCGCGTGATCCGCGACCGGCTGATGAAAGAAGCCGAAAGCAATGTCGCCATCCGTGTCACCGACACGCCCGGTGGCGAGGCCTTCGAAGTTGCAGGTCGGGGCGAATTGCAGATGGGCGTGCTGATCGAGAACATGCGCCGCGAGGGGTTCGAGCTCAGCATCTCCCGCCCGCAGGTCCTCTTCCGCGAAGAGAACGGCCAGCGGCTGGAACCGGTCGAAGAGGTCACCATCGACGTCGATGACGACTATTCCGGCGCGGTGATCGAAAAGATCACCGGCGCGCGCAAGGGCGAGCTGGTCGAGATGAAGCCTGCTGGCGCCGGCAAGACCCGCATCATCGCACATGTCCCGTCACGCGGCCTGATCGGCTATCACGGAGAGTTCCTGACCGACACGCGCGGCACCGGTGTCCTGAACCGCGTGTTCCACGACTGGGCGGCGCACAAGGGGGCGATCCCCGGTCGCCGTGCAGGTGTGCTGATCTCGATGGAGAACGGAACATCCGTGGCCTACGCCCTCTGGAACCTCGAAGAGCGTGGCCGCATGTTCATAGGCGCCCAGGCCCCGGTCTATACCGGCATGATCATCGGCGAGCACAGCCGTGACAACGATCTGGAGGTGAACCCCCTCAAGGGCAAGAAGCTGACAAACGTGCGCGCATCGGGCTCCGACGACGCGATCCGCCTGACACCCCACGTGCAATTCTCACTGGAGGAGGCGATCGCCTATATTGACGATGACGAACTGGTCGAGGTTACCCCCAACGCCGTGCGCCTGCGCAAACGCCACCTCGACCCTCACGAGAGAAAACGCGCCGCCAAAGCCGCAAGCTGACCCCAGCGAAGACGCCCGCAAGGGCGGATGAGCGGCCCGGCTCACTCCGTCGTCTCAACGATCAGCAATTCCCGCTCCGACGCATCCCGCGCATGGTTGAGCGCGCGCTGATATGTGTCTGAATTATAACATGCTTCCGCCGCCTCTACCGAGGGAAAGCGCGCCACAACATTGCGTGGCCGCGCCTGCCCTTCCAGCTGCACGAACCGCCCTCCGCGCGCGATGAACACCCCGCCATGCTCCGCAATCGCCTCCGTGGCGAGGGCCGCGTACTTCCCGTACGCCTCCTCATCCGTCACCGTTACATGTGCAATCCACAACGCGCCCATCGCTCAGCCCTCCAGCACCGCTTCGACCGCCTTGATGGCAGCCTCCGCGCCCTTGATGTCCTGTCCGCCACCCTGAGCCAGATCCGGACGGCCTCCCCCGCCCTTGCCTCCCAGTTCAGCGACCGCAGCGCGGACCAGATCCACCGCCGACAGCGTCTCCGTCAAATCCTGTGTCACACCTGCTGCCACGGCGGCTTTGCCTCCCGCATCCGCGATCAGCACGACGGCCCCGCTGCCCATCTGCTCTTTGTGCGCGTCGATCAGCCCCGGCAAATCCTTGCCCGTGACACCCGACAGCACCTGTGCCACCAGCGACACGCCGTTGATCGTCTTCGCATCCGGGCCAGACTTCGCGCCGCCCGCCATCGCCAGGTCCCGCCTCAACTGCGCAACCTCATTTGTCAGCGCCTTGCGCTCCTCCAAAAGGGCCTTGACCCGGCCCGGCGCCTCACCTGGCGCTGTCTTCAACTGATCGGCCACCTCCAGCAGCAACCCTTCCTGTCCGCGTAACGCCGCCAGTGCCGCCTGCCCCGTCAGCGCCTCGATCCGGCGCACGCCCGACGAGGACGCACTTTCGGACTGGATTGCAAACATGCCGATCTCGCCGGTCTGCGTCACATGCGTGCCTCCGCAAAGTTCCAGCGAATAGGTGTGCCCGTCCGCACCTTTGCCCGATCCGGCCTGCCGGCCCATCGAAACCACGCGCACCTCGTCCCCATATTTCTCGCCAAAGAGCGCTTGCGCCCCCAATCCGCGCGCATCGTCCGGGGTCATGATCCGCGTCTCCACCGGCGCGTTCTGACGGATGTAGTCGTTCACCTCCGCCTCCACCCGTTCCAGTTCCCCCAACGTCACCGCCTTGGAATGGCTAAAGTCAAACCGCAGCCGGTCCGGCGCATTCAGCGACCCGCGCTGTGCCACATGCTCACCAAGGGCCTGCCGCAACGCCTCGTGCAGCAAATGCGTGGCCGAATGATTGGCACGTATCGCTGTCCGCCGCGTGTGATCCACTTCAAGAACAGCCGCTTCACCATTGGAAATATGGCCTTCTTCCACTTCGGCGACATGCACGAACACACCGGCTGTCTTGCGGGTGTCGGTGACCCGCCCCACCCCGCTTTCGGTCCGGATCACGCCGGTATCGCCAACCTGACCACCACTTTCTGCATAAAAGGGCGACTGGTTCAGCGCGATCTGCACTTTGGCACCGGCCTCTGCGCGTTCGACCTCGGCACCGTCCTGAACCAAAGCGACGATCTGGCCTTCCGCCGTCTCTGTGTCGTAGCCCAGGAAATCCGTCGCGCCATGCGCATCCGCCACATCGAACCAAACCGTCGCATCCGCCGCCTCGCCCGAGCCTGACCAGGCGGCGCGCGCCTTAGCCTTCTGCTCTGCCATCGCGGCATCAAAGCTATCGGTATCGACCGTCCGCCCCTTTTCACGCAGCGCATCCTGCGTCAGATCCAGCGGGAACCCATAGGTGTCATAGAGCTTGAAGGCCGCCTCTCCCGGCAAAGCAGCGCCGTCGGCGAGGCTTTCCAGCTCATCATCCAGCAAGCGCAAACCACGGTCCAGCGTCTGCTTGAACCGCGTCTCCTCCAGCATCAGCGTCTCTTCGATCAGCGCCTGTGCCCGGCCCAGCTCGGGATAGGCCGCGCCCATCTGCCGAACCAGGGCCGGAACCAGCCGATGCATCAGCGGGTCCTTGGATCCCAGCAGATGCGCGTGCCGCATCGCACGCCGCATGATCCGCCGCAGGACATATCCGCGCCCGTCATTGCTGGGCATCACCCCGTCCGCAATCAGGAACGAGGTCGAGCGCAGGTGATCCGCGATCACCCGGTGGTGGGTCTTGCCCGGCCCGTCCGGGTCCGACGACGTCGCATCCGCCGACGCCTCGATCAGGCTGCGCATCAGATCGGTTGCGTAATTGTCGTTTGTGCCCTGCAAGAGCGCCGCAACCCTCTCGACCCCCATGCCCGTATCAATACTTTGCGCCGCCAATTCCCGGCGGGAGCCGTCGTCCATCTGCTCGTATTGCATGAAGACGAGGTTCCAGATCTCCACGAACCGGTCGCCATCTTCCTCCGGAGAGCCCGGAGGTCCACCCCAGATATGATCGCCGTGATCATAGAAGATCTCGGTGCAGGGTCCGCAGGGACCCGTGGGGCCCATCATCCAGAAGTTGTCGTTGGTGGGAATGCGGATGATCCGGTCATCGCCAAGCCCCGCGACCTTTTTCCAGATCTCCGCCGCCTCGTCATCAGTATGATAGACAGTGACCAGCAGCTTTTCTTCCGGGATCTGCAATTCCTTGGTGATCAGCTCCCAGGCAAACGGGATTGCGTCGGATTTGAAGTAATCCCCGAAGCTGAAATTTCCCAACATCTCAAAGAATGTATGGTGCCGCGCCGTATAGCCGACATTGTCCAGATCGTTGTGCTTACCGCCTGCGCGGACGCATTTTTGCGCCGTCGTCGCGCGGGTGTAGTCGCGTGTTTCCACCCCGGTAAAGAGGTTCTTGAACTGCACCATCCCGGAATTCGCAAACATCAGCGTCGGGTCATTCCGCGGCACCAGCGGGCTGCTGTCGACCACTGCGTGGCCCTGCTTTTCAAAGTAGGTCAGGAACGTGGAGCGGATATCGTTCAGCGTCGGCATAACGGTGCTTTCCGGGTGAGCGTTGCGGTTCGCCTCAAATACCGCCGCGCCCTGCCCCTGTCCACAGGGCATGAACGGAAACAAGGCGCCCCCGTCGGGACGCCTTGTTTCCGGATATTCTCAGCTCCGCGTCCGGAACCGGGGGCTTTCGGCACTGCCCGTGTGCGTCTGGTTATGCTTCCAGGATATCGTCATCCGACGCCGCACCCGGCGGCATATCGAAATCGAGCCCGTGAGCGGCGCGGATCTTGTCCTCGATCTCCAGCGCGATGCGGTCGTTTTCCTTCAGGAAGGTCTTGGCGTTTTCGCGCCCCTGCCCGATCCGTTCATCCCCGTAGCTGAACCAGGAGCCCGATTTCTCGACCACCCCAGCCTTCACGCCCAGATCCAGCAATTCGCCCATTTTGGAAATGCCTTCGCCATACATGATGTCGAATTCCACCTGCTTGAAGGGCGGTGCCACCTTGTTCTTGACGACTTTCACACGGGTCGCGTTGCCCACAACCTCGTCGCGGTCCTTCAATGCGCCAATACGGCGGATGTCGAGCCGGACGGAGGAGTAGAATTTCAGCGCGTTGCCGCCCGTCGTCGTCTCGGGTGAGCCGAACATCACGCCGATCTTCATGCGGATCTGGTTGATGAAGATCACCATGCAGTTCGACCGGCTGATCGAACCTGTGAGCTTGCGCATCGCCTGGCTCATCAGACGGGCCTGCACGCCGACGCTCGAATCGCCCATATCGCCTTCAAGCTCGGATTTCGGTGTCAGGGCGGCCACCGAATCCACGATAACCATGTTAACAGCGCCCGAGCGCACCAGCGTATCGGTGATCTCCAACGCCTGCTCGCCCGTATCGGGTTGCGAGATCAGAAGCTCGTCCAGATCCACGCCCAGCTTACGCGCATATTGCGGATCAAGCGCATGTTCAGCGTCGACGAAGGCGCAGACGCCACCCTTTTTCTGCTGTTCGGCCACGCAATGCAGGGTCAGCGTGGTCTTGCCCGAGCTTTCCGGCCCGTAGATTTCCACGATCCGGCCCATCGGCAGCCCGCCGATGCCGAGTGCAATGTCGAGGCCAAGAGAGCCGGTGGAACTGGCCGCGATCTCCTGGATCGCGTTCTCGTCCCCCAGCTTCATGATCGAACCCTTGCCGAATTGGCGTTCAATCTGTGCCAGCGCGCTGTCGAGCGCCTTTTGCTTGTCCGCGTTTGCTTTGCTGTTCATTGTCAAAAGATCTGCCATGGCCCTTGTCGCCTTCCTTATTGTCACACCCGCGCGCGGGCGGCAATTGCTGCTTCGTTCACCTCTTGTTCCTTATGAGATCAAAAAGTGAACATTTCAACAGAATTTTCGCTAAAATCACTGTTTCGCAAATCGGTTAAAGAGTAGTTTACACGCCAACAAACAGTATCCCTGGCGCGCGACAAGGTAATAAATGCTTGTTTTTGTGAGCAAAAAACTCGTTTTTCTGTCTGTTCCGAAAACCGGGACCACGGCCTATCAAACGGCTCTGGGCCCGTATGCGGATATCGTGGTCTCAAATCCGCCCGATCTGAAGCATGCGCCGGTCTACCGCTACAACCGGTTCTTTCGACCCATGTTCGAAAAAGTCTGTGAGGTTCAGATGGAAACCCTCGCCGTGATGCGCGAACCGATTGACTGGCTCGGAAGCTGGTATCGCTACCGGCAACGCCCGTTCATGAAGGGCCATCCGAACTCGACCCGGGATATCTCGTTCGATGACTTCGTGCTAGGCTATATGAAAGGCAACAAGCCGGGCTTTGCCAATGTCGGCAATCAGGTGAAGTTTCTGGAACCCCAGCCCAACGGGGTCGGGATCAACCATCTTTTTCGGTATGATGACAAAGAGGGATTGCACGCGTTCTTGACCGATCGCCTGGGCGTCACCTTCGAGCTTCAGAAAGAGAACGTGTCCCCTCCAGGCCAGGTGACGCTCTCACCGGATGTGGAGCGGCGGTTCAAGCGCAAATGCGCGGAGCAGTTCGAACTCTACGACAGCATCCCCAGGCGAGGCGGATGACAGGCGACGCTTTTGCCGTGGCGTGGCCGCGCCCCTCAGTGAAGTTGGTTGTGGACGGTTTCGGTCAGCTGGCTGAGGGAGAAGGGCTTGGGCAGGAAAACGGAATTGGGGATCTTGGTCTGAACCTCCCCGAATGTGCCTTCGGTATATCCAGACACAAAGACGACACGCGTATTGGGACGTGTTTCCAGCGCTTTTCTGACCCAGCTCGGCCCGTCCATGCCGGGCATGACCACGTCGGTGACGAAGACATCGACGTTGAGGGACCCGTCTTCCAGGGTTTTGAGCGCATCTTCTGCCGATTCCTCTTCGATGACCGTGTAGCCCCGCAGGCGTAAGGCCCGCGACGCAAAGGCCCGAACGGGCGCCTCGTCCTCGACAAGCAGAACAACCCCTTCTGCTCTTTGCGGCAGCGATGTGCGCGTGGCCGTTTCGGGGGCCGGCACCGCCTCGGGCACCGCGTCATGGATGGGGAAATAGAGTGTAAAGCAGGTTCCGGCGCCCAAAGCACTGTCAACAAAGATATAGCCGCCGGTCTGCTTGACGATCCCATAGGCCGTCGACAGGCCCAGACCGGTGCCCTCACCCGTCCGCTTCGTGGTGAAAAACGGCTCGAACACCTTTTGCAGCTTGTCCGCGGCAATGCCCATCCCCTGATCCTGCACCTTGACCGTCACGTAATCGCCCGCCGGGACGACGGCCCGGTCGCGCTCAAGCGCGCGGCTGAGGGTCACGCCCTCGGTCTCTATCCTGATTTCTCCGCCGTTGGGCATCGCATCACGCGCGTTTACCACAAGGTTCATCAGCACCTGTTCCAACTGCCTCTTGTCAGCCCGGATCGCCCCGAGCACGGGATCGTGCGTCAAGGTCAGCGTCACTTTCTCACCCACCAGCCGGTTCAGAAGATGGGTCAGGTCTGACAGTGTGTCACGCATGTCCAGCACTTCGGGCCGCAGCGTTTGTTTGCGCGAAAACGCAAGGAGTTGTCCCACCAGGGCCGCGGCGCGATTGGCATTCTGATTGATCTGCACAAGATCGGCATAATCCGCATCACCCTGATCGTGGCGCAGCAACAGCAGGTCGCAATGGCCCGAAATCGCGGTCAGCAGATTGTTGAAATCATGCGCCACCCCGCCCGCCAGCTGGCCGATAGCCTGCATTTTCTGGCTTTGGACGAATTGCGCCTCAAGCGTCTTAAGCTCGGTCGCATCGCTGAGAACGGCCATGAGTGCTTCGTCCCCGTCGCGCCCCAGCTTGTTCAGGGTGACCTGAACAAACATTTCACGGTCTGGACGGGTCAACCGAAGAAACTCGGACTTCTGACCGTTCCTGCCCTGCGCCGTCTCACGCAGCCAGTCATTGATCGAACGCCCCAGCCCTTCCATCACATCGCCCAGACCCTGGCCCGCTGTGAACTCCGCGCCCAGCAACGTTTTGGCCATGCGGTTGGCGGTCAGGATCTCACCGCTTGGATCCAGTTTCAGAAGGGCAACGGGCAGCATTTCGAACACGCCCCACGTGTCCGTCGGTGCTTCCGCAGCACTTGGAAGAACATAGATCTCGCGGCGCCCCGCCGTCGATTCATGCTCGACAACAAAGCCATAAGCCGGGCCGTCCGCCGTTGTGATCGGGTTCAGCTCCCCCGAGCGGAGAGGCAGGGCCGGAAACAGCCGGTCCAGCGACTTGATCCGCTCACCGACAAGCCGTCGCGCGGCCTCGTTCATGTAAAGGATCGCGCCACTCCGGCCCGCGCTGAACATGGGAACGGGCAATGTATCCACGTTGCGTCCCGCCTGGCCCCGCTCAGGCATATCCTCGAGCCGCCAGAGAAAGCGCGCGTCTGTCAGGCCATGAACGGCAATCCTGACATGCCCCCGCCGTGTGACGATATCTTCCCTGGCCGACCCTTTGCCAGCCGCGCGGGTCTGCAAGCGGTAAAGCACAGCACTTGGATTGGCAAAGACCGCCCTCAACGTTCCGGCGAGCGTTTCGCTTTCAACATCCGAGAACCGCGATGACGACGCCTCGTTCTGCGACAGGATCTTGCCTTCGTCATCCGTTACGAAACTGGGCGCTGCGTCCTGTGCGATAAATCCCTTCAGAACCGCATCGGAGCTTTCTTCCAACACTTTCAGATGCCGAAGGTAGATCGCATAGCCAAGGCCCACCAGAAACAGCGTGACCGAGGCCGCGTAGATCGCCCATGACAGGATACCGCCATCAAGCATCATCGCCGCGCCGGCAAACAACGCGGATGCGCCGGCCAGAAATGCAGGCTGTCCCGCCTGCCTCGCCGTCCCGCCTTCCGCCCGCGCATTCCCGATCACAGTGCCATCCATCCCTGAGAGATTCGCCTCCCGCAATTACGCTCAGAAACGGTTAACTGGCGCTTAACGCTGACAAATGCTCGTCAAAGTTGTGTATTGACCACCTCTTTTCGCGTCAAGTGTGCAGAAAAGAAACCATCGCCCCGGTTGTCGATTTGCCACGCCTTTTTCCAGGTGCAGATCCATTCAGGCTGTCGCTTGAGAAAAGCGGCCACGCGCCCCTCGTTTTCGTCTTTCAGGACCGAACAGGTGGCATAGACAAGAACGCCATCGCGCCGTGTGAGCGCGGCTGCCTCATCCAGAATGCGGTCCTGCATCTGTTGCAGCTCAAGCCATCGTTCCTTGGTCAGGCCCCATTTGCCTTCGGGAGAGCGGCGCCATGCCCCGCTGCCCGAACAGGGTACATCGCAGAGCACAAGATCGTATGGCGCATGCTGATCGGGCAGCGCGGTCAGTGTGACCGAAAGGCTTGCCCGTTCGGCGCGCGCCGGAAGGTCCCGCATCCGGTTGTGATCCGCATCATGTGCGTAAAGCTCCAGATCGGCACGCGCCCCCATCGCAACCGTCTTGCCGCCGCCGCCGGCGCAATAATCCAAGACGGACAAACCATCGCGGAGTGGCAGCGCCTGCACGATGGCCTGACTGTTGGCGTCCTGCAATTCGATCCGCCCGTCCAGATAAGCCGCGCTTTGGCGAAGACGTCGGGCATTGGCCGTCACCTCAAGCGCTGCGTGCACATCGGGATGCGGCTCCGTCTCGATCCCATCATCCTTCAGCGCCTGCACCGCTTCGGATATCGTGCTTGCCCGCAGGTTGACCCGGGCGAAAACCGGTGCGCGGTCCCGCAAGGCCTGAGCGGATCTCCCCGCATCGGCGCCAAGTTCAGCCTGAAAGGCGGGCCAGAGCCAGTCTGGAAGATCCAGCGCCTCGGGCGCGGTCATCTTCGTAAGGGCGCGGCCCGTCTCATGCGGGGCAATTGGTGCCGGAGCGTGGCCCTCTCCGCTGAAAATCGCTTCCGGGTCTGTCCCGCTCTGCCGCAGAAGCCCCAGCATCAGGCCACGACCGCTCATACCGCCCCCCATCGCGGCCGCGGATCGTTTGCGTCGCAATGCGTCAAAGACGTGATCCCGAATGGCGGCCCGGTCCTTCGACCCGGCAAACCGGCTGCGGCGGGCCCAACCGGTCAGCGCCTGTTCGGCGGGCCTGCCTTCAAGAATGCTGTCCAGAATATCAATGGCCGCGGCGATGCGCGCTCCGGGCGTCACGACCTACATCACCCGGTAATTCGGGCTTTCGCGGGTGATTTGCACGTCATGCACGTGGCTCTCCTTCAGGCCCGCTCCGGTAATCTTCACAAAGCTGCATTGCGTGCGCATGTCCTTGACGGTCGCGCATCCGGTATAGCCCATCGCCGCCCTCAGACCGCCGACAAGCTGGTGGATCACCGTGCCCGCGCTCCCCTTGTACGGCACCTGCCCTTCGATGCCCTCGGGCACCAGCTTGTCACTGGCCGCATCTTTCTGGAAATACCGATCCGCAGAGCCCCTGGCCATCGCGCCAAGCGAGCCCATGCCACGATAGCTTTTAAAGCTACGGCCTTGATAAAGAATGACTTCTCCGGGCGACTCGTCGGTTCCCGCGATCATGCTGCCGACCATCGCGCAAGAGGCGCCCGCCGCAATCGCCTTGGCAAAATCGCCCGAAAACTTGATGCCGCCATCGGCGATGACCGGCACGTCCCCGGCCGCCGCCGCGCAATCCATGATCGCCGTCAGTTGCGGCACGCCAACGCCCGCCACCATGCGGGTCGTGCAGATGCTGCCGGGCCCGATCCCGACCTTCACCGCATCCGCGCCCGCCCCGACCAAGGCGCGCACCGCCTCTGCCGTGGCCACGTTCCCCGCGACCACCTGCACCTCGTTCGACAATGTCTTGGCCCGGCGCACCGCCTCTGCCACACCCTCGGAATGGCCATGCGCGGTGTCGATGACGATCATGTCCACTCCGGCATCCACCAGGGCCTCGGAGCGTTCAAAGCCCGCATCTCCGACCGTTGTCGCGGCCGCGACCCGCAACCGGCCCAGATGGTCCTTGCACGCCGTGGGGTTCAACACCGCCTGTTCGGTATCCTTCAATGTCAACAGACCCGTCAGGCGACCGCTGCCATCTGTCACCAGCAGCTTTTCGATGCGGCGTTCCTTCATCAGGCTGATGGCCTCATCCCGGTCTGCCGGTTCGTGCAGGATGGCGAGGTTCTCGCTGGTCATCATCTTCGACACCGGTGTCCGGTCGTCGCTGGCAAACCGCATATCGCGGTTTGTCACGATCCCCACGACCCGGCCGTCATCCTCGATCACGGGAAATCCGGTCACATTGTATCTGGCCTGCAGCGCCTTGGCATCGGCGAGGGTTTCGTGGGCCTTCAGCGTGATCGGATTGTAAACGATGCCGCTTTCGAACCGTTTCACCCTGCGGATCTCACGGGCCTGCGCTTCGATATCGAGGTTGCGGTGCACCACCCCCATCCCGCCCGCTTGGGCCATTGCGATGGCCATGCGCCCTTCCGTCACCGTGTCCATGGCCGAACTCAGAAGCGGGATGTTCATCGCGATGTTGCGGGTCACATGTGTCCGTGTATCGGCGGTCGACGGCAGGACCGAGGACGCAGCGGGCACCAGCAAAACATCATCAAATGTGAGAGCCTCGCGAATCTGCATGTGATATCTCCTGCAACAGCGCGTTTGGCGGCCACCCTATCGCATGGATAGCGCCCGGGTGAAAGCCCCCTACTACATGTTCCGCACATCGCGGCTTTGACCAGACGCGTAGGCGCGCGAAAGGTACATCGCATGCCGCCTTCACGGTTCAGACAAGGTCGTCGCACTCCGCGCGATGACGCAGGCATTGCAGGAATTGCCGCGGGCCGGCTTTCTCATTATCTCGTTCTCACTATCTTGCCCGTCAGAGACATCCAAAGGCAGCCAATCTCATGAGCACCGATCCCCTTGTCGTTTTCACACCTTCGGGCAAGCGCGGCCATTTTCCGGTCGGCACACCGATCCTGACGGCCGCGCGACAACTCGGCGTGGATCTCGACAGCGTCTGCGGGGGTCGTGGGATCTGTTCTAAATGCCAGATCACGCCCAGCTATGGCGAGTTTCCGAAACATGGCGTGACCGTGGCCGAAACCGCGCTGTCCGAATGGAACGCGGTCGAGCAGCGCTATGACGACAAGCGGGGCCTGAAACCGGGTCGGCGCCTTGGCTGCCAGGCGACGGTGCAGGGTGATGTGGTGATCGATGTGCCGCCTGAAAGCCAAGTGCATAAACAGGTCGTTCGCAAGGCCGCAACCGCGCGGGCCATCACGATGGACCCGGCCACGCGCATTTACTTTGTCACGGTTGAAGAGCCTGACATGCATTCCCCGACCGGCGATCTTGAACGACTGGCCCGCGCGCTTGAGACGCAATGGGACATCGCCGAAATCTCTGCGGACCTTACGCTGCTCACCAAGCTTCAACCGGTCTTGCGCAAAGGCAAATGGGAGGTGACCGTCGCTCTGCATACGCCAAGGGATGCGGGCCCCGCGCAGGTGATCGAAATCTGGCCCGGTCTTCATGAAGGCGGGCTTTATGGCCTTGCCATCGACCTCGGCTCCACCACGATCGCCGCCCATCTGACCGATCTGGAAACCGGCGCTGTTCTGGCATCCTCGGGGCTGATGAACCCGCAGATCCGCTTTGGCGAGGATCTGATGAGCCGGGTGAGCTATGCCATGATGAACCCCGGTGGCGACCGCGAGATGACATCGGCCGTGCGGGACGCCATCAACGAACTCACGACAGCGATCGCTGCAGAGGGTGACATCGACCCGGCGCTGATCGTGGAAACCGT
Organism: Thalassococcus sp. S3; assembly: GCF_004216475.1. Taxonomy (GTDB): domain Bacteria; phylum Pseudomonadota; class Alphaproteobacteria; order Rhodobacterales; family Rhodobacteraceae. The sequence continues at coordinate 2,235,529 of NZ_CP022303.1, read as the reverse complement.
CTTTGTATGCAATCCGGTTATGCACCATCTCCTGCTGGGTATCGACCCGGTCGAATTGGGACAGGCGCCCTTTGCACTGGCAACGTCCGAAGCGATCTCGGTACCGGCCAAAGCGCTTGATCTTTCGGCGCAAAACCCGCGTGCGCAGGTCTACATCCTGCCCTGTATCGCTGGCCATGTGGGGGCCGATGCGGCAGCGGTTGCGCTGTCTGAGGAGCCGGGAAAATCCGAAGATCTGGTTCTGATGGTCGATGTCGGCACCAATGCCGAAATCCTGCTCGGCAATACATCACGCGTGCTCGCCTGCTCTTCGCCGACGGGTCCGGCCTTCGAAGGCGCACAGATCAGTTCAGGACAGCGCGCCGCCCCGGGCGCCATCGAGCGGATCGAGATCGACGTCGCCACGAAAGAGCCCCGGTTCCGGGTGATCGGTTCCGACCTGTGGTCCGATGAGGACGGCTTTGCCGCCGCGACGTCGGTGACGGGCATCACCGGCATCTGCGGGTCCGGCATTATCGAAGCCGTGGCAGAGATGCGCATGGCGGGCCTTCTGGATGAAAGCGGGCTGATCGGATCGGCGGCGCAGACCGGCACCGACCGGTGCGTCCCGGATGGCCGCACGCATTCTTACGTCATTCACGACGCGCGCGCCGAGGGCGGTCCCCGGATCACCGTCACCCAAGGTGACATTCGCGCCATCCAGCTTGCGAAATCCGCGCTCTATGCCGGCGCGCGCCTGTTGATGGATGAAATGGGTGTGGAGCGGGTCGACCGCGTGGTCCTCGCCGGCGCCTTTGGGGCGCATATCTCGCCCAAACACGCGATGGTGCTGGGCATGATCCCCGATGCACCGCTGGACAAGGTCAGCTCCGCCGGAAACGCAGCCGGCACGGGCGCCCGTATCGCATTGTGCAACCGCGCCGCCCGGCGGGAGATCGAAGCGGTGGTGCAACAGATCACCAAGGTGGAAACCGCGATCGAGCCCAAGTTCCAAGAGCATTTCGTTGCGGCCAATGCGATCCCGCACAAGACAGACCCGTTTCCCGAACTTGCCAAGATTGCCCCCCTGCCCCAGGTGGCGTTCAACACCGGCACGTCCGAGCCCGGCGCGCGGGGCCGGCGCAAGAGACGTCGGGCCGGTTAGGAGAGTGATATGACCGTCAATGCCGATCAGCGTGCATTCTGGACCGAAAAGGCCGCGCCCAAATGGATCGCGCATCAGGAGATTTTCGACGCCGCCTTTGATCCTGTCCTCGACCTGCTCTTTCAGCAGGCCGATCTGTCAGACGGGGATGCCGTTCTGGATATCGGATGTGGCGCGGGACACAGCACCTTGCGTGCGGCAGAGCATGTCGCGCCGCACGGGTCTGTCCTGGGCGCGGACATTTCAGACGCGTTGCTCAACCGCGCACGTGAACGGGCGGCCAAGAGACCGGATCACGAAATCGCATTTCAGTTGGGCGATGCGCAGATCGACAGCTTCGAGGGTGAGCACTTTGATCATCTCATTTCTCGTTTTGGCGTGATGTTTTTCGACGATTCCGTGGCTGCGTTTCGCAACATGAGCAAAGCCCTCAAACCCGGCGCGCGCGTGACGCTGGCCTGTTGGGGCGAAATACCTGAAAACCCGTTCTTCACCACGCCCAACCGCATTGCGGTGGCCCGGCTTGGCCAGCCCCCGAAATCGGATCGCGACGCGCCGGGACCCTTTGCGTTCCGCAACATCGACCGGGTCTGCGCCATCCTGACCGAGGCGGGTTTGATCGATGTCGCGGGAGAGGCGCATCAGGTGACGTTGGGCCAGGCTGTGAACATAGAGGATCTGGCACAGACCCTTACCGTAATCGGCCCGGCGGCAAATGCGCTGGAGTTCTTCGACGGCAGCGCAACCGACGCCGCCGCCATTGCCAAAGAGATCGCAGAGGCGTTTGGAACAAAGGGTATTCCGTCACAGATCAACATCTTCCGGGCTTCCAAACCCCTTTGACCGGACCCGCGGGATTGGCAGAGCAGTCGCCCAGGTTCAATCCAGCAAACCGACCTGGGGCTGCGAGACCGCGATTGACCTGGTGCCCTCCTTTGGATATCCGCTCTCTCCAGAGCGCGGGTATGGTGAAAAGGTATCACGCGAGCTTCCCAAGCTTAAGTTACGGGTTCGATTCCCGTTACCCGCTCCATCACAAACGCCCCCTAAAGCCATGTATAAATAAAGTATTTCTCGGTAATGTGTGGGGCATCTTGCTACTGAGCGGACCTGCCGGTGAAGGTAAATCCGGAACGTCGGATATGGTTTTAACCACGACCCTTGCGGCCCGACCGGAAAGGTTTACCGCTGCATTTACACAGAAAGGCGGCTCGCGTCGCATCGTCAGCGGCACGGATGTCCCAAGCTGTATGCCTCGCCAGTGTCTGCCGTCACGTCATAAATTCCGCCACCTCTGGCTGCGCGTTGACACCGTCAGGCGGCATCATTTAGGTGGTTTTTGCGAATATCAGGGTGGCTGATCAACCTTAACGTGTATAGGCTAACCGCCATCCGCGAATTGAACAATCTGCCTCTCAGCGACGCCGCCTTTGTCTCTGCTCCAGTTTCAGGCGCCTATGCGATGACCAAGACAAGTGTTCTTACCGGAAGGCACGCAGGTGGCTTGACGCCGCCTTTCGGCACCATTGTGGCCAATGGGTTTGTTCTTATCCTGCTCGCTGTCGTTTGGATGTTTTGCTGGAGCAATATCAGCGCGCGGGCCGATACGGTCGAGGCCCAAAGACTGATGTTCCAGTTTCAAAAGGCACGGATGAACAAGCTGGTTCTGCATCAGCCTAATCTGGTGACCTTTCTGTCCGGAGCGGGATCGGGCCGGTTGAATGCTGATGTTACGGACAATCGTGGCACTCTGACCTTCTCCAGTGGTGTGGAGCGGCGCCTGTGGGCACGGATGAACGGACGGTGGGGCGAAGCCGGTCAACGCAAGGACAAATACGGCTTCGGCGCAATCGGACTTCATGCCCTTGTGAGACCCACCCTGATCGTTGGCGGTATGATCGAGGCCGATTACCTGTCCCAAGCGACCGCCGCATCCGACAGAGAGGGCACAGGCGTGATGGCGGGGCCCTATATCCTGGTCCGAAGCGCCGATCATCCGCTGTTTTTCGAGGGGCGCTTTTTGCACGGGAAGACGTCTGACACTATCCGGCTTTCGGATGACGGCACGGGGCAGCCAGAGACCCGGCGCGCCCTCGCGCAACTGAAGATGTCGGGCGAACTGCGTTACGGCATAACAACCCTGCTTCCCAGCATCCTGTGGTCATACGCCAAGGAAGATGTGTTGCAGCCCAAGCAACGCTCGTTTCCGAGGTTGGGCAGTCGTTTGCATCAGATCAAGATGGGATTGGACTTTCGGCACACGCTGCGCGAGATGAATGGCGCCCCTTTTGTGCTAAAAGGCGGCGGCACATTTTCGAGCACCTCGAACCACGGCTATGGAAGCAACGTGGGGGTGACGGCGAACCAACGCAACGATCGCGGGCGGCTCAACCTCGGCATCAGTTATTTGACGCAAGCGGGTGGAACGGTGGTCATCGACAGCTTTGTAAATAACCTCGGTGCGCCGGCGCCTCGGAATTATGGCGTGAAAGCCGCGTTCGGCATCCGGTTTTAGGAGTGCGACCGTCTTCGACTTCGCCCAAAAAAGGGACGGCCTGAACCGCCTGGCAATGCCCTTCGAGATCTGCACATCATCCCGAACGGGAACGCCTCGGACGTCCTGGCCAAATCTCAACGTGATTTCCGCCGCTCTGGCGCGGATCGTGATGTTGTTACGCCGGAGTTTGCGCCCAAGGCATCCCCGGCAGCATGTGATCCGGGGGCCGGACATATCGCAGAACGGCAATGATCGCGGCGCCCGGCGAACGTAGGCGCCCGCGATCCGCTAAGTGGCATAAACGTTGTCCCGCTGGCGGAGGGCGTGATAGATCCCTGGCCCAGCCCGCTCAGGTGACGCTGCACCACCTGAACGGAACCGGCTGCTGCCACCGGGTCACCGGAGAGGCTCATCCGAGCCGCGTTCGCGTTCCTTTAGGAGGAAGCGACGCCCAACGCCCCGACTGATCCCGGCCCGGCGGTGAAGCGTGTGGTCCTAGCCGGTCAGCAGATCGCCATAGGTCTCCCTGAGGTTCCGCTTGAGCACCTTGCCCGTGGCATTGCGCGGCAGGACATCCATGAAGACCACCCGGTCCGGTTTCTGCCAGGTCGCGATCTTTCCATCGTAATAGGACAGCAGCTCTTCCTCGGTGGGGCTTTCGCCGTCCCCCGCAACAGCCACCAGAACCGGACGCTCGTCCCATTTGGGATGCGCCACCCCGACCACCGCCGCATCAGCGAGTTTGGGATGACCGATGGCAATATTCTCCAGCTCGACCGAACTGATCCATTCCCCGCCCGATTTGATGATGTCCTTCGACCGGTCCTTGATGGTCATGAAGCCGTCTTCGTCCAGGGTCGCCACGTCGCCGGTATTGAACCATCCGTCCTCAAGCGTCTGGGTATCCTCCATCCGGAAATAGCTGTCGAGCACCCAGTGTCCGCGGACCAGCAGATCGCCCTGCGACTGGCCGTCGGCTGGCAAGGCCGCGCCGGTGTCGTCCACGATCTTCAGTTCGACGCCAAAGGGCGGACGCCCCTGGTTCTCTCTCAGGCGATGCTGATCTTCGACTGGCAGGTCACGGTGTTTGGCCAGGGGTTTATTGACCGATCCCAGCGGGCTCATCTCGCTCATCCCCCAGGCATGGATCGTGTCCACGCCATATTGCTCACGGAACTGGGCGATCATCGAGGGCGGACAGGCCGACCCGCCCACCACCGTGCGCGTCAGGGTTTCCAGCTTGCTGCCCGCCGCCTTGGCATGACCCAAGAGACCCAGCCAGATCGTCGGCACGCCCAATGCGATGGTCACACGGTGCTGGTCAATCAGGTTGACCAGGCTTTCGCCGTCCAAATTCGGCCCCGGCATGACCAGCCGTGCCCCCACCATCGCAGCACAATAGGGAACGCCCCAGGCATTGACGTGAAACATCGGCACGACCGGCAACACGACGTCTGCAGCGCCCAAGGCGAGCGTGTCTTTCTGATTGGCCACCAGCGAATGCAAAAGCGTCGAACGATGGGAATAAAGCACGCCTTTCGGGTTGCCCGTGGTTCCTGACGTATAACAGAGGCTCGACGCTGTATTCTCGTCAAAGCTGGGCCACGCGTACTCGGGATCGCCGGTTTCCAGAAGCTCGTCGTAAAAGACCAGCCCCGGCACCTGCTCGGCCGCCGCCGGGTCGCGCGGCCCCATCAGCACGATGTGCTTGAGGTTCGGTAGATGCTCTTTCAGTTTCGCGGCAATCGGAAGAAACGTTTCATCAAGAAACAGCACCTGATCTTCGGCGTGATTGATGATGTAGATCAGTTGCTCCGGGAACAGTCTTGGATTGATCGTGTGGCAGACAAAGCCCGCGCCGGACGTGCCAAAATAGATCTCCAGGTGGCGCCTGTTGTTCCAGGCAATGGTGCCGCAGCGCGCTTGCGGCTCCAGTCCCAGCTTGGTCAGCGCCGAACCCAGACGCCGGGCATTGGCCTCGACCTGGCTCCAGTTCGTCGTTTCGACCCCCTCCTTGGTGTTGACCGACACGATCTCGGTCGCGCCATGGTATCTCGCGGCATGCTCAACCAGCGACGAAATCAGCAATGGAGCAGTCATCATCTGTCCCAGCATAACAGGTATCCTTCCCGTTGATCGGGCTTGGCGCCCGGTTCTCGTTCGTGTTTTGAAACATGGCCCGTCGTGACATGCACGACGTCTCCGGCCCGTCTCCTCCCACGGGCCAGCCTGCCAAGCCGCCTGGCGATTGGCAACCGGCTAAGTCGCTCTGCGAAACTCCGTTCCGCAGCGTCCAGCGCCTCCGCTCCCGATCAGGTTGATCGAAAGGCAGGTGACCCGGCTAGGGGGTCCCGCGCTGTCTGAGCACATAGTTCACAAGCGCCACGGTCGAGGCATCCTTGCCATCCGGTTCAGCCGTCCCATCAATCACGGGGCCCAGAGAGGTGGCCAATTCCTTGCCCAGCTCGACACCCCATTGATCGTAAGAGTTGATGTCGAGGATCACGCCTTCGACAAACACGCGGTGTTCGTAAAGGGCGATGATCTGGCCCAAAACATATGGAGTAAGCTTGGGATAGATCAGGGTCGTCGACGGCCGGTTCCCCGCAAAGACACGATGCTTAGCCTGGCGTTCCCGTTCCGCGCTCTCAAACCCCTTCTCCGTCATGCGGGCCTCGGCCTCCTCAAAGGACCGGCCGCGCAAAAGCGCCTCCGACTGGGCAAGACAATTGGCAACGAGCAGACGGTGATGATGAGCCAGCTCCGCTTCATGTCCCTCGGCGGCCACCATGAACTCGCAGGGGATAACCGATGTCCCCTGATGGATCAGCTGATAAAAGGCGTGCTGTCCGTTCGTGCCCGGCGCGCCCCAGACGACCGGCCCCGTCTCGCCCTCGACGGCGCTGCCATCCATGGCAACCGATTTACCATTCGATTCCATTTCAAGCTGCTGAAGGTAAAGCGGCAGGTATTCAAGGCGCTGATCGTAAGGCAGCACGGCCCGGGTCCCGTATCCGCAGACCTGGCGATGCCAGATCCCCACAAGCGCCAGCATGACCGGCAGGTTCTGGGCCCAGTCCGCGGTTTGGAAATGCCGGTCCATCCGCTCTCCGCCGCGCAGGAAGGCGTCGAAATCCTCGATGCCCACCGCAATCATCAGCGACAGGCCAATCGGACCCCACATGGAATAGCGCCCGCCTACCCAATCCTCGAACCCGAAAACGTGGTCTTCGGGGATGCCGAAGGACGCGGTTTTCTCCAGCGCCGTGGACAGTGCCGCCATCTGGCGCGCCGGATCGCCGCCACCCGCAACAAGCCAGGCCTTTGCCGTTTCGGCATTGGTCATCGTCTCGATCGTGGTGAACGTCTTGGACGCCACGATCAAAAGCGTGCGTTTCGGATCGAGCGTCCTGAGCGTATCCGCCACATGGGCGCCATCCACGTTCGACACGAAATGGCACCTTGGCCCGTCGTGATAGGGCGCCAGTGCCCGAACAGCCATGGCCGGGCCCAGATCCGACCCGCCGATCCCGATATTGACGACGTCCGTGAACGCACCGCCCGCGCCCTGCAGCGTTCCATCCCGGACCGATTGGGCAAAGCGCTGCATGCGGGCCAGCGTGTCTCTGACACCGGGCATGACGTCAAAGCCGTCAACGACCACCGCCCCTGCCCCGCTGTTGCGCAAGGCGGTGTGCAGAACCGCGCGGCCTTCCGTTTCATTGATCGCGGCACCCGCAAACATCGCATCCCTTCGCGCCGCCACGCCGGCCTTGTCGCAGAGTGCGATCAACGCGTTCCGTTCGGCCTCTGCGATGTTGGTCTTGGCATAGTCAAACCGCAGCTCCCCCAGCGTCACGCTGAAGCCGTCGGCGCGTGTCTCATCATCCTGAAACAGGTCAAGAATATGCCGGCCCTGAACATCGCGATGCAGCGCCTTGATATCATTCCACATTCGAAATCTACTCCGCCCAATGAATTGTCATGCCGGTCAGCACCGCGTTGATCGGTGCGGTCTCCGGCGGTAATGTCATCGCCCTTTCCAGTGCGGCGCGTTTGTCGTCGTCGAAGATCACCAGATGTTTGGACATCGCCCCCTCAAGGACAGACGCGCTGAGGGTCACGCGCAGCTCGGGCACCTGATCCGCCCGCTGGGCCAAAAGGATCGGCGCATCCGGCGCCAGGGCCCTCTCCAGTCCATCGGCGCCGGGAAAGAGCGACGCAGTGTGCATGTCGCTCCCCATGCCAAGCAGCAAAACCGAAAGAGGCATCTCCGCCTCAAGCGCCGATGCAAGCTCCGGCAAGACCGCATCCACATCGCCATCGGCATAAAGCGGGCAAAACCGGGCCGCGCGCGCATGATCCACAAGCAGACGCTGTTTGATCAGCCTTGCGTTCGACCTTTCGTCCGTTTCCGGGACCCACCTTTCATCCGTCGGCATGACATGCACACGGTCCCATTCCAGGTCCGCGCCGCACAAGGCGTCGAAGATCGGGCCGGGCGTGGTCCCGCCCGGCACCGCGAACGACGCGTGATCGTGATGCAAAAGACAGCTTTTCAATTCGCTTGCGAGCATGTTGGCCACGTCGATGGCCAACATCTCCCGATCCGCATATTCCACCAGGTTCACGGCTTGATCCCCCTCCAGGCCCGTCCGTCCCGGCGTAGAAGTTCATCGGCATCACCCGGCCCGATGCTAAAGCTGTCATAGGGCTTGGGCACGTCGCCGCGGGCCTTCCAGCCTGCGATGATCGGATCGGTCCAGGCCCAGGCGGCCTCCACCTCATCGCCGCGCATAAAGAGGGTCTGGTTGCCCCGGATCACATCCATGATCAGCCGTTCATAAGCATCGGGCGGATCCTCGCCCTCCGGCCCCAGCGCTTCGGCAAAGGTCATGTCAAGCGGTACATCGATCAGGCGCATCCCGCCCGGGCCCGGTTCCTTGATGGTCACGGCCAGCGTGATCCCCTCGTTCGGCTGCAGCCGGATGGACAGGATGTTCGGCCCCCCGCCCGCCTCCAGCCCGAAAATCGAATGGGGTGTTTTTTTGAACATTACGTTGATCACCGAAGATCGGGCCACCAGCCTTTTGCCCGTCCGCAAATAGAACGGCGTGCCCGTCCAGCGCCAATTGCTGATATGCGCCTTCAGCGCGACATAGCTTTCGGTCGTGCTGCGTGGATTGTTCACCGCCTCGCGATAGCCTTGATGCTCGGCATCGCCTGCGACCGCATCATATTGTCCCCGCACAATGTGATGCGGCAGCACACTATCTAGGGCGCGGATCACCTTGAGTTTCTCGTCACGCACCGCGTCCGGATCGAACTTTGCCGGTGGCTCCATCGCGATCAGGCACAAAAGCTGCATCAGGTGGTTCTGGATCATGTCGCGCATCGCACCCGCATGATCGTAATATTCGCCGCGCCCGCCGACCCCGACGGTTTCGGCAACCGTGATCTGGATATGATCCACGAACTGGCTGTTCCAAAGCGGCTCGAACAGCACGTTTCCGAACCGGACGGCCATCAGGTTCTGCACCGTCTCTTTGCCCAGATAATGGTCGATCCGGTACACTTGTTCTTCGACGAAATGCGCTGCGAGCGCCGTATTCAGCGCCTTTGCACTGTCGAGGTCATGGCCAAAGGGTTTTTCCACCACGATCCGGGTTTGGTCGTGGGTCAGGCCGTGATCGGTCAGCCGCTGGGCCAGATCGCCAAAGAGATCCGGCGAGACCGAGAAGTAGAAGGCCCGGATCCGCGGCTCGCCCAGCAAACTTGCAAGGTCTTCCCACCCCGCCTCGCCCCGGGCGTCGACCTGCACATAGTCCAGACGGTCCAGGAAACCGGCAACCGTTCCATCCTCGCAGGCCCGACCACCGCCGAACTCGCGCAGCGCTTCGGCGGCCATATCGCGGTAGTCATCGCGGCTCATATCGCTGCGCGCTGCACCGATCACCCGGGCGTCCGCGGGCATCTGCCCCGCGCAATATCGCCGAAACAGGGCCGGCAGGATCTTGCGCCGCGCCAGGTCACCCGTGCCGCCAAAGATGATCAGATCGAAAGGTTCGACCGGAATGACGCGCGAAACCATGAGCCTTGTCCTGTTACCGCTCCCATCGTGGCGGACCCTAGCGATGCTGCGCGCGCATAACAACCACGCAGTCCTTGAAATCGCGGGAATGGCGGTTGCCCCCTCACAGCCGGCTGCGTCTTGCCCAATCCGGCGGAGGACACACGCAAAGAAGGCGCGCTTGGTGCGGGCTAATGCAAGGTGAACTCGCCCGTTACGTTTCGCCACTCCCCGGGACCGATCATCTTGCGGTGGACGAACCGTACCGAATGCAGCGGCCCTTCGATCTCCCTCTGCCAGAAATCCACGAATTCAAACAGTTTGGGATGATCCGGCGCCAGATCATACTCCTGCCAGACAAAGGTGTTCAGCACGTGGATGTGGTCCGGCATCCGATAGAAAAACTCCGCCGTGGTCAGACCATAGCCCTTCAACATCAACTCTGTTTCGCTGCGCATCATACTGCCCTCTTTGCTTGTGATTGCTTTCATGCTTGCGCAGGACAGGTTACTTTTCAATGAAAACAGAGTGTTAGCACTTGGCGAACCTGGCTGCCAAGGTCACATCGCCTTGCCCATTGCACCTCATGTACCCGGTCTGATAGAAAGCCAACACAAGATATAGACCCTGCACAAAAAACGGGCGGCGGACGTGAGCGACACACCGGAAACACCTGAAAACACGGGCGAAATGCCCCCTGGACGGCCTGCCTATGACGGACCGACCGTCTCGATCGAGGCGGAGATGCGAACGTCCTATCTGGACTACGCGATGTCGGTCATCGTCTCGCGCGCGATCCCCGATCTGCGCGACGGGTTGAAGCCGGTGCATCGCCGGATCCTCTATGCGATGCACGAAACCGGCAACACGCATGACAAGGCATACCGCAAGTCGGCCCGACCGGTGGGCGATGTGATGGGTAAATACCACCCCCACGGGGACAGCGCGATTTATGACGCGCTGGTGCGCATGGCACAGGATTTCTCGATGTCGCTGCCGCTGCTGGACGGGCAAGGCAATTTCGGCTCGATGGATGGCGATAACCCTGCCGCGATGCGCTACACCGAAGTGCGCATGGACAAGCCCGCCGCCGCTCTGCTGGCCGATATCGAAAAAGAAACAGTCGATTTTCAGGACAATTACGACGGCAAGGACCAGGAACCGACGGTTCTGCCGGCGCGCTTTCCGAACATGCTGGTCAATGGCGCGGGCGGCATCGCCGTTGGGATGGCTACCAACATTCCACCCCACAACCTAGGCGAGGTTGTCGACGCCACGCTGGCCCTGATCGACGACCCGGACCTCAGCTCCGAGCAACTGATCGAATATGTCCCCGGCCCCGATTTTCCCACGGGCGGGATCATGCTGGGCCGGTCCGGCGCGCGGAAGGCCTATCTCGAAGGACGCGGCTCCGTCATCGTGCGGGCCAAGACCCGCACCGAGGAACTGCGTCGCGACAGGTGGGCCATCATCATCGACGAGATCCCCTATCAGGTGAACAAGGCCACCATGATCGAGCGGATCGCCGAGGCCGCAAGGGACAAAAAGATCGAAGGCATCGCCCACGTCCAGGACGAAAGCGACCGCAACGGGGTACGCGTGGTCATCGAACTCAAACGCGACGCCACGGCGGAGGTGGTGCTGAACCAGCTTTATCGCTTCACGCCCATGCAGACCTCTTTTGGCTGCAACATGCTGGCGTTGAACGGCGGCCGGCCCGAGCAACTGACCCTGCGCCGTTTCCTGACGTCGTTCATCGATTTCCGCGAGGAGGTTGTCACCCGTCGGACCGCCCATGACCTGCGCAAGGCGCGCGAACGCAGCCACATCCTGTGCGGTCTGGCCGTTGCGGTCTCGAACGTGGATGAGGTTGTCGCGACCATCCGCGCCTCTGCCGACGCTGCCGAGGCGCGCCGCAAGCTGATGGACCGGCGCTGGCCGGCCCAGGACATCGCCGACTACATCCGCCTGATCGATGATCCGACCCATAAGATCAACGAGGACGGCACCTATTATCTCAGCGAAACCCAAGCCCGCGCGATCCTTGAACTTCGCCTCCAGCGCCTGACCCAGATCGGCGTCAAAGAAGTCACGGACGAACTTGAAGAACTGGCTGCAAAGATCAAGGAATACTTGGAAATCCTGTCTTCTCGGGACCGCATCATGGGTATCATCGCGCACGAGCTGCGCGAGGTTCGAGAGCAATTCGCCGTGCCGCGCCGGACAGAGATCGTCGACTGGTCCGGCGACATGGAGGACGAAGACCTTATCGAGCGCGAGGATATGGTCGTCACCGTGACCTCGGGCGGATATATCAAGCGCACGCCGCTCGCTGATTTCCGGTCGCAACGGCGGGGCGGCAAGGGTGTCGCGGGCATGCAGACCAAGGAAGAGGATGTGATCACCACCCTCTTCGTGGCCAATACGCACACCCAGCTTTTGTTCTTCACCACCGATGGAATGGTCTACAAACTCAAGACCTGGCGCCTGCCACAGGGCGGCCGCACCGCGAAGGGCAAGGCGATCGTCAATATCCTGCCGATCCCGGCGGGTGTGTCGATTGCCGCCATCATGCCCGTGGACCGCGATGAAGAGGATTGGAGCGACCTTCAGATCGTCTTCGCCACATCCGCAGGCGACGTCCGGCGCAACGCGCTCAGCGATTTCACCAACGTCAAATCCAACGGCAAGATCGCGATGAAATTGCCCGACGGGATCGAATTGGTGAATGCGCGCATCTGTTCCGAAGAGGATGACGTGATGCTGGTGACCGACAGCGGTCGTGCGATCCGCTTTCCCACCACCGATGTGCGTATCTTCAAGGGGCGTGACAGTACCGGTGTCCGCGGCATCAAGCTGCTGAACGGGGACCGCGTCGTATCGATGTCCGTCATTCGCCACTTCGTCGCCACCGCCGAAGAACGGGTCGCCTATCTCAAGATGCGGCGGGCCGTGGCCGGGCTGGTCGACGATGGGGAGACCGACGAAGAAGACACGCCCATGGCCGAGGACTTCACCCAGGCCCGCTATGCCGAAATGTCGGCGGCGGAAAACCTGATCCTGACCATCACCGCGATGGGTATGGGCAAGCTCAGCTCGTCTCATGACTATCCCGTAAGGGGGCGCGGCGGCATGGGTGTGGCCGCGATGGACAAAGCCATGCGCGGCGGCGACGTGGTCGCCTCCTTCCCTGTGGAGATCGATGATCAGATCATGCTGGCCACGTCCAAGGGGCAATCCATCCGGGTTCCCGTCGACGGCATCTCGTTCCGGTCGCGCAGCGCAGGTGGCGTGCGGGTGTTCAACACCGGATCGGGCGAAGAGGTCGTCAGCGTTGCCTGGATCGCCGACCAGGGCGATGCCGGGACCGACGAGCCGGACGCCGAATAGCGACCCTCTGAAACGCCTGTCCAAACGCTGGACAGCGCCGATATGCGTCTTCCGGGCCGGCCCTTTGGGGTCGGCCCTGAGATTCGCGCCCGACGCGCAAACCATGCGGCAGGCCACCGGCACCCGTCTTCCAGTGATGCCAAATCGCCGCAGCGTGAAGCGTCAGACGGTACACATATCCATGCATGCCCCATCGCCTTTGTCTCGAATTGCATCAAGGGTGTAACGCCTGCTTTCAAAACCGGGCAGCCTTTGATGCCGATCCGCATCAAAGGCTATCAACAGGTTAACAACAGCGTTGCGCCCCGCTCGAAGATCGCGGATCAAGGAAAAAGATGACCCCGCGGAAAACAGCGGCTTCCCGCCGATAGCCATTCTGCGAATTGACAGCGGGAGGCCATCTTTTACGTTCCGCCGGCGCGACTTAAAGGAAGGACCTGTTAAAGTGAAGAACTGGGACGACCTGCGCATCCTTCTGGCCGTCAAGCAGACTGGCAGCATGGCCGCAGCCGCAAAAGTACTGGAAACCAATCCCGCAACCGTGTCCCGGCGCCTGGCCCGTTTGGGTGAAACGCTGGGGTTCGACCCCTTCGTCCGGACCCCGGATGGCTGGCAGCCAAGCGATCAGATCGATACGCTGCTGAGCGATGTCGAAGCCTTCGACAACCAGATCATCGGGTTTCTCAACACCGCACGTGGGGATACCGACAAACACATCAACATGACGCTCGGCTGCCCGCCCGCGCTCAGCTATTATGTGATGAGCAAGGGCCTCGCCCGCTTCCGCGACGCGCATCCCACCGTGTCGCTTGTTCTGAACGACATGATCTTTCAGGAGACGCTAGGCAAGAACGACGTCATCATCACATCGCACCGGCCCAATCAGGGGCGCCTGATCGTGAAATACCTCACGAATATGCGCTTCGACATCTATGGGTTCGAAAACGCCCCCGTCCATAACGGATGGGTCGGTCTGACCTCGTCCTATGACGAACAACCGCCCATGACGGCAGCGCAGGCCTTTTTCCAGAAACCGCCCGCGGTTCGGATGGATACACTGGTCGGCTGTTATCACGCGATGCGCGCCAGTGAGATGCCCGGCGTTCTGCCGCATGTGATCGCGCGGGAGCATAACGATATCTTCCCGCTGCACGGTGGCCGCAACGAAACATCGGTGCGCATGTATCTCTGCTATCACGAGACGCGGCGCCGGGATCCGATCATGATGCATGTGATCGAATGGATCTCGGATCTTCTGACCAGCCATCGCGACCTCTGAACGCTCCGCTCGGCGGATTTCCGCGCTAGGGTATCGGCAGACTTTTGCACCCCACAAAACTGCAAGCCACCGGTTGCGGGACGTCTGCTTGCTTGCACGGTAAAGTTGCACGTATCGTAAAAATCGAAGCGTTATCAATGAGGCGTGCAATGACAAACGTGCAATCGAGCTTACAGCTGGTCTGCCGCTGCGTCGTGGCAGTCGTCCTGCTCATCCCCGCCATGGAAGGCATGCGCGGAAATGGGCCGAAAGTTCTGGACGCTTTCCTTTGGTCCTTGGCTCCGGCGGCAGATATTGCCGCTTATGGGTTGATGATCGCAATCAGCGTGTGGATCGCTTTCGGGCTCTACACGCGAATCATGACGGCAGTCGGTGGGTGTCTCTTCGCCGCCTGTTTCGTCTTTATCGGCGGCCACGTCCCACTCTCAGGCCTGCCGGAGTACAGTCTTGTACTCTTCGTAATGGCGTCGGTCCCCCTCCTTATTTATGGAGGCGGCGCCTATTCGATCCTCGAGCGACGCTTGTCCGCCCCAAGCGAGGCTTGAGTGAAAGGGCGGCGCGGAGATCACCCCATCCATCTTCCGCGCCGCTCAAAATCCTTTGGTCAGGACAGCCCGTAGATCTCGCCGAACTTGCGGTCGAGGTAATCCAGCAGAGGTTGCGCACTCGGCACGCGGCCAGAGGCACGCTCGATGATCTCCTGCGGAAGATAAAGCCCCCCGAACCGCTGCACATTCTCGCGCAACCAGCCTGTCGCACTGTCCGTCTGCCCCCGTGCCAGATCGCCATCGAGATCCGGCAGCGCCGCTCTCAACGCCTCGTGAAGGCACCCCGCATAGACATTGCCGAGTGAATAGGTCGGAAAGTACCCAAAAAGCCCGACGGACCAGTGAACGTCCTGCAGGCAGCCGTTGGACGGCTTGTCGACGGCATAACCGAAATCCGACGCAAAGCGGTCATTCCAGGCGGCTTCAAGATCGCCAACCTGCAGATCACCCGACATCATCGCCTGTTCCAGATCGAACCGCAGCATGACGTGCAGATTGTATTGCACCTCATCGGCTTCCGTTCGGATATAGCCGTTCGCGACACGGTTGACGGTCGCATAGAAAGCCTTTGCATCGTCGATCCCAAAGGCGCCGAACGCCTCTTTCATCTCGCCAAAAAGCCAGCTCGTGAAGGCTTCGCTCCGGCCGAGCTGGTTTTCATAGATGCGGCTTTGGCTTTCGTGAACGCCCATCGACACGCCCCGGCCCAAGGCTGTCAGGGCGAGACTGTCATCGACCCCCTGTTCATAACAGGCATGCCCGACTTCGTGGATCGTGGAGTAAAAGCAGTTGAACGGATCCTCCAGGCTGGTGCGGGTGGTGATCCGCACATCGGACCCGCTGCCGCTACTGAAGGGATGAACCGCCTTGTCCACCCGCCCCCGGCTCATGTCATAGCCAAATGTCTTGGCCAGTTTCGCCGACAGGGCCATCTGGCCAAGCTCGTCAAAGGTTCCGCTCAGCGCCTTGGGCGCGGGCCGTTCAAGGACCGCGGCGCGCAGGGCCACCAGCCTCGGGCGCATCTCTCCGAAGATCGCCGCGATATCGGCGGCTGTCGTTCCCGGCTCGTAATCCTGCAGCATCGCATCATAGACATCGCCGCCATTGGCCAGCGCCTGGCCCTCTTCGCGCTTCAGCGACACCACCTCGTCCAGCACCGGAATGAAGGCCGCCATGTCTTCGTCGGCGCGGGCGATGGCCCATTTGCCCTGCGCCTCGGACGTGACGCGCGCCAGGCGCTTGGCCAGATCCGCCGGCACCTTGCTGGCGCGGTCATAGGCGCGCCGGATCTGGCGCACCTGCGCGCGGGCCACCTCGTCAAGGGGCTCACCTTCCACGACATCAAGCCACGCGCCCACCTTCGGGTCCGAGCGGCGGCTGTGCAGAACAGCCTCCATCGCCGCCATTTCCTGACCGCGCTGTGCGGCGGCCCCGCGGGGCATCACCGTCTCCTGGTCCCAGCCCAGCCTTCCGGCGATCTGCCCCAGCGCTTCGGTTTCGTGCTGATAGGCCATCAAGTCTTCATAAGCAGGCATGTCAGGCTCCCCGGATTGATGCTGAAATGGGATACGCGCTCAGGAACCTTGCCCGCAGGATCAGCACCCAAAGCACCACGGCAAGGAACTGATGGGCAATCGCGATCTGCCAGGGTGCAGCATAGAGAACCGTCACGATGCCCAGGGCAATCTGGGCCAAAAGCGCGATGAACGCCGCGTGAAACGCCGTCCGGGTGGCCGCATGGCTGCTGCGACGTCCGCGCAGCCAGACCACGACGGCAAAGATCAACAGCAGATAACCGGTCACCCGGTGAATGAACTGCACCAGCCCCGGGCTTTCAAAGAAATTCCGCCAGACCGGCTCCAGCACGAAGGCGCTGTCGGGCAGGATCTGCCCACCCATCAGCGGCCAGTCGGTATAACTCCGCCCCGCATCGATCCCCGCCACAAGCGCGCCGATCAGGATCTGCAGAAAGGCAAAATGCAAAAGTCCCGTCGACAGGCCAAACTGCCGAGCTTCCTTGGCCCGGCGCGCCTGCATCAACTCGCGCCCGTCGCGCCCCAGAAGGAAGATGTACCAAGCGATGAAGCCGAGGATGACAAAGGCCAGGCCAAGATGGGTGGCCAACCGGTAGGAGGCGACATCGACCACCCCCTCGCCCTGTGTTACGCCAGAGGCGACCATCCACCATCCAATGGCCCCCTGCGCGCCCCCCATGGCGCCCAAAAGCAAAAGCCGCCCGGTCCACCCCGTGGGGATCTGCCGGCGCAGCAGGAACCACAGAAAGCCCACGGCCCAGACCAGTCCGATCACCCGACCCAATTGCCGGTGGCCCCATTCCCACCAGTAAATGACTTTGAAGTCCTCCATCGTCATCCACTGGTTCTGGATCCGAAACTCGTCAATCGCCTGATATTTGGCGAATTCCAACTCCCAATCCGCAGGGCTCAGCGGGGGGATCGCACCCGTGATCGGGCGCCATTCGGTGATGCTGAGCCCGCTGTCGGTCAGGCGCGTCAGGCCGCCGACGGCGATCATGACAACCACCAGGGCAAAGAGGATCATCAGCCAGACCCGGATCGCGCCGCGTGCGCCCGTGCGCCCCCGGTCGATGCCACCGGGCGCCGTGGCAGGCGCGGGATCGGCTGTTTTTACTTCCTCGAAAATGCTGCGTTTTCCGCTCATCGCATCCTCATTGTCGATTTTCGCGTGAACCTAGGGGCGGGTTGCAGTGCCGTCCAGCACCTCACGTACCGCGATCTTTCCAGCGGACCATCTGCCGCATCACCCCATGCAGCATCTGCACATCCGCGCGGGTCAATCGCATCCGTGACCACAGGTTCCGCAAGTTGATTTTCATGCCGTCTGCCTTGGCCGGGGGAAAGAAGAAACCCGCCTCGTCCAGACGCTCTTCGTAATGCGCGGCCAGCTTTTCAATCTCGAGCCCCGTGGCCCAGTCACCTCTGGCCATCTCGACGGTTTCCGCAACGACCTCTTCGGTCTGGCGGCGCCATTCATAGGCCGTCAGGAGCACACATTGCGCAAGGTTCAAGGACGGAAAGTCCGGGTTGACCGGGACAGAGATGATCGCACTGGCGCGCGCGATATCGTCGTTTTCAAGCCCCGCCCGCTCCGGTCCGAAGAGCACGGCCACCTTCTCCCCCGCGCCGATCTTCTGCGCGGCGACCTTCATGGCCTCTTCCGGACTGAAGACGGGCTTGGTCAGCCCCCTTTGCCGCGCGGTCGTTGCAAAAACGTAAGAACAATCTTCCAGCGCACCTGCCGTGTCATCGGTCAGCACAGCCTCGTCCAGCAAGCGCCCTGCCCCGCTGGACATCGCGATGGCCTTCTGGTTCGGCCAGCCATCGCGGGGGGCCACGATCCGCATCCGGTCCAGCCCGAAATTCCACATCGCCCGGGCCGCCGCGCCGATATTCTCGCCCATCTGAGGCCGCACCAATACGAAAAACGGCTGCGCCATGACCCCTCGCTGTCAAAACCCGCCCTCGTCTAGGGCGAGAGGCGGCCCGGCACAAGGGGTCAGACGTGCTGGCCCCCGTTGATCTCGACCTCAACGCCCGAAACATAGGAACTCTCACGCGTGCAGAGAAAATAGATCGTACGCGCCACCTCCTCCGGCTGGCCCAGACGTCTGAGCGGGATGTCCTCCGCCAGCTCCTCCGTTCCGGGGCTCAGGATGTCGGTCTCGATCTCACCCGGCGCAATTGCATTCACACGCACGCCCAAAGGTCCGAAATCGTGGGCCATCTCGCGCGTCAACGCGGCAAGGGCCGCCTTTGAGGTCGCATAGGCCGCCCCCGCAAAGGGATGCACCCGCGCGCCCGCAATTGAGGTGACGTTGACAATCGCACCCTGTGCCGCCTGCAATTCATCCCGCAAACCGCGCGCAAGAACGATGGAAGCAAAGAAATTGACGTGAAAGACCTTGCCCCAGACCCTCAGATCCGTGCTGAGCGTATCGAGCCGCCCGCCATCATCGGCCTTGGGCGACACGCCGGCATTGTTGACCAAGGCCTCCAGCCGGCCATTGCCCAGCCGCTCTCGGATTTCCTCGACCGCGGCGATGGTGGAATTTGGATCGGACAGGTCGACCTGGACGTGATCCTCCTCTCCCGCCTCCCACGGGCAGTCTTCGGGAAAGGGATGGCGCGAGCAGGACAGCACCCGCCATCCCGCGGCAGAGAAATGCTTGACGGTCGCGTGGCCGATGCCCCGGCTGGCTCCTGTCAAAAGCAGCGTCCTGCGGTCCTGGTTCATCGCATCGCCCTCCGGTGGCTTTTCTGACATCTAGCGCGTGCCTGCGTCGGTTGAAACCTGCCCTTCACGCATCTGCACCTTCCGCTGAAAAAGAGCTGCGCCGCCGCATCCCACATTTGCAACCCGGCCGACATCGGCTAAACGAGCGCCAGCACAAGAAAAAAGGCAACCGCATGACCGCCCCCGACCTGCCACAGCTCTATCTCGTCTCTCCCCCTGAATTTGAGCTGAGCCAGTTTCCGCACAATCTGGCGCGTGTTCTGGACACGGTCGATATCGCCTGTGTCCGTCTTGACCTGGCATCAAGGGATGAGGACCGGATCAGCCGCGCGGCGGATGCGTTGCGGGACATCACCCATGCTCGCGATGTGGCGCTGGTGATCACGGATCACCTTGTTCTGGCCGAACGGCTGGGACTGGACGGCGTTCATCTCTCGGACGGCGCGCGTTCGGTTCGTTCCGCACGCAAGGCCCTGGGCCCGGACGCCATCGTCGGAAGCTTTTGCGCAGCCTCCCGCCATGACGGCATGACCGCCGGAGAAGCGGGTGCGGACTATGTCAGCTTCGGCCCCGTCGGGTCGAGCGCGCTGGGCGATGGAACAACGGCGCCCACCGAACTTTTCGAGTGGTGGTCGGAAATGATCGAGGTCCCAGTGGTCGCCGAAGGCGGGCTGACAGACACGCAGGTTCGCGCGCTGACCCCGTTCACCGACTTTTTCGGCATCGGCACCGAGATATGGGAGGACGACGACCCCGTCGCCGCCCTCAAGTCTTTGTCGGGCCACATGGCGGGCGTTTCGTCCCGCCCCTAGCCTTCGATCTGGGAATTGGCCTCGGTCACCGGCGCAGGCACATCACGCACCCACTGGTAGAGCCAGACCTCGCTCAGCTTTCGGCCATAGCCGGCCACATGCGCGCTCAATTCGATCAGCGGCTCCGTGCCGCCGTCGATGTCGATGACCAGCCGCCACAGACCTCCGGGCGCATCGGCCTCCGACACTTGCGACAGAACCACGCCCTTGATCTCGCCTGCCGAGGCGGTGACCATCGGTTCCACCCCTGCATCGGGCGCGGACCGGCCCAGCAGCCCGCCTTCGAAATCGATCACAAACTTGCGCATGTTCTCATTCTCGATCGGCACGCCCGAGGGGCCACCATGGCCGGCCTTGGTGCCGGCCACCCAAGCCAGCGCCCCGTCCTCATCGGGCGGCAGCGCCCCCCAATGCATCCGGTAGCGATAGCTGCGCTCTTCGCCGGCTTGCGGACGACCTTCCGGCACCCAGAAGAGAACGATGTTGTCCTCGATTTCAAGTTCGGCCGGGATCTCGACCAGCCGGATCGCGCCCGGCCCCCAATCGTCCAGCGGATCGATCATCACCGATGGCCGGTCATGATAGCGCGCCTCCGCATCCTGATAGTCGTCGTAATCGCGGTTGCGCTGGATCAGGCCAAAGCTTTGCAGCCCGGTTTCCGCGAAATAGGACCCTGCGACCCGAACCGGATTGTTCAGCGGACGCACCAGCACGTCGCCGTCGCTGCGCACGATCTTCAGCGCGTCGCTGTCATGGACCTGCGGGCGATAGTCGTTGAAATCCCTCTGCGTGTAATTGTCGAAAAAGAACATCGACGTGAGCGGCGCCAGCCCGATCTCCGCCACCTCCTCACGGAAATAAAGATGCGCCTCCACGTCGATCACCGTATCGGCGCCCGGATGCACCTCGAACCGGTAGGCGCCCGTGACCGACGTGCTGTCCAAGGCTGCGTAGATCACCACGTGCTGCTGACCGGGGGCCGGACGTTCCATCCAGAACTCCGAAAAGCGCGGGAATTCCTCCGGGCCGTCCAGCCAGGTGTTGATCGCCAGACCACGCGCCGACAACCCATAGGAATTGCCGCGCCCCAGGGCCCGGAAATAGCTGGCCCCGACAAACACGATCAGCTCGTCAAACACATTCGCCGTGTTCAGCGGATGGTGCAGCCGGAATCCCGCGATGCCGGGCAATTCCGCGTCTTCCGGCACCTGCCCCGCCAGCGACTTGCGATACTCGAAATCCGCTGTGGAGAATGTCATCTCCTGCGCCGTGCCGTTCACCACCTCGTGCAGGACGACCGGTTCCTTGTAAAGCCAGCCGGGATGGAAGGCGTGCAGCTGGAACGACACCTCGTCACTGCGCCAACGCGCCATTTCAGGCCGGAACGCGATCGATCGGTATCCGTCGTAATCCAGATCCGCCAGGAAACTCTGCAAGGCTTCGGGTGCGACATCCGCCCCCTCCGCTCTTGTCCGCATCCGCTCCTTCAGCCAATCGAAGGAAAACGGGGTCGGTTCTTCGGCCCGACCCGGGCCCGCCACCAAAACCGAAGCCGTGCCCAAAAGCATTGCCATTGCGCCCCGTCTTGTGGGCCGAAACATGTCCGTCATCGTTGCTATCTCGCTACAAATCCCCCGGGGTCGCGCCATCGCAACCCTTCCGCGTGCTATGAAGGAACCCTGCGCGGGCTTGCAAACCAAGACACCTCACGCAGGGTTGAACAGCGACGGATTGCCGAAACGCGCCCTTTCAGACGGCAAGATCACCGCAAGACGGCACCAAACGGCGGCTTGCCGCCGCTGGCGGGCAAGGGTTTGCCGGTTGACCTGTCAGCCGTGCCACCGGGTTGAGCGGTGCCCCCGCCTTTGCTGACCTTCCCGCGTGCATATCGGGAGGTTTCAATGCGCGGCATTCTTCTGGCGGGCTGTCTGGCCGGGCTCAGCCTTCAGATCCAGGCTCAGGAAACACCCCGCGTCATCCCTCAAGGCGGGGCCGAGGGGGCGGAGGTCACGATCAGCGAGGTCAATCACGACGATTATCCGCAGGTGCGCCTGTTCGTGAGCGTGCTGCGCGACGGCAGCCCGGTCACCGGGCTGACCGCCGCCGATTTCCGGGTGCGTGAGGACGAGGTCGATCAGGACCCGTTGACCGTCGAACCCCAGCTGCCCCCCATTTCCGTCGTGGTCACGCTGGATACAAGCGGGTCCATGGCGCGCAGCCTCGATGAAACCCGCGCTGCGGCCTCTGCCTTTGTGTCCGCGTTGGGTCCCACCGACGCGGTTCAGCTTGTCTCCTTCGCGCGCACGGTCCAGATCCAGACCCCGATGATGAGCGCCAAGGACCCGATCCTTTCAGCCATCGCCGGCCTGGGCGCGCGTGGGGATACGGCCCTTTACGACGCGCTTTACCAGTCGATCGACCTGCTTGCCGACCGGCGTGGCCGCAAGGCGGTTGTGCTGCTTTCGGATGGCGTTGACGATGATGGGCAGGGCCAACCGCTGAGCAGCCGAACCATTGCCGACGTGCTGGCCCGCGCCGAAACGGTCGGTGTGCCGGTCTTTGTGGTGGGCCTCGGGACCGAGCTTGACGAGGCCGTGCTCACCGATATCGCCACAACCACCGGAGCGGCCTATCTTCCCGCGCCCACGGCAGAGGAGTTGAGCGCGGTTTATGCGCAGATTGCCGACAGACTCAGCGGTCAATATTCGATCCGTTATACGTCCTCCCTCCCCGCCGACGGGATCGCGCGGCGCATCGACCTCAATGCCCTTGGCCAACAGGCCAGCCGAAGTTACACGCCCGAAGGAACGGCCGCGCCCGCCGCAGCGACACCCCCTTCCCCCGCCGCGCCGACCCTGCAGTCCGATGCCTGCCCCACGGCCACCGCGCTGACCGAGGAGCAGCCCGTTCTGGAGCAATCCGCTAGCCGCTATCAACAGAACCTCATCAGCGCCTCAGACCGGAACCAAAGCCGCGATGACGTGATGCGGCGTCTGCAAACCGCCTTTGGCGACGCACCGGTCCTTTCCTATACCTGTGCCAGAACGACGCTTGAGCAGATGTCGCAACTTTACGGCGGGAACCTGATCACAGCCTCGCAGCGCAACGATCTGCGCGACATCGTGACCGACAGCACGATGCTCCGCTGCCGGGCCGCCGGAGTGGAGCCGGAGGTGACCGAATGCCTTACGAATGCGATGTCGCTTTATAGCGCAAACCTTGTGACCGCGACACAGCGCAATGCGATGCGGGATATCGCGTTCGATCAGTTGATGGCCGTTTACCTGCAGGCACCGGCCTTTGAGGATCAGATGGCCCGTATCGGTGAGCTTTATCAGCAACGACTGATCACCGCCACACAGCGCAACAGGGCGCGCGACGCCCTGCTGGCCGCAGAGTAGCGTCCGGGCGTCTATTGCCGAAGGGCGCTGACGACAGCCTCATGCATGCCATATTGCAGGGCCCAGTCCTCCTCGTCATCGGCCTGTGCGCGTGCGCTTTGCACCGCGATCACCACATCGTCCTGCGGATAGATATAGATGCCCTGACCAAAGATCCCTTCGGCCTGGTATCCGCCATCCGGGCGCAGCCACCACTGATAACCGTATCCGGGATAGCCATAGGAGGGGCGGGTAGAAGTCTGCATCCATCCCTTTGCCAGCGCCGGGCGACCGTCCGGCAACACCCCGTCGCTCAAGGCAAAAAGGCCCAAACGCCCGTAATCGCGGAGCGTCGCACTCAGACAACATCCCCCGATCTCGCCACCATCGGGTCCCCCCAGCATCCAATGCGCATCCGCCTCCATGCCGAAGGGCGCCCAGATCGTCTCGCTCAGGTAACTTGCCAGATCGCGTCCCGTCGCGGCGCGCAAGACCGCGCCCGCCAGGTTCGTTTCGGCGGTGTTATAGTTGAACCGGCGCCCCGGCTTGGCCACGCTGCCCTTTTCGGCCAGGAACGCGATCAGCGACGGCGTGTCCATCGGCATGCGATTGACGTCGGATGACGGGTCTGAATAGGTCTCGTCCCAATCGACGCCGGAGGACATCGTCAGGATATCGGCAATGCTCGCCGCCTCATATCCCGATCCTTTCAGTTCCGGCAGGAACGCAATGACCGGCATATCGACGCTTTCGATATGACCGTCCGCGATGGCCGCGCCAAAAAGCATCGACACGACGGATTTGGTGACCGAGAACGACATCCAGCGCGTGTCCGGCCCGTTCCCAAGCCCATAGCGCTCATAGACGATCTCGCCGTTCTTCAGAACCAGCATCCCGCTCATATCGCTTTCATCGAAGAAGGCGTCGAGCGAGAGGTCCCCGACGGCCCCCCGGACCGCCAAAGCACCCAGATCCGCGTTCCGATCCGGCAGGTTCAGGACAAAGCCGCTCGCCTCTACCCTGCGGGTGGGGAACAACTGGTCGATGTTGCGAAACCCGGCCACCTTTTCCGCCTGCGACCAGAATAGCATGTCATCGCGCGCCCCGAAGTGGTCGGCGTCGTGCGCGGGATCGAGGGTTGGCGCATCCGCACCTGCAGCCACAGCGCAGGACATCAAAAGCGCGGTCAGGACAGAAAGGGGCGAAGATGTCATTTTGAACTCCGTATTTCCAGTTTCATCATCGTCGAGGTCTGGACAGGCCCGCTCCATGATCTGGATCAACGGCAGCCGGTATTTGGCTTGCGCATCCGGCACGCTCGGCGCAGAAGAAGCGATATGAAAGGCAAACCCGATATCCTCTGCATCGGAAGCGTCCTGTGGGACGTGATCGGTCGTGCGGCCAGTCATATGCGCCAGGGCTCTGACGTGCCTGGCCGGATCACCCGCCTGCCCGGCGGTGTGGCCATGAACATCGCCATGACGCTGGCCCGCTTCGGTATGGAGCCCACCTTGTTGACCGCGATCGGGCGCGACCCCGAAGGCGATGAACTGGTCGCCGCCTGTGCGCGCATGGGATTGCGGACGGGTCACATCTACCGTTCGGAAGATCTGCCGACCGATCGCTATATGGCGGTCGAAGGCGCGAACGGGCTGATCGCCGCCATTGCGGATGCGAACTCCCTCGAAGCGGCGGGCGAAAAGATCCTGCGCCCGCTGACCAGCGGTCCGCTTGGAACCGCGTCCGCCCCGTTCGACGGCTATATCGCGCTCGACGGCAACCTGACCTTGCGCCTGCTGGAAGACATCGCACGTTCCCCGGCCTTTGCCGCCGCCGACTTGCGCGTCGCACCCGCCTCGCCCGGCAAGGCCGAACGCCTTTTGCCGTTTCTGAACCACGCCCGCGCCACGCTCTACGTCAATCTCGAAGAAGCGGGCCTTCTGTGCCAGACCACCTTTGCCACATCCGGGGAGGCCGCAAACGCGCTCCTGGCGCGCGGCGCCCTCCGGGTGCTCGTCACCGATGGAGGACGCTCGGCGAGCGAAGGCTGCGCGGACGGCCTGATCACCCAAACCCCGCCCGAAGTGCTGGTGACCCGTGTGACCGGCGCCGGCGACACCTTCATGGCCGCCCATATCGCGGCGGAAGCCGATGGGAGTGACCGCGAAACAGCGCTCTCCCGTGCGCTGCATGCCGCGGCCTCTTACGTATCCGGAGAAACCCCGCTGTGATTGCCCCCGCCTTCTCTCCCGAGGTTGCCGCCGCGCGTGCGGCAGGCGCGCCGCTGGTCGCGTTGGAATCGACCATCATCACCCATGGCATGCCTTGGCCCCAGAACCTGGAGGTCGCCCAGCAGGTCGAGGAGGACATCCGCAAGGAAGGTGCCACGCCCGCGACCATCGCCGTCATCGACGGCATTCTTCACATCGGCCTGACGGCAGAGGCGCTTGAAACACTGGCGCGGGCCAAGGGCGTCGCCAAACTCTCCCGTGCGGATCTTGCCGTTTGCATGGCCACCGGCGGAACCGGCTCCACCACCGTCGCCGCCACCATGATCGCCGCGCACCATGCCGGCATCGCGGTCTTTGCCACGGGCGGTATCGGCGGCGTTCACCAGGGGGCCGAACAAAGCTTTGACATTTCCGCCGACCTTCAGGAACTGGCGCAGACACCGGTCACCGTGGTGGCGGCCGGTGCCAAGGCCATATTGGACCTGTCGAAAACGCTCGAAGTCCTCGAAACCCTCGGCGTTCCGGTGATCTCTTTCGGTCAGGATCACTTCCCCGCCTTCTGGTCCGCCAAATCCCCTCTCAAGGCGCCTCTGCGCCTCGATGATCCCACGCTGATCGCGCAGGCCCATGACATGCGGCGCGCACTCGGCCTGCCCGGCGGACAATTGGTGGCAAACCCGATCCCTGCCTCGGACGAAATCCCCGCCGCCGATCTGGCGCCCATCATCGCGCGGGCCCAGGCCGATGCCGACCGGCACCGGATCACCGGCAAGGCGGTCACCCCCTACCTGCTGCAGCGCATTTTCGAGGAAACCGCGGGCCGCTCTCTGACCGCGAACATCGCCCTTGTGCGCAACAATGCCCGGCTGGGCGCGCGAATTGCTCAGGCGCTGTGCACGATCGGATGATAAAGCCGCGATGGGTTCGGCAAAGCATTGTAGAGGCTGCTCAAAGTCCCTAATTTGCAGCCAGCCAGGAACGGAACCGCAATGACAACCCCATTCGACGAAGATGCCCCCGCACGCCGCCCCGGACTTTTTGCGAGCCTGCGCGCATCGTTTCTGACCGGCCTGATCGTGATCGCTCCGATCGGGCTCACCGTCTGGCTGATCTGGACGGTCGTCGGCTGGATCGACGGCTTCGTTCTGCCCCTCGTCCCCTACAATTTCCGGCCCGAGCAATATATCGGGATCAACCTGCGCGGCGTCGGCGTGATCTTTTTCCTGATCTTCACCGTGATGGTGGGGTGGATCGCCAAGGGCATCATCGGCCGCTCTCTGATCCGCTGGGCCGAAAGCATCGTGGCGCGCACGCCGGTCGTCCGCTCGATCTATTCCGGCATCAAGCAGATCGCCGAGACGGTGTTCGCCCAGACCGAACGCTCCTTTGAAAAAGCCTGCCTCATACAATATCCGCGCAAGGGCATCTGGGCGATCGGTTTCATTTCGACCACCGCCAGGGGCGAGGTTTCGGACCGCGCGGAAACGTCGGGTGAGCTTTTGAGTATATTCGTGCCGACGACACCCAACCCGACCTCCGGGTTTCTGCTCTTTTTTCCGCGCGAAGACGTGATTGAGCTGGAGATGTCGGTGGAAGATGCCGCCAAGCTGGTCATCTCGGCGGGCCTTGTCTATCCCAATTCCAAGGACCCGAGCGAACCCGCGCCGGTCAAGACAAAGGCCGCCGCGCGCTGACACGATCCATCCGCAAGCGTTGAGCGGATCTCAGATCGGCGGGCCTGTTCTCACGGGATCGGTCAGCCGAACATATCCTTCAGATCAACCGTGCTTTCCTTGTTAAGCCTTCCCTTGTGCTGGCCCAGAAACGCATCGGCCGCCTTTTGTCCCGCGGTTTTCAGGCTGTTCAGCACAAAGGGCGTCGGAACCAGCTTTGTCGCCACGCTCAACTCGTTCATCAGGGCGTCATCCGCGATCATATGCACTAGCACATGCTTCATGCGGCCCCGTTCCATCGTGCCGTCCTCCAGCAATCTCTGCACGAAATTGATCGCGCGCAGCTCTCGCAGCAGGGAGGAGTTGAAGCTGATCTCGTTGATCCTGTTCTGGATCTGCTGCGGTGTGATCGGCAGGCCGTCCCGTTCCAACGGGTTGATGTTGATGATCACGATGTCATCCGGCAGCTGCGCCGAAAACAGCGGGTAGAGCGCGGGATTGCCCGTATATCCGCCATCCCAGAACGCCTCGACCTGGCCGGTTTCGCTGTCCGGGATTTCAACGGCCTGAAACATCGTGGGCAGGCAAGCCGACGCGAGGATGGCATCGGTGCAGATATCGTGCCCCTGAAAGACCTTGATCTTGCCGTTGCGCACACGTGTGGCGCAAATGAAAAGCGCAGGGCCCTCATTTGCGCAGACGCGGTCGAAATCGAAACCTTCGACGATCTTGCGCAAGGGGTTTCGGTAAAAGGGTCCGTAAGTGTAGGGCGACACCATCCGCGACCATGCATCACCCACCGAAAACGGCAGCGAATATTCGATGGCCTGCGCGATCTTGCCCGGCTCAAGCCCCTGCATCCAAGTGGTCAGGCGCATGTCCCCGACCGCGCCGACCTGGCGCCAGACCCAATCCAGGTTCTCGCGGGCGCCGTCACGCCCCCCCTGCACCAGCCCCGCCTTCAGCGCGGCGCCATTCAGAGCGCCCGCCGAGGTGCCGGAAATCCCGGCGATCTCGATCTCCTCGTCCTCAAGCAGCCGGTCAAGCACACCCCACGTAAAGGCGCCATGCGCCCCGCCGCCCTGCAGCGCCAGGTTGATCCGAATGCTCATATGTCGTCATCCGGATCAATGCGGGCCAGAAGGTCGGTCACCAGGACACCGTCGATCGTCATCCCGGCCAGGTTTGCGTTGGTGATCGAGACGTTGGTCAGGTTCACATTGTCAAAGCGTGCATTCTCCATCCGGACGTTGTGAAACCGCACATCCGACATGTTGGCGCCCTCGACCTCGGAACTGCTGAGATCGACATCGCGGATCTCGACATCCCGCATCTTGAGATTGCGCAGGAAGCTGTCGCTGAGATCCGTGTTCTTAAGGCGCGAACCCCGCGCGTCTTCGTCCTGCAGCACCAGGGGCTTCGGGACGGATCGTTCACCGGTCATAGCGCGGTCCACCCACCATCGACACTGATCGTCGTGCCCGTGATCTGCGCCGCGGCGTCCGAGCAGAGGAAGACAGCCGTTCCGCCAAGCTGTTCCACGGTGGCGAATTCCTTTGACGGCTGACGCTCAAGCATGACGTTCTTGATCACATCCTCCCGGCTCATATCGTATTTCTCCATCGTGTCGGGGATCTGGGCCTCCACAAGCGGGGTCAGGACGTAGCCCGGACAGATCGCGTTCGCCGTAATCGGCTCTTCCGCGGTTTCGAGGGCCACAACCTTGGTCATGCCGACAACCCCGTGCTTGGCCGCGACATAGGCGGATTTGTAGGGGCTGGCCGTCAGGCCATGGGCGCTTGCGATATTGATCACGCGCCCCCAACCCGCCGCGCGCATCAGCGGCAGCGCGGCCGCCGTGGTGTGGTAGGCCGAGCTGAGATTGATCGCGAGGACGGCGTCCCACTTTTCGACCGGAAATTCGTCAATCGGCGCCACGTGCTGAATGCCCGCATTGTTGATCAGAATATCGCAGGCGCCCGCCTTTTCGATCAGCGCGCGGCATTCCTCCCCCTTGGACATATCCGCCTTGATATAGCGCGTCTGGGTTTCGGTCTTCTCAGCGATGTCTTCGGCCAATGCGTGATCTTCATCGGTATCGGTAAACGAATTCAGCACCACGTCCGCGCCAGCCTTTGCAAGCTCCCAGGCTACGCCCAGACCGATGCCGGAATTCGATCCTGTAATGATTGCCGTCTTGCCTTTGAGTGACATCCCGTCCGTCTCCTTCGCAGTCGCTTGTATTCGCGTGCAGCGTGACATGCTGCACCTGCAAAGAAAACGCGCAATCGGCGCAAAGTTCCGTGAGCCGGCGGAGTCCGGCGCGCCGCTTCGGTGTTTGGTACGAAATCCCGTACAAACGCCCCAAAATCTTGTACCGGGCATGCACAAAAAAACGCCCGCACGAAGCGGGCGTTAAGTTATTGAGGCAGGTTTCATACAGGCAAGAAACCTATCGAGCAGTGCCCTTGTTATAAGCAATTCGCCTCCGACATCCAAGCTAAAAGTTTGAAAAGACATGAATCCCCCGTTACCTTCAGCCTCAAGAAAATAAGGCCAGAGCAGGATTGTTGCCAAAGTGCGACCAGTTTTTTTCCTCGCGCGAGCGGCGCTGATCGCCGGATTCGCTGCAATTTTCACGGCGGTTTCCGCTACGGAAGAATCGCGCCATGGCATAGCTATGTATGGGGACCCCGCCCTTCCACCGGATTTTGTGTCTCTCCCCTATGTAAACCCCGATGCGCCGAAAGGCGGTCGCGTGGTCTTTGGTAACACGGGCGGGTTCGATTCCCTCAATCCCTTCATCCCCAAAGGCACCCCGCCCTGGCAATTGCGGTACTGGACCCACGAAGGGCTGATGGGGCGATCCTGGGACGAACCCTTCACCCTTTACGGTCTTTTGGCCGAATCGGTTCGCGTGCCAGAAGACCGCGCCTGGGTTGAATTCACCCTCCGACCAGAAGCGCGATTCTCCGACGGAAGCCCCGTCACGGTCGAGGATGTCATCTGGTCCTACGAAACACTCGGGACCGAAGGGCACCTGCGATATCGCGGTCTCTGGTCACGGATCGAAACGATAGAGGCCACTGGACCACGCAGTGTTCGCCTGACCTTCAATACCGAAGATCGCGAACTTGCCCTTATTGCGGGTTTGCGCCCCATTCTGAAAAAGGCGCAATGGGACGACGCATCTTTCACCTCTTCGGATCTGTCGAATATCCCAATAGGAACAGGCGCTTATGTCGTCTCCCGGTACGAGGGCGGGCGATATGTCGAACTCAGTCGCAATCCTGACTATTGGGCAAACGATCTTCCCCTGACACGGGGCACGCAGAACTTCGACACGATGCGCATTGAATTCTACGGTGATCAGACCGTCCTTTTCGAAGCCTTCAAGGCAGGCGAGCTTTCGGCCATTCGCGAATTCAACGCAGAAGCCTGGTCACGCGATTACGATTTTCCGGCCGCGCGCGCCGGGCGGATCGTCAAAACCGAAATCCCGCATGACCGTCCTTCGGGAATGACCGGTTTCGTGATGAATACGCGAAAGCCCCCTTTTGATGATTGGCGCGTGCGCGAGGCCATGATCCTTGCCTTCAACTTTGAGTATATCAATGACACCATGACCGGTGGCGCACAGCCGCGCATTACATCGTATTTTTCGAATTCGCATCTCGCCATGAAGGACGGCCCGGCCCAAGGCCTGACCCGCGACCTGCTGCGCCCGTTCGCGGCAGAGCTGACCCCCGGCACCATCGAGGGATACCGTCTGCCGGAAAGCGACGGCACCGCCCGCAACCGCAGGAACCTGCGCACGGCCGCCGCGCTGCTTGAAGAGGCCGGGTGGAGCATCGTTGACGGACGCCTGACACATACAGATGGAGAGGTCTTCGATCTGGAGGTGTTGCTGAGACAGAG
The DNA here is from genome assembly GCF_004216475.1 of Thalassococcus sp. S3. Lineage (GTDB taxonomy): Bacteria > Pseudomonadota > Alphaproteobacteria > Rhodobacterales > Rhodobacteraceae. The sequence continues at coordinate 2,204,312 of NZ_CP022303.1, read as the reverse complement.
CGCGCGCGACATGCAAAGCATGGTCGACCTTTATACAAGATCTCTCAGTCGCTTGGGGATCTCGGTCTTGGTCAGCGGGGTGGACGATGCGCAGTACAACGCCCGCATTCAGAACCTCGACTTCGAAATGACGGACTTCCGGCGCGACCTGTCCCTCTCGCCGGGAGGCGAGCAAAGGCTTTATTGGGGCAGCGACCAGGCCCATGAGGTGGGAACGCGCAATCTTATGGGCGTGTCGTCCGCTGCGGTGGATACAATGATCGACACTATGTTGCAGGCAAAGGATCGGGAAACGTTCCTGGCCGCGACCCGCGCCTTGGACCGGATCCTCACCGCAGGCCGCTATGTCATCCCGATCTGGCAGTTCGATGTTGGACGGATTGCGCATATCTCAGCCATGAAACGGCCGGAACAGGTGCCTCTCTACGGCGACCGCGTGGATTATATGCCCGCCTTGTGGTGGTACGAACCCGATTGACGCAGCTCAAAAGATTCCATATTTCATGAAATATGGAATTATCTGCCACTCAGCAACTCGGCGCGCTTGCGCATGATAACCGTCTGGCCATCTTCAGATTGCTGATGCGCCGCTTCCCACAGGCCGTTCCGGCCGGAGAGATCACGCGGGAGCTGGGCATCAAGGCCAATACCGGCTCGGTCTATCTTTCCGCCCTGCGCGAGGCCGGACTGGTCGATCAACGTCGGGATGGCACATCCCTCAAATACAGCGCCAATGTTTCTCAGGTTCAGGCTCTGATGACCTTTCTGCTGGACGATTGCTGCCAGAGCCGACCGGATATCTGTGCGCCTTTCGCCACAGAAACCCCGCTGTCGTCGGGACAGACCCGTCCCATGACGGCGCTCTTCATCTGCACCGGAAACTCCGCACGCTCCCTTATTGCCGAAGTTTTGCTGAGGGATGAAGGTCAGGGCCGGTTCGAGGTCTATTCTGCCGGAACGCAGGCCGTCGGGCGACCCCACCCAAAGGTTTTGGAGCTTTTGCGCAACAAAGGGCATGACATCAGCGGTTTGGCCTCAAAAAACATCGAAGTCATGTCCGGCCCGGATGCCCCCGCCTTTGATTTCGTCTTCACGGTCTGCGATCAAGCCGCGAACGAGGATTGCCCGGCCTGGCCCGGCCAGCCGATCAGCGCACATTGGGGACTGCCGGACCCGGTCAAGGCCACCGGAACCGACGCGGAAAAAGAGCTCGCGTTTCAAGAGAATTATGGATCGTTGCTCAACCGAATCCAGGCCTTCGTCAATCTGCCGTTCGAAACGCTCAGCCGTGTGTCCTTGCAGCATCGGGTCGATGATATCGGACGGATGTCATGGACCTAAGCAGCGGCACCGCCCGGTGCGCACCTGCAATAAACCATCTCCTCTCAAATCACCTCCTGGCAGGTCTCATGAATATTCTCGTCCTTTGTACCGGTAACTCGGCCCGCTCGATCCTTCTGGAATCCATCTTCAACACCCATGCGCCCGATCGCGTGCGCGCGTTCTCGGCCGGCAGCCAGCCCGCGGGACAGGTACATCCGCAATCCATCCGGCTTCTCAAAGAGGAAGGTCACGATGTAGGCAAGGCACGCTCGAAAAGCTGGGACGAGTTTGCCGAATCCGACGCGCCGGAAATGGATGTTGTCATCACCGTTTGCGGATCGGCGGCTTCGGAAACGTGTCCGGTCTGGCCCGGCGCGCCTGTTCGGGCCCATTGGGGCGTGGAGGATCCGGCAGCGGCGGCAGAGCCTGATTGGGCAACCGCGTTTCAGGCGGCCTACCAGACGCTTCACCGGCGCGCGAAGGCTCTCTTGGACTTGCCCATAGAGACCATGGAACAGACCGAGCTGATCGCCCATCTCAAGCGGATCGGAACGCTGACATGACCGCGCAAAAACTGGTGGCCGAGGCGATCGGTACGGCCTTTCTTTTGATCGGCGTTGTCGGGTCTGGGATCATGGGCGAGACACTGGCAGGCGGCAACGTGGCCATCGCCCTTCTGGCCAACGCGATTGCCACCGGCTGCATGCTTTATGCGATCATCACCACGCTCGGGCCCATTTCGGGCGCGCATTTCAATCCTGCCGTGACCCTGGCCTTCCTCTTGCGGGGCGAGATCGCACCCCGCCTTGCCGCGCTTTATGTCATAGTGCAGGTCGCCGCCGGGATCGTGGGTGTCTGGGCCGCGCATCTGATGTTCGATCTGCCCATTCTTCAGACATCGCAAACACTTCACCGAACGGGCCCCGCGCAATGGAGTTCCGAGGTGATCGCGACCTTCGGCCTTCTTTTCGTGATCTTCGGCGGCTTGTATGCCCGCGCAGAGGCCGTGCCGACGCTGGTCGCGCTCTATATCACCGGGGCGTATTGGTACACATCATCGACCAGTTTCGCCAATCCGGCCGTCACCATTGCCCGCGGCTTTACCGACACGTTTGCCGGGATCTACCCTGGCCATATCCTGATGTTCATTCTGGCCCAAATCCTGGCCGTGGGCCTTGCGCATCTTGCACTCACACGGCTCTTTCGACCCCATTTGACTTGACCCTGCGGCATTCCGCCCCATGTGCTGACCGGTCGCTTGGCGAATTTGTTAACGGATCGTTAGGGTTTTCGTGGGCGTGAGGACATGAAGAAAAGGACGTGGGGCTCATGACCTGGACTGATTTGACGCAAAACTGGGGCGTCTGGTTCAACCGGATGAAATCATCCCGTTTTCCCCATCTTGATGAAAGCGCGATGCCTTTTGTCAAACTCGACCGCGCGCGGTTCGAAGCATATATCGCCGATACGCATCAGCTTACCCTGACCGAGGCTCGGGAAGAGTTTGAGGATTTCCTCTATGTAGAGGCGCTTGCGAGGGAAGCGATTGACCTGCGGGCACGCGCCGACGCTTAGACGAGCGACGTAACCCAGAGGATCGTGGCGTCTTCGGCGCTGACGGAGACGACGTTGTGACCCATGGTCGCGTCATAGTAGGCGCTGTCGCCGCGCCGCATCTCGATAGGCTCGTAAAACTCGGTATAAAGCTTGATGACACCGGTCAGGACGTAGAGAAACTCCTCTCCGTCGTGACGGACCCAGCCTTCGAATTCGTCCATTGAGCGGGCCCGGACGCGCGCGCGATAGGGCAGCATCTGCTTTTTCGTCAGCGTCTCGGCCAGCAACTCATGTTCGTATGTCGCCGTGGCATAGGAGTTTCCTTCATCGGATTTCGTCACCGACAGCCGACCGTTCACCTTGCTGTCCTGCGGCGGCGTAAAGAGCTGGGGCACCGAGATTTCCAGGCCGACGGCAAGCTTCTTGAGGGCCTCATAGGTCGGTGACATCTGGCCGTTTTCGATCTTGCTCAACGTGGAGCGCGCAAGTCCGGCCTGATTGGCAGCCTGCTCCAGCGTCCAGTCCTTGGCCTTGCGCAACTCGCGGACGCGCACCCCAAGATCGAGCGGTTCAGCCTCAACTTCGCCGCCAGAGGAGCGCGCGATGCGAATGATGGATTTTGGATCACGTGACGTCATGAAACGTCTATAGGCAGCGCGCGCCGCGCTTGCAACGTGATGACACGCGGGCTAGCGAAAGCGCCATGTTATCCGTCTTCGACCAAGGCCCGCCCGCCCCCTGCCCCGCACCATTCAACCTGGCGGCGCATGTTCTGCAGCATGCAAAGGCGCAACCGGACAAAACCGCGCTTGAGGTGATATCCGCCGCGGACGCCGAAAAGTGGAGCTATGCAAGGCTCGAGGCGGCGGTGCGCGGAACCGCCGCGGGACTTCTGGCGCAAGGATTGACACCCGGCGACCGATTGATCCTGCGGCTGGGCAACACCATTGATTTCCCGCTCGCCTATCTTGGCGCCATCGCGGCGGGCCTTGTCCCGACGCCGACATCGTCGCAACTGACCGAGCGGGAAGTCGCCCGGATCTTCGAGATCGTGAAACCCGCTGCGGTGCTGCACGATCCAAAGGTGGCGACGGCCCCTCATGAGCGGACAATCCCGCTGAAATCCCTGCAGTCGATGCGTGCTTTGCCGCCCGCGCCCTACGCGATGGGCGATCCGAACCGTCTTGCCTATATCATCTTCACATCCGGCACCTCCGGCATACCGCGTGCGGTTGCCCATGCGCATCGGGCCATCTGGGCGCGCCTGATGATGATGGAGGGCTGGTACGGTCTGACCGCGCAGGACCGTCTTCTTCATGCCGGCGCCTTCAACTGGACCTATACCCTGGGCACCGGCCTGATGGACCCTTGGACCCAAGGGGCGACCGCCCTGATCCCCGAAGCGGGTGTCGATATCTCGGACCTTCCGGCACTGCTCGACAGCCATCAGGCGACGATTTTCGCAGCCGCGCCGGGCGTGTATCGAAAGATGCTGAAATCGGGCACCCGGTTTTCGCTGCCCACACTCCGCCATGGGCTGACGGCCGGCGAAAAGCTCTCTGCAACGCTGGCGGAGGCCTGGGAGGGCGCAACGGGCACCGGGCTCTACGAGGCCTATGGCATGTCCGAATGCTCCACATTCATCTCCTCAAGCCCCGCCGCCCCCGTACCGGCGGACGCGTTGGGACGTCCGCAAACGGGGCGTCGGGTTGCCATTCTTGGTGCTGACGGTCCGGTTGAGCTGGGCAAGGAAGGTGTGATCGCCGTCCATCGCGACGATCCGGGCCTGATGCTGGAATATCTCGGCGCGCCGGAGGAAACCCAGGCGCGGATGAACGGCGACTGGTTTCTAACCGGCGATCAGGGCGTGATGACCAAAGATCGGAGGATACATTACCTCGGACGCGCCGACGACATGATGAACGCGGGCGGCTATCGCGTGTCGCCGCTGGAGGTCGAAGCCGCGCTCGCCACCTGTCCGGGGGTCGAGCAGATCGGTGTGACGGACATCGAGGTGAAAGAGGACACGCGGATCATCGCCGCCTTCTACACCGGTCCGACCCCCTTGTCCCAGGACACGCTGGCCCAATTTGCCGACACAAGGCTGGCCCGGTACAAACAACCGCGCGCATACATATATCTTGATGACCTGCCGACAGGCGCCAATGGCAAACTTCTGCGACGCGCGCTCAAAGACCATGTGAAAGGCCAATTGAAATGACCGATGCCACCATCAAGCTCGATATCATATCCGACCCGATCTGTCCGTGGTGTTACATCGGAAAAGCGCATCTGGACCGGGCGCTGGAGCAGGTGGCAGACCATCCGTTTCTGATCGAATGGCATCCGTTTCAGCTGAACCCCGACATGCCGACGGAGGGTATGGATCGACGGACCTATCTGGAAGCGAAATTCGGCGGCAAGGAAGGCGCGGTCAAGGCCTATGCGCCGGTGGTCGAGAATGCCAAGGCCGCGGGTCTGGACATCAATTTCGAAGCGATGGAGCGGACGCCCAACACATTGGACGCGCACCGCCTGATCCATTGGGCCGGGATCGAAGGCAAGCAGACGATGGCCGTCTCCGCCCTGTTCAAGGCCTATTTCAACGAGGGCCGCGACATCGGCAACCCGGAGGTTCTGGCCGATCTCGCGGACAGCATCGGCATGGACGCGTCGGTTGTCCTGCGCCTTTTGTCCTCGGATTCGGATCGCGAGGATATTTGCAAACGCGACGCTCATAGCCGCGAGATGGGCGTGAATTCGGTTCCGACCTTCATCGTGGCGGGCAAACACGCCGTCCCCGGCGCGCAGCCGCCGGATCTGTGGGTGAAGGTGATCGAAGAGCTGAAGGAACAGATCATGGCATGAGCCGCTACCAGGTTCTCACCCTCGTCCTGTCCTTGATGATGGTCGTGCTCAGCGGCACGGTCTTTTTCAAGCTGGTCGAAGGGTGGACCTGGCTCGACGCCTATTTCTTCACCGTGGTGACCTTGTCGACCGTGGGCTATGGCTCGCTCGTCCCCGCCACGCCGCTGGGCAAGATCGGCACCACCGTCTTTATCTTCGTGGGCCTCGGTGTCTTTGCCTTTGCCGTTCACCAGTTTGGCACGTTCACGATGCGCAAACGCGAGGAGCACACGGAATGGCTCTTTGGTCGTCTGGGCCGCAAGGACGCCGAACCGGAGCCCGCGAACGAGGATCGCGACCCCCAAAAGGAAGAGGCATAACGGCGCTGGCTAAGGGCACGGCCCCGTGATAGCGCTGGCGGGTCAATGATCCGCCGAGACGCCCATGCAAGCCCCCATGCACCGCACCGAATTCATCGCGCTGATCGCGATGATGTTCGCAACGATCGCGTTTTCCATCGACGCGATGTTACCCGCCCTGCCCGTCATCGGCGCGGAGTTGAGCCCGGACGATGTGAACCGCGCGCAGCTTGTTCTGACCTCTTTCGTGCTTGGCATGGGGCTAGGGACTTTCTTCACCGGCCCTTTGTCGGATGCCTTCGGTCGCAAGCCCGTCATCCTTGCCGGATCCGCGCTTTACATCGCTGCCGCTGCAACAGCCTGGCTGAGCAGCACGCTCGAAGTCGTTCTGCTTGCGCGCCTCGTGCAGGGCATCGCCGCTGCGGCGCCACGGGTGGTGGCCACGGCGATTGTCCGCGACCTCTATGAAGGGCGCCAGATGGCGCGGATCATGTCGTTCGCCTTCATGATCTTTACCATTTTCCCAGCCTTCGCCCCCCTGATCGGCGCGGGCATCATTGCGTTGATCGGGTGGCGCGGGATCTTCCTGTCCTTCATCCTTTTCGTGCTGATCTTCACGATCTGGATGTCCGTGCGTCTGCCTGAACCCCTGCCGGTCGAAAACAGGCGCCCTTTCCGGGTACCGCTGCTGATCGCAGCGCTGAAGGAGCTGCTGCGCCATCCGATCGTGCGCCTGTCGATCATGGTGCAATCGCTCTGCCTGGCGATGCTGTTCACCACGCTCACCATGGTGCAGCAGATCTATGACGTGATCTACGACCGCGCCGACAGCTTCCCGCTCTGGTTCGGCGCCGTGGCTTTGGTGGCAGGCTCCGCCAGCCTCTTGAACGCATGGCTTGTCGTGCGCCTTGGCATGCGCTGGATGGTGACGACGACCTTGGCGGTGCAGATCGTGCTGAGCGGCGCGATGCTGGCGATCACGCTTGGCGCGGGCGGTCTGCCTTTTGCTGTCTTCGTACTCTGGCAAACATCCTTGTTTTTTCAGGCCGGCACGACGCTGGGCAACCTCAACGCCATCGCGATGGAGCCGATGGGCCATATCGCGGGCCTTGCTGCGTCGTTGATGGGCGGCGTCTCCACCGTGGTTGCCGCGATGATCGCCGCACCGATCGGGCTGGTCTTTGACGGATCGGTCCTGCCGCTCGCCCTTGCGCTTACCGTGCTCGCGGCGCTGGGATTTCTGTTGATGCGGCGCATGGCGCATCTCGAACGGGTGGCGGAAATAGCCTAGGCTTGCGCAGGTGAAGCGGAGGGTGCGATGGACGATTATTATGATCTGGGAAGCTATTCCTGGCCGGTGAGCACCGCATCACCGGAGGCGCAGACCTGGTTCGACCGGGGGCTCAACTGGACCTACGGCTTCAATCATCAGGAGGCCATCGCCTGTTTCACCCGCGCGCTGAAGCACGACCCGAACTGCGCCATGGCATATTGGGGCATCGCCTATGCGGCGGGACCGAATTACAATATGCCATGGTGGAGATACGACGACCGCAGCCGCGCGAAGGCCTTGGCGCAGGCCTATGACGCGGCACAGGACGCCTTGAAGCATGTGGCAGACTGCAATCCGGTCGAGCGGGCGTTGATCGACGCGCTTGCCTTCCGCTATCCACAGCGTGAGCCGACCGAGGGCATGGACGCCTGGGACCACGCCTTTGCCGACGCGATGCGCGCGGCGTTCAGGGCGCATCCCGACCACCTGGACCTTAGGGCGATCTATGCCGAGGCGCTGCTGACCCTCACGCCGTGGAAGATGTGGGACCTGGCCACCGGCCAACCCGCCGAAGGGGCCGCGACGCTGGAGGCACAGAAGGTGCTGGAAGACGCGCTGGACACCGCGCCCGGCGCGATGGCGCATCCGGGTCTTCTGCACCTCTACGTTCACCTCATGGAGATGTCGCCCACCCCCGAAAAGGCCCTGAAAGCCGGGGACGTGTTGCGCACGCTTGTCCCGGATGCGGGCCATCTGGTGCATATGCCGACCCATATCGACGTGCTCTGCGGTGATTATCAGAACGTGGTGCACTGGAACCAAAGGGCGGTGGAGGCGGATCTGAAATTCTACCACCGCGAGGGGGCGTTCAACCATTACACCGGCTACCGCCAGCACAATTACCACTTCATCATCTACGGCGCGATGTTCTTGGGTCAGATCGACGCTGCGCTTGAGGCCTTGCGCGGCCTGAAGGAGACGACACCCGAGGATATGCTCCGGATCCCCTCACCCCCCATGGCGGATTACTTCGAAAGCTTCATGGCGATGGAGCCGCATATCCTGATCCGCTTCGGCCGCTGGGAGGAGGCCATAGCGCTGGAGCTGCCCGAAGATCAGGACCTCTACCGCACGCTGACCGCGAATGTGCATTACGCCCGGGCCGTGGGCTACGCCGCCACGGGCCGCGTGGCTGAGGCCGAAGCGGAGGAGCGGCTGTTTCTGATCGCCAAGGAACGCGTGCCTGAAACGCGACTCATGCACAATAACAAGGTCCGTGATCTGCTTGATATCGCAACAGAAATGCTGCGGGGGGAGATCTTGTACAGGCAGGGCGCATATGATCAGGCTTTCACCCATCTGCGCCGTTCGGTCATGTTGGATGACACGCTGCCCTATGACGAACCTTGGGGCTGGATGCAGCCCGCCCGCCATGCACTGGGTGCGTTGCTCTTCGAACAGGGCCACGTGGCGGAGGCCGAGTCAGTCTATCGCGCCGATCTAGGGCTGGGCGGGCAGTTGAGCCGCGCCGCCGTGCATCCCGACAATGTATGGAGCCTGCGCGGCCTTCATGATTGCCTGAAGGCGCGCGGAGATCGAGTTGAAATCGTTCACGTACAGGCCCGTCTCGATCAGGCCCTGGCCCGCGCCGACCGGGCGGTGGCTGCGTCGTGCTTCTGCGCCCAAGCGGCAATGCGCGCGGCGGAATAGCGCGCTTCGTGGAATCTTGCGTCCGACGCTCTGTCACGGGCGCTGTATTTACGCGCTAAGCGGTCTTGGCCTTCTTCTTTTTCCTCTCCGCCACGACCTTCTCCGCCAGATCGCGGGCAATTGCGAAGGAACCCTTGATCTTGTCCGCATCCTGACGCCAGTCGCGCCGCACAACGATCTTGTTGTCCTTCACCTTGGCCAGCCCGTTCTGGCCCTGGATGAACTCCACCAATCCCTGCGGCGAGGCGAATTTGTCGTTGTGGAACTGGATCGTGGCCCCTTTCGGCCCGCCGTCCAGCTTGGCGATACCGGCTTTCTTACACATCGCCTTGATGCGCACGATCAGCATCAAGGTATTGACCTCTCTGGGCAATTTCCCGAACCGGTCGATCAGCTCAGCCGCAAAGCCTTCCAGCTCAACCTTGGTGCTGAGCGACGACAGCCGCCGGTAAAGCCCCAGCCGCACGTCCAGGTCGGGCACGTAATCTTCGGGGATCAGGACCGGCACGCCCAGATTGATCTGCGGGGCCCATTGGTCGTCGGCCTCTGACAAGCCCTCCATCTCGCCCGACCGAATCTTGGCAATCGCCTCCTCAAGCATCGACTGGTAAAGCTCGTACCCCACATCACGCATCTGGCCCGACTGCTCTTCGCCCAGCAGGTTGCCCGCGCCGCGAATGTCGAGGTCCTGCGAAGCCAGCGTGAAACCCGCACCCAGCGTGTCAAGCGAGCCCAGAACGCGCAGACGTTTCTCGGCCTGTGGCGTCAGCTTGGTGCGCGGCTTCGTCGTCAGATACGCATAAGCGCGCGTCTTCGACCTGCCGACCCGGCCCCGGATCTGGTAAAGCTGCGCCAGCCCAAACATGTCTGCGCGGTGGACGATCATTGTGTTTGCCGTCGGGATATCCAGCCCGCTCTCCACGATTGTCGTGGCCAGCAGGACGTCATACTTGCCATCATAGAAAGCGTTCATGCGGTCGTCGAGCTCACCCGCCGCCATCTGGCCATGGGCCACGACATAGGACAGTTCGGGCAACTGCTCGCGCAGGAACTCCTCGATCTCCGGCAGGTCCGAAATGCGGGGAACGACGTAGAAACTCTGCCCGCCCCGGTAATGCTCGCGGAGCAGCGCTTCGCGAAGCGTGACCGCGTCGAACTCGCTCACATAGGTGCGGATGGCCAGACGGTCCACGGGAGGCGTGCCGATGATCGACAGGTCCCGCACACCCGAAAGCGAGAGTTGCAGCGTGCGCGGGATCGGCGTCGCGGTCAGCGTGAGCACGTGAATGTCCGAACGGAGCTGCTTCAACCGCTCCTTATGCGCCACACCGAAATGCTGCTCCTCGTCAATGACCAGCAGGCCGAGGTTCTGGAACCGGATACCCTTGGCCAAAAGCGCATGCGTGCCGATCACGATATCCACCGTGCCCCGGGCGATGCCGTCGCGGGTGGCCTGCGCGTCCTTGGCCGAGACAAAGCGCGAAAGCTGCCGCACCTCAAGCGGAAAGCCCCGGAAACGCTCCTTGAAGGACGCTGCATGCTGGCGTGCCAGCAGCGTCGTGGGCGCGATCACGGCGACCTGAACGCCGGACATCGCGGCCACGAAGGCTGCGCGCATCGCCACCTCTGTCTTGCCAAAGCCCACGTCACCGCAGACGAGGCGGTCCATCAGCTGACCGCTGGTCAGATCGTCGATCACATCGCCGATGGCGCGCAATTGATCGTCGGTCTCCTGGTAGGGAAAGCGCGCCGAAAACGCGTCCCATGAGCCCGGCGGCGGGTCGAGGATCGGCGCCTTGCGCAAGGCGCGCTCCGCCGCGACGCGGATCAGGCGGTCGGCCATCTCGCGAATGCGTTCCTTCAGCTTGGCCTTCTTGGCTTGCCAGGCCCCACCGCCCAGGCGATCCAGCAGCCCTTCGTCATGGCCGTATTTCGACAGCAGCTCGATATTCTCAACCGGCAGGTACAGCCTTGATTTCTCGGCATATTCCAGCAGCAGACACTCATGCGCCGCGCCTGCCGCAGTGACCACTTCCAGCCCGTGATAGCGCCCGATGCCGTGATCCACATGAACCACCAGATCGCCCGGCGTCAGCGATTGTGTCTCCGTCAGGAAATTCTCGGCCTTGCGACGTTTCTTGGGCGCGCGGATCAGGCGGTCGCCCAGCACGTCCTGTTCGCTGATCACCGTGAGGCCCGGCGCCTCAAACCCATGCTCCAGCGCCCAGACCGCCAAATGCAGCCCGTTCTTGCCAATGCGTGTGGCATTTGGAACTGGGATCACCTCGGCCAGTCCCTCATCCTCGATGAGGCCTGTCAGACGCTCTCTTGCGCCTTCGGAATAGCTGGCGATGACGACCGGGCCCTGATCCAGCCGAGCCTTAACATGGGTCGCCAATGCCCCGAAAAGGCTGATGTTTTCCTGCTGTCGCTCTGGCGCGAAGTTACGTCCGATCCGCCCGCCTGCGTCAATGACACCCGGTCCCGTGGCCTGCTGAAGCGCGGAAAAGCCCAGAACGCGACGGCCGTCTGTCGCGCCGTCCCACGCGGCCTCATCGAGATAGAGCAGATCGGGTGGCGCGGGCTTGTAGACCGTGTCGATCCGGCCCTTGGACTGCAAGGCCAGACGCCGTGTCTCGTATTGGTCGGCGACGCTCTCCCACCGCGCGATGCGGGCGGGTGTGACCTGATCGTCCAGCGTCACCGCGGCATCGGGAAGGTAGTCGAAAAGCGTTTCCAGCTTCTCATGAAAGAAGGGCAGCCAATGCTCGACGCCCTGATGCTTGCGGCCTGCGCTCACAGCCTCGTAAAGCGGATCGTCGGTGCCGGCGGCTCCGAATTCGATCCGGTAGTTCTGGCGGAACCGCGTGATGGCCGCGTCGTCGAGGATCACCTCGGAGACGGGGGCCAGTTCCACGACTTCCAGCTTCTCGGTCGTGCGCTGGGTCGCGGGATCGAAGCGGCGCGCCCCGTCCAAGACGTCGCCGAAGAGATCCAGCCGAACCGGACCGCCCTCACCCGGCGGATAGACGTCGATGATGCCGCCCCGGATGGCATAATCGCCGGGCTCCATGACCGTGGGGCTTTGGGTAAAGCCCATGCGCACCAGAAAGCCGCGCAACGCGCCTTCGTCCACGCGGCCACCGACCCGCGCCGTAAACGCCGCCTCGCGCAACAGCGCCCGTGCGGGCACCCTTTGGGTTGCCGCATTGAGCGTCGTCAGCAGGACGAAACGCGATGGCATCCCGTGGCAGAGCGCGGCCAGTGTTGCCATCCGCGCCGCCGAAATATCAGGGTTGGGCGAGACACGGTCGTAAGGCAGGCAATCCCAGCCCGGAAAGGTCAGCACCGGCATGTCAGGCGCAAAGAAGGCAAGGGCTGCCTGCATAGCCGCAAGGCGTTTGTCATCGCGCGCGATGTGAAGAACCGGCGCGCCGGATTTGTCGATCTCCTGCAGGATCAGGCGCGCGTCGAAGCCTTCGGGCGCGCCGCCGACAGTGATATGGGCGGAGGATGTCATGATCGCTCAGATGCTCTTGCTTGATCCGAATTCAACCGCCCAGGACACCAAGAGAGAGGTTTTGGTACATGCCCCAAAGCGACGTGATGAAAATCGACACAACGCCCACGCCCTGCACATAGAACCGGTGGCGGGTCAGGCGGTGACAAAGACCGTCCCCGGCCAGCTCTTCGGCGCGAATGGCCCGCGCGGTGCGCAGGCTCATCATCGCAACAATCGAGATGGGAAAGCCAAGAAGGAAAACCGCTTGGGCGAATTCCACCCCATAGACAAAACCAAGCAGGACCAGACCGGTCAGGACGAAACAGGCCAGCCCCAGCAGCCATAGACCTGACATGTCCGCGATGTAGAGCATCCGATTGACGTTGACCCGGACGATATCCTGTAAATCGAGAGAGGCTTGGCCGCCATGCCGCCGGGCCCGGGTGACCATGTCATAGGGCACGCCGAGCACCCAGTGACTGGCAGAGGACCACACCACGGCAAGCGCGATCCAGAACCAAAGGTTCGAGAACGACCGCATGTCGATCAGTTCGATTACCGTTTGATGCCAGTCCACTGCCGCCGCCTTTTGCCCGTTTTGTCCGCGCTGTCTCTTGGCACGGGCGGCTTTCCATGCCACCCAATGGCTAAATGATCAAGGAGCCCGCTGCGATGAAACCGACGATTGCCCCCTTTCCCCTCGCCCGGCCCCGTCGTTCGCGCCGAACAGAGGCGATCCGGTCGCTTGTGCGGGAGAACGCGTTGAGCGTGAATGACCTGATCTGGCCCGTCTTCGTACGCGATGGCGAAGGGATAGAAGAGCCGGTGCCCTCGATGCCGGGTGTGATCCGCCGGTCTGTGGACAAGATCGTCGAGGCCGCCCGCGAAGCTGCGGATCTGGGGATCCCGGTCATTTGTCTGTTCCCCTACACGGACCCGTCGCTAAAGACCGAAGATTGTGCAGAGGCCTGGAGCCCGGACAATCTGTCGAACAGGGCCACGGGCGCGATCAAGCAGGCGGTGCCCGAGATCGCGGTCATGACGGATGTCGCGCTCGACCCTTACAACATCAACGGTCATGACGGCTATGTCGTGGACGGAGAGATCGTCAACGATCCATCCGTCGAGGCGCTGGTCAAAATGGCGGTTGCACAGGCCGAGGCCGGCGCGGACATCATCGGCCCGTCGGACATGATGGACAGCCGGATCGGCGCGATGCGGCAGGCGCTTGAGGCGGCGGGCCACCAGCACACGTTGTTGCTGTCCTACGCCGCGAAATATGCCAGCGCGTTCTACGGGCCTTTTCGCGACGCGGTGGGCGCATCCGGTGCGCTGAAAGGGGACAAAAAGACCTATCAGATCGATCCGGCCAATTCCAACGAGGCGTTGAGGATGATCGAAAGGGATCTGAACGAAGGTGCTGATATGGTGATGGTCAAACCCGGCATGCCCTATCTCGACATCTGCCGGAGGGTGAAAGACACGTTCGGCGTCCCGACCTATGCCTATCAGGTGTCCGGAGAATACGCGATGATCCAGGCTGCGGCACAAAATGGATGGATCGACGGAGACAAGGTGATGGTCGAAAGCCTCATGGCATTCAAGCGTGCGGGCTGCGATGGGATCTTAACCTATTTTGCACCTGCAGTTGCGAAAGCTATCAATGGTTAAGGCGGCTTCATGCCAGTGATTCGCGTTCTGTGGTGACAGCGCTTCGGAATAGGCGTATATTTGCCGCCAAGACCGGAATAACCGGCACATTGGGCAATAAAAACAGGCAAAATCCATGAACAGCTTTTCTTCTCCCCGTCTCTCCCGGCGGGCCTTCACTCTCACTGCGCTTGCGGGGGTGACCGTGACCGCAGCCTGCGGCAACGGGGTTGGCAGCACGGGCGGCCAAACCATCGACGCCCGGGTCGATGCCACGCTGTCCGAAATGTACCGGCGCTATCCCAACACTGTTTCGCTTTCCGAAAAGGCCAACGGTCTTCTGGTGATGCCGCTCGTGACGGAGGGCGGCTTTGTCTTTGGCGGTGCCTATGGACGGGGCGCCTTGCGTGTGGGCGGTGTTACGGTCGACTACTATTCGACCACCAAGGCCAGCGCCGGGTTGCAGATCGGCGCACAGCAATATGCGCATGTGCTCTTCTTCATGACGGAAAATGCCTTGATGGATTTCCGCCGCTCTTCAGGCTGGGCGGCTGGCGCTGACCTGGAATATGTGATCAGCGATGAAGGGCAGAATGTGAATGCCGACACCACGACCACCCTCTCTCCAGTGCTGGCGGCGGTCTTCGGTCAGGCGGGCCTGCGCATCGGCGCAACGTTGGAAGGCACCAAATACACCCGCATTATCCCGTAACAAAAAATGCCGGGCAAACATGCCCGGCATTTTCCAGTTGAGTGCTGATATCAGCGGGTAACGGTGCTGTTTTCCGGCACCAGCACGTCGGCTTCGCTGGAATCAAACTCGGTCTCTTCCGCCAGGCCATTGTCGGCATCGCCACGATCGCGCACCAGGTTGCTTTCCTTCGGCACCATGACGGTTTCGCCATAGCTTTCGGTTTCCCCTTCCTGGATCATTTCAGCGCCGGTTGTGCTGTCTGCACCGCGCGATGCGTCGTATTCATCCGTCACGGCGGTGTCGTTGCTTGCAAGCGCGCCAGTGGCCAGCATTGCAGCGGCAAAAGCGGTGGTGATTGTCAGTTTCATAACCTACTCCTTCGTATTTGCATCCGGGGCTGTGCCCCGCTCTGCAGATACAACAAGCGCGTGCCGAAAAGGTTTCGCAAAGATGTCGATTTTTCTGTCAGTCTGCGGAAATACTCTTTAACCGCTTGAAAAGACTGGACGTATCCCAACGCCCTCCGCCCATGGCCTGCACATCCTTATAGAATTGATCGACCAGGGCCGTCACCGGAAGGCTGGCCGCGACCTCATCGGCGGTGCTCAGGCAAATGCCCAGATCCTTGCGCATCCAGTCGACGGCAAAGCCATGATCGAAATGATCATCCAGCATCGTCTCGTACCGGTTCGACATCTGCCAGCTGCCAGCCGCGCCCTGGCTGATCACCTCGACAACGGCGCGCCCGTCAAGCCCGGCCTTTTCGGCAAAGTGCAAGGCTTCGGAGAGCCCTTGCACAAGACCCGCAATGGCAATCTGGTTGCACATCTTGGTCATCTGCCCCGCCCCGCTTTCGCCGATCCGGCGGCAGATCCGTGCATAGGCGTCGATGATCGGCGCGGCACGGTCGAACGCCCCCTGATCACCGCCGCACATCACCGAGAGAACGCCATTTTCAGCCCCCGCCTGACCCCCAGAGATCGGCGCGTCCACCAGGCTGATCTGGCGATCATCGGCCTTTGCGTAAAGCTCCCACGTGACCTTGGCGGAGACGGTGGTGTGATCGACAAAGACAGATCCGCCCGGCATACCGGCAAAGGCCCCGTCCTCTCCCAGGCAGACACTGCGCAGATCATCGTCGTTGCCCACACAGGACATCACGAATTCCGCGCCCTCGGCGGCTGCGCACGGGGTGCGGGCCATGGCGCCTCCGTGATCCTCCACCCAGTTTTCGGCCTTGGCCGTGGTCCGGTTGTAGACGGTGACCTCATGACCGGCCTTTTGCAGGTGGCCTGCCATCGGATATCCCATCACGCCCAATCCCAGAAATGCGACCTTCGCCATCTGCTTTCCCCTTCGTTCCTCTTGCCTTACGGTACGCGGAATACCTATCAGCCCCCGCGTCCGGGTCAATTCGAAGGGAGATCCATGGCATCCGTTTTTCGCTGGCTTCTGCGGATCGCGGCAGGGCTGATCGTGCTGTGTGTTCTGGCGGTTTTGCTGGTCTATTACCTCGCCTCGGGCTCCCTGCCCGACTATGACAAGCGCGTGTCGGTCAGCGGTCTTTCCGCCCCGGTCGAGATCGTGCGCGACAACGCCAACGTGCCCCATATTTTCGGGGACGATGATGCGGACGTCTTCTTTGGCCTTGGATACGCCCATGCACAGGACCGGCTTTGGCAGATGACCATCCTGCGCCGAACCGTGCAGGGCCGCCTGTCGGAGGTCTTTGGCCAGCGCACCGTTTCCATCGACACCCTGCTGCGGCGGCTGGATCTCTACCGCCTGGCCGTGGCATCCGTGGCCGCCCAGGACGCGCGCACCCTGTCGGCGCTCGAAGCCTATGCGGCAGGGGTGAATGCCAGACTGGAAGAGATTAACCGCGACGCCCTGGGGCGCGGCGCGCCCGAGATGTTTCTTTTCAATGCGCCCGTCGCGCCCTGGCAACCGGCCGACAGCCTGGCCATCGTCAAGCTGATGGGGCTGCAGCTGTCGGGCCATATCGACAACGAGGTGATGCGCGCCCGCACTGCATTGATGCTCGACGACAATGACCGGCTGCGCGATATCATGCCGGACGCCCCGGGAACCGGCATCGCCGCCCTGCCCCAGTTTGCCGAGATTGCGCCGGGTTTGCCCCGGTATGCGGCGAATACCGCGCCGGCATCCGATCCGCTCTCTCCGGTTCATCCGATGCCGTTCGCCGGAGCCTCCAACGCCTTTGCCGCAGCCCCGTCCCGTTCGGCCGCGGGCGGCACTTTGCTTGCAAATGACCCGCATCTGGGCTTCAGCGCGCCGACGATCTGGTATCTGGCGCGCATGGAGCTTGAAAGCGGGGGCGTGATCGGAGGGACGATCCCGGGCATTCCCACCATCATGTCGGGGCGCAGCGCGACGCTAGGCTGGGGGCTCACAACGGCCTATGTCGACGATCAGGACCTCTATATCGAGCGGCTGAACCCCGACAATCCCGAAGAATACCTCACCCCCGATGGCTACAAGCCTTTCGAGACACGGCCGTCGATTATCGAGATCAAGGACGCACCGCCCATCACCCTGACCCTGCGGTGGACCGAAAACGGCCCGGTTCTGCCGGGACGGCAATTCAACCTCGATACCATCACGCCGCCCGGACACGTGATGTCGCTGGCTTGGACCGTGCTGAGTGACCAGGACACCACCATGGGGGCCGCCATCGGCCTTATGGGCGCCAAGACCGTGCGCGAGGCCATCGGCCTCGCCGAAGACTACCTTGCGCCCGCCCAGAACCTGACCCTTGTCGATCGAAGCACGATTGCGATGAAGACGATCGGCACTGTCCCGCGCCGCCTCGCCGATCACCAAAGTCAGGGTCGTCTGCCCAGCCAGGGCTGGCAAGCTGCGAACCGCTGGCAGGGGCGCATGCCCTATGCGTCGAACCCGGAATTCGTCGCTCCTGCCGGGGGCATCCTGGGCAACACCAACAACAAGACGGTGCAACGTCCGTTCCCGAACCACGTCTCGTTCCTCTGGGGCGACAGCCAACGGGTCTTTCGCTGGGAGCGATTGATGCAGGCGCGTGAGGTTCATACGCGCGACAGTTTCATCGAAACCCAACTCGACCCCGTCAGTTTCACCGCCCGCTCTCTCCTGCCGCTGATCGGGGCGGATCTTTGGTTCACCGGGCAAGCCTCCGCTGCGGGCACGACGGAAGGGCAGCGTCAGAAAGCTTTGGCGCTCTTGTCCGAATGGAACGGCGAGATGAATGAACACCTGCCCGAGCCGCTGATTTACGCCGCCTGGCTGCGCGCCCTGCAGGATCGGCTGATCCGGGATGACCTGGGACCGCTGGCCGATGAGTTCACGCACGTGGATCCCGTTTTTATCGAGCGTGTGTTCCGCGACATCGACGGCGCCGCGATCTGGTGCGATGTCCGTCAAAGCGCGCCGCAGGAAACCTGCACCGACATGGCGCGGCTCGCTCTCGACGACGCGCTTGTCTGGATCGGAGCGCGCTACGGCACGGCACTGGAATCGCTGCGCTGGGGCGACGCGCATCAGGCGACGCACGACCACCAGACGCTGGGCGAGGTTCCGGTGCTGCGGTATTTCGTGAATATCCGCCAGTCCACCAGCGGCGGGGACAACACATTGAACCGGGGCCTGACATCGGGGCGGGATCCGAACCCGTTCGAAAATGTGCACGGCGCGGGCTATCGCGGGGTCTATGATTTCGCCGATCCCGATAGTTCGGTCTTTATCACCTCCACCGGGCAATCAGGCCATTTCCTGTCGCGCCACTACGATGATCTTGCCCAGCTTTGGCGCCGGGGGGAGTATATCCCGATGTCGCTGGATGCCGACCTGGCACGCGCCGCCGCGGTTGGGATCACCGAGCTTGTGCCCCGCGACTAAAGCCGGGCGAATTGCGCCTCTTGCTTGGCGGTCCAACGGACGGTGATGTCAAAACCGTCTTCGGTCTGGCGCTCGTCCTGAACGATGTCCTGCTCAAAAAGCCAGGCGCGCGCGCGGCCCTGATCAAACCTCAGATGCAGCTCAGCGTCAAACCGCACCCCTTCCAGCGCTTCGGCCATGGCCGTCAGCAGCGGATCCAGGCCCTCGCCGGTCAGGGCAGAGACCGCAAAGACACGATCATCCCGCGCCGCGCGGGCGTCGACAGCCTCGCGGTCGGCCGAGGAGAGCTGGTCGATCTTGTTCCAGACATCGATGCGCGGGCGACTGTCATCCACACCCAAGGACGTCAGGATCGCCTCCACATCTTCGGCCTGTTCATCGGTCTCATCGTGGCTGATGTCGCGCACGTGACAGATCAGATCGGCCGACAGCACCTCCTCCAGCGTCGCGCGGAACGCGGCAACCAGTTCCGTCGGCAGATCACTGATAAACCCGACCGTATCCGACAGAATGACCTCCGGACCGTCCGGCAGCTCGACGCGGCGCATCGTGGGGTCTAGCGTGGCAAAGAGCATATCTTTCGCCATCACTTCCGCGCCGGTAAGCCGGTTGAAAAGGGTCGACTTGCCTGCGTTGGTGTACCCCACCAGCGCCACGATCGGATAGGGCACCTTGGCCCGCGCGGCGCGGTGCAGGCTTCGCGTCTTGACCACTTTGTCGAGTTGCCGGCGCAAGCGGACAAGCTGGTCATCGATGGCGCGCCGGTCCGCCTCGATCTGCGTCTCGCCGGGGCCACCAACGAACCCAAGCCCGCCGCGCTGGCGTTCCAGGTGCGTCCATGCGCGCACAAGGCGTGTGCGTTGATAGCTGAGCGCCGCCATCTCGACCTGCAGCACGCCCTCGCGCGTGCGGGCGCGGTCACTGAAGATTTCAAGGATCAGGCTTGTGCGGTCCAGGATCTTGACGCCCAAGGCCTTTTCAAGGTTGCGCTGCTGAACAGGCGATACGGGGCCGTCGATCAGAACCAGCTCGATCTCCTCGGCTTTGAACCGGTCTGAGAGTTCGTCAATCTTGCCCGACCCGAACAAAAGGCCCGGATGCGCGCGGGGCAGGCGCACGATGTCCGATCCGATCACGTCCAGATCCGGCAATGCCTTTGCAAGGGCCGCAGCTTCTGCCAACGCGCCTTCCGGGTCGCGCCGGTCGGGATCGGTTTTGATCTCGGGATGCAGCACCCATGACCGGGTGCGCCTCCGCTCATGCTCCATCAAGAGGCGTCTTCGCCCTCATAAAGGCTGATCGGCTGTGCGGGCATGATTGTGGAAATGGCGTGCTTGTAGACCAGCTGGGATTGACCATCCCGGCGCAGCAACACGCAGAAATTGTCAAACCAGGTAATCACACCCTGCAGTTTCACACCATTGATCAGGAAAATTGTAACGGGAACCTTTGTTTTACGTACATGGTTCAGGAACGCGTCCTGAAGATTCTGTCTGTCCGAAGCCATTTTACTTAAATCTCGCCTTTATTCTTGTCACATG
Organism: Thalassococcus sp. S3; assembly: GCF_004216475.1. Lineage (GTDB taxonomy): Bacteria > Pseudomonadota > Alphaproteobacteria > Rhodobacterales > Rhodobacteraceae. The sequence continues at coordinate 2,183,962 of NZ_CP022303.1, read as the reverse complement.
CCGCGGACCGACATGTCCCTCGCGCTGAGTATGTAGTGGTGGTTAACGAGATTCCACCCCAAAAAACAGTCCGTTACGGCCTCAATTTTTGGGGGTGGCTCAGCTCCGCCAGAAATCGGTGGTGAAGAGGGCGATGATGGCCAGCGTCTCCAGACGGCCCAGAACCATCGCCGCACAAAGCACGCCCTTGGCCGGATCGCCGAGTTCGACCAGCCGGATGGGGGTCTCGGACGCAATATCAATAAGGGGTCCGGTGGTGGACAAGGTGGCGATGGCCAGGACAAGCGCCTGATCGAAACTGACGCCGAGCGCTGCAAGGGCCACGGTCACAACGGCAAGCGTGACCGCGAAAAGCATGAAGAAGATCCAGGCGATAAAGGCCCCGTCCCGCTGGATGCGCCTGTTCCCGGCGCCCTCACCACTGACCGAGGACGGGTGGACCAGACGCTCCATCTCACGCAGCCCGTTGAGGTAGAGCGCAAAGACACGCAGCAGCTTTACCCCCCCGGCGGTGGTTGCAACGCCGCCACCGATCAACGCAAGCCCCATCAGGATCAGCCCCGGCGTGTTCAGGCCGGACCAGCGTTGGGCGGAATCCCAGTCGGCGCTTTCAAAACCGGTTGTGGTCAGAAAGGACATGACCGTGAAAATGCTACCCCAAAGGGCACGAAGCGCTTCGTCAAAGTCCTGCTCGGCGGCGATATCATAGGCACCCAGCCAATGACGGAGGAACAAGAGCAGAGGCACGCCCACGACCAGCATGATGCCGATCCGAAATTCCGGGTCGCGATCCAGCCGCCCCTGCCCCCCAATCATGGTATCCCCCGAAAATGTCAGCCGGGAGAGCGCAAAGAACATGAACATGAACATCGCAAACTCGCCCACCATGCCAGAGCTGCCCGCGGGCACCCCGCCCACGGCAGAGATACCGCTTGTCGCCATCACCGACATGGCGTGGGTCACCGCGATAAGCGGGTCTTCACCGGCAATGACCAGGCTGATCCACAAAACGATGGTCAACACCCCGTAAATCGGGGCGAGCGTGGCGCTGATCCGCAGCAGCCGTTTGCGTGGATCCGCCCGCTCCATGCTCGCCTGATGATCCTGGAGCCGCCCCGGCTCTCCCTTTGCGGTGACCTCGAAACCGCCGAGCGATAGGGGCGCCAGAATGGCGGAGGCCGCGATCCACATCAGCAATCCTCCCATCCAGCCCACTTGGGCCCGCCACAGATGGAGCGAAGGCGACAACCGGTTGGGATCGGGGAAAATGTTGGCGCCCGTCGTTGTGACCGCGCTGACCATATCGAAATAGGCGTTGAAGAAGCTGGTCGTGCGAAGCGCATCGTGAAACGGGACGGCCAGAAACAAGGGCAGCACCGAAAAGGTCGCAAGAAGCGCAAAGAGCTGTCCCAGCGTTCCGTATTTGGGAACCCGCGAGCCAAGGGCCAGTCCGATCAGCGTGACACAGATCAGGCCAAGCGTCCCGGCATAGAAAAAGGACCGGGAGGGCGCATGATTGTCGAGAATGAACGCATAGACCGCCGGCACATACATCGACAGCGATGCGATGCCCGCCATCAGCAGAAATAACGGGAGGCGGGAAAGCGCCGATCCTGCTGTCACAGCGCGCACCGGCTAGAAGAAATCAATCGAGACCTGCATCAGCCGCTCGACCTCGGGCACATCATCCGCCATGGCGAAGATGGCGACCACATCGCCCTCTTCGATCTTGAGCGCCCCTGTCGGGCGGACGACGTCCTCCCCCTTCATCACCGCGCCGACCAGTACGCCCTCGGGGAAATCAATGTCGCGCAGCTTTTGGCCGGCCATGGGAGAGGTTGACAGAACGACTGCCTCGATCACCTCAGCCTCCGCGTCCCCGATGGAATAGACCTCGCGCACCCGCCCATGCCGGATATGACGCAGGATCGAGCTGACGGTGGTCGCGCGCGGGTTGATATAGGCATCAATCCCCAAAGGCACCATCAGCGGAACGAGCGTGGGGTCGTTGATCAACGCAATCGCCATCGGGCACCCTTCGGCCTTTGCCCGGACCGCAGTCAGCATGTTGGTTTTGTCATCATCGGTCACGGCCAGCATGGCATCGGCGCGGGCAATCCCCGCTTCGGCCAGCAAACCACTGTCGAGCCCGTCGCCGTTCAGCACGATCGTCCGCTCAAGGGCTTCGGCGGCGCGTTCGGCGCATTTGCGGCTTTTCTCGATCACCTTGGCCCGGATGCGGTTGGTGCGCCGCTCCAGTGTTTCGGCGACGGTCAGCCCGACATTGCCGCCACCCACGATCACCACACGCTCCTGCTTTTTCTGGGTCTTGCCGAACACTTCCATGGTGCGGGCCAGATCGTCGACATGGGTGAAGACATAGCATTCATCGCCCACGAAAAGCTGATCGCTCGATTCAGGCGCAAAGAGCGTCCCTTCGCGCCGCACGCCCACCACAATCACCCGCAGGGTCGAAAAGAGGTCGGTCAGTTGCCGCAGCGGCGTGTTCACGATGGGGCAATCGTCGTCCAGTTTGATCCCCAAAAGCTGGGCCTTGCCCCCCATGAAGGTCTCGGTATCAAACGCCGCCGGGGCCGAGAGCCGTTGCATCGCCGCGGCGGCCACCTCGCGCTCGGGGCTGATGACCACGTCGATCGGCAGATGGTCCCGGCGATAGAGATCCGAATAGATCGCATCGAGATAGGACTGACTGCGCAGGCGGGCGATCTTGCGATTGATGGCAAAGACGGAATGCGCGACCTGGCAGGTCACCATGTTCACTTCGTCCGAATAGGTCGCAGCGATGATCATGTCGGCATCGCGCGCGCCCGCCCGGTCCAGTACATCGGGATAGCTGGCAAAGCCGGCTATGCCCTGAACATCCAGTGTATCGGTAGCACGGCGCACCAGATCGGGGTTGTTGTCCACCACGGTCACGTCGTTCAATTCGCCCGACAGATGGCGCGCGATTTGCCAGCCGACCTGCCCCGCGCCGCATATGATAACCTTCATCGCGCTCCTTGCCCGTTGGCGGTTATGTGCCGAATATTCTGAATGGCAGAAGGCAGTGGGCCGGTCAAATCAATTGTCATTCCCGGCCCGCTGCGGCACCATCTGGGCCATGTTCCGCTTTATGATCATTACGATACCCCTGCTGGTCGGTGCCTGCTCACCGCTCAACATCTATCATCAGACCGGCGTTTCGGTGACCCAGTTGCGCACGGACGAGACCAGTTGCGATGTCCGCGCATTGCGTGACGCGCCGGTGGCCAATCAGATCCGCCGGACACCCGCACGGTATATCCCGCCCCGCCAATTTTGCGACAGCGACGGCAATTGCTACAGCCGCGGCGGTTTCTGGGAGCCGGGAGAGATCTACACGGTCGATGTCAATCAGGACCTCCGGCGCCGGGTCAAGGATCAATGCATGATGGGCAAAGGGTATCGTGCAGTGAGCATTCCGCCCTGCCCCCAAGCGGTGGCCGACGCAGCACCGTCCGCGGTGACCGGCACGCTGCCCCGCCTCACCGAAACATCCTGCGTTATCCGCAACCGGGACCGCAGCTGGCAGATCGTGAACCAGGGCTGACCACGGTCAGCCCCTCTTGGTTCTAGTCAGCGCCAAGGCTTTCGACATCCTCCACATGCGCGATGCGAGAGCCTGCCTTGTTTGATGTCACCACGCCCAGGGACTTGAGTTTGCGGTGCAACGCGCTCCGCTCCATCCCGACGAAAGAGGCGGTGCGGCTGATATTTCCGCCGAACCTGTTGATTTGCGTCAGCAGATATTCCCGCTCGAATGCCTCGCGCGCCTCGCGCAGTGGCAAGGTCGCCAGCGCGCCCGAAAGAACCACGCGTTCGTCATCATCCGACGGCTTTTCCTCGTCCTTGGGCAATTCGCGCGCCTCGATGGGGCCGTTCCCTTCCCCAAGGATCAGAACCCTTTCGATCAGGTTCTTGAGTTGGCGGACATTGCCGGGCCAGGACATCGTCTGCATCAGCGCCACGGCATCGTCGCTGACAGCGCGCAAGGGAAGCCCCTGAGACGCGTTGCAAGAGGCGATGAAATGCTCGACCAGAAGCGGAATATCCTCGCGTCTTTCGGCCAGCGCCGGAACCGCGATCGGTACCACATTCAGTCGGTGATACAGCTCCTGGCGGAACCGGTTAGCGTCGATCTCCGCCTCCAGATCCTTGTTGGTGCTTGAAATCACCCTGAGATCCACGCGCACGCGATCCGTGCCGCCCACGCGCTGGAACTGCTGGTCCACCAGCACCCGCAGGATTTTGGATTGGGTGACGATCGGCATATCCGCCACTTCGTCAAAATAGATGACGCCGCCATTGGCTTCTTCCAGCAAACCCTGCTCAACGCCGCGTTCCGTGCTTTCACGCCCGAAAAGAACAGCCTCCATCCGCTCGGGCTCGATACTGGCGCAATTCACCGTGATAAACGGCGCATTCGCCCGGTTCGAATTGGCGTGGATATAGCGTGCAGCGATTTCCTTGCCCGAGCCGGCCGGTCCCGACAGCATCACGCGCCCGTTCGACTTCGTCACTTTGTCAAGTTGGCCCAGCAGCGTGCGGAAGGCCGAACTCGCCCCGATCATTTCGGCAACGGCACCGTCCTTGCGCTTGAGAGACTGGTTCTCTCGCCGCAGCCTCGACGTTTCCATCGCGCGCCGGATCACGACCAAAAGCTGATCGATATTGAATGGCTTTTCGATGAAGTCATAGGCGCCCTGCTTGATCGCGGCCACCGCGATCTCGATATTTCCGTGGCCCGAAATGATCACGACGGGCACATCTGGATAGTCACGCTTGACCACTTTCAGGATATCGATCCCGTCCATGTTGCTGTCTTTCAGCCAGATATCGAGGATCAGCAGCGCCGGAGGCTCAGTTTTCACCGCGTCCATGCAGTCATCGGAATTTCCGGCCAACCGGGTCGCAAAGCCCTCATCCTCGAGGATGTCAGACACCAATTCACGGATATCACGTTCGTCGTCAACAATCAGAATATCACTCATATCAGTCCTGTAGCTCTGGTTTTTTATGCTCGGTCTTTTCAGTGGCGGTGACCGGAAGCCGGATCACTGCCATCGCGCCGAAATGCGATTGGCCAGGGAAGACCGGCGCGTCTTCCAGCACCAGCGTGCCGCCATGTTCTTCAACAATCTTCTTTACAATAGGCAAGCCAAGGCCCGTTCCCTCGCTGCGCGTGGTTACGTATGGCTCAAAAAGTCGGGCTCGATCCTCGGGGAGGCCAACGCCGTTATCCGCAATCCGGATCTCGACCTGACGATCCTGCTGCAGCAGGCTGACCCGGATCTGGGGCGCCAGGTCTGCTGGGGCCTCCTTGCGCTTCAAACTCTCGATCGCCTCGCCCGCATTCTTGATCAGGTTGGTCAGCGCCTGTGAAATCATGGTCGCATCCAAGCTGGTGACAATGGGCTCTTCCGGCAGATCCGCGATCAACTCCACCCCAGGCTGTCCTGTTTGTTGCAGCAGCACGGCATCGCGGATGATCTGAACCAAATCCTCACTGCGCCGGTCCGGTTCCGGCATCCGGGCAAATTTGGAAAACTCGTCCACGATGCGGCGCAGATCGTTGGTCTGGCGAACGATCACATCGGTCATCGCTTCCAGCCGGTCGCTGTCATCGCCCACCTGCGGCGCGAACTTGCGCTTGATCCGCTCCGCGCTTAACTGAATCGGGGTGAGCGGGTTCTTGATCTCGTGGGCGATGCGCCGTGCAACATCCCCCCAGGCCGCCATCCGCTGGGCGCTAACAAGATCGGTCACATCGTCGAACGCCACGACATAGCCTTCAAGACGCCCGTTTTCCCCCCGGCGTGTCGCCATTCGCACCAGCAAATTCTCAAGACGTCCGCCACGGGTCACCTTGATCTCTTCCTGCGCCACGTGGGCGGGTCCTTTGCGAAGTTGCTCGAAAAGCGGACCGAATTCAGGGACGGCCACCGCCAGCGACAGCGATTGCTCTCCTCCCGACCAGTCCAGAAGCCGCTCAGCCGACCGGTTCACGAAGGTCACACGACCTTCGGGATCAAGGCCGACCACGCCCGAGGTCACCGAACTCAGAACGGAATCGAAAAGCCTGCGCCGCCGTTCGATCTGGCGTGTGTTGTCCAGAAGCGTCTCGCGCTGCCCTTTCAGCTGGCGGGTCATCTGATTAAAGTAACGGCCCAGCATGGCGATCTCGTCATCGCCGTCCTCCTCGACCACCTGCACATCCAGATCGCCCGCCCCGACCCGTTGCGCCGCGCCCGTCAAACGACCGACCGGACGCGACAGACGCTCGGCCAGCCAAAGGCCCAACCAGATCGCCGCCAGGATCAGGATGACCGCGAATCCCAGATAAAGCAGCCCGAACTGATAGAGCACCCTGCCCCGTTCGCTCTCAAGCTGCTGGTAAAGAAGAACCGTTTCCTGCGTCTCGTCGAGCAGGTTCAGGATCTCGCCATCCACCGTGCGGCTGACATAGAGAAACCGGTCGACGAAGGCATCAAGACGCACCAAAGCGCGAAACTCGTTATTGTCCCAGTCCTGAATGATGGCTCTGCCGGTCTTGCTGGCCTCCTGGATCTGGCCCGCTGTCGGACGCTCGAAATTGAACAGATAGGATCGCTCGCCCCGGCTGCGGATCTCACCGGTGCCGTCGATCACATAGGCTTCGCGCAGCCCCCTCTGGATCTGGCTTTGACCTTGCCCCAGAACCTGACGGACCTGCGCGTCATCCATGAAAAAGGTCACGCTGCGATTGGTGTCGAGGAACCGCGCAAGCGCTTGGGCATCTTCGGCAAGATCTTCGCGCTGCTCTGTCTCGTAGGCCTGTGCCGCCGCCAGTGAACTGCCCACCACGGCCCTGACGCGCTCGGAAAACCAGCCTTCCAGACCGATATTCACGGTCAACCCGGCAAAAATCGCAACCGTCACGGTCGGGATGAGCGCCAGCAACGCGAACGCCCCTGTCAGGCGCAGGTGAAGCCGTGAACCCGCCGATTTCGCGCGCCGTGCCGCGATCAGCCGCGCCACCTGCCCCAGGACCAGCGCGGCAACGACCAGAATATAGACAAGGTCGGCCAGCAAGACGAACCTGAGGCTGAGGTTCGAGGCCCCCTGATCCAGCGGACCAAGCACGAGAAAAGTCGCAAGCGCCAGAAGCGGGCCCAGCACCACGAGGCCCAGCGTTGCGATATTCTGCACGCGTTTCGCCCGGCGCAAGCGCCGAAACTGCACAAGCCAATGGGAATTATGTGACCGGGTTGCCACCCGACTGCCCTCATCCTGATGTGCCGCGTTTGCGGCTGACCGCCATATATCGTGGTCGTTTCCCCCTGCTGCTGCAGGGTCGCCACATTAATGTGGCCTTTTTACATCAATTTGCGGCGCCGTGTCACCTGAATATCGAGGTCCGTAATTTTCTTGCGCAGCGTATTGCGGTTGATGCCCAGAAGATCTGCGCATTTGGCCTGATTTCCACCCGTCGCATCCAGCGCGATTTCGATCAGCGGCATCTCCATTTCGCGCAGGATCCGTGCGTAAAGACCCGGGGGCGGCAGCGCGTTGCCGTGCAGGTCGAAATAGCGGCGCAGATGGCGTCCGACCGACGCCGACAACTTCTCGGTGTCGCCTCCGCCCAGAACGGGCTCCATTTCAGGCTGCGATCCCAGCACGACCTCCACTTCGGACCGTGCAATCTCGTCCGAGCGGCTGGTCAGCACCAGCCGGCGCACCGCGTTTTCAAGCTGGCGGACATTGCCGGGCCAGCTGTAAGCGCGGAAAAGCTCTGATGCATCTTCGCTCAGCCAGCGTTTCGGCGCGCCTTCACGCTCGGCCCGGGTCAGAAAGTGCTCTCCCAGCAAAGGAATGTCATCCACCCGCTCTCTCAAGGACGGCACATGGACGGTGGCACCGCTGAGCCGGTAGTAGAGATCCTGCCGCACCTGACCCGCTTCCATCGCCGAGGCCAGATTGCTTTGACTGGTCGCCATGAAGCGGGGCACATGATCGCCCGGCGCGTCCATCATGCGCACGATGCGCGCCTGTATCTCTTCCTCGATATCTCCGATCTCGTCGATCAGCAGCGTGCCGCCCTTGACCCGGGCCAGGATCCGAGCGGGGCCTTCGAGATCGCGCAGATCCGCCCCCGTGACGGTCACGAACGGCAAGGTGCGCCGATCAGAAAAGTCATGGATGGCGCGGGCGATCAGTGACTTGCCGGTTCCGCTTTCCCCTGAAATCAGCACCGGCAGATCGGTGTTCATGACCCGCGCGACCAAACGATAAAGCGCCTGCATGACCTGCGTGCGCCCGACCAGCGGCAGATCATCGGGGCGCTCATCAAGCTCTTCGGCCTTTTCGTTCGGAACGCGGCGTTTGAGTTCCAGCGCCCGCGCCGTCCGCTTCATCAGATCGGGCAGATCGAACGGCTTGGGCAGATAATCATAGGCCTCCGCCTCCGCCGCCTGGATCGCAGTCATGATCGTATTCTGCGCCGAGATCACGATGACCGGCAGACCGGGACGATCCTCGGCGATTTTGGGCAGCATCTCCAGCCCGTTGCCATCCGGCATCACGACATCGGAGATCACGACATCGCCTTTCCCTTCACCCACCCACCGCATCAGCGTCGTGAGCGAGCTGGTGGCATGAACCTTGCACCCGGCCCGGGTCAGCGCCTGGGTCAGGACGGTGCGGATCGTACGGTCATCATCTGCAACTAGAACTGTCCCGTCCATCAAGCACTCTCCCTGGATTCGGATTTGACGTCGCGCGGAACACGCGGAAGCGATAGGCGAAAGACGGTCTTGCCGGGGACCGAGGTGACGGAGATCCAGCCATCGTGATCGGAAATAATCTTGCTGACCAATGCCAGGCCCAAACCGGTGCCATTTTCACGCCCTGAAACAAATGGATCGAATATATCTGCCTTGATCTTTTCCGGCAGGCCCGGACCGTCGTCAATAATCTCCACCTGAAGCGGCAAGGATTGGCCTGAACCGTCGCTGCGGCGAAGTCGAAAACTGTGTTCGAAGTATGAATGAATCCGGATCGTTCCACCTTTTATTTCAGCAGCTTCCGAGGCGTTCTTAAGAAGGTTGAGCACCACCTGCAAAAGCTGATCGGGATCGCCGAACGCCAACGGCAGGGACGGATCGTAGTCCTCCACGATGTTCATATGCGCACCAAAACCCAGCAAGGCCGAGCGTCTCGCACGGTCAAGCACGTCGTGGATGTTGACCGGTTTCATATCCGGACGCGAAAGGTTGCCAAACTGCTCCACCTGCTCCAGCAGCTTCACGATCCGCCGGCTTTCAGCAACGATAAGATCGGTCAACTCCAGATCGTCCGCGCCCAGGTTCATGCTCAGAAGCTGTGCCGCGCCGGTAATTCCGGCAAGCGGGTTCTTGATCTCGTGCGCCAGCATCTCTGCCATGCCGATCGCGGACTGAGCCGCCGACTTGACCGAATGGCTTTGCGTCATCCGCCCGGCAAGCTCACGCGGAGAGATCATCAGGATCATCGTGCCCGGATACCCGATCAGGGGCGCGATCTGCAGCGCGCATTGCAGCGGCGCGCGATTGCCGGACCCGACGTCGACGTCATTGACGAAGAGCGGGGTGCCGTTCTTGCGCGCCCGCTGAAAGGCCTCCTCAAGCGGGGCATCGACCGCGATTTGGTCCCAGACCGGGGTTCCAGCCACGGATTTCGCGGACGCGTTGAAAAATCCCTCAGCCGCAGAGTTGACGTCGAGGATCCGATCCTCGCTGTCAACCAACAGGGCGGGCACCGGCAATGAGGCCCATATCGACTGATCCGACGTCATGCGGCCACGCATTCGCGCGGCGCGAGGGCGTCAACCAAAAGCCGCAAAACCTCTTCGGGATCCCGCGACACCAGCACCGCGCGCCGCAGCGCCCTGGACGTTTGCGCGCCATCCATGTACCACCCCAGATGCTTGCGCGCGACCCGGAGGCCCAGGTCGATGCCATAAAAGGCGAGCATCGCGTCGTAATGCCCCTGCACCATCTCGATCAGATCCGCGCCTTTGGGTCGATGTGGCGCTGGGGTCCCGAAAACTGCGTGAGATACCTCTGCCAGAAGCCATGGTTTACCTTGCGCACCACGACCGATCATCACACCGTCCGCGCCCGATTGCGCCAGTGCGTCACGTGCCGTGCGCGCATCAACAATATCGCCATTGGCTATGACGGGGATCGACACGGCCTCTTTCACAGCCCGGATCGCGCCCCAATCCGCTTGGCCCTTGTAAAACTGGCACCGGGTACGCCCATGGATGGTGATCATCTGCACCCCCGCCGCCTCAGCCCTGCAGGCGATGTCAGGTGCGTTCAAACAGGCATCATCCCAGCCCAGCCGCGTTTTCAGCGTGACCGGAACCGAAACCGCCTGAACAACCGCCTCGATCAGGCGCAAGGCATGATCCGGCGTCTTCATCAGCGCCGAGCCGGACAGGCCGTTTGTCACCTTCTTGGCCGGGCAGCCCATGTTGATGTCGATGATCCTGGCGCCACTGGCTTCGACCTGTCGGGCCGCTTCGGCCATCCAATGCGCCTCTCGCCCGGCAATCTGCACGGCTGTGCCCTCGACCTCGGCCCCCAGCTCCGCGCGCTCGCGGACGCCGGGCTTGGCCTGCACCATCTCCTGGCTCGCCACCATCTCGCTGACGACGAGACCCGCGCCGAACCGCGCGACCAGATCTCGGGTGGGTCGATCTGTGATGCCAGCCAGCGGCGCCAGAAATACCGGGGGCGCCAAAGTGGTGGTCGAAAGCCGAATGGCCACGTGCTCAATCCTTGTGCAATTAGATTTGTGCTAGCGAGTTCATCACCCTCACACAATATTCCGGGCAGATCAAAAGACCGCGAAACTGCCTTATGCTCAAAAAAGAAGCGCTTTTTTGCTTGCGATTGCCTCTTGCACCGCCAAGCCCTAAAGATGAAGGCCGAGGCGCATGCGATCGGGGACAAGAAGGTATGAGTGTTGCGGCCATCATTGTTGCGGCCGGGCGCGGGGAACGCGCGGGGGGGGCGATCGCGAAGCAATGGCAGGTCGTTGCTGGGCGCCGGGTCATTGACTGGACGGTGCAGCGCTTTCTGAACCACCCTGACATATCCCACATCGTCCTCGTGTTGCCGGAGAACGACCCAAAGGCCGCGACCGCGTTCAAGGACCTTTCCAAGGTGATTTGCACGACCGGGGGTCAGACACGCATGAAATCTGTGAACAATGGCCTGCAAGCCCTTGCAGGTGAACGTGTTTCAAAGGTTCTGATACATGACGTCGCCCGTCCTTGCGTCCCCGATCAGGTCATTGCGGACGTTCTGGATGCATTGGACAAAGACGAAGCAGCAGCGCCGGGTCTTGCCGTCAGCGACGCCCTTTGGCACGGCGATGCCGGCACCGTTCAGGCGACCCGTGACCGCACCGGTCTTTTCGCGGCGCAAACCCCCCAGGGCTTTGCCTATCACGCGATCCGGGCAGCGCATGACGCCTTTGATGGTGAGGCCGCGGATGATGTCGAAGTCGCCCGCGCGGCGGGACTGGAAGTCAGGATCGTCCCCGGCCATCCTGACAATCTCAAGATCACCCGGCCGGAAGACTTCGCTCGGGCGGCCCGCATATTGGAGGAGCAAATGGATATCCGGCTCGGCAACGGTTATGACGTGCATCGCTTTACCGACGGCGACCATGTCGTCCTTTGCGGCGTGAAAATCCCACATGACCGAAGCCTTGATGGCCATTCCGACGCGGATGTGGGCATGCATGCCGTGACCGACGCCGTATACGGCGCCTTGGCCGAAGGGGATATCGGTCGGCACTTTCCCCCGTCCGATCCGCAATGGAAAGGCGCCGCGAGCGAAATCTTTCTGCGCCACGCTGTCCAACTGGCGCGGGACAGAGGGTTCGAGATCAGTAACGTGGATTGCACGCTGGTCTGCGAATTTCCGAAAATCGGGCCACATTCGGCCCGGATGCAGTCCCAGATGGCAGACCTTATGGCGGTGGACGAACGTCGCGTGTCGATCAAGGCCACCACGTCCGAGCGCCTTGGCTTTACCGGTCGGGGCGAAGGGATCGCAGCGCTCGCAACAGTTGCTCTCGTTTCCAGATGAGCGCGCTGGCACGCATCATCTCTACACTGGGCGGAATTGGTTATCTCCGGCCTGGACCGGGGACATGGGGTTCACTTGCCGCCCTGCCCCTTGCCTGGGCGATCCATATTCTGGGCGGGTTCACGTTCTTTCTGGTGGTGCTTGTTGCTGTCACATTAGTGGGTTGGTGGGCCGTCCGCACAACCACACAAGACCTGGCCGAGCACGATCCGTCCGAAATCGTCATCGACGAGGTGGCCGGACAATGGGTGGCCTTGTTGCCGCTGTCCTATTCGGCGACCACGATGCAACTGGACATCAGCGCGCTTTGGCCGGGCTGGATCGCCGCATTCGTGCTCTTCCGGCTGTTTGACATATTCAAACCGGGCCCGGTCAGGTGGGCCGATAGGCGCGGCGACGCACTTGGCGTGATGCTTGACGATCTTGTTGCCGGCCTGATCGCTGCGGTAGGGGTGATCCTCCTGGCCGGTCTTGCACATGGGGTATTGGGGATATGAGTGCATCGGGAGTTCTGGCACGCGCACGCTCTGCCGGCGTTATGATTGCCACTGCGGAAAGCTGCACCGGCGGCCTGATCGCCGCCGCCCTGACCGATATCGCGGGCTCATCGGATGTGTTCGAACGCGGCTTTGTCACCTACACCAACAGCGCCAAAGAAGAGATGTTGGGTGTCGCCCCGGGAACGATCGGCGCGCATGGCGCCGTGTCCGAGCCGGTTGCAGCAGAAATGGCTGAAGGCGCGTTGGCGCGGTCCAAAGCAGACCTGGCCGTGTCGGTCACGGGCATCGCAGGGCCAGGCGGGTCAGAGTTCAAGCCCGAAGGACGGGTCTGCTTTGGCCTCGCCCAGACCGAGAGGGCCGTCTTCACCGAAACGGTGGAGTTTGGTCCGCTGGGCCGTGCCGGCGTGCGAGACGCGGCCCGTGATCACGCGCTGGCGCTTCTTCTGAAAACGCTTCACACAGGCTGACGCATCAAGGCCGCAATGTCGCCCACCCCTCCGGTGCCGTGCAAGAGGGACCACGCAGTCCGTTCGGTCTCCTCCCCCAGCAGGGCGCGCGCCTTTTTCCTCACTTCGGTGATCCGCGCGGACAGCGGCAAGGCCGCGTTCAGATCATGCGTTGCATGCTCAACCGCGCCGCCCGCCCGGGTGAGTGTCACATGCGCTTCGAGCTCTCCGAGCAGAGGATCTTCTGTCACCACAACCCTGGAGCGGACCGCCCCGATATCCGCCCGGGCGCACAAGGCGTCGCTAAAGCTGCCGGGGGTTCCGGTGTCCAGTCCAGCGGCCTTCATTGCGATCACTGTGGTGTAGCTGAACTTGGCGCCAAGTCCGGTGCTGGGTGCCGCTTGGTTACAGACGCTCATCCACCGGGGATGCGTCCGCACCTCAATTCTCGTGATATCGGGCGCGGTCAGATCCAACCGCGCGGCGGCCTCCAGCGCGGCATGCAAGCCATGACAGCAGGCGTGGAATTTGTGCTGAACGTCTTCGAATTGCCAGAGATCGCCCATGCCGTCCGTGGCTTCGGCCTGGTCCGCCTCACCATGATGCGTCGCGCCATAGCCAAAGGGACCTTCCAGCGCGTTCGGATCGCTGTCAAATCCCTGCGCCACAAGGCGCGCCACCTCAAGCCCGGAGGCTGCGGCTTGCCCTGCATTGAACGGTTTGCCCATCGTGCCGAATTGCGCCTTCAAGCCAGAGGCGGATGTCGCCGCGAGGCCAATCACCTGGGCCATCTGCCGCGCCGTCAGTCCGAGCAAGCGCCCTGCGGTCACGGCTGCGCCAAAGGTGCCCGCCGTCGCCGTCTGATGAAATCCCGCCTGGTAGTGCGACCGGCCCAGCCATTGCCCCACCCGGATCGACACCTCGGCGCCGACAAGGGCGGCGTCGAGCATCTCATCCATGGAGAGATCGTGCCGCTCGGCCAGGGCCATGGCCACGGGGAAAATAGCCACCGACGGGTGACCGATATGCCCGAAATGGGTGTCGTCATAATCCAGCGCATGCGAAATCGTGCCGTTCGCAAGCGCTGCCAGGCGGTCTGGCACCGGCCGCTGCGCGCCGAAAATGCTGGCATGTTCCGCGCCGCCCGCCTCTCGCGCATAGTCACGGATGACCCGCGACACATCCTCATCCGATCCGGCACGACCAACGGCAAGCCAGTCGAGTGCCGACAGACGAATGACAGTCGCTGCTGCATCGGGCACACACAGTTTGCTGACGGCAAAATCAGCCAGCGCCTGTGTGAACGACCCCATTGGCACGACTACCCGTAAAGCGCGGCGGCGCGGCGTTCGAAGGCGCGGACGATACGTTGCATCGCCTCGTTGAAAACCACCCCGATAATGCCCTGCAGAACCGCATTCTTGAACTCGAAATCGACAAAGAATGAGACGTCGCAGCCGCCATCGACATCAGCGAATTGCCAGTTCGACTTCATATACCGAAAAGGTCCATCAAGATATTCGGTATCGATCTTGAATTGCGTCGGCCAGAGTGTGACGCGACTTCCAAAGCGTTCGCGAAACACTTTGAAACTAATGACCAAATCCGCTTCCATCACCTCGGCGTCGCCTAAAGGCTTTTGCGACCGGATCCGGGCCGCCGCACACCAGGGAAGGAATTCCGGATAGGTCCCCACATCTGCCACCAGATCGTACATTTGCTGCGCCGTATAAGGCAAAGTTCGGGTTTCGGAATGGGTGGGCATTGAGAGGCTTTTCCAGGTGACTTAGCGCATGCATGTCGTATGGTTGGCCCACAAAATCAAGAGGGCGGGTATGACGCAGCGGCCATATGTCATTGACACGATGATCTCGGCGAAGGCCATCGCAGCACGGATCGAAGCCCTGTGCCGCGAGATCCAGACAGAGTTCGAGGAGACCGACAAGCTGGTTGTCGTCGGATTGCTGCGGGGATCTTTCGTGTTCATCGCCGATCTGGTGCGCGAGCTAGATCTGCCGATCGAAGTGGATTTTCTGGAAGCGTCATCCTACGGAAACACGATGGAGAGCAGCCGGGAAGTTCGTATTTTGAAGGACTTGCGCGGCGCAATTGAAGCCCGTGACGTGCTGGTGGTCGAGGATATCGTGGATACCGGGCACACGCTGAACCACGTCACGAAACTACTCAAAAGTAGAAAGCCGCATCGGCTGAAAACCATTGCCTTGCTTGACAAGCCATCACGGCGAGAGGTCGACTTCAAGGCCGATTGGACAGGGTTTGAAATTCCGGACGAATTCGTGGTGGGCTATGGCATCGACTATGCCCAGCGAAATCGCAATCTGCCCTTTATCGGAAAAGTGCGTTTTGTGACCGAACCGGAGACTTGAGAGGATCTGGCCGATATGCCCTTCAGGCCAAGACGAGAGCCGACCGACGCACATCAGACATGACAGCCAAAGGCCGCCCGTGAACCCGCATTGGTTGCTTCGCATCGCGAAATGGATGCGCCTACCGCCCTCGGCGCGCCGCACCAAAGTCGTGCTATCGGTTGTTGCACTCTGCCTTTTGGTGTTCGCCCTCGAGCGGGTTGGGCTGCTTCCCGACTGGATGCAGGCCGCACGCCATCGCTCTCATCTACGCTAGGTCAGGCGAGGCCAAGCTTCTCTTGCCGGGCCGCGCGCAGGCGGGCAAAATCGTCACCCGCGTGGTAGGAGGACCGCGTGAGCGGCGTGGCCGACACCATCAGGAACCCCTTGCCGTATGCGGCCTTTTCGTAATCGGCGAATTCCTCGGGCGTGACGAAGCGGTCGACGGCGTGGTGTTTCGGCGTCGGCTGGAGATATTGGCCGATTGTCAGGAAATCGACATCGGCGGCGCGCATGTCGTCCATGACCTGGCGCACGGCTTGCCCGTCTTCCCCCAGACCGACCATGATGCCGGACTTTGTGAACATCGCCGGATCCAGCTCTTTCACGCGCTGCAAAAGACGCAGGGAATGGAAATAGCGCGCGCCGGGGCGCACCTCGGGGTAAAGGCCCGGCACGGTTTCCAGGTTGTGGTTGAACACATCCGGGCGCGCCTCAACCACGGTTTCCAGTGCCGAGGGGGCACATTTGATGAAATCCGGGGTGAGGATCTCGATCGTGGTCTTAGGTGAGCGGTGACGGACGGCGCGGATGGTCTGGGCAAAGTGATCGGCCCCGCCATCCTCGATATCGTCGCGGTCGACGGAGGTGATCACGACGTGGTTCAGGCCCAGCTTTTCCACCGCATGGGCCACGCGGCCCGGCTCGAACGCATCGAGTGCTTCGGGCGGTTTGCCGGTCGCGATGTTGCAGAAGGTGCAGGCGCGGGTGCAGACCTCTCCCATGATCATCATGGTGGCGTGGCCCTGCGACCAGCATTCGCCGACATTGGGGCAGCCCGCCTCTTCGCAGACGGTGACCAGCCTGTTTTCCCGCATGATCTTGTGCGTTTCGGCATAGCCTTTGCCTCCGGGGGCCTTCACCCGGATCCAGGACGGCTTTTTCGGTTGCGGATTGTCCGGGCGGCGCGCCTTTTCGGGGTGGCGTTGCGCGGGGATTTTCAGGTCTCGCATCGGTCTTGGCACCTTTGGCTCAGCGACTTGGCTTTGGCTGATAACATAAACCCGCCTGACCGGAACTGCCAGTGACGCAAAGCCGCTATGCGAACCAATCGGTTAACGCCTTTGCAAATGACCCGTCACCGGCCCGCGAAAGTCATCAACCAATGACCCCTCACCGCATCAATGCCACCATTTGCGCCCCTGTTTGCGGGAGAGCCAGCCGCCCAGGCTGAAATGATCGCGATGGATCAAAAGCAAAAGGGCGACAAAGGCGGCAAGGACGGCGAGATCGATGACCTGATTGCGATTGACCGGAAAGCCCCTGTCATTCAGCGCGAACGGATCCAGATACCCCTCCCACCGGCGGGTCACCGTGAAAAGGTGCATCAGCGCAAGACCGCCATAAGACGCGATCCGGAACATCCCCAGCGCCGCCAAAAGGCAAAGCGCGATCTGAATGCCTGCCGCGATGTAGATCTGTGAGAAGGACAGATCCACACCATCGAAATGGCGTGCCAGTCCCTGATATTGACCGGGCGTGATGATCTTGTGGGCGGCCCACAGGAAGATGAACCAGACCAGCCCCAGGCGAAGCACAAGCGTCGCTAAGGCATCTTTGCGGTCATTGATTGTCATGTTGGACTGTCCCTTTCCGTTTGGCCAAGGACTACGTCCACCCCTCTACGACCGCAAACCCGCGCGGGCGCAAAACACGCAAGTGTGAGAACGGGTTATCCGATGAGGTCCGCCATGCCGCCGACCTGCGCGTCGTAGTGCCGCTTGAGACGCATCAGCGCGATGCGCAAAACGATCTTGCCTGACCGGGCGGACCATCCCATGCGCTTTTCGGCTGTCTCAAGCCCTTCAAGAAAACAGCAGCAGCGCAGAACAACGTCGGATAGTCCCGGTCCCAGATCGCTGAGCGCCTTCGAAACACGCTCCCATGCGGCCGTGGATCCTTTGCCCAGACCGGCATCGGGCTGAAAGCCGCCCCGTTCACCGCTGGTCAGGAACCGCTCCCAGTTCTGCGCGACCCTTGGACCCATCTGCGCCAGCTCGAAATCCTCCCGAAGACGCTCACCCGCGTGAACCAGATCGTCGCTGAGGAACGGATTGCCATCCTTGTCCCTGCGCCGTGCGAGCGCGGTCAGCGGGCTTTCGGTCATGTTGTACCGCACGCGGCGTGTGCCGGATGGCGTGGAAACGGATTTCTCCCCCCAACTGCGATGTTGATCGCCAAAGGGTGTCTGCGCCTCGGCAAAGCCGAGATCCGTTTCACTGCGGCGGCTGTTTTCCTGCTCGGCCAGCAATTGGCCAAGCGCGCTGCGTCCGGCGGCAGAGATCTTATAGCGGCTGATACGCCCTGGCTTGGGACAGGTGATCCACTCCTTCAACGCCATCGCTTGCGCAATGGGACGGTCGACCACCGCGGTTCGCGTCGTCGATCCATCCGGCGCGTCCCGCACCACGACCGCCTTTTCCATCTCGGATGCGACCGCAAGCACGGCACCGGTTTCGCACAGGCGGCGCAGAATGCGGCGGGCTTCCTGAGCCAACGTGGCGGCGTCGGGTGCAGGCGCGTCGTCAGTTTGGGGATACGATGTCATAGATGCGGTGTCCTTCATCTTTTGATCAGCGGCCGGGGCAGAACGACCAGTCGAAAAATGAGCCCGTCCCAGCATGCGCAGGGCTTCGTCAACAAGCGGGTCGTCACGGCGCTGCTCGACCCTGCGGATCTGCCGCAGCACGGTTGAGGCATGACATCCTCCCTGACGCGCAAGATCGCGGATCGAGCGCCCGGTTTCGGTATGCGCCAGATAGCGCCAGGCAGCCTGCGGCACCCAAGCCGGCGCCGAAGCGGTCGGTTGCAACATGATTTCTGTTCCCTCGAACGTCAGCTGGTATGACCCAGTTATCCAGCGGTTATCCCGACAGTTAATCACAACTTAAGGCTGTATTGGTTACTTGATCGTTAAAATCTTTGCCGATCCTCAGCATTGTTTCTAAATGATAAACAGTCCTGAATCAGGCGAACGCCCGGACCCGACCCTCCGCAACACCCGCATAAGTTGTGCCATATCATCTCTCAGCCCTGGCAAAGACCGCGGCAGCAAAGGAGACGGATATGCAAGATCTAATCGGGATGATGGCCCAACTGCGCCGCCCACGCCTTTTGATCCGGGCCGCACGGCTGGGTGCGGATGATTATCGCCGGGAAAGGCACCTGCAGCGTTTGCTGGGCTATGGCGGCCTGCCGCGAAGTGGCACGGCCCTGATCCGGCTGATGGAGATGGAGCGTGCCTTGAACGCGCAGCGCAAGGAGGACGACGCGTCCTATTCCCTGACACGGCATCTGGACATTCTGATCGCCATGATGGGCGAGGCGCGCATCCTGCGCGCCAGCCAGGCGGAGCGTCAGCTTGAGGCGCTTACATGAACGCGTCGGGCATCGAAGCTTTCTTACCCGCGACATAGGCGGCCAGGGCCTCGGCAATGGCAGGATCCATCGCGGGCTGCTGATAGGAGGCAAGAAGGCTTGTCACGCGATCAGATGCAAGCCTTTGGGTGTCCCGCGCGCCTTCCTCTTCCCAGGTTTCGAAGGGTTTGTAGTCAAAAAGCTCGGACCGCCAGAAGGCGTCTTTGAAGTTCGCCTGGGTATGGGCACAGCCCAGATAATGCCCCCCCGGCCCCACTTCGCGAATCGCATCCATGGCCTGGGCATTCTCGTCCACCGCGATCCCTGCGGCCATCTTGTGGAGGATGCCAAGCTGATCGGCGTCCATCACGAATTTCTCGAAGCTGCTGACCAGCCCGCCTTCGAGCCAGCCGCACGCATGCAGCATAAAGTTCACGCCGCCCATCAGGGCCGCGTTATGGGTATGCGCGGTCTCGTACGCCGCCTGAGCGTCGGGCAGCTTGGACGCACAAAGCCCCCCGCCCGACCGGAACGGCAGGCCCAGGCGGCGGGCAAGCTGTCCGGCGCCATAAAGGATCTGTGACGCTTCGGGTGTGCCAAAGGTGGGCGCACCGGAATTCATGTCGATCGACGTCACGAATGCGCCGAAGATCACCGGGGCGCCCGGACGGATGAGCTGGTTATAGGCGATGCCGGCAAGCACTTCGGCCAGAACCTGGGTCAATGTGCCCGCGACCGAGACGGGCGCCATGGCCCCGCCCACGATGAAGGGCGACACGATGCAGGCCTGGTTGTTGGCGGCGTAAACCTCCATCGCGCCCATCATCACGTCGTCGAAGGTCAGAGGGGAGTTGATGTTGATGAGCGAGGTCATCACCGTTTTGTCCTGCACGAACTCCTTGCCGAAGAGGATCTCGCACATCTCCACCGAATCCTGCGCGCGTGAAGGTTCGGTGACCGAGCCCATGAAAGGCTTGTCGCTGAGCGTCATATGGGCGTGCAGCATATTCAGGTGGCGCTTGTTCACCGGGACATCCGTGGGCTCACACACGGTGCCGCCGGAATGGTGCAGCCATTTGGACATGTAGCCGAGTTTCACGAAGGTGCGGAAATCTTCCATCGTCGCATAGCGGCGCCCGCCCGCGACATCGCGCACGAAGGGCGGACCGTAGACCGGCGCGCAGACCAGGGTATTGCCGCCGATCACGACGTTTTTTTCGGGGTTGCGCGCATGCTGGGTATAGCTGGAGGGCGCTGTGGCGCAGAGTTTGCGGGCGAGACCCCGGGGGATGCGGACACGCTCCCCCTCCACGCTCGCGCCCGCCTCGCGCCAGCGCTCCAGAGCGGCGGGGTTGTTGACGAAATTAACGCCGATCTCTTCCAGCACCGTTTCGGCATTGGTCTCGATGATCTCCAGCGCCTCTTCGGTCAGGACCTCGAAATTCGGGATGTTGCGCTCGATGAATTTCGCGGTCTCGATCCGCACAGCCGTACGTTCGGCGCGCCGTGCCGCCCCGCCGCCGCCTCGTGCCCTGCGCCGCGTGCCTGCTTCTGCCATGATCGAGCCCCCGCTGTCTGATCCACAGTGTAGGGCAGCCAATAGCGCAGGTCACCGCCCCGCCCCGCATGGATTGCGTCGTCTGCGGGGGAAAAGCGACATGAACCGCCCGGTCAGCACTCTTGCGCAAGCCGGGCGCAGCGCCTATGCCGCGCACATGACCGAGATCCAGCATGACCGCCTTTTGATCATCGACTTCGGCAGCCAGGTGACGCAGCTGATCGCGCGCCGTCTGAGAGAGCTGAACGTCTATTGCGAAATCCATCCTTTCCAGTCAGTGACGGCCGCGTTTCTGACAGACTTCGCCCCCAAGGCGGTGATCCTATCGGGCGGTCCGGCCTCGGTCTTTACCGACGGCGCGCCGCGGCCTCCAGCGGAGGTCTTCGATCTGGGCGTGCCGATTCTGGGCATTTGCTATGGTCAGCAGGTGATGATGCACATGCTGGGCGGTCTGGTGGAGCGCGGTCAGGGCACGGCAGAGTTCGGACGCGCCTATGTAAAGCCCGCTGCGGCAAAACTGCCGCTGCTGGAGGGGTGGTTTCTGGCAGATCGAGAGCAGGTCTGGATGAGCCATGGCGATCACGTAAGTCGCCTCGCACCGGGTTTCGAGGTTTACGGAACCTCGCCCAACGCACCCTTCGCGATCACGGCGGATGCAGAGCGCAATTTCTACGCAGTACAATTTCATCCAGAGGTGCATCACACACCCAACGGAAAGCGGCTTTACGAAAATTTCGTGCGGCTGGCGGGCTTCAAGGGCGATTGGACGATGGGGGCCTACCGCGAGGAGGCCGTGGAGCGCATCCGCGAGCAGGTGGGCGACGGCAAGGTGATCTGCGCGCTGTCAGGCGGCGTTGATTCGAGCGTTGCCGCCGTACTGATCCACGAAGCGATCGGAGATCAGCTGACATGCGTCTTCGTCGATCACGGGCTGATGCGGAAGAACGAGGCCGAAGAGGTCGTGGGCATGTTCCGCCAGCATTACAATCTGCCGCTAATCCATGCCGATGAAAGCGATCTGTTCCTGGGCAAGCTGGACGGCGTTTCGGATCCGGAAACAAAGCGTAAAATCATCGGTGGATTGTTCATCGACGTCTTTGAAAAACATGCCAAGGAGATCGGAGGGGCCGATTTTCTGGCGCAAGGCACGCTTTATCCCGATGTCATCGAATCGGTCTCGTTCAGCGGTGGGCCCTCGGTGACGATCAAATCGCACCATAATGTGGGCGGTCTACCGGAGCGGATGAATATGCAACTGGTCGAGCCGTTGCGTGAACTCTTCAAAGATGAAGTGCGCGCGCTGGGGCGTGAACTGGGCCTGCCCGACAGTTTCATCGGGCGGCACCCCTTCCCCGGACCCGGTCTGGCCATCCGCTGTCCCGGAGAGATCACCCGCGCCAAGCTCGACATTCTGCGGGAGGCGGATGCGGTCTATATCGACCAGATCCGCAAGCACGGGCTTTATGACGAGATCTGGCAGGCCTTTGTCGCCATCCTGCCCGTTCGCACGGTGGGCGTGATGGGCGACGGGCGCACTTACGATTATGCATGTGCGCTGCGTGCCGTCACCAGCGTTGACGGCATGACTGCAGACTATTACCCCTTTTCCCACGATTTCCTCGGAGAGACCGCCACGCGCATCATCAATGAGGTGCCGGGCATCAACCGGGTGACCTACGACATCACGTCAAAGCCTCCGGGCACGATTGAATGGGAATAAGACCGATGCGGCATACGGCGGAGCATCTATGGCGACTACCCGGGATGGCTATCTAAGCCAAACCGTCGCCTTTTTCGCCGTTTTCGCATGTCCAGGGTCTTTTCCGATGTCCTCCACTCTCAAAGCCGCGCTCTGGATGATTGGCGCGATTGCCTCTTTCACATCGATGGCCGTTGCCGGTCGCGAAGTGAGCTTCGCCCTCGATACCTTTGAAATCATGATGTATCGCAGCTTTGTCGGGGTGATCATCGTGGTCACCCTGATAAGTGTGACGCGCAGTTGGGCACAGGTGACGACGCGTTCGATGGGTGTGCAGATGCTGCGCAACGCGGCGCATTTCACCGGACAGAACCTGTGGTTCTACGCGGTAACGGTCATTCCCCTGGCCCAGGTCTTTGCGCTTGAGTTTACCTCGCCGCTTTGGGTCATCGTGTTGTCCCCGCTCATCCTGGGCGAGCGGTTGACGCTGACCCGTGTCGTGGCGGCCCTGATCGGGTTTTCCGGGATCCTGATCGTGGCGCGGCCCGGCGCGGAAGAAATCAATCTGGGCGTGATCACGGCAGCCTCCGCCGCGATCTTCTTTGCGATCACGATCACGGTGACCAAGCGCTTGACGCGCACCGAAAGCATTGCCTGCATCCTCTTCTGGCTGACGGTCATGCAAGCGGTGCTGGGTGTGGTCTTCGTCGCCTGGGACGGCGATATCGCCCTGCCCGATGCCACCACTGCCCCGTGGCTGATTCTGATCGGCATTGCCGGGTTGCTGGCGCATTACTGCATGACAAACGCGTTGGCCATCGCACCCGCCACGGTTGTGGTGCCCATCGACTTTGTCCGCCTGCCCACCATCGCGGTGATCGGTATGCTGCTTTATGCGGAGCCCTTGGATCTTTGGGTCTTTGTGGGGGCGCTGGTCATCTTCGCCGGCAATTATCTGAACATCTGGTCAGAGACGAAACGCGCTAAAGCTT
This sequence comes from Thalassococcus sp. S3, assembly GCF_004216475.1. GTDB lineage: Bacteria > Pseudomonadota > Alphaproteobacteria > Rhodobacterales > Rhodobacteraceae. The sequence goes on along the minus strand of NZ_CP022303.1, from coordinate 2,160,604 downwards.
AACAGTAAAACGATTTTTCACTTAGCATAACGTTTCGTCACCGAAACGTGTGCTCCCCCTTGGTCAGCGTTGACGCCTGCCCCATGTCGCAAGAAAGGTCCGCGACGTTGCGCGTCACTCCGTGCAACTACGGGAGGAATCACACATGATGAAAACGCAATTTCTTGCGGCAATACCGCTTTGCCTGAGCGTCACCTTGGCCCAAGCCGGAGGACTGGATCGCAACGGTCAACCCATCGGCATTCTGTTCGAAGAGGGCAACTATGCCGAGTTTTCGTTCGGCCGCACCAGTCCGTCACTGACCGGCACCGACCTGGCTACAGCAGGACCCACGGGGGATGTGGCGCTGTCTTTCAACAACGTGGCGCTGGGGCTGAAGATGGATATCACCGATCAGCTCTCCTTTGCGCTGATCGCGGATGAGCCGTTCGGGTCGGACATTCAGTATCCGGTCTCGGCCACCTCTCCGCTGCTGGGCGGAACGAGCGCCTTTTCCAGTTCGACCGCGCTGACGGGGCTGCTGCGCTACGAGTTCGATGATCGGATCAGCGTGCATGGCGGCCTGCGGGTGCTGCGCACGGATGGAAACATCACTTTGAGCGGGCAAGCCTATGGACCACCGCCGCCGGTGGGCCTGTCAGGATATAACGTGGCGCTCGATGCCGATACGGCGCTCGGCTATGTCGTGGGCGCGGCTTACGAGATACCCGACATCGCGCTACGCGTGGCACTGACCTACAATTCCGAGATCGAGCATGAATTCGACACGCGCGAGAATGTCGCGCCCGGTGTGGTCAGCACGACGAACACGACCGTGCCGCAATCCATCAACCTCGACTTTCAGACGGGGATCGCGCCGCGCACGCTGCTGTTCGGTTCGATCCGCTGGGCGGAGTGGAGCGCGACGAAGGTCCGCCCCCAAGGCTCGGGCGTGGACCTGATTGACCTGAACGACACCACCACCTTCACGCTGGGGTTGGGGCGTCAGTTCACCGACCGGCTTTCCGGCTCCATCGCGTTTGGCTACGAGGCCGAGGACGACGACACCCTCGTCTCGCCACTTGCCCCCACCAATGGGTTCCGCAGCATCTCGGTCGGGTTGTCCTACGATGTCGATGACAACATCACCGTCGCGGGCGGCATCCGCTACACCGATCTGGGCGACGCCTTTGCCGAGACTGGCACGCCGGATACCGCGCGGGCGTCGTTCTCGGGCAATGACGCAGTGTCGCTTGGCCTTCGCGTCGGCTTCCGCTTCTAAGGCACCGCCGCGACCAATCCGCAAGAAACGGGTGGGAGGCCATTCGTGCACGCGTTAAGGCTGCGGCATGACCGACCAAAAGACCCTCTCCACCCGCGCCTGGGGTGAGCTTCTTCTTCTGGGCGTCATCTGGGGCGGGTCTTTCCTGTCGATCCGGGTGGCGCTGAACGAGGTGCCGTTCGTCACCTCGGTGCTGCACCGGACCGGCTGGGCGATGCTGGCGCTGTGGGCCGTGGTCGCGATGAGCCGGCTGCCCCTGCCCCGCGATCCGCGCATCTGGCTGGGCTTTCTGGTGATGGGGCTTCTGAACAACGTGATCCCGTTCGGGCTGATGGCCTGGGGGCAGTTGCATATCGAGACGGGCTTGACCTCGATCCTCAACGCGGCGACGGCGATTTTCGGGGTGATCGTGGCTGCACTGGTCTTTGCGGATGAACGGCTGACGCTGCGCAAGATGACCGGCGTTCTGCTGGGCTTTCTGGGTGTGGCGACGGCGATCGGGCTGGAGGCGTTTCGCAGCTTCGACATCCGGTCGACCGCGCAGCTGGCCGTGATCGCAGGCACGATCAGCTATGCGCTGGCCAGCGCCTGGGCCCGGCTGCGCCTAAGCGGGCTGGCTCCGCAAGTGGCGGCGGCGGGCATGTTGACAGGCTCGACCCTCGTGATGCTGCCCGCGGCGCTGATCATTGACGGGCCGGTGGCGTTGGATCTTCAGCCCGTGACCTGGGCCGCGATTGGATATTATTCGATCATCGCCACGGCGGGTGCCTACCTGCTATATTACCGCGTTCTGGCCATGGCCGGCAGCGGGAACCTGATGCTGGTCACCCTGCTGATCCCTCCGGTGGCCATCGGATTGGGCGCCGTCCTGCTAGGCGAGACGCTGAAACCGCAGGCTTTCATCGGCTTTGCACTGCTTGCCGCAGGTCTGGTGGTGCTTGACGGGCGCCTCTTGCGCCGGAATTGACCCGCGCCCCGCCCGCGCGTAGGAGGGGCAAAAAAGGGGACGGTCGATGCTGTATCAAAACGCCGAAGACTGGCGCAGGGCGGCGCATAAACGCGTGCTGTTTTTCGGCATGTCGGGCTTGGGCAAGACGCATCTGAGCCAGATGCTGAGGGCCACGGGCGACTGGTTTCACTATAGCATCGATTACCGCATCGGCACGCGATACATGGGCGAATACATCGCTGACAACGCCAAGGCGGAGGCGATGAAGAACCCGTTTCTGCGGGAATTGCTGATGTCGGATTCGATCTATATCGGATCGAACCTGACCTTCGAAAATCTCAAACCGGTGGCAAGCTATTTGGGCAAACCGGGCGATCCTGTCAGGGGCGGCCTGCCGATGGAGGAATATCGCCGCAGGCAGGAGCAATTCCGACGCGCGGAGATCTCGGCACTGCTGGATACCGAGCATTTCATCCGCCGGGCCGAGATGCTCTATGGCTATCCGCATTTCATCTGCGACACCGGCGGGTCGATCTGCGAATGGGTGGACGCGGACGATCCCGACGATCCCATCCTGACCGAACTGGCCCGTCACACGCTTTTGATCTGGCTGGAAGGCAGCGATGCACACACCGCCGAACTGGTACGCCGGTTCGACAAGGCGCCGAAGCCGATGGCCTATCAGCCGGAGTTTCTGAGCAATGCCTGGGAGCGATATCTGAGCGAAAACAATGCTCAGGAGGGCGATGTCGATCCAGATACCTTCATCCGCTGGACCTATGCCCAGGCACTCGCCCATCGTCAGCCACGCTATGCGGCGATGGCCAAATGGGGTGTGACGGTGCAGGCCGATCACGTCTTTGCCTGTCGCGATGCGGTCGGTTTCGACACGCTGATCGCCAGCGCCCTTGAGGCGCGAGGCTAAAGGGCGTATCTCCGATCTTCGCAGCTAAGGAAAGCCGACCTCATGCCTATTAAGATCCCCGCAGACCTGCCCGCCTATGACGTTCTGACGAACGAAGGCGTGATGGTGATGTCGGAGGATCAGGCAGCCCGGCAGGATATCAGGCCCCTGCGGATCGGGCTGTTGAACCTGATGCCAAAGAAGATCCAGACGGAGAACCAGTTTGCCCGGCTGATCGGCGCAGGCCCGCTCCAGATCGAGCTGAGCCTGATCCGTATGTCCGAACACCAGACCCGGAACACGGCGGCCGAGCATATGGCCGAATTCTACCGCCCCTTTCAGGAGGTGAAGGATCAGAAATTCGACGGCCTGATCATCACCGGCGCGCCGATCGAACATCTGGCCTTCGAGGATGTGACCTATTGGGACGAACTCTGCGAGGTGATGGACTGGACCCAGACCAACGTGCATTCCACTTTCGGCGTCTGCTGGGGCGGGATGGCGATGCTGCATCACTTCCACCGGGTGCCCAAGCATATCCTGTCCGACAAGCTCTTTGGCTGTTACCGGCACGCGAACCTCTCGCCCGCCTCGCCTTATCTGCGGGGCTTTTCGGACGATTGCGTCGTGCCGGTCTCCCGCTGGACGGAGGTGCGCGCGCCGGAGGTGGAGGCGGCGGGTCTGCCGATCCTTCTGGGCTCGGACGTGGCGGGGCCGTGCCTGATCGAGGACCCGGCGCATCGGGCGATCTATATCCTCAACCATTTCGAATATGACAGCGGCACCCTGCGGGAGGAATACGAACGTGATCTGTCGCAGAACCAGATCGAAGGGGCTGAGATCCAACTGCCACTCAACTACTTCCCCGACGACAATCCCAACGCCACGCCGCAAAACCGCTGGAGAAGCCACGCACATCTTCTATATGGCAACTGGATCAACGAGATCTACCAGACCACGAATTTCGATTTGAGCAAGATTGGCCATTAAGATCCTGATTTATATCCTTGTTGTTCTGGGTGTCGCAGCGAGCGCGCTGACCTGGCGTGTACTGCAACAGGAAGCGCGGGCCGAACGGCTCTACCCGCCCGAAGGTCAGTTGCTGGATGTGGACGGCGTGCAGGTTCATGCGGTGGTGATGGGCGATGGGCCGGATCTGGTGCTGATCCATGGCTCCAGCGGGAACACGCGTGACATGACCTTTTCGCTCGCCCCGAAACTGGCAGAGCGCTACCGGGTGATCGTCTTCGACCGGCCCGGGCTGGGCTATACCGACCGGCTGAACGGCGATGGCGCGTCGATCTTCGAACAGGCAGAGCTGATGGCGAAAGCTGCCGCGCAATTGGGCGCCGAGCGGCCCATCGTGATGGGACAAAGCTATGGCGGATCGGTTGCTCTGGCCTGGGCCGTTACACAGCCAGACCATATCGCGGCGCTCGTCCCGCTCGCAGCACCCTCCAACCCGTGGACCACGCCGCTTGATCCCTATTATCAGGTGCTGACAAGCTGGTGGGGCAACCTGTTCGTCGTGCCTTTGCTCACGGCCTTTGTCAGCGATGCGCGGGTCGAAGAGACGCTGGAGGGCATCTTTGCCCCGCAATCCGCGCCCGATGGCTATGCCGAGGCGGTGGGCGCCGGACTGACCCTGCGGCGCAAATCGCTGCGCGCGAACGCCGCGCAGCGGGCAAACCTGCTGGACGAGATCAAAGCCCTGCAACCGCGCTATGGCGAGATCAATGTCCCTACCGAGATCGTTCACGGAACCGACGACACCACCGTCGGGCTGCCAATCCACTCTGAAAAGCTGGTGCACCAGATCGACGGGGCCGTGCTGACACGGCTGGCCGGGATCGGACATATGCCGCACCATGTCGATCAGGACGATGTGATCGCTGCGATTGACCGCGCGGCAAGGCGTGCCAATTTGCGTTAATCGGATTAACATCCCATATTGACGGTAAAAGACGAAAGGCACGAGGCAGATGCAGCTCCCCTTTGATGGTGCGATCAGCGCCTATTTCCGCGACGAAGCCCCCGAGGACGTGCGCAATGCCATCAAGCGGTCGGACAAAGGGGAAATCCTGAGCCACAGCTATCCGCATTCCGAAAGGATGGCCCGCAAGGTTTATGAGGCGGAACTGGACAAACTGCAGATAGAACTCGTCAAAATGCAGGCCTGGGTCCGGAATAGCGGCGCCCGGGTCGCCATCATTTTCGAAGGCAGAGATGCATCGGGAAAAGGCGGGACAATCAAACGGTTCCGGGCCAATATTAATCCACGGGGCGCGCGGATCGTGGCCTTGCCCAAGCCCACGGACAAAGAACAGTCGCAATGGTATTTCCAACGCTATATCGACCACCTTCCCGCTGCCGGAGAGATCGTTTTCTTTGATCGAAGCTGGTACAATCGCGGCGTGGTCGAGAAGGTCTTTGACTTCTGCGAGGACGAGGCGCGCGAACGCTTTTTCGAACAGGTGCTTCCTTTCGAACATATGTTGCAAGAGGACGGCATTCACCTGATCAAGCTTTGGCTCAATGTCGGGCGGGCAGAACAGTTGCGGCGGTTTCTGGAGCGGGAAAAGGATCCGCTGAAGCAGTGGAAACTCAGCTGGATCGACGTCGAAGGCTTGCGCCGCTGGGACGCCTACAGCGATGCGATCTTTGAAACGTTCGAGCGCAGCCACAGCGACCGAAGCCCCTGGACCATCCTGCGATCCGACGACAAACGGCGGGCGCGGGTCAATGCCATTCGGGCCGTCCTGAACGGGATCGATTACGGGCGCAAGGACCCCAAGGCGGTTGGCCGGATCGACACACAAATTTGCGGAGGGCCCGACATCTGGGATGCCTAAACGCGGCTATCATCACGGCAATCTGCGCCAGGCCCTGGTGGATGCAGCCCTCACGCTGATCACCGACAAGGGCCCGACAGGCTTTACCCTGTCGGAGGCGGCCAAGACGGCTGGCGTGACCCCGGCGGCGGTCTATCGGCATTTCGAAGGGCGCGAGGACCTGATCGCGGAGGCCGCGCGCCAGGGATACGAGATCTTCGCCGACCTGATGCAATACGCCTATGAAAGCGGCCAGCCCTCCGCCTTGGCCGCGTTCGAGGCCACGGGGCGTGCCTATCTGGCGTTCGCCCGTCGGCATCCCGGCCACTACATCGCGATGTTTGAAAGCGGTATTTCGGTAAACCGCACGCCGGAACTGGCGGTCGCGGCACAAAAAGCACGTGACGTGCTGGAGAAGGCCGCGACCGACCTCAGCGAGCACATACCGCCTGAAAAGCGCCCGCCCGCCTCGATGTTCTCGGCCCATATCTGGGCGCTGAGCCACGGGGTTGTGGAGCTTTTCGCGCGCAACAGCCCGGGCACCCAATCCCCCTTCCCGCCCGAGGATCTGCTGGAAACTGGCATCGGTGTCTATCTGCGTGGTTTGGGGTTGGTGGCGCCAGATGACTAGGCTTCTCGCCTACCTTCCCAAACGCTTTCACCACTTCGCTCTCGAATACGGCGCCCTCACGCTCGTCAGCCTTGTCGCGCTGACTGCAACGGGAGCCTTCTTTCTCTATTTCAAAATCGAACCTCACCATCACGATGGATATCATCGCGTGGCGGTCGATTTCACGGACACGGTCGCGAGCGAGCGCTCGCCACCTCGCCACCGGGTCTATTTCACTGACGAGGAGGGGTCGGTCGCAACTGCGATGACGCGACGGCTCGTCGTGGCACAGGGCATTACCAGCCACGCATGTGTAGAACGGCGAAGCCGTTCATCGGGACGCCACACGTATAAGCTCGTCTCCGGCCATTTATGCGAACAAACCCGATTTGGACCTGATGACTAACCCGCGACGAAAAAGGCCGCCCCGGATGGAGCGGCCTTTCCTGTCCCTCGGATCCAAGTCTTAACGCTTGGAGAACTGGAAGCTCTTACGGGCCTTGGCCTTACCGTATTTCTTCCGCTCGACCACGCGGCTGTCGCGGGTCAGGAAGCCCGCGGCTTTCAGCGCGCCGCGCAAGGACGGATCGTAAAGCTGCAGCGCTTTCGAGATACCGTGCTTGACCGCACCCGCCTGACCGGAGAGGCCCCCGCCCTTGACGGTCGCCATCACGTCGAACTGATCCTCGACACCGGCAACGGTGAAGGGCTGGCGCAGGATCATCTGCAGAACGGGACGGGCGAAGTAGGCCTTCATCTCCTTGCCATTCACGGTCACCTTGCCGGAACCGGGCTTGATCCAGACACGAGCCACCGCGTCCTTCCGTTTGCCGGTCGCGTAGGAGCGGCCCAGATCGTCCCGCACAGGCTCGCGCGGGGTCAGATCGACCTCCGGGGCGGCAGCGTCGCCTGCAACGGCTTGCAGGTCTTCCAATGTGTTGATTTCGTCGGCCATTTCTTACGCGCTCCGGGTGTTTTTCTTGTTCATGGATTTGACATCCAGAACTTCGGGGCTTTGCGCCTCATGGGGATGTTCCGCGCCTGCATAGACGCGGAGATTGGTCATTTGCTTGCGGCTCAGACGGTTGCCCGGCAGCATCCGCTTGACGGCTTGCATCACCACGCGTTCGGGGTGCTTGCCCTCGAGGATCTGCTGCTTGGTGCGGGACTTGATGCCGCCGGGATGACCGGTATGCCAATAGAAATGCTCTTCGCGTTTCTTGCCGGTCAGCTGCACCTTGTCGGCGTTGATGACGATGACGTTGTCGCCCATGTCCATATGCGGTGTGAACGAGGCTTTGTGCTTGCCACGCAGACGCATGGCCACGATCGAGGCGAGACGGCCCAGAACGATACCTTCGGCATCGATCACGATCCACTTCTTCTCGATCTCTGCAGGGGTTGCAGAAAAGGTTTTCATGGCAGGTAAATCCTGTTTGACGTGAAAGCGACCGGCATCGACCTGCCGCCTGAAACTGATTGGCGGGGTTTACAAAGCGCCGAATGCCAGGTCAAGAGAGCACATCCCAATAAAACTATTATATATCAGCGCCTTGAAAATAAGGTATCATTATACCCCAATTCTAGACACTGATTTGTTCGGGCGGATTGTCCAGCAGGCGGCGCAGGCGGAGCATGGCCTCCTCAAATGAGGAAAGCGCCACATGCGCGTTCATCGCGATGCGTACGGCATGGGGTGCACGGCCGTCGCGCAGGGCAAATTCGTCGGCGGACCGGATCTGCACGCCCACCGCTTCGGCTTCGCGGCAAAAGGCGGCAGCGCGCCAGCCGGAGGGCAGACGCAGCCAAACGAACGGAACGTCGGGATCCCAGACCAGATCGAACCCTCCCAGGGCATTCACGGCAACACGGACATATTCCGACATGGTCTCACGCACTCTCACGCTCAGCTCCCGCGTGCGGGGATCGGACAGCAGGATGCGGGTCAGCTCGGCGAGCGGCTGTGCCATTCCGAAAAAGCCATACTCGGCCGCCCGGCGCAGATCCGCCGCTCGCCCCTTGGGCGCAATGGCAAAACCGACGCGCAGCGACGGGGTGAGCGTTTTCGAAATCGAGGAGACATGCCAGGTGTGGCGCGGATAAAGCGCCCGGTAACTGGGCTCGCGTGCCTCACCCATGCGGTAACAGTCATCCTCGATGATTTGCAGGCCGTGTTTTTGTGCCACCGCAATCAGTTCCTCGCGGCGGGCAAGCGGTGTATGGCCGCCCGTGGGGTTCTGCACTTCGGGCGAGGTGCAGAAAACCTGCGCGCCTGATTGCCGGGCGGCCTGGTCCAGCGCCTCGGGGCGCACGCCGTGTTCATCCATCGCCACGCCCACCACATCGGCGCGCATCAATTCCGCAGCCCGCCGAAAGCCGGCATAGGAAAGATCCTCGACCAGCAGCACCGGGCGGGGACCGGTCAGAATAGCATTGAGACAAACGCAGATACCGTTCTGCCCGCCATGGGTCAGCACCACGTCCCGCTCGGTGAAGGTGCCCAAAGGCATATCCGCCAGCCAGTCGACGACTGCCTGCCGGGCGGGCGCATAGCCATCGCGGGTCGGATAACTGAGCAACCGCTCGGGAGGCATCTCCGCCACCTGACGCAGCGCGGATCGGATCGCGGCCACCTGCCCCACATCCGCAAGGCGCGGGCTGAAGAGGCTCACGGCATCCGTCTCCGGTGGTTCGGTCTGTCGCGACCACACATCGTCTTGCAACAGGGTTTTCGGAGGCGCAACGAATGTACCCCTTCCCACCTCTGCCATAAGCAATCCTTCATCCGTGAGGATGGTATAGGCCCGTGCCACGGTGCCCGGCGTGATGCTGAGTTGATAAGCCAGATCGCGAACCGGCGGCAATTTCGTGCCTTCGGTCAATGTACCACTTTCGATGGAAGATCGTATCGTATCGGCGACCACCTTGTATTTGGGTCCTTTTTTGGTCTCCAGCGGCGGCAGCGAAATTGTATTCATTACAATCTTTCCTTGGACGGCGGTACATTTCTCAATGTATCAACTCTTTGTAGAGAGATTTATATATTGTGTCAATACAATCAAAGGAGATAGATCATGGCACACGCACTCACCACCGAGACGCTCTTGCGGCTGAAAGCCTCCCCCCGGCTTCCGCTTATCGCGGTGCTGGCGGTGAAGTTCGCGGGTGTCGTGACAGAGTGGCACATCCGATACCGCACCCGAAAAGACCTCACGCACTTGGATGCCCACTTGCTGCGAGATATCGGCCTGACACGCGAGGAGGCTCAAAGAGAGGCAAATCGCGCGTTCTGGCGGATCTGACTTCCCCGTTGGTCCGTCGGACCTCTTCCTGGGCCGGGTTCATCCCGGCTCTTTTTTATGCGGACTGGTCAGCGGCGGAGCCGGCAGGCGGGATGGAATAGGTCATCGCGGCCCGCGCAACCGGCGCCTCCATCCCGTCCGAGTAAAGCAGCACATCCCCCACCGCGAGCGCCTTTCCGAGCTTCAAAAGGCGCCCCTTTGCGATCAGATCCGTGTTGGCAACGGGCTTGCGCATGAAATCAAGCGAACTGTTCGTGGTCACCGCCAGCGCCTTGGGCCCGATCAGCGCCATGATCATCAGATAAACGGTCACATCGGCCAACCCGAACATCGCGGGCCCCGATACGGTGCCGCCGGGGCGCAGGTGGCGTTCGCCCACCAGCAGGCGCATGGTGATCTCGTAAGGCACCACATGTTCGACGTGGAAATCGTCCTTAACCTGTGGAAACACCCGGTCGACAAAGGCGTTCAGTGCGGCCTCGTCCATCAGCAATTCGGTATCTTTCGCCATCTTCCCCTCCACCTCTCTTGCCCCTAGGCTTGGCCGGAAAGCGCGGGAGGGCAAGATGGCAATTTTGGAACGTCACGACACGGGCGCCGTGCGGCGGCTGCATATGAACGCGCCGGAGCGGCTGAATGCGCTGTCGGACGAGATGCTGGCGGCTTTGCAGGGGGAATTCGACGCGCTGCGGGAGGACCGAACCGTGCGGGCGGTGATCCTGTCGGGCGAAGGCAAGGCGTTCTGCGCGGGTCACGACCTGAAACAGATGACTGCCGGACGGCAGGCCGAGGATGGCGGCAAGGCTTACTTCAAGGATCTCTTCGACCGGTGCGCGGCGATGATGACCTCCATCCAGTCCCTGCCCCAGCCGGTCATCGCCGAGGTGCACGGCATCGCCACGGCAGCGGGATGCCAGCTTGTCGCCTCCTGCGATCTGGCAGTCGCGGCGGAGGGGACGAAGTTCGGCGTGAACGGGGTGAATATCGGGCTCTTCTGCTCGACCCCGATGGTGGCGCTGTCGCGCAACATCCCGCGCAAGCAGGCCTTCGAGATGCTGACGACCGGCCAGTTCATCGAAGCGAACCGCGCCGAAGCGCTGGGACTGGTGAACCGAGTGGTGCCCCATGACGGCCTGCGCGCCGAGACCGAGGCGCTAGCCGCACAACTGGCCGAAAAGCTGGGCGCCGCGGTCAAGATCGGGAAAGAGGCCTTCTACGCCCAGCTCCAAATGCCACTGGAGCAGGCCTATGATTATACCGGTCAGGTGATGGTGGAGAACATGCTCTACCGCGATACAGAGGAGGGGATCGCGGCGTTTCTGGAAAAACGGGCTCCGGAGTGGGAGCAGTAAGTCAATCGCCGCTCGTACTGACCTTTAGATTTTTGCGTAAGTCATCAAATACCCGCCATGCGGACGAACCAGTCGTTTGCCCGGTATACGAATTTCAGTATCGCCAACTTGTGTTTCGTCTTCGTAAATCTAAACTGACATAACTTTTTGACTGAGAAAGGTTTTATGAAGATTCGATGCTGCAATATTTTAACAGGAGTGACCAACTTTGATATCGACGAGGAGAGTTTTTTCAAATCTGTACCTGACTTTGACCGTTTCAATTTGGTTCTTTGCTCAGCCAGCGGAAACTTGGGCAGGGAACTTCAGCTTCTTTGTCGATACGGAGACTGATCAGGCTTTTTCTCGCCCCTCAGAGTTGCCAGAAGACATAAGGGAATGGCTTAGACCGGACATTGAGGTCCTCGGCAACGGTCTCTTACCTCAAGTACAGCCCTATTTGCGAGACGGAGTAAGTGATCTGCTCCAAGAGCATGACGAAGCAGTTAAAAGTGATGTCTTTGGAGAAGCTCTCTCCTTCATAATTCCCAAATGGTGGCCTCATGTAATAGAAGTATCGTTGGCAACGGATGAAAATGGTTCTGTGTTGTTGAACCAGGTCTTCTTCGTACACGGCGACCAGGCTAGCCACTACAACACCAACCGTGGCGAAATCAAAACGGCATCTGATGCAAGAAGGTACTTTGAGGCACGCTCGGAACTATTGGAATTTGGCGTCATTCGACGCCCGGAAGTTCAGTCTCCGCAACTGCGGACTGCATCCGAGGCAAGAATTCTGCAAAAGGTCTTTCATCACCTTGAAGAGGCTTACGGTTTTGTTGCTTTCGACGTAATAGCCCAGTCAGGCGCCTTCCCGTTGATGCATGATATCGCCATCAAACGGGGCAATCTCGGCTGTTTGATCGGAGCGTCAGGCGTTGGCGACCAGTTGACATTTTTTCGCCATTACAACGAAAACACGTCCGTCACTTGGGCTAACGGATTTCTGGACCCAATTGGGCAGGTCCAAGACTTTCCCAAAGGAACAACAGTCGGGGTTGTTCATGATGCGAGAGACAACGTGGTGGTTATCGGGTCGATACAGGCCTATGTAGAAGCTGCCAATTCTGCTGGGATCGACATTACAGCCAAGCTAGATGCCTCTGCTTCCGACCCGGATCGACACGACACGGTTCAAACGGCTGTCGCCCTTCACCAGCAGTTGTGCGAAGGCTAACCGTTCGCTTTGGGGGTCAAATCACACGGTCGCAGATCGCTCAAGGTTTTGCTAAGGAGGCGTCCCATCTCACGCGGCTCGAATACATCCGCCTTTAGACGAAGCAGCATTGTTTCCCTACTACTCAACACTGTTTCCAAACCGCCCTCTTCCAAATCGGGCGGAAGTGTGGCACAAATCAGGCAAGGTTAACGCCCGATAAGTAAATTGGGTCGCCACTTGGCGGACGGTCCCTCCAAACCGGTTTCTCTCACCGGCCCCGACAGTCCCCGTGGCGACCTCAATTTCCTGCCCGAAAATCGTTGCAGCAGCGTCCGACCTGCCCTACATCGCGCCCATGACAGACACACTTCATATCGTGGGCGGCGGCATGGCCGGGTCCGAGGCGGCCTGGCAAGCGGCGAACCAGGGCGTGCGCGTGGTCATTCATGAGATGCGGCCCAAGGTGGAAACCTTCGCCCACAAGACCGGTCATCTGGGAGAGATGGTGTGTTCAAACTCCTTCCGCTCGGACGATGACGAGCAGAACGCAGTGGGCCTGTTGCATTGGGAGATGCGGGCGGCGGATGGGCTGATCATGGCGACGGCCGAAAAGCACCGCCTGCCAGCGGGTGGCGCGCTGGCAGTGGATCGCGATCCGTTTGCCGAAAGCGTGACGGCTGCGCTGATGGCGCATCCCAACGTCTCGGTCAGCTATGAAGAGATCACGGAATTGCCCGATACCGGCCAGTGGATCATCGCCACCGGTCCCTTGACCTCCTCTGCTCTGGGCGCTGCGATTCAGGCGGAAACGGGGGCTGAGGCGCTGGCCTTTTTCGACGCCATTGCGCCCATCGTCTATTTCGACTCGATCGACATGTCGCAAGCCTGGATGCAGTCGCGCTATGACAAGGGCGAGACCGAAGAAGAGCGCACCGCCTACCTCAACTGTCCGATGGACCGCAACCAGTACGAGGCCTTCATCGACGCGCTGCTCGCCGCCGACAAGACGGAATTTCACGAGGGCGAAACCGCAGGCTATTTCGACGGCTGCCTGCCCATCGAGGTGATGGCCGAGCGCGGGCGCGAGACGCTGCGCCACGGACCGATGAAGCCAGTGGGCCTGACCAATCCGCACCAGCCGGAGGTGAAGGCGCATGCCGTTGTCCAACTGCGCCGCGATAACGCATTGGGCACGCTCTACAACATCGTGGGCTTTCAGACGAAGATGAAGTACGGCGCGCAGACGGATGTGCTGCGCATGATCCCCGGGCTTCAGGACGCACGGTTCGCACGACTGGGCGGCATCCACAGGAACACCTTCCTGAACTCCCCCACCCTGCTGGACGCGCAGATGCGGCTGAAGTCGCGGCCCAACATCCGCTTTGCCGGGCAGATCACCGGGGTTGAGGGCTATGTCGAAAGTGCCGCGATGGGCCTTCTGGCCGGGCGCATGGCAGCGGGCGACATCCTGAGCGCGCCGGTGCAGACGCCGCCCGACACCACCGCCACGGGTGCGCTGATCACCCACATCACCGGTGGGGCGGAGGCGAAGGCCTTCCAGCCGATGAACGTCAATTTCGGCCTCTTTCCGCCGGTCCACGGCCTCAAGGGCGGCAGACGCGGGCGCAAGGACCGCTACAAGGCCTATACCGACCGGGCCAAGGCCGACTGGACCGCGTGGCTGGGGCAAACGGCGCTGGACGCGGCCTGACGATTCGCTAGGCTGCCGCGCCATGAGCCAAGGATTCCTACACAAGGTTTACGATGCGCGCGATGCCGACGAGACACGCGCGCTTTATGACGATTGGTCGGCAAGCTACGAGGCAGAGGTGGCCGAACACGGCTATGCCACGCCGGGCCGCTGCGCGGAGGCGCTGAAGGCGCAGATGGACGATCTCTCCGCACCCATCCTGGATTTCGGCTGCGGCACGGGGCTGTCTGGGCTGGCTTTGCGGCTTGCCGGGTTCGAGGTGATCGACGGGCTAGACCTGTCGGCGGACATGTTGAAAGTGGCCGAGGCGAAAGGGATCTACCGCACCTTGTCACAGATCGACGCAGGCGCCTCGCTGCCCCATGAACCGGGCGACTACGCCGCCATTGCCGCGATCGGGGTGATCGGGGCCGGCGCGGCCCCCGTTGCGGTGTTCGACACCATGATGCAGGGGCTCGCGCCGGGCGGACGGATCGTTTTGTCCTTCAACGATCATGCGCTGGCCGATCCCGCGCATGACGGCAAACTGCAAGAGCATATCGACGCAGGCTCTGCCCGGCTCCTTTTCAAGGCATATGGCGATCACCTGCCCGGCCTTGATCTGAAGTCCACTGTCTACGTCCTTGAAAAACTGTGACATATCTCACCCGCTTTGCCCCGTCGCCCACCGGGCCCTTGCATCTGGGGCATGCCTTTTCCGCCCTGACCGCGTTTGACCGCGCCCGCGCCCGGGACGGGCAATTCCTGCTGCGTATCGAAGATATCGATCAAAGCCGCGCCCGCCCGGAATGGGAGGCGCAGATCCTCGACGACCTGCGCTGGCTGGGCCTCGACTGGCCCAAACCTGTCCTGCGCCAGTCGGACCGGTTGGCGCGGTATCGCGCGGCGCTCGACCAGCTTACCGAGATGGGCCTCACCTACCCTTGCCGCTGCAACCGGGCCGATATCGAGCGGGCGGCGAGCGCCCCGCAGGAAGGCGCGCCAAAGTTCGGTCCCGACGGGCGCATCTATCCGGGCACCTGTCGCGGGCATCCGATGTCCGAGATGACCGAGCAGGATGCGATCCGCCTCGACATGGCGAAGGCCACCGAAGAGCTTCCCTCCCTGACTTTCCACGACACCGGGCCGATCAATCCCGGCATTCATCCGATCACGCGGGCTCATCTCATCCATGCCGTGGGCGACATCGTCCTCGCGCGGCGCGGCATGGGCACGTCCTATCATCTTTCTGTCGTTGTGGATGACGCCGATCAGGGCATCACCGAAGTCACGCGCGGCGCCGATCTCTTCGATGCAACCTATATTCACGTCCTTCTGCAGAACCTTCTGGGCTTGCCCAAACCGACCTCCCACCACCACCGCCTGATCCGCGACGAGGCCGGGCACCGTCTGGCCAAGCGGGACCATGCCCGCGCGCTCTCGAAATATCGCGCCGACGGCTACAGCCCCACGGATATCCGCCTGCTGGTCGGGCTCTGATCCTGCTTCTTTGGGTTAAAAATATCCCCGCCGGAGGCACGGGCCCTTGGGCCCGTTCAGGTCTCAGGGCGCATCAGTTCGACCTCCACGCCGTCCCTCAAAGCGGTATAGAAACAGCTCCTCCGGTTGGTGTGACAGGCCGGCCCTGTCTGCCGCACCACCGCCAACAGACAATCGCGGTCGCAATCCACGCGCAGATCGACAAGTTCCTGCACATGACCTGAGCTTTCGCCCTTCACCCAGAAGGACTGCCTTGAGCGGGACCAATAGGTGACCCGTCCCGTCTCCAGCGTGCGCATCACGGCATCGGCGTTCATCCAGGCCATCATCAGCACCTCCCCCGTCTCCTCTTGCTGGGCGATACAGGGGATCAGGCCAGCGCCATTATAGACCAAGGTCGCAGGATCGAAGGACATGGGACAAAAACCTTTTGCATCCGGAAGTCGGTCGTCTATCTAAAGAGGACCTGTTCTGAGGGAAACCCATGTCCGGCGACACCGATCTGATCAAGCTCTATTCGTCCCGCATCCTGGCTTTGGCTGCGGATATTCCGCATCTCGGCCGGCTGGAGGCGCCGGATGCAAGCGTGAAACGCCGCTCCCCGCTCTGTGGATCGACCGTTACGGTGGATGTGACAATCCAAGACGGCCGGGTCGCCGAATTTGGACAGGATGTAAAAGCCTGCGCCTTGGGTCAGGCCGCCGCATCCGTGGTCGGGGCCGCAATTGTCGGGACCACGCAAGAGCAGATAGAGACCGCGCGCGATCAACTCAAAGCCATGCTCAAGACCGGAGGCGACGCACCGGACGCGCCATTTGACGGTCTGGAAGTGCTTTTGCCCGCACGCGACTACAAGAACCGCCACGCCTCGATCCTTTTGTCGCTCGAAGCGGCAGCGGAAGCGATGGACCAGGCGAAACAGGTTCACTGCGCCTAAATCCTCTCTCTTTCCTTCCAAAAAGAAAAAACCGCCGCGCATCCCGGGCGGATGGCGGCGGTCAGTATGCAAGTCTCGCGTGGGACCCGGAAAAGCTCCGAAGAAGAGGCGTGTGAGGCAGCACCTCCGGGGGGGTAGGACAGGCAGGTCACCCGATGCATCACCTGGGGAAAGGGATGCGGAGCGTCCGGCGCGAGATCGCAGGCAGAACCTTAAACAAGACCGGGCAGATGCAACCCGGCGACAAGCATGACGACAAGGGCGGAAACACCGATCAGATCCGTCAGAAGATCAGTTGCCTTGATATTTCTCAGCATGGCGGCTTCTCCGTCGATTAACCCTTTGTTGACCTTTTGTTCTCACATTCGAGCCGCCGCGTAAAGAACTTTTTAGGAACATTTGCGAACTTTTTAGAACGCATCGGCTAACCGACTGAAATCAAACGGATCGCACGATCCTGCCTCATCAGCCAAAGCAGCACCCTTGCGGCCTGCCCACGGGGGCTTTTCAGACCGGGATCATCGTTCAGCAACTTGCGCGCATCCGTCTGGGCCACCGCCATGAGCCCGGCCTGACGTTCCAGATCGGCGATCTGGAACCGCGGCAGGCCGGATTGCGCGGTACCGATCAGATCCCCGGCGCCGCGCATCTCGAGATCCGTCTCAGAGATGCGAAACCCGTCCTCCGTCTCGCGCAGAACATCCAGCCGTCGCCGTCCCCCTTCCGACAGCGGTGGCTGATACATCAACAGGCAAGTCGACGCCTGGGTGCCGCGCCCCACCCGGCCCCGAAGCTGGTGCAGCTGCGCCAGACCGAAGATTTCCGCCCGCTCGATCACCATGATGCTGGCATTGGGCACATTCACCCCCACCTCGATCACGGTCGTGGCCACCAGGACCTTGGTCTCTCCCGCCTGAAAGCGGGCCATGGCACTGTCCTTTTCCGCCGGTGGCATTTGCCCGTGGACGAGGCCCACGACATCGTCGCCCAGCACCGCGCGCAATCGTTTGAACCGTTCTTCGGCGGCGACCAGATCGACCGTTTCGGATTCCTCGACCAAGGGGCAGACCCAATAGCATTGCCGCCCCTCCCCGATCGCCGCCCGTAGACGGCCAATCACCTCGTCCATCCGTTCGGTGCTGATCAACGCCGTTTTGATCGGCTGGCGTCCGGGCGGTTTCTCGTCAAGGACCGAGACCTCCATATCCCCGAATTGCGCCAGAGCCAGGCTGCGTGGGATGGGCGTTGCGGTCATCACCAGCACGTCGGCTGCCGCGCCTTTCTGGGCCAGCTGCAGCCGCTGACTGACCCCAAAACGGTGCTGTTCGTCGATGATCGCCAGTCGAAGGTCGGCAAATGCGACATCCTCCTGAAAAACCGCATGTGTGCCCACAAGGATCTGAATGTCACCGCGGGCAAGTGCGGTGAGTTTGGCCCGTCTTTCCGCGCCTTTGTCACGGCCTGTCAGCAATTCCAGCACCACCCCGGCGCTGTCGGCCAGCGGCTGCAGCCCCTCAAGATGCTGCCGAGCAAGGATCTCGGTGGGTGCCATCAATGCCCCCTGCCCGCCCGCCTCGACAGCGATCAGCAGGGCCATGAAGGCCACAAGGGTCTTGCCGGATCCCACATCGCCCTGCAGCAAGCGGTTCATTCTGTGAGGCGCCGCCATATCCCCGGCAACCTCCTCCATCGCCCGGGCCTGTGCATTGGTGGGCCGATAGGGCAAGGCCGACAGCACCCGCGCGCGGAGCTGCCCGTTGCCTTGGGATGCGACCCCAGGCGCGCGGCGATCCTGCATCCGGGCAAGCGCCAGCGTCAGCTGGTGTGCCAACAATTCGTCATAAGCAAGCCGGGCCCGCGCAGGTGCGGTCGGACCGAAAGCCTGCAACGCCTCAGGATGATGCGCCACGTGAAGGGCCGCCTGCCAATCCGGCCACCCCTCCCGTGCCTTCAGCGCCGGGTCGATCCATTCGTCAAGCTCAGGTAAACGCTGAAGCGCCCCCCGGGTCGCGCGAAACATCACTTTCTGGGTGACGCCTGCGGTCAGATGATAGACGGGCTCGAACGGAGCAATATCGTCGGCCTCCGCCTCCGGCAGGATGTGATCGGGATGAACCATCTGGGCCATCCCGTCGAAGATCTCCAGTTTGCCCGACACGACCCGCCGCGCGCCAAAGGGCAACTGGCGTTCCAGATACTCCTTTCGCCCCCGAAAAAAGACAAGCTGAAACTCGGTTTCGGTATCGCTTACATGCACACGATAAGCCCCGGTTTTCTGACGGGGGGCACGGTGCATGCCGACGGTGACGGCGACTGTCACGGTGGTGTTGGGCTCCACCCCCTGGACGGTGTCGCGGCGGCGCCTGTCCACCAGAGCATAGGGCAAGGCAAAAAGAAGGTCGCGCGGGCTTTGCAGCCCCATCTGCTCCATCAGTTTTGCTGTTTTCGGCCCGATGCCCGGCAAGGTCTCAAGGTCCGCAAAGAGCGGAAACAAAACCTCGGGGCGACCGCTCATGCCTCGCCAATCAGGTCGAGCCAGCCGTCCTCATCCAGCATTTCGATCCCCAGTTCCTGGGCCTTCTTCGCCTTGGACCCCGCGCCCGGACCAGCAACCAAAAGGTCGGTCTTGGCGGATACCGATCCCGAAACCTTGGCCCCCAAGGCCTCCGCCCGCGCCTTTGCCTCGGCCCGCGTCATCTTTTCCAGAGTGCCGGTGAACACAACCGTTTTGCCGGCAACCGCGCTGTCAGCGGTCTGCGGCTGGTCTTCGGGCTGAATGTCAAGCCGGTCGGTCAGGCGGTTGATGGAGGCGCGCTCCGCCTCTTGCTGAAATGTCGTCACCAGAGCCACCGCAACCGTTGCGCCGATCCCGTCAATGCCGATCAGATCGCTCCAGGCCGCATGTGCCGCCGGATCGAGATCCTGCCAGGCCGCATCGCGTGTGGATTTGATCCGGGCGCGGCGGCCCTCTGCCTCGGCTGCGCGGCGTTCCTCTGCCTCGGCCTGATCGGCGCGCAGATGGCAGGCCGCAGCGCCTGCAGCGGCGTCAATTGTCTGACCCAGGGCGTCCCATGTTCCGAAATGACGCGCAAGATCGGCTGCGGCGACCTCACCCACATGACGAATGCCAAGCGCAAAGATGAGGCGTTTGAGCGGGATCCGGCGTTTGTCTTCGATGGCCTCAAAAAGGTTCTCGGCCGACTTTTCGCCCCAACCCTCGCGGTTTTTCAGCTGCTGCAAGCCTTCGCCATAGCGATCGCGCAGCGTAAAGATATCTGCGGGCTCGGAAATCCAGCCATCGGTGTGGAATTGTTCGACCTGCTTGGCGCCCAGCCCTTCGATATCAAAAGCCGCACGACTGACGAAATGCTTCAGCTTCTCTACCGCCTGGGCCGGACAGATGAGACCGCCCGTGCAGCGGCGGACCGCGTCGCCCTCCTCGCGGATTGCCGCACTGCCGCATTCCGGGCAGGTGTCGGGAAACGCATAGCGCGCGGCGCTTTCGGGGCGCTTGGACAGATCCACGTCCGCGACTTTCGGGATCACATCGCCGGCGCGGTAGACCTGCACCCAGTCGCCGGCCCGGATGTCTTTCCCACCCCGGATCTCACCGCCCCGCGCGTCCCGCCCGGCGATGTAGTCCTCGTTGTGAAGCGTGGCATTCGACACGACCACGCCCCCCACGGTGACCGGGGTCAACCGGGCCACAGGGCTCAGCGCTCCGGTCCGGCCTACCTGGATGTCGATCGCTTCGAGCCGGGTCCAGGCCAGTTCGGCGGGGAATTTATGCGCGATCGCCCAGCGGGGCGTGGTCGACCGGAAGCCCAGGCGCGCCTGAAAAGCGAGATCATCGACCTTGTAGACAACACCGTCAATGTCATAGCCAAGCGTGGCGCGCTGCATCTCGATCTCGTGGTAATGGGCAATCATGTCGCCGGGATCGCGGCAGAGACGCGTGAGCGGGTTCACCGTAAAGCCCATCGTGCCAAGGCACTCTATCGCAGCCATCTGAGTTTCGGCCAGAGGTTCGGAGACGGCGCCCCAGGCATAGGCGAAAAAGCGAAGCGGGCGGGCGGCGGTGATACGGGCGTCCAGCTGGCGCAAAGATCCGGCTGCGGCATTTCGCGGATTGGCGAAAGTCTTTGCGTCCATCTCGGACTGTCGCGCATTCAGCGCCTCGAAATCGGGGTGGGACATATAGACCTCACCCCGGACCTCCAGAAGCTCCGGCGCATCGTCGATGGATGCCGGGATGTCTGCGATGTTGCGCGCATTGGCCGTCACATTCTCGCCCACGGCACCGTCGCCCCGGGTTGCGGCCTGGACCAGGCGCCCCTTCTCGTAGCGCAAAGAAAGCGACAGCCCGTCGATCTTGGGTTCCGCAGTATAGGACAGAGCATCCTGGCCAAGACCGAGATATTTCCGGATCGAGGCGTCGAAGGCCAGCACATCCGCGTCATCGAACGCATTTCCCAGCGACAGCATCCGCAGGGCATGGGTCACCTTGGCAAACCCGTCCGCCGGTTTGGCGCCGACCTGATCTGAGGGGCTGTCGGCGCGTTTCAGGTTTGGAAAGGCATCTTCGATCGCTGCGTTGCGCCGCTTGAGGCGGTCGTATTCCGCATCCGAAATTTCGGGTGCGTCATCGGTGTGATAGGCGGTGTTGGCACTGGCCAGAAGTCGGGCCAGCCGTTCCAGCTCGTCCCGCGCCTGTTCGGCGCTCAACGTCGATATCTCCGTATCCTGTGTCACGACATCATCCCTGCCCCGAGTCCTCCCAAGTGATAGGGCGGGCTTCCCCCAAGGTCCAGTCATGGCAGACGCGTGTACAAAACCAGGCCAAGCACAAAAAGGGCGGGCCAATTCACAGCCCGCCTTTAACACATTGTCCTTCGGGGTAAGGCCGCGTTTGAAGCGACCTTCGGATAACATAGGGCTCAGGGGCTCGTCCGTGAGTGGTGGTCTGCCTGCCCCTGCGCTGTCCTTCCGTCTATGCGCCGATGGCAATCGGCGTGTTGGCCTCTGCCTCCGCCTGAGGATCACGCAGAACGTAGCCGCGGCCCCAGACGGTTTCGATATAGTTCTCGCCATCCGTCGCGACGCTGAGTTTTTTGCGCAGCTTGCAGATAAACACGTCAATGATTTTCAATTCCGGCTCGTCCATTCCACCATAGAGATGGTTCAGAAACATCTCTTTTGTGAGCGTCGTTCCTTTTCTCAAACTTAACAATTCAAGCATCTGATATTCTTTGCCGGTCAAATGAACCGGCTGGTCATTTACCGTGACGGTCTTTGCGTCAAGATTGACGCAGACTTTGCCCGTGCGGATGACCGATTGGGAATGCCCTTTGGAGCGACGGATAATGGCGTGAATACGGGCGACCAATTCTTCCCGGTGGAAGGGTTTGGTAAGATAGTCATCCGCGCCAAACCCAAAGCCTTTCAGCTTATTTTCGGTGTCATCCGCCCCGGACAGGATCAGGATGGGAGTTTCGATCCGTGCCAGGCGCAGCTGGCGCAGCACTTCATGTCCGTTCATATCCGGCAGGTTAAGGTCGAGCAGGATCAGATCGTAGTCATAAAGCTTGGCAAGATCGATCCCCTCCTCCCCCAAATCTGTCGAATACACATTGAGGTTGGCATGTGTGAGCATCAATTCGATGCTTTTTGACGTCGTGGGATCATCTTCAACCAGTAGCACGCGCATTCTGCAGTCTCCGTTCCGTGGCCCTTGCATCCAAAATCTGAGCCTAACCGTGACCAATAAAGGTTAACTGCAAGTTACCGATGACCAAGATATTGCACACGCAACCTATAGTTGTCGATACTTTTTCAACATTGTCGCTTTCAAAGCCTGTTCGCCATGCTCGGACACGGCGACCAGCCATTCGCGAAACTCCTCCTCGCTCAAACCATATTGTTTCAGCGCTTCGGACTGAGTGATCAGGCCGTAAAGTACGCCGCGCACGACCTTGGCCTTGCGGGAGGCCACCCATCGCCGCGTATCGGGCGGCGGCAGATCGGCGCGGGTCATCACCGACCCGTCCGGCAAGGTTACGGCCCGAGGGCCATCAACTTTCTTCAGATACATCATCTCGGTTCCCGTTATCTGCCGGCAGATTGCGCGCATCAGACTTAACGGGCGATGAAACCGGCCCTTGAGAGTATCTAGGATTTTCCTATATTTGCGGCTTACTTTCCCAACTTCGGTCAGGAGCCCCGTGCGTATGGCGCTGGATGAAACGCAACATCTGAACTCGCTCGGCTTTGCCAAACCCCCGTCGGAAACGCGGGTCGTGGTGGCGATGTCCGGTGGTGTCGACAGCTCGGTCGTGGCGGCCCTTCTGGCCGAACAGGGCTATGATGTCGTGGGCGTCACGCTTCAACTCTACGACCATGGCGCGGCGCTGGCGAAAAAGGGGGCCTGCTGCGCAGGTATTGATATCCACGATGCGCGTCGCGTGGCCGAGGACCGCGGCTTTCCGCACTACGTGCTGGACTATGAAAACATCTTTCAGGACGCCGTGATTGACGAGTTTGCCGACAGCTACCTGGCCGGTGCGACGCCGGTGCCGTGCATTCGCTGCAACGAGCGGGTCAAGTTCAAGGACCTTCTGGAAACGGCCAAGGATTTGGATGCGGATTGTATGGCCACCGGCCACTACATTCAGCGCAAGATGGGTCAAAATGGGCCGGAACTGCATTGCGCAGAGGATGCAAGCCGCGATCAGTCTTACTTTCTCTTCTCGACCACGCCGGAACAGCTTGCCTTTCTGCGCTTCCCGTTGGGGCACCTGCCCTCGAAGGACGCGACCCGTTCGCTGGCGGCGCAATATGGGCTCAGCGTGGCCGACAAGCCCGACAGCCAGGATATTTGTTTTGTGCCCAATGGCGATTACGCTTCGGTGATCGAGAAACTGCGCCCGGGCGCGGCGGAGCCCGGAGAGATCGTGCATGTCGATGGCCGTGTGCTGGGCCGTCATGACGGCGTGATCCACTATACGATCGGCCAGCGTAGGGGCCTTGGGATCGGCGGATTGAGCGAGCCGCTTTACGTGGTCAAACTGGACGTCGACACGCATCAGGTCGTGGTTGGCCCCAAAGAGATGCTGGCGACAAGAACCATCCCGGTACGAGAGATCAACTGGCTGGGCGACGCGCCGTTCGAAAGCCGGGAGGCCTGGGAGGTCTCGGTCAAGGTCCGCTCTACCCGCCCCCCGCGTGAGGCGATCCTGCGCCCGCTGTCACCGACGACGGCAGAGGTGGAATTGCTGACGCCGGAAGACGGCGTGTCACCCGGGCAAGCGTGCGTTTTTTACGAAACCGAAGGCACCCGCATCTTTGGCGGTGGCTGGATCTGGCGCGGCGCCTGATAAGTCGCGCTTTTGTTGGCGAGGTTTGACGGAAGCCATGCTGCCGGACACTGGCCGTCCGCCGATCCTGAAAACCGCGCGACTGGTGCTGAGGCCACCTGAGGCGCGCGACATCCCGGCCTGGTTCTTGCGCGCACGCGACCGGGACGCGGCGCAACTGGCAGGTGATCCTGTTCCTGAAGGTATCAACGCCGGGGTGGATTGGCTGAGACGGATACGAGAAAACGCTCGCACCGGTAAACGCCTGCTCTGGTCCATCGACGCGCCCCAAGCAGCCGACAGCATCGGCACGGTCGCGCTGGCGCTGCATAAGCTTGCGATCAGCTTTGTTCTGGGACGGGATCACTGGGGACGCGGCTATGCAACCGAAGCCGCCGCAGAAATCCTGAGATATGGATTCAATGAGTTAGGTCTTTCGAAGGTCAGCGCAGAGGTCGTTGCACGCAACACGGCCTCCCTTCATGTGCTTGGAAAGCTTGGCTTCCAACATGAGGCATCCTTTGTGGATGAGAGCGACAACGAACGATGCGAACGCCACGGTTTGTACCGCAAGACGTGACTGGAGAGCTGCGAGGCCCCCTTTCAGACTACGTTGACGACGCGCAGGCCTTTAGATCCTCCCCTCTTCGCGGGCGTATTCAAGCACGCGCTGCCCCCTGGGAGAAAGCCTGTATCCCACCGACAGACTCTCCGTCAGTCCTTTCTCTTTGAGTTTGCGCACATGCGCTTTGAAGAAGAGCTTTTCGAGGCCAAGTTCATCGGCAAGCTCCTGTGCGCGTCTTTTGGGATACCGACCGATGAGTTCAAGTGTTCTCATCGACAAGGCCTTCGCTCCGACCCGTTTGTCGATGCGCTCCAGCTCGGACATCAGCGATGCAAAGGTTTCAGCGGACAAATCCGCATCTTCCCGCAATGCCAGCCTCTTGTCTTCGCCGGCAAATGTCAGGGTGATCTTGTAGAAGGCGCAATCAGGCCGCGGAGGCAGGTCGCGCCTGAGATCTTCCAGAGACCGATAGCCTGCGCGCCTTGCATCCTCTGCGGTCAGGCTGTCGAAGCTGACAGATCCGACATCCACAACCGAAAGCTCTCCGATTGCGGTGCGCAGACGACCGCCTTTCTTTACAGTGGGACGCTTCCACCACCTGAACGCCCGATCCACGTCGCCATCGGCAATCCTGTTCAGGATATGTCGTTTGATCAGCATGACACGACCGTAGCGGGACTTTCCAAGCAATCCAACCGAGCCATCAGTTCATGCGTGTTTTGGCAAGCAGGCCCTCAAACCCGCCTCCAATGAACCACAGTCGTCATGGAGGCAGAGCCCAATCCGGATGCCTGACCGATCTTTGCCGCCCAGCAGTCGAATTTCCGCCGACAGAGAAAAGCGGACCTACTGGACATGTCCAGCCAATGATAAAGAGCGCCCGGAGCGATGCCGAAGGAGGTCATCATGCCAACCGATCCGACGGATCTGATCAAGGCAATCCTTGCCAATTACAGTCTCGAGGCTGGCAACATCCATCACCCTGCGCCGACCAACTGGGATGAATTCGCCGCCGTCTTTATCTTCAAAGACGACTTCGACAGCATAACGTCCACGGGTTTTGCTTATGAAGGTGAGGAGTTTGTCGGTTTTTTCATTCCGGATTCCACCGTTGTGGACAAGAAGGTACGGGCATACCGGGCTGCGATGACATCGGAGAGCGGTGAAATGGCCGTTTCTATTGCCGTTCAGTTCAACCGTGACAGCGGGCGGTACAAGACCCTGTTTGAATTCGACGACCCCAAACGCTGGGATGATACGCCCAGACGCTGGGAGATCCGCGCGGACTTGCGGCCAAACCTGGCATGAACGATGTCCCCGGTCCGCTGGACCACAAAGGGCGCGCCATTGCCGTTCCGGCATTTCGCACTCTCGCCTGGGTCGACGGCACCTTAAAGGATGAGGCAACACGGCAAGCGGCGATTGACCTTCTTGATCTTTACGAAGCCAGTTGGTCGGCCGACACGCTTTGGATGCGTCTGGCCAGCGATATCGCCGATCAGGGCACAGCACAATGGGACGCCGCCGCTGCACGAGATTGGCTGGAAAAGGCGCAGGAAAAGCCGGTCACACTCAGAGGGAACGGCGCCATTGTCGAGGCGCTGCAAGCGGTCGGCCCGCCACATCTGAGGATCGAGCAGCGAGATCGCCGCCTGATCTTCGAGATTTCGGTGCCTCCCGATGCTTATGAGGCCAGCTTTGCCGACGGGGTCATCACCTGTCTTACCCGGACGCCCCTGTTCTGTGCCGTTCAGGGGCTTGGCTTTTACATCCCCGATGCCCTGCTGTCTTTGATACGCCATATGCCGCAGGGCTTTCGGCGGTGCCGCACCGCGATTGAAATTCCGGTGGAGACGGCCAGAACTGTTCTGAAACGCGCAGAGACATCCCATGGGACCGGCATTGGTGCTTGGAGGGATTTCGCTGAGGCGCAAGGCGGTCTGCCGGATATCGGATGGCGCAGCGTGATCTCCAAAACCTATCGTGAGCGCTTGCCGCCCCTGGCGGACACGACCTTTGATACAGATGTCATTGTGGAAGACATCAACGGGTTTCTTGTCCTGACGGTTGGCGCACGTTCGATCTGGGGCGATGTGAAGGGCCATGAAGACCTTTCCGGCTACCAGAGCGTGGCCGCCTATCTGTCGCCCGTTATGGCACATATCGGTGTGGCGCAACGCAGCTTGTTCGGCGCCAAGGACCACACACCCGAAGACCGACAATCGGTGGCGGATTATCTTTACCGCCTATTGCCGGAAACGGCGGAGACACCGGGGACCTAAGGGAACGCTCGGCACCTGATCACATTGAGATCATTTTCACCGCTTGAGGCGACAAGCATCGCGGGAAACCTGCAAGGCCCGCAAACTAAGCCGTACCAGGCGAACCCGGAAGCCGGTTCAGGACCGCCCGCGCCGCGCGCAGGCCCGGATCCTCCTCGCCCATACCCAGACGGTCCATCGTGGCGCGCATTGCGTCTTGCTGTGCGGATGGATCAGACAGGACCCCCGCCAGGGCCGCCGCGATGTTGGACCCGGTGCATTCGGGGCCAAGGCATTCAGGCACCGCACGGGTCTCGGACACAAGATTGACCATGACTGCCGTGTCCACGCGGACCATCCGGCTGATGATCTGCCAGCTCAGCCAGTTGAAACTGTATGCGATCACCATGGGTGTTCCGGCTGCGGCCAATTCCAACGAGACGGTGCCCGATGCCGCAAGGGCCACCTCCGCCGCGCGAAAAGCGCCGCGTTTCAGGCGGCGCGCCTCTTCCGTGCCCCCCCCGCGCAGAATGATCGGGCGGTCCGGCCAGTCGCGCACAAGATGCTCGACAAGATCCGCCACCGGTTCGGCGGCCGGCACGACCACACGCATGTCGGGCCTGTTCTGCAACGCCCGCCGCAACCCCTCCCCGAACACCGGCGCAAGGCGCCCGACCTCGGATTTCCGGGAACCGGGAAGGGCGAGCATGACCGGCGCATCACCCAGATCAAAGGTGGCGCGCAGGGCGGCCTCGTCTTCGGCGCTGGGAACCGGTTCAGCGACCACGGGATGGCCCACGAAATCGCAGACCATGCCTGCGGCCTCCATATAGGGCGGCTCGAACGGGAAAAGCGCCAGAACGTGGTCGATCATGTGCGCCATCTTCGACGCGCGCCCCGGACGCCAGGCCCAAACGGTCGGGGCCACGTAATGCACGGTACGAATATCGCTTTGCGCCTTGACCAGTTTGGCGACCCGCAGACAGAAATCAGGGCTATCGATCGTGATCAGAACATCGGGCCGGGTATCAAGCACAGCCTGCGCCATTTCGGCGATGCGGCGTTTGAGGTCAAAGTATCGGGGCAAAACCTCGGCGATGCCCATCACGCTCAGCTCTTCCATCGGGAACCGGGAGACCAGCCCCTGGGCCTGCATCAGCGAACCGCCCACGCCGTCAAACGACATATCGGGACAAAGCTGCTTCAAGCCCGACATCAAGGCACCGCCCAGCTTGTCGCCTGAAGGCTCTCCGGCAATCAGGAAGGCGCGCACTCGCCGCCCTCGACCGGTCTGACCCACAGAAAAAGGCCCGCTGCATCGCATCGGCGCAGAACCTCTTCGCGCTCCAGCACCATAACGCCGCCCGCCTCGATAACGATACCGTCAAGCCCGGCCTCCCCGGCGAGCCGCGCGGTTTCAGGACCGATGGTGGGCAGATCGACCCGCCGGTCCTGACCCGGCTTGGGACCTTTGAACAGGATCGCCCCTGCCCCGCCGCCCTCTTTCCCCGAGAGCCAGTCAGCCGTCTCGGAAAAAAGATCGCCCGCCATGTCGATGGCCCAGCCAATGGGCTCTCCCGTTTCAAGTCCGGGTTGCGGCAGCAAACGCTTGATCATCATGTCGGTGCCGGCATCATCCTCGCGCAGCAGCACTTTCCCGTCCCGCACAATGCAGGCCTGGCCCAGATCGGCGCGCCCCATTTCGGCCAGCATGGCCCGCCCGGCGGCGATATCGCGGTCACGGCTTTGATCTGGCGCCTTTCGACTCAGGACCCCTGCGGCAGGTAGAAGTTCCGGTGCAAGCTCATGGGCGCCATGTGCTTCGATCCCCGCCTCCTCGAATATTTCGATCACGGTGCGCAGCGCCGCATCATCGCCGGATTGAAGGGCCGCCACGATGCGGGGCACAAGGGGAAGCGTGGCGGGATCCAGCTGCTCTGGATCGACCGGGGGGCGCCGGATCGCCCCGCAAAAACAGACCGACACAACGCCCCGGTCTTTCAGGTTCTGAACAAAGGAGCCCAGTTGTTCCAGCCGGAACGAGATATCCACGTCCAGATCGTCAGGATAGAAGCCCTCAAGCGAGCAGATCAATGGCGCCTCTGGCTGCGCTTCTGACACGTGGCGCGGTAAGGTGCCTGTTCCTGCGATCAGAGCGAGCATGGATCAACTTGGCGTCAGGAACGAGCGATCGCTGTCACCCATGACGAATGTCACAATGTTCTGCACGTAGTCATTGCTTGTTTCATCGCCCAGACGCCGGACCCGGTCGTGAAAGGTCCCCTCGCCCTGCGCGAGCATCTGGAAGGCCGCGCGCAGCGCCGTGATATCCTCCCGCGATGCGCCCCGGCGCTTAAGCCCGACGAGATTGAGCCCTTCCAGCTCACCGCGCGGCGCATGGACCAGGCCGTAGGGAATGACATCCTTGGCCACCATCGTGACCGCACCGATGATCGCTCCACGTCCGACCCGCACCCATTGATGCACGCCGGACAGCCCCCCCAGAATAACGTCATCCTCAATCACGCAATGGCCCGCCACCGCGGCGGAGTTCACGATAATGGCGCGATCGCCGACTTGTGCATCGTGGGCGATGTGACAGCCGGCCATGAAGATCCCGTCGCTTCCAACCCGGGTGATGCCGCCGCCGCCATGGGTTCCGGCATTCATCGTCACGTGCTCGCGGATGCGGTTGCGCGCACCGATCTCAAGCCGCGTCTCTTCGCCCTTGAACTTCAGATCCTGAGGGACTTCACCGATGACCGAGAACGGAAAGATGACCGTGTCCTCGCCAATCCTGGTGCGCCCTGTGACGACCACGTGGCTTTTCAGCTGGACCCGGTCGCCAAGCGTCACGTTCGGACCAACCAGGCAGAACGGGCCAATTGTGCACCCTTCGCCAAGTTGCGCGCCTTTTTCGACAATGGCACTGGGATGGATGGTGACGCCGTCGCTCATGCCTTGGGCGTCTCCATCATGGCGGTGAATTCGGCCTCTGCGGCCACTTCACCGGACACCGTGGCAGCCCCCGAAAAGCGCCAGACCTTACCCCCCGGCTTGCCTCTTTGAGTTGTCAACTGCATCTCCAGCACGTCTCCGGGCACCACCATACGGCGGAACTTGCATTTGTCGATGGCCATGAAATAGACGCCCATGTTCTGGTCCGCCAGATCAAGCGCAACCCCCACCATCACCGCCGCTGTCTGCGCCATCGCCTCCACGATGGTGACACCCGGCATGACGGGGTTGCCCGGAAAATGGCCTTGAAAGTGCGGCTCATTCATCGTCACGTTCTTAATACCGCGGGCCGCGCTATATCCGTCGATATCGATCACCTTATCCACCAGCAAAAACGGATAACGATGCGGCAAAAGACGCTGGATCAGATGTATATCAGCCTGTTTAAGCTCGGTCGTCATGGTGCTTTCCGTCGATGCCTGAGATGTTTGATCCCGCTGTGCCTAGCAATCCGGGCGTTGGTGAGCAAGGCACGCTAGGGCGGATCTTTCACACCATCGCCGATGGTCTGGTCGATCCTCGCAATGGCCTCGTCCGTGATATCCGAGGCATTGGCACTGAAAAAGACGCTGGAGCGTTCCAGGATGACCGAGGCGCCCGCCTCGCGCATCAAAACCTCCAGCACCGGTGCCGCGGCCTGAAGAAACTCCAACCTGTCCGCATCACGTCTTTGGCTGAGAACACGCGCCTTGGCGTCTTGCGTTCTGCGAATGGTCTGCACCTTCTCATCAAAGGCATCCGCCAGCGCGCGGAATGCGCCGGCATCCATGCCCGGTCGCCGCTCGGTGAGATCCTTCTCTTCGGCGGTCAGCTCGCTTTCAATGCGTCTGTTTTCAGCCGCGAGAACCGCGCTTTCGGCTTCGATCTGACGGGCCACCCGCTGCCCGAACTGGGATTCCGCGAACAAACGCTCGGATTCGACCGTCAATATCGGGCTTTGGATGGTGCCAAGCTGTTGGGCCTGACCCGCCGAAGGTACCGCGCAAAGGCACGCCAGCACAAAGCACGCAGCGGTCAGAAACCGCATGACAACGCCGCTAGAACGTCGTTGACAGGGTAAAGTCGAAGGTCTGCTCTTCGTCAAAGTCTTCTTTGCTCAGTGCATTGGTGAAGTTGAAGCGCAGCGGACCGATCGGCGTGGTCCAGAAGACCGAGAAGCCAATGACATGACGTGCCGAGCCACCTTCGCCCACGATATTGCCGCCCGTCAGATTGGCATCGTCGAGGTTCCAGAGATTGCCGATATCGTAGAACAGACCGCCCCGTATCCCCAACTCTTCAGGCAGTCCAAGGGGGAACTCTGCCTCGAACTTGGCCACCGCATAAAGGTTGCCGCCCAGCGGGTCATTGGTCGTGCCCGAGATATCGCGTGGGCCGATCCCGCCCGGCTCAAACCCGCGCATGATGTTGGTCGATAGCAGGAAGCGATCCGTGGTGCGGCTTGCATTGTCGCCGCGCCAGTTCAGCGACCCCGCCTCGAAGGTTGCGCGCAACGTCACCTCTTCATTGAAGACACGTGTCTGCGCAATCGCACGGGCGGTCGTCTTGATATACTTGCTGTCCCCGCCCAGACCGGCAAAATCCTGGCCGAAAGAGAACAGCACGCCCGCATTCGGGTTCAGTCCCGACAGGCGACTGTCGAAGGTATAGGTATAGCCCAGCGAGCTGGCCAACTGCGCGCCCTGCGCAATCTCGTTGCCGACAACCGGACCGTTTTCAACCGGGTCCCGTGCCAGCATCTCGCTTTCCTCGGCGGTGTAGCGCACCTGCAGGTTGGAGTTTTCGGCAATCGGGAATGTCAGCGACGGTTGAAAGAAAAGCCGTTCGGAATCGTAGGTCGCAAAGCTGGATTCAGCCTCGCTATAGCCGAGGTCGATATCGAACCGCAGATCCCGGCCCAGAAGGTTCGGTTCGGTAAAGCCCAGCGTGTATTGCGCCGAATCCTCGGCGCCCGACCAGTTGAATTCGAACCGCTGCCCGCGTCCGAGGAAGTTGTTTTCGCGCAGGCCCAGAAGAACGCCAAACCCGTCATTGACCGAATAGGAGCCACCGATATTCAGCTGGCCCGTGGGCTGCTCTTCGACATCCACGTCAATGATAACCTGATCGGGGGCCGAGCCTTCCCGCGCTTCGACATCCGCGTTCGAGAAGAAGCCAAGCGCGCGGATACGTTCGGCACTTTCGCGAATTTCGCGCGGATTGAACGGGTCGCCTTCGACGATGCGGAACTGACGCCGCACGACGCGGTCGAGCGTGGTTGTGTTTCCTTCGATGTCGATCCGCTCGACAAAGACACGCGGGCCTCGGGTCAGCACGAATTCAACGTCGAGTGTCAGATCACGATCGTTGCGGGTGATCCGGGGTTCGACCCGCAGGAAATCAATGCCCTGCTGGATCGCCAGACGTTCCTGACGGGCGATGGAGTTGTCGACCAGCATCGGTGAGTACACAACGCCGGGACGTATCCGCAGCGCATCCTGAAATTCGTCCGCATCCGCTTCCGGGATCTCGCTGACGGTGGTGATTTGCCCGAACTTGAACTGCTGACCTTCCTGAACGTTGAAGACCACGAAGAACCCATCGCGTTCCCGCGTCAGCTCTGCGTTGGCGCTGAGCGTGCGGAAATCGACATAGCCCCGCGACAGGTAGAAATCCCGCAGGACCTGCTTGTCGAACTCGATGCGATCCTCGATGAACGTATCGCTGCGCACGAAGGCCCGCAAAATACCGGCTTGTTTGGTTTCCAGCACACGGCGCAGCCGGCGGTCGGAGTAAACGCGGTTTCCGACAAAGCTAACGCGCTCGACCTCGGTGGTGTCGCCTTCGGCGATCTCAAAGATCAGATCCACGCGGTTTTCGCTGCGGCGGATGATACGAGGCGTGACATTCGCGGCGATGCGGCCCTGCTGGGAATAAGCCTCTGCAATCGTGGCGGCATCCCGTTCGGCAACGGACGGGTTGAACACACGCCGGGGTGCGGACGAGATGAAGGTGGCAAGCGCTTCATCGTCGATCCGGCGGTTCCCCTCGAAGTTGATCCGGTTGATCGTCGGGAACTCCACCACGCGAATGACGAGGGTGCTGCCGCGCGGGTCCAGCTCAACCCTTTCGAAGAGGCCGCTCTCCCGGATGCGCTGGGACGCGTCGTTAAGCTCTCCGGCAGAGATTGACTGGCCGGGTGCGATTCCCGCCTGCGTAACGATTGTGCCGGTTTGAATGCGCTGATTGCCCTCGACAACGACGGTGTTGAACCGGAAATCCTGCGCGGTCGCGAGGCTCGGGAAAACAGCGAAAACCGTTACAATTGCTAGGAAAAGTGTGAGTGACGACGCATACCATATATTGGCTTTGGCCGAACGAGTTGCGCAGAATGTACCCGCGATCTTCCCGATTTCCATAAATATGAACCCACTTTAATCACGCATTGGTAAAGTGAGTATCGGGAATAATGGGCGATGTCAAAAGCCCAAAATGCACCAGATCCGGGGGGATGCGGGTGCGTGGGTCGGTCAAGCTGTGGTCAGGTCAAAGGCTGCCCAGATATGCCCCCGCCACCAGGGCAACCGCGATGGTCCCCACATAGAGCAACCTGTCCCAGTTCAGCTCCATCAGGAGGCCAATTCCACGGTAGGACTTTGCAATCGTCTGCATCTCTGACATGGCCCCTTTTGTTCGTGCCTGCGGTCAATGGTCTGCGCCAAATGCGGCAGGAATGGGGCACTTCTGAGAAATCTTCGGATCAGGGGCAGAAGATATCGTTGGTGATGGCAAAAACCATCAGTGACAGGATCATGGTAATGCCAATCGCCATCAGAACCCGCAACGCCATGTCGCTGGGCGGCCGGCCCACCACGGCCTCATAGGCATAAAAGACAAGGTGGCCGCCATCCAGCGCGGGGACAGGGAACAGATTCAAAAGGCCCACCGCGGTTGATAACACGGCGATAAACCAGATGAAGGATTGCGCGCCTTGCGAGGCCATGGCGCCCGATGCCTCGGCAATTCCAATGGGGCCGCTCAGATTGCACGAACTGATCGCACCGGTCACCATGTGCCAAAGCCCTGAGATCGAGCTTT
Source organism: Thalassococcus sp. S3 (assembly GCF_004216475.1). Taxonomy (GTDB): domain Bacteria; phylum Pseudomonadota; class Alphaproteobacteria; order Rhodobacterales; family Rhodobacteraceae. The sequence goes on along the minus strand of NZ_CP022303.1, from coordinate 2,126,797 downwards.
CGATGATGCGCCAGGTCTGGGCCAGCCCACCCAGCAGGGATTCACCCAAACCCGCACGTTCGGTCGCAGCCTCGAAGGCCATGTTGCCCGCAATGCCGATGCGCCATTGCGTGGCAAATCCGCCATCTGCCTGCGGCTCGTCCACACGCTTGGGCGCCAGCGCGAATTCCAGGGTCTGTCCATCCCGCCAAACCTCCACCAGCAGAGCGCGGCCATTGGAGCCTTCAACAGCTTCGCGCAACTGCGCAAAAGCAAAAATCGGCACCCCGTCAACGCTGGTGATCACGTCACCGGGCCTGATCTCGACGTCCATCGCAGCGCTGCGCGGCGCGACCGAAGTGACATGGGGCGGATAGAGATAGGGCCCGTCCACCGTGATCTCACGACCATCGCGCATAACGGTGTAGGACAGAAGCTTTTCGAGGGGCAGATTGTCCGAGAAGTCAGACCAGGCAACGCCATCTTCCAGGCTGGGCGCAGGACGATTTGCGACGGCAATGATCTCGTCCCCTTCCCGCAATTCGTAGGCGCCTTGTGGCAGATCGCGGATCTCTCCGACAACGAGCGGGTCCGATGGCACGCCCCGAAACATCAGGATCGCGGCAAAGACGATGATCGACATGATGAAGTTGAAGGCCGGACCCGCCGCAACCGTCGCGGCGCGGGCCCAAAGCGGGGCGCCGTGCATGGTGCGTCGCAGTCTCTTGGGATCCTCCGCGGCGATCTGGCTCATCGTTTCGTCATCCTTGCCGGACGCCGCATTCGCATCGCCCAGAAACTTGACGTATCCGCCAAACGGCAAAAGCGCGAACTGCCAGCGCGTGCCGTGTTTATCGACCCTGCTGAACAGGACCGGCCCGAAACCCAGCGAAAAGACCTCGGCATGGATGCCCGCCCAGCGGCCCACGATGTAGTGGCCGTATTCATGAACCGCAACGATGACCGAAAGCGCCGCGATGAAAGCAAGGATGGTCCAGAGAAGTCCACCGAATTGCGGAAGAAGTGCCAGTATGTCCAAATCTGCTATCCTGCTCGAACGGCCATCACATCATCGGCCCATTGTCTGGCCAAATGGTCCGTATTGCGTACGTTATCAAGTGTCATTGCGGCATCAATGAGACCGGCCTTTGCCTCAAAACGGGCAAGAACCTCCTCGACGATGGCGGCCATATCCAGAAAACCGATGCGACCGGCGATGAATGCGTCGAGGCTTCGCTCCTTGGCGGCGTTAAAGACCGCTCCGGACAGTCCGCCACGCTCCATCACCAGCCGCGCAAGGCGCAGTGCGGGATACCGGGCATCTTCGGGCGCGCGGAAATTGAGCTGCGCGATCTGGGCAAAGTCGAGCCGCGAGACCGGGAGCGCGCGTCGATCCGGCCAATGCAAGGCATAGCCGATGGCATGTCGCATATCCGGCGGACCGACATGAGCCATCAACGCGCCATCGTTGAAACCCACCATCGCATGGATCAGGGATTCAGGGTGCACGATGACCTCGATCTGGTCAGGGCGGACGCCGAAATATTCCTTGGTTTCAATCAGCTCAAGCGCCTTGTTGAACATCGACGCGCTGTCGATAGTGATCCGCTGGCCCATATCCCAGTTGGGATGGCTGGAGGCTTCCGCCAGCGTTGCGGCCTTCAAGGCGTCGAGCGGCCAATCCCGAAAAGCGCCGCCACTTGCAGTGATAATGACCCGCTCGACAGCCGACATATCCTCGCCCACCAGCGCCTGAAATACCGCCGAATGTTCACTGTCGACCGGCAGAAGGCGGCCGCCATGCGCCTTTGCGGTTTCCAGCACCAGCGCGCCTGCGCAGACGAGGGATTCCTTGTTAGCCAAGGCCAAAGTCGCCCCCTGGCGAAGCGCGATCAGTCCCGGCTCCAGCCCCGCAGCGCCGACGATTGCGGACATGACCCAATCGGCCGGACGGGCCGCAGCCTCGCAAAGCGCGGCCTGGCCTGCCGCCGCTGCGATGCCGGACCCCTCAAGGGCGGCGCGCAAGGCGTCCAGTTCATCGTCAAACGCGGTCACGGCGATATCGGCCTTTAGCCGGCGCGCATCCGCGGCAAGCTGGGCCACGTTGCGGCCCCCTGTCAGCGCGACGACATCATAGGCCCCCGGATCTCGTGCAATGAGATCAATGGTGTTCTGCCCGACCGAGCCGGTTGCCCCAAAGATAGACACGCGCCGCATGGCTCAAAGCCCCGGAGGGAACGCAATGAAGCGTCCGGTCAGAAGCAGAAAAACCGAAGCACCCAGCATCCCGTCAAAGCGGTCGAGCAGACCGCCATGTCCCGGGATCAGATCGCTTGCATCCTTCACGCTCATCTTTCGCTTCACCGCACTTTCCGCTATATCGCCGATCTGAGACGCCATCGAAATCGCCACCGAAATCCCCACCAGCTCAAAACCGGCCTTTGTCTGCCAGGCAAAGATCAACCCCACAAGCCCCGCGGCAATCCAGCCTGCCACCGTGCCAGACCAGGTTTTCTTGGGGCTTACGCGGGGCCAGAACTTCGGCCCGCCCATCAGGCGCCCGGCAAAGTATCCGGCGACATCGGTGACCACGACGGCGCTCGCCAGCCACAACATCCAGACAAATCCGAAATCGTCACGTACCGACATCATACCAAACCCGGCCAGCAGAACCAGCAGAGTAAAGACCATATACAAGGTCCGGTTGCCGGGAAGCTGACTGATCCCCACAAGCGCGGGTGCGATCAGCATCGGAAGGGCAAAGGCGGGCGGAAGATAAATCGCAACCAGCACCACGACGCCTGCAAGTCCCCCCAGCTGCCAGGCAACGGCGGGCACGTCCGGGGCAAGCATGCGGACAAGTTCCCAAATCATCACACCGCAAATCACGGCGACAAAGACGTGAAAGACATCTCCGCCCGCATAGACCGCCGCCAGACCGATGCCCAGCATGACAGCACCCGACCCCATCCGGGCCGCCAGATCCTGCCAACGTCCTGACGCCGTCATACCTTCACCGCACCGAACCGCCGGTCACGGCGGCCATAGCTCCGGCAAAGACGCGCAAGCTCCTCTGCCGAGAAGTCGGGCCATAGCGTGTCGATGAATTCGTATTCCGCATAAGCCGATTGCCAGAGCAGGAAGTTTGAGATCCGTGCCTCGCCGCTGGTGCGGATGACGAGGTCAGGATCGGGCAGCACCCGTGTATCAAGATAGCGTGGCAGCGTTTCCTCATCCACGTTCAGCGGATCCAGCTTGCCCTCTGCGACGTCTTCGGCCAGCCGGCGTGTCGCCCGTGCAACCTCGTCTCGACCGCCGTAATTCAGCGCGATGGTCAGGTTCACGCCATCATTGCCTGCGGTGAGTTCCTCAAGATCGTCCATCAGGGTGATCAGCTTCTGGTCAAGCCGCACGCGATCCCCGATAAAGCGCACACGGACATTTTCGTCGTGCAGCGCGCGCATTTCCTTTGAAATATAGCGCCGAAAGAGGTTCATCAGACCGGCGACCTCGACCTGTGTGCGCTTCCAGTTCTCGGTGGAGAAGGCAAAGATCGTCAGATAGCGGATCCCCAGATCCTTACAGGCCTCAACGACCTCGCGGACACGTTTGGCACCGGCGTGGTGGCCAAAAAGCCGTGGGCGGCCGCGCGCCTGGGCCCAGCGTCCATTCCCGTCCATGATGATGGCGACATGACGCGGTCCGTCCGTCCTCTGGGGGGTGTCCGGGTCCTTGGGCATCCGCGCCGCTCAGACCTGCATGATTTCGGATTGTTTCGTTTCCAGTGCCTCGTCCACTGCGGCAATCATCTTGTCGGTGAGGTCCTGTACTTCGGTTTCCCAGAATTTCTGATCATCCTCGCTCAGACCATCGGTCTTGGCCTTCTTGATCTGGTCCATTCCGTCCCGGCGCACGTTGCGGATCGAGACCCGTGCGCTTTCGGCATATTGGCCGGCAACCTTGCCCAGTTCGCGCCGCCGTTCTTCGTTCAACTCGGGGATGGGCAGCATGATAATGGTCCCGTTGAGCTGCGGATTGATGCCAAGTCCGCTTTCGCGAATGGCTTTTTCCACCGCGCCGACCATGGATTTGTCCCAGACATTCACGGTCACCATCCGGGGCTCGGGCACGTTCACCGTACCGACCTGATTGATGGGCGTGCGCTGACCGTAGGCTTCCACGGTGACCGGTTCCAGCATGGAGGCCGAGGCGCGTCCGGTACGCAGAGAGGCAAATTCGGTTTTCAGGTTGGACATCGCGCCGTCCATCCGGCGCTGAAGATCATCGGTATCCAGTTCAAAATCGTCCGACATGCCGCTCTCCCCTAATTCTATGTTCGGTTGCCCGCGGTCTATAACGTCATCCGTGCACCTTTGTATAGGTGCCCTGCCCCGCCAGAATTCCACGGAAGCCCCCTGGCTCGTCCAGGGAAAAAACGATGATCGGCAGATTGTTGTCCCGCGCCAGCGCGATCGCCGACGCGTCCATCACCCCAAGACGCTTGGAGAGGCAATCGTCATAGCTAACTTCGTCGTAGCGCACGGCATCGTCGTATTTGTTGGGGTCCTTGTCATAGACGCCATCGACCTTGGTGCCCTTGAAAATCGCCTCGCACGACATCTCGTTTGCGCGCAAGGTGGCGGCGGTATCGGTCGTGAAATAGGGGTTGCCCGTACCCGCGGCGAAGATGCAGACCCGCTTTTTCTCAAGATGGCGGACCGCGCGGCGCCGGATGTAGGGCTCTGCCACCTCGTTCATGGTGATCGCACTGATCACACGGGTAAAGACATTGCGCGTCTCCAAAGCGGATTGCATCGCCAAGGCATTCATCACGGTGGCCAGCATGCCCATGTAGTCAGCGGTTGTCCGCTCCATTCCCTGGGCCGACCCCTGCAGGCCTCTAAAGATGTTGCCGCCCCCGATCACCATGCAGATCTCAACACCAAGATCGTGGACCGACTTCACTTCGTCCGCGATACGCTCGACCGTGGGCGGATGCAGTCCAAAGCCCTGATCTCCCATCAAAGCCTCCCCCGATATCTTTAACATCACCCGTTTGAATTTCGTTTGCGGGATCTCGGATGGGGAAGAGGTCATGTTGCGCTGGGCTCCGGCACAGGGTTATTTTGGCGCAAAATGTCGTAATTGCGGACAGTGTTCAATGCGAGATGCAGGCGAAAGCGGGAAACCCGCGGAACGGCGATGACGCTTTATCCGGACCTGCCGGACATACCCGAAGACCGTCCCGTTCTGATCGCCGGCGCAACGGCGTCGGGAAAATCGGCGCTCGCCCTTGAGATCGCGCAACGCCATGGCGGCGTGATCGTGAATGCAGATGCCAGTCAGGTCTACGATTGCTGGCGCATCGTGACGGCACGGCCCTCCCAGGAAGATGAAGGGCTCGTTCCGCATCTGCTTTATGGACATGTGCCGTGGCGGCTCACCTATTCCGCCGGCCAATGGCTGACCGACGTCAAACCACTTCTGACACGTCGTGAACGCCCCATCATCGTGGGCGGCACCGGGCTTTATTTCAGTGCGCTGACACAAGGCATGGTCGATCTGCCGCCGATCGCGCCCGAAACGCGCCAGCGGGCCGATGCGATGTCGTCGCCCGACCTTCTGGCGCGGCTCGACCCGAAGACCCGTTCGGCCATCGACACCGAAAATCGCGCGCGCGTGCAGCGGGCCTGGGAAGTGCTGGAACAAACCGGTCGTGGCCTGGCCGACTGGCAAGCCGAAACGCCAGCGCCCGCTTTGGAATTGACCGCCTGTGTGCCGATCGCCCTCGACACCCCGCGCGATTGGCTTGAAGCGCGTATTTTCAAACGTTTCGATCAGATGATCGCCGGCGGTGCATTGGAGGAGGTTGAAAACATGCGGTCGCATTTTGACCCATCCCTGCCCGCCTTCAAGGCGATCGGCGTTCCCGAGTTGATGGCGCATCTCGACGGCGCGATCTCGTTGGAGGCGGCGCGGGAACGTGCCAGCATCGCAACACGGCAATTCGCCAAACGCCAGCGCACCTGGATGCGCTCGAAGATGCGGCAATGGTTCGCCGTAGAACCGGCAATATAGGCAGAGCCCTTGCATAATTCGCACATCCATGCTGGCCTCGGTGAAAAATTGAGGTCATCCGCCTGTCTTTTTCGAACACATACGACGAAATCGCCCAGCAGCATGGCCTTCGTCTGCACACGCTCGCCCAGCTAAGCCAAGGGGCCGAGTGGCGCATGCAGCTGCCGCATAACCGTGATGTCAGCCTGTTCATCTGGATCACCCGTGGTCAGGGCGTTGCCATTCTGGATGGGGCGCGAAGGGGCGTGGGCACGCACAATGCCCTCTTCGTCCCCGCGCATGAGCTGATGGCGCTCGATATCGGGCGGCAGGGCTATGGTCAGGTGTTGGTGATCCCGTTTGGAAGCGCCCTGCCCTTTCCCGAAAATCCGTATCATGTGCGTATCCGCGATGTCGGTGCACAAAAGGAGCTGACCGGCCTGATGGAGACACTGGGTCGCGAGCAGACCGGCAATCTCGCCCACAGCGACGAAGCCATGGCAGCCTATGCGCTGCTGATCGCGACCTGGTTGCGGCGACAATTGCTTGACAGCCCCGAAGAGCCGCGCGTGTCAGCCGCGGGCCGATTGTGTTCGGCTTATTGCGCGCGCATCGCCGACGATCACATGACGGGTGCGACGATGGCGGATCATGCCCAGGCCCTTGGGGTCACACCGACCCATCTGACGCGTGTCTGCCGTCAGCAATTGGGCCGAACCGCGGCCACGCTTTTGACAGAGCGGCAGCTTCACGCTGCACGCAGCCTGCTGGTCGATACCGATGTCGCCGTTCAGGATATCGCGCGACATCTGGGCTTTGGCAGTGCCGCCTATTTCACCCGCTTCATCCAGCATCACACCGGCGAAACGCCGACCCGGCTCAGACGCCATGGATGAAACCACACCCGAAAACATCTGCACATATGAAACGCGTGTCGTTTTTAAACAATTGAATTGTCGTTTTTGTGACGCCAAATGACGATAGCGAGCGTTGACCTCTCGGGGAAACTGGTGCCGAATGTTGACACGGGGTTCATAACAGACTGGCAGAGTGTCACGCGCAAAACCGCGTCGGCATATGCAGATCGACCACTCATCCGCACAGGGAGAACAGGATGACCGACAAAACACTCACTGGAAAGCCGATCCACTGGGCAGCCAAGATGCATGCCCAGGAATATCAGGACGGCAAACTCAGCAGACGAGAGTTCCTGACCCGCGCCACAGCGTTGGGTGTGACCGCAACGGCCGCTTACGGGATGATCGGGCTTGAAAGCCCCGCCCGCGCCCAGGCAGAAGCCCAGCAAGGCGGCACCCTGCGTGTGCAGATGAGCGTTCGCGGATTGAAAGACACCCGTGCATATGACTGGTCCGAAATGGGCAACGAAACCCGGGGGACGCTGGAATATCTGGTCGAATACAACTCGGATGGCACCTTCCGCGGCATGCTGCTCGAAGGGTGGGAGATCAACGAAGACGCCACCGTCTACACTCTGAACGTGCGGCCGGGCGTGACCTGGAGCAATGGCGACCCCTTCACCGCCGATGACGTGGCGCGCAATATCGAGCGCTGGTGCGAAAAGAACTTCGAAGGCAACTCGATGGCCGGTCGCTTCGCCGTCCTGGTGAACGACGAGACCGGGCAGGCAATTGACGGCGCAATCGAGGTGGTGGATGAAACGACGCTGCGCTTGAACCTGCCGCAACCGGATATCTCCCTGATCGCGGGCATGTCGGACTATCCCGCCGCCATCGTGCACTCGACCTACCAGACCGAGGATTTCCTCAGCAACATCGGTACCGGCCCCTATGTGATCGAAGAGCTGGAGGTCGGCGTGACCTGTACGCTCGCCCGCAAGGAAGATCACACATGGTGGGGCACCGAAGTGTTTGGCGGACCTTACCTCGACCGGATCGAATATGTTGACTTCGGAACCGATCCGTCCGCCTGGATTGCCGCGATGGAGGCCGAAGAGGTCGATATGCTGCATGAGACCGTGGGCGAGTTCATCGAAGTGCTCGACGCGCTAGAATTCGAAAAGTCCGAGGTGGTCACCGCGGCGACGGTGGTGATCCGCCCCAACCAATTGGCGGAAATAAACGGCACGAAACCCTATGCCGACAAGCGCGTGCGTCAGGCCCTTCAGATGGCCGTGGACAACGCCATTTGCCTTGAGCTTGGCTATTCGGACCTCGGCGAAGTGGCCGAAAACCACCATGTGGCACCGGTACACCCCGAATATGCTGAATTGCCGGCGCCAAAGGTGGATCCCGAAGCGGCACGCGCGCTGATGGAAGAGGCCGGCATGATGGATTTCGAACACGAGTTGATGTCGATCGACGATGACTGGCGCAAGAACACCACCGATGCCGTGGCCGCCCAGTTGCGCGATGCAGGCTTCAACGTGCGCCGTACCGTTCTGCCGGGCTCCACGTTCTGGAACGACTGGACCAAGTACCCGTTCAGCTCGACAAACTGGAACCACCGCCCCTTGGGCGTTCAGATCCACGCGCTGGCCTATCGCTCGGGCGAGGCCTGGAACGAGTTCGGATGGGAGAATGCGGAGTTCGACGCGCTTTTGGACGAGGCGCTGTCGATTGCTGATGCGGAGGCACGGCGTGACACCATGGCCAAGATGCAGGCGCTGATTCAGGAGGAAGGCGTCACGATCCAGCCCTACTGGCGGTCGCTCTACCGTCATATGCGCCCGGGTCTGGTGAACACTGACATGCATATCGCGTTTGAACACCATCATTACAAATGGGGCCTCGCGGCCTGACTTGAACCTGCAGGAGGCCGCGTTCGTAAAGAGCGCGGCCTTTCGCCTTTGACGACCGGCACAAACAAGCCGGCGCACACAAAAGGGTCCGGCACCAAACCGGCACCGAACTGACCAACAGGGGACCCAATGGGACTGTTTATCTTACGCAGGACGGGCGTGATGATCCTGACGGCGTTATGCCTCACGTTCATCGTGTTCTTCATGACGAACCTCTTTCCGAACCTCGAAAAGCTGGCCAAGACCCAAGGCAATTTCCGCATGTCGGACGAGGCCGTGCTGAGCTGGCTTGAGGCGCGCGGGTATCTGCAGCCGATGCCGGTGAAGTACGGGCAGTGGCTGGGCATCGTGCCCGGATGGACGCATGAGACCGAAGCCGGCATCACCGGGCGCTGCATCGCCGGAACGGTGAGCGCAGAACAGGCGGCAGAAGCGCCCCGCTATTGTGGCGTGTTGCAGGGCGATTGGGGATATTCGACGGTCTTCAAGGACGAGGTTGGCGGATTGGTCGCCGAGCGTCTGGGCAATACCGGGTTCCTGATGATGTGGGTTCTGATCCTGATGGTCCCGATGGCGCTGATCGTCGGCGTGCTTGCGGGCATGCGCGAGGGATCGGCCACCGACAGAACGCTCTCGACCTTCTCTATCGCGACGACGGCGACGCCCGAATATGTCTCGGGCGTGATCTTTATCGCGGTCTTCGCCTCCTCCGCTGTGGGTCTGAAATGGTTCAAAGGCACGGCGACCGCGGCGATGGAGAATGCGACATTTGAAAATTTCTTCCTGCCGGTGCTTACGATCGCGCTTTACGGGATGGGCTATATCGCCCGGATGACCCGCGCCTCGATGACCGAGGTGATGACGGCGCAATATATCCGTACCGCGCGGCTGAAGGGCGTCTCTTTCCCCAATATCGTGCTGAAACACGCGCTGAGAAACGCGCTGATCGCGCCCTTCACGGTGATCATGCTGCAATTCCCCTGGCTTCTGAACGGCGTCGTGATCGTCGAGACGCTCTTCAACTACAAGGGGTTCGGCTGGCTACTGGTGCAGGCGGCCGGCAATAACGATATCGAGCTGCTTCTGGCGGTCTCGGTGGTCTCGGTCGTGGTGGTTCTGGTGACGCAGCTGATATCGGATATCGGCTATGTCTTCCTCAACCCGCGCATCCGCATTTCTTAAGGGGGCCGAGACATGGATCCTTTGACATGGGGTGAGATCATCACCCGTATCTTCATCCAGTTCACACCGGTCTGGATCGCGCTGATCGTCCTTTTTGCAGTGTCGATCACCTTCAAACGCAAGCTGGGGCTTTACGGAAAGCTCTTTGACAGCCTCATCGGCATGATCGGTTTCGCGCTGGTGATGTTCTGGGTGTTCACGGGCCTCTTCGGCGCGATGGACATGATCATCACCCACGATCCTCTGGCGCAGGTCTCGGGCATGAAGAACAAAGTGCCCGGCACGCCGATGCGCGGGGCGGAGGATGGCGAATATGCCTGGTATCTGCTGGGCGGGGACAACCTCGCGCGCGATGTCTTCAGCCGGATGATCAAGGGGGCGTGGGTCGTGGTGCAGATCGCACCGCTGGCCACGCTCTTTGCCTTCATGGTGGGCATTACGCTGGGGCTGCCAGCAGGCTATTACGGCGGCAAGCTGGACACGTTCCTGTCCTTCCTGGCCAACCTGATCCTCGCCTTCCCGGTGATCCTGCTCTTCTACCTGCTGGTGACGCCGGAAATCGTGGCGACGGGTGTGCCGAACTACATGGCGATCGTTCTCTTCATCTTCCCGATCATCTTTATCGGGGTGCTGTTGAATTCACGCTATTATACCCAGCCGACCTTCCGCACGCCGCTGCTGATCGTGGTTCTGGGTGTGGCGCTCTGGCTCTATCTGTCCCTGGTCAGCGAGGTCGGATCGAAAGTCACGGTGCTTCCGGGCTTCCTCGATCTCTTCGATGTGCCGGGCGGGATCCTGGTGGTCTTTGTTTCGGTGGTCTTCGTGAATTCGCCCACGGTCTTCCGGATCGTGCGTGGCCTGGCGATGGACATCAAAACGCGCGACTACGTGGCTGCTGCGCAAACCCGCGGGGAGGGTCCATGGTATATCATGCTCTGGGAGATCCTGCCCAATGCACGCGGGCCGCTGATCGTCGATTTCTGCCTGCGGATCGGCTATACGACGATCCTTTTGGGAACGCTCGGCTTTTTCGGGCTGGGTCTGCCGCCGGAAAGCCCCGATTGGGGCAGCACGATCAACGAGGGGCGCAAGCTTCTGTCGATTTATCTGCACCCTGCCCTGCCGCCGGCCTTTGCGCTGCTGACGCTGGTGCTGGGTCTGAACCTGCTGGCGGATGGCTTGCGCGAAGAAAGCCTCAAGGATTGAGGCTTTCTTCGCGCAGAGTGGGGTGGAGCGAAAATCAAGGATTTTCGCGGGCCCCACGCCCTCTGCAAGCTGGGCGCCAGGGTAGCGAACCGAGGCGTGTGACATAGCTGACAGGACCGGGGGCCAGCCCCCGGACCCCCGGAGTTTACTTGGCAAGATGAAGGACCATCGCAGTCCTTCCGGCCAAAAGGGAGATAAAAATGGCGAAACAGGATTATGACGGCCCGATCTTGGAGATCGACAAATTGTCGATTTCCTTCTTTACGCGGCTGAGAGAGATCCCCGCGGTGATGGACTTTTCGGTGACGGTGCAACCGGGTGAAGCGGTTGGTCTTGTGGGCGAGTCGGGCTGCGGGAAATCGACCGTGGCCCTGGGCGTGATGCAGGATCTGGGCAAGAACGGGCGCATCGTCGGCGGGTCGATCAAGTTCAAGGGGCGTGATCTGAGTGAGATGAGCGATGACGAGCTGCGCGCCATTCGCGGCAGCGAAATCGCGATGATCTATCAGGAACCGATGGCGAGCCTGAACCCGGCGATGAAAATCGGCAAGCAGCTGATGGAAGTGCCGATGATCCATCAGGGCATGAACGAGAAAGAGGCTTACGACCGAGCCCTTCAGGTGGTCACGGATGTGAAGCTGCCGGATCCCAAGCGTATCCTCAATTCCTATCCCCACCAGTTGTCCGGTGGTCAGCAGCAACGGATCGTGATCGCCATGGCGCTGATGTCGGAACCGGCTCTGCTGATCCTCGACGAACCCACAACGGCGCTTGACGTGACGGTCGAGGCCGCCGTGGTCGAGTTGGTGAAAGAGCTTGGTCAGAAATACGGCACATCCATGCTCTTTATCTCTCACAATCTTGGGCTGGTGCTGGAAACATGCGACCGGCTTTGCGTGATGTATTCCGGCGAAGCGGTTGAGACGGGTTCCATCGCTGATGTCTTCGACAAGATGCAGCACCCCTATACACAGGCCCTCTTCCGTTCAATCCCGCTGCCCGGAGCGGACAAGACATCACGCCCGCTGGTGGCGATCCCCGGAAACTTCCCCCTACCCCATGAACGGCCACCGGGCTGCAATTTCGGCCCACGATGCGATTATTTCGAAGAGGATCGCTGCAACGCCGGCGACATCCCAATGCATGAGGTCGAAGGAGATGACAGGCATTCGACCCGTTGCCTGAAATTCAAGGAGATCGACTGGGGCGCGCCCATCACGGTCGGCGAACAAAAGAAGAAGGCCGAGGTCGGCGATGTGGTCCTAAAGATGGACAACCTCAAGAAATACTATGAGGTGGCCGCCAACGCGCTCTTTGGCGGAGGCGACAAGAAGGTCGTCAAGGCCAACGAAACGCTAAGCTTCGAAGCCCGCGAAAGCGAGACACTGGCGATCGTGGGTGAATCCGGCTGTGGCAAATCCACCTTCGCCAAGGTCCTCATGGGGCTGGAAACAGCGACGGACGGTCAAATTCTGCTCGATAATCGCAACATCGAGGCCACGCCGATCGAGGCACGGGATACGAAAACGGTCTCGGATGTGCAGATGGTCTTTCAGAACCCGTTCGATACGCTGAACCCCTCGATGAGCGTCGGGCGTCAGATCATGCGGGCGCTTGAGATCTTCAAGATCGGCAAGAACGATGCGGAACGGCGCGAACGCATGCTGGAGCTGCTGGATCTGGTCAAGCTGCCACGTGCTTTCGCAGAGCGTATGCCACGACAGCTATCGGGCGGACAAAAGCAGCGCGTCGGCATCGCCCGTGCCTTTGCCGGTGGCGCGCGGATCGTGGTTGCGGATGAACCGGTCTCGGCGCTCGACGTGTCGGTGCAGGCCGCGGTGACGGATCTGCTGATGGAGATCCAGCGCGAAGAGAAGACGACGCTTCTTTTCATCAGCCACGATCTTTCAATCGTGCGCTATCTCAGTGACCGCGTGATGGTGATGTATCTGGGCCATGTCGTCGAACTTGGCACGACAGAACAGGTCTTTGCCCCGCCCTATCATCCCTATACCGAAGCGCTTTTGAGCGCGGTTCCCATTGCCGATACCAGCGTGGAGAAAAAGCACATCGTGTTGGAAGGCGATATTCCCTCCGCCATGAACCCGCCAACGGGCTGCCCGTTCCAGACGCGATGCCGGTGGAAGTCGGAAGTCCCTGGCGGTCTTTGCGAAAAGGAGGTGCCGCCCGTCCGGACGCTGGATGGTGGGCACCAGATCAAGTGCCATCTGAGCGACGACAAGCTTGCCGAGATGGAGCCGGTGATCAAGATCGCGGCGGAGTAGCGCGACCATGCATCGGCGATCCCTCCGGTCGCCGGTGCAAACCTGACTTGCATGATTTGGCATCCCGCGCATGCACGCTGCAACAATCCGCGCAGGCACACCCCCCGATCTGGTCGGCTTTCAGCAAGATAGCGCTGTTTCAGAGACAGGCGCCCTGGATCGCTTGCGCCATCAAAACAGAACGTCGAAGTGCGAAAGCCCAACCACTCACAGGACTGGAACACGGACATGTCGAAGGCAAACAAGATCGAGCTGCTGATGCTGGACCTGATCAATCAGGAACGAAAGGAGGCTGGGCTTGACCGGCTGAAACTTGAAAAGGATCTCAATGAGGCGGCGGACGATCACAGCTCATGGATGCTGAAGGTCGATCAGTTGACGCATACCGGCAAGAACGGCTCCTCGGCCGGAGACCGAATGGAGGATGCCGGGTTCGACTTCACCGGCAGCTGGTCATGGGGCGAGAACGTCGCCTATCAGACGGAGCGTGGGAAACTGACGGTCAAGGACGATGTGCGCGATCTGCACGAGGCGTTGATGCAAAGCCCCGGTCACCGGGCCAACATTCTTTCGGATGACTTCGAATTCGTCGGGATCGGGATCAAGGTGGGTGACTTTAACGGGCGCGAATCCGTCATCGTGACACAGAATTTCGGAAAGACAGATGCTTCGGTGAACCTGGACCCCGGCGGTCAAAAGAACGGCGCGGCCCTGGCAAAGCAGGCGGAGCCGGACGACATGTGGGACCCAACGATGCTCACACTCCCGCAAGATGACTTTCTTATGTAGCGCCTGATTGGGCTTCAACACAAAAGCGCGCGGGCCTTTGCCCGCGCGCATCTTGTTTCAAGATGATTTAGCGACGTACGATGTCGCGCAGTTCTTCGGGCAATTGGTCTGCCACGGCTTCGGCAAAGCCCACGACCATCGCGCCGTAGAAGTCTTCGGTCGAGGGTTCAATCGTCACGAAACCTTCGCCGACCGGGGCAGCGCCCGTCACCGCGGTGACTTTCATCGGCAAGCTTTTCACCGGGCTGCTGCGACCATCGCGGTAAAAGGCAATGACGCCTTCGATGGTGTTGAATTCCTGGGAATCCGGCAACATGGTGTCGCCATCCAGGCTGATCTTGTCGAGATTAACCTGGATCGAGACCGACTCGTCGCTTTCCCCGATCGGGACAAGCTTGACGATCTCTCTTTCGATATCTTCGGTAATGTCAGGATAGTAAAGCAATGCATTGGCGTCTTCGGGTGCCGTCAGCGCCGCGTCGACATCAATTTCGTTGACCATCACTTCGTCGGCGATTGCAAAAGGTGCCAGCAACGTCGTGCCGAGCAATGCGATCATGGCGGAGTTTTGGATCCGTTTCATTTCTTTGGTCTCCTTGCTTTCGGGCCTGTCCGGCCCTGGACAACAGATTAACAACGTCCCCCCGAAAAAGGTTTCCCATTAATTTGGCGGGTCTGGGGTGAAGAAATCAAAGGCCACGCCCCAACAGGCGTCAGAAAGCGTGACCTGAAAAGGGAGCTATGGTAGCCTGAGGCCATATTTTTCACCCAATGGCATTTCCATGATCAAACACGCATTCTGTCTTTCCTTAATGGTCAGCGCGACGCAGGCAGGCGCGCAATCACTGACATCCGACGCATTGGCGATCATAAGTGAATCAGCGGATGCCATCTGCGGAGAGATCACAAACGAAGGCTTCAACCGCTCCTTTGCCGTAGATGGCGAAGTGAACGCAGAACTCAAAGGACTGGCAAAGCGTCTGGCGGATGCCGGAATTGAGGGATCGGCCAGTTTCGAGGACGAGAAATATACCAACGTTCTCAGGGAACAGCTGGGGGACGAGTTAAAGGATGCGCGAAGCTGTCGACTTGAAGTGTTCCGCACGCTCGTCGATGAGTTAAGAAGCGATCAGAGCGCGGTCAATAGCAATATCCAGCCGAACTCGGTGCCGACAAGCGTCCCTTCGCAGCCACAAAACCCGACATCTCAAGAGCTTTTTGGCTTCGTTGTCGCGGGGCCATATCTGAATTGCTCTGTCCAGAACGAGGCCCAGGCGCCGGCGATGGTAACCCAGATCCGCTATAGCGTGGCAGGTTACTACGGACCTGAAAACTACAATTATCCTTGCGTGCAGAATTGCCAGCTGATGGGGTATCAATCGAACGTCTTTTCAGGCCCGGTCAATCAACCACATTTTTACGATGCACAATGCTCCGTTGTGGTCATGCGATGAGAACCGCGTCATGACCCAGCCCGGAGAACCCGAGGCTCTATACCGGATCACCTGCCCGGGTATTAGCTGCCCCAGATGATGCGGACGTAGTTGCGGGTTTCCTTGAAGGGCGGGATGCCGCCATGCTTTTTCACCGCGCCCGGACCGGCATTGTAGGCGGCGAGCGCCAGGCGCCATGAGCCGAATGTGCGGTATTGCATGGAAAGGTATCGGGCGCCGCCATCAAGGTTTTCATAGGGGTCGTTCGGGTCGACGCGCAGCTTGCGCGCGGTGCCCGGCATCAACTGGGCCAACCCGATTGCCCCTTTGTGTGACAGCGCCTTTGGGTTCCAGTTGCTCTCTTGCTGGACGAGGCGCAGGAACAGGTCTTCCGGCACACCGTGACGTCGGGCCGCGTCCCGCGCCATGCCAAGATAGACGCCGCGATATTTACCATTATAGCCCGGCGCGTTCCACTTGCTGGGCGTGCGCACGGTCGGGGGCTGGAGCCTCACGGAATTGGCATATTGCTTGGAGGCCCGGCTATCAAGAACGCGCGCCTGGCTCTTGAAAAGGTCAGGCCTGTTCTTCGTCGAAAAGATGTCCGCCTGCGCCCCTGACGGTGCCGTAAGCGCTGCCGCGAAAACCGCGATGATCAATCTATGCATACCGCTAAAATGCCCCACACAATATGCGTTGGCGCGACTATAAGGATTTTCACGTGCATGACCAGTCCTTCCGCCCGCCGCAGTCATGGTTAACCCATTTTAAATCCCCTGCGAGGAAGTGTAGTCTTGCACAGTGACAACGCCCGAGGATTCGAGGGCAAAAACCAAGGCGACGACGGGGACATCATGGCAGGTTCGGTAAACAAGGTCATTCTGATCGGCAATCTTGGCCGCGACCCGGAGGTGCGGACCTTCCAGAATGGCGGCAAGGTCTGCAATCTTCGTATTGCGACCTCTGAAACATGGAAAGATCGCAACACCGGAGAGCGGCGCGAGAGAACGGAATGGCACAGCGTGGCCATCTTCTCGGAACCGCTTGCCCGGGTGGCCGAGCAATATCTGCGCAAAGGGTCCAAAGTCTATCTCGAAGGTCAGCTTGAGACGCGCAAATGGCAGGACCAGTCCGGTCAGGACCGCTACAGCACCGAGGTTGTCTTGCGTCCCTATACATCGACATTGACCATGCTCGACGGTCGCGGCGAAGGCGGCGGCGGTATGGGTGGTGGCGGCGGTGGCTATGGCGGCGGTCAGGGCGGCGGCTATGACAGCGGACCACAGGATGGCGGCTATGGCGGGGGGTCCGGCGGGGGCGGATCGCGCGATATCGACGATGAAATCCCCTTCTGATGACAACCATCGGATCAGCGGGCGGGACAGAACCGTTTTCGAAGTCGTTTGACGAAGGCAAGGTCAGAAAGGCCTTGATGACGGCCTGGTCGCTGGAGACAGCCGTTCAATGGACGCCGGAAAACCCGGCTTCGGGCCAGTGCAATGTCACGGCCGCCGTCGTAAACGATCTGTTCGGCGGGGACATTCTGCGCACCGATCTGGACGGCGTTTGGCACTATTATAACCGCATCGACGGTCAGGCGGTGGATCTGACGGACAGCCAATTCACAGCACCCGGCGCCCGGTTCACGGCGCCGGAACGCTACCAGGATGAGGTCACGACGCATGCGGCGGCGATGAGCGGTATTCCTCAGCGGGAATACGATACGCTTCGCGGTGCGCTGACGAAAGCGCTGGAGTGATGCGTCCTTAGGCTCTCTGCGCCAGCGCATCGCCAAGCACGGTGCGCACCTCATTGCGTGGAACATCCGACGTCACAAACGCCGACCCGATCCCGCGCGCAAGAATGAAGCGCAGTTGACCGTCGACCACCTTTTTGTCCTGCCCCATCAGATCCAGCAGACCGTCCGCATCGGGAAGTTCGCCGGAAATGTCCGCGAGACCCGCCTTCATGCCCATGGCTCGCAGATGCGCCAGAACGCGGCTGGGATCCTCCTGTGCGCAAAGGCCCAGCCTGCTTGACAACACAAAGGCCAGTCCGCACCCGATGGCCACGCCCTCCCCATGCAGCAATCTGTCGGAATAGCCCGTTGCGGCTTCCAGCGCGTGGCAAAACGTGTGACCCAGGTTCAGCAGGGCGCGATCCCCCTGCTCTGTCTCGTCGCGCGCCACGATATCCGCCTTCATCTGGACCGATCGTGTCACTGCCCGAACCCGCGCCTCCTGGTCTCCACCGGCCAGGTCGGTGCCATGCGTCTCGAGCCAATCGAAGAAGTCTGCGTCACCGAGAAGCCCGTATTTCACCACCTCGCCATATCCGGCCAGAAAATCACGCGGGCGAAGCGTGGAGAGGACATCGGTATCCGCCAGAACCAGCGCGGGCTGATGAAAGGCGCCGATCAGGTTCTTGCCTTGCGTCGCATTGATACCCGTCTTGCCGCCCACCGAACTGTCGACCTGGGCCAAAAGCGACGTGGGGATCTGCACAAACCGAACGCCCCTGCGCAGAATGGAGGCCGCAAATCCCACAAGATCGCCGATCACCCCACCGCCAAGGGCCACAACGACATCCCGACGCTCGATCTTCTGATCGAGCAGCCAATCAATCGTCTGCGTGAGGCGCGGCCAGGATTTGGTGGCTTCCCCGGGCGGGAGCGCAAGACTGACCATGTCGATGCCCTGCGCCTCAAGACCGCTGCGCAGGGTCTCAAGGTGCAGATCTTCCACGATAGTGTCGGTCACCGCCGCAACCCGGGGCCGCTGCAAAAGCGGTGCGATCAATGAGCCACTTTCGGCAAGCAGGCCGGGGCCGATCTGCACATCATATGCGCGATCTCCCAAGGGGACGTGAACGGTTTGGCGCATCACGAAATCTCCAGCACATCCGGCCGCGTGGACAGCGCCGCAATCACCCGATCGACCATCGTCTCGATGGATGCGACGCCATCTGAGACAACAATCAGGTCAGCCCTGGCATAGAGCGGCTCGCGATCCTTGTAGAGACCTTTCAGCGTCGCGTAAGGATCCGGCGTACGGAGCAACGGACGGGTGTCACGATGACGCACCCGCGACCACAACACGGCCAGATCAGCCTGCAGGCATACCGCGACACCCTTTTGCGAGATCAGCGTTCTGTTTTCCGACGCCAGATAAGCACCACCGCCCGTAGACAAGACAGCCGGCACCCCTTCGAGCAAGCGCGCGATGATCTGGCTTTCCTTGTCACGGAAAAAAGGCTCACCATCACGCGCAAAGATTTCCGGGATCGTCATGTTGGCCGCCAGCTCAATCTCGGCGTCGCTATCTTTGAACGGAACATGAAGTTTTGCCGCCAAAGCCTTGCCAACGGCGGTTTTTCCTGCTCCCATCATGCCGACCATCACGACTGTTTTGAGCAACCGGACGGACGCGCCTTCGGTATTATGTTCGGCCATGCTTTGCTCAATTTCCCTCATTCTTACGTGAATGACGTGATCTTATAAAAAAGGCCATATATAACTTGCGAAAAAGACCACGAGGCAGGGCTGTGAGGATCTTATGGGGCGCTTAATCAAGCTTCTGATTTATTTATTGTTTTTTGGCTTTGTCGGATTGGTGGCATATGCATATCTGGGTCCGTTTTTTGGCGCCGACTTCTCGGCGCCGCAAAACGAAGTCCGCGAACCCGTCATTCTGGATGGTCAATAGGGTCGCAGCCCTTGCCGGTCTTTTGGCCGGTTTGTCCACAAGTTTGGCAGGCGCGCAGGAACCTTTGTCGGTTATCGACTGGCTGAGCGAGAACCCCCCGGTTGTCGGGCCGCCAGTCATCGCGCCGAACGAACCACCGGTCTCTGACAGCGCGAAGAGACCTGAAATCACGGTGCGCACGCTTGATGCGGCAAGATCCCCGATCGGTCTTGTCCCGCCATCCGTCACGGGGCTGCCGCAAACGTTATGGCGCGGCAGCGAAACCGAAGTGCTCACGCGCCTGATTTCGAACGCGCCGGTGTCGCGCAGCCCGGCAATGCAAACGCTTCTCTATACATTGATCCTGAGCGAAGCGGCGCCGTTGCCAACCGTCCGCGCGGACGAGGCTGTCCTTCTTGCAAGGATCGACCGTCTGATCCAACTGGGCGCGATCGATCCCGCGCAATCCCTGATCGAACAGGCCGGTGCGGATCGCAATGCCGAGGTTTTCAGGCGCGCCTTTGAAACAGCGCTTTTGATCGGCTCCGAGGATAAGCGATGCGAGACGCTGCTGGACCAGCCGCATCTGTCGCCGGGGCTCGATGCGCAAATATTCTGCACCGCAAGGGCGGGTGATCTTACCGCGGCAAGCGTGATGTTCGACGGAGCCCGCGCCTTGGGTATGATGCCCGCCGATACCACGGACGCCCTCGACAGATTTCTCTACCCGGAAGTCTTCGAGGAGGCTGCCCCTCTTCCCGTGCCGAATGATCCCGATCCGCTTTTGTTCCGGCTCTTTGAAGCGATTGGAGAACCCCTGCCCTCCGCGCCCCTGCCCCGCGCCTTCGCCGCGGCGGATCTGAGGGACCTGGCCGGCTGGAAGGCACAATTGGAGGCGGCAGAACGACTTGCGCGCACCGGGGCGCTGAGCACCAATCGCCTTCTGGGTCTTTATACCGCGCGACTTCCAGCCGCATCAGGCGGTGTCTGGGACCGGGTCGAGGCGCTGCAACGCTTTGAAACGGCGTTGCGCACGCGCAGCCCCACAGCCGTCTCTCGAACCTTGCGCCAAGCCTGGCGCGCTATGAAAGAGGCAAGCCTGGAGGTCCCCTTTGCAGCTTTGTTTGCAGAGCCCTTGTCCAATGTGCGCTTGAACGATCCGGATCTGGCGCGCCTGCAATTGCGCATCGCACTTCTGTCTCCCGGATATGAAACAGCAGCGAACCGGATCGCATCCGCCGGACCGGAGAGTGCGTTTTGGGCCGGCCTGGCTCAGGGTCAACCTGAAAGCGCTCCCCCTCCGACAGCGCAGGCCGAAGCGATAGCCTTGGCTTTCGAACCCGACCCCGAACTGCCCGACAATCTTTCGGCGGAGACGCTCGGAGAGACAATCCTGCGTCTCATGGTCCTCTTTGATCGGGGCGTAGGAGGGAATATGCAGGATTTGACCGAGGCAATTGCGGGCTTTCGTGCCCTGGGGCTTGAAGATACGGCCCGCCGCGCCAGCCTTCAAGCGCTCTTGCTAGAGCGGGGACCGGTGCAATGAGCAAGGACAGTACAGACACGGACAGATGGATTTCCACCTTTCTGGACGCGCAGGCAGCCGAATTGGGCGCTACCACCAATACGCAGCTTGCCTATGGTCGGGACCTCAAGGATTTCGGGTCTTGGCTGATGCGCAACGGATCGGACTTCGAAACTGCGGGGCGAAACGATGTAGAGACCTATCTGATTTTCTGTGCGGATCAGGGGCTCGCCAAATCGACACGCGCGAGGCGCCTGTCGGCGATCAAGCAGATCTTTCGGTTTGCGTTTGAAGAGGGCTGGCGCAGTGACAATCCGGCGATCCAGATCAAGGGACCGGGCCGCGATCAGCGCCTTCCCAAGACCCTGGACGTCGCCGAAGTCGACCGCCTTCTCGAAGCCGCAAGGGCATCGGGGCGGTCTCAATCGGACCGGTTGCGCAACACATGCCTGATGGAACTGCTTTATGCGACGGGGATGCGGGTGAGCGAGCTGGTTTCCCTACCGGTCTCGGCTGCGCGAGGTGATCCGCGCATGTTGCTGATCATGGGCAAGGGTGGAAAAGAGCGGATGGTGCCGCTCTCCCCTCCCGCGCGAGAGGCGCTTGCGGCATGGCTCACGGATCGTGACGCGACCGAAGACAAGGCCATCGGCAGCGGAAAACCGGCATCGAAATTTCTCTTCCCGTCCCGCGGTAAATCGGGCCATCTCACAAGGCACCGCTTTTACCTGCTGATCAAGGAATTGGCCGTCACGGGCGGTGTTGCCCAGGACAAGGTGACGCCGCACACGCTGCGCCATGCCTTTGCAACGCATTTGCTGGCTAACGGCGCTGATTTGAGGTCCATCCAAACCCTTCTGGGTCACGCGGATGTGGCGACGACCGAAATCTACACCCATGTCCTTGACGAGCGGCTGGCGGATCTGGTTTTGGACCATCATCCCCTGGCAAGCGACGCCGACAAGCGCAAAACCCGATAGATATGCCGCCTCTTGATTGATCGCATGGGGGAGACCATAACCCTATGCATCAGTAGGTACGGGATTTTTTGACAATGGAAACCGCCACTTCGGCTCTTGATGGCGCGTTTTGGATCACGTGCGGCGTGATCCTTCTCTTGCTCGTTCTGTCGGGCTTTTTCTCCGGATCGGAAACCGCGCTCACCGCGGCATCCCGGGGTAAGCTGCGCAGTCAGGCCGACAAAGGGTCGAAAGGGGCGCAGCGGGCGCTCAAGATCACCGAAGACAATGAAAGGCTGATAGGGTCGGTCCTGCTGGGCAACAATCTGGTCAATATCTTGGCGGCCTCGCTTGCTACGTCGATTTTCACCCGCGCCTTCGGGGAAAGCGGCGTGGCCCTCGCGACCCTTGTGATGACCTTTCTGGTCCTGATCTTCGCGGAGGTTCTGCCGAAAACATACGCGATCACCAATGCGGAGAAGGCTGCTTCGGCGGTGGCCTCGCCGATCTCGGTCGTTGTGACGGTATTTGCACCGGTGGTGAGCGCGGTACGGCTGCTCGTCCGCGGTGTTTTACGCATCTTTGGCGTTCAGATCGACCCGGACAGCCACATTTTGGCAGTCAGGGAAGAAATCGCGGGCGCCCTTCAACTGGGCCATTCCGAAGGCGTGGTCGAGAAAGAGGACCGGGACCGGGTTCTTGGCGCACTGGACCTGAATGACAGGGTGGTTGAGGAAATCATGCTGCACCGCTCAGGGATCGAGATGATCGATGCGGCGGATCAGCCAGAGGCCATCCTGCAGCAATGCCTTGAAAGCAACCATACCCGGCTGCCGGTTTTCAAGGACGAACCGGAAAATATCATCGGCGTTGTGCACGCAAAGGACCTGCTGAGAGCGATGTACAAGGAGATTGGCGGCCCGGAAGGAGATGCCAAGGCCCTTGCCAGATTTCAGATCACGGACGTGGCGATGCCGCCCTACTTTGTACCGGAGACCACGACACTGGACGAACAAATGCGGCAATTCCTGCGCATGCGGACGCATTTTGCCCTGGTTGTCGACGAATACGGATCGCTTCAGGGTTTGCTGACGCTGGAGGATATCCTTGAGGAAATCGTGGGAGAGATCACGGATGAATTCGACCCCGAGGAGGATCTGATCATCAAGCCGTCGGAGGACGGACATTACCTGGTCGAAGGCAGCATGACCATCCGGGATCTCAATCGGGCCACAGACTGGTCGCTGCCGGATGAAGAGGCAAACACCGTCGCCGGACTTGTCATTCACGAAGCCCAGATGATCCCGACCAAGGGCCAGGTGTTTTCCTTTCACGGATTTCGTTTTGAAGTGACAGAGCGCGAAGGCAATCGGATCACCAACCTGAAGATCCGCCCCCTTTAACCAACAGTCTCGTTCTGGCGTCGTTTTCTATGTTAGAAAACGGCCGGAAAATTCTGAATTTTCCGGTTGCTGGGAGCCCTCAGTATAAGAGGCGCAAGCGTTTTCCGTGTCGGAAAACGACCGGAAAATTTGAAATTTTCCGGCGCGCCATGGGTTGGCTTGCTCACCCGATATTCAGTTCGCGTTCCATCTCTTTCCGCATCCGAAACTTCTGCGGCTTACCCGTGACCGTCATCGGTAAGTCGGCCTTGATCCGAACATGCAACGGGATTTTGTAATGCGCGATCCGCTCGCGACAGAAGTCGCGCACCTCCTCTTCGGACAGGGATGCCCCCTCCCGCGCAACAATCCAAGCGCACACCACTTCACCCAACGCTCCGTCCGGAATACCAAAAACCTGCGCAAGGGCGATATCGGGATGGGTGAACAAAAAGTCCTCGACTTCCTTTGGATAGATGTTTTCCCCACCCCGCAAAATCATATCCTTCACCCGCCCGGTGATGGTGCAGTATCCGTCCCGATCAATGACGGCGAGATCCCCGGTATGCATCCAACCTTCCACATCGATGCTCTCAGATGTTTTCCCGGGCTCGTCCCAATATCCCTGCATGACCGAGTAACCGCGCGTCACCAGTTCCCCCTGCACGTCGACAAGAACGGTCTGCCCCTCTGCGTCAATGACCTTGCATTCGACATGAGGATGAATGCGCCCAACCGAACTCACACGCTTGTCGAGCGGGTCGTCTACGTTGCTCTGAAAGGACACCGGCGACGTCTCCGTCATGCCGTACGCGATCGTGACCTCACTCATGTTCATCTCGGCCTGCACGCGCTTCATCACCTCGATCGGACAGGGCGCTCCGGCCATGATGCCGGTCCGCAGATGCGTCAGATCAAAGCGGTGAAAATCATCAAGGGCCAATTCGGACACGAACATCGTCGGCACGCCGTAAAGAGCGGTACATTTCTCTTCAGAGACCGCTGTGAGCGTTTGAGCGGCATCAAAGCCCTCGCCCGGCACAACCATCGTCGCCCCCTTACTCACACATCCCAAAGTGCCCATGACCATGCCGAAGCAATGATAAAACGGCACAGGAATGCAAAGGCGATCCCGGTCACTGAACCGCATCGTTTTGGTAACGAAATGGGCGTTGTTGACGATGTTGCGATGCGTCAGGCAGGCGCCTTTGGGGCTGCCGGTGGTCCCGCTGGTGAATTGGATGTTGATCGGATCGGTTTGAGACAGGCTTCGGGTGATCTCATCAAGACGCGACCGGGCGACCTGGTCTCCCTTAGTACAAAGCGCATCAAAGCCGATCATGCCAAAGGGCGTATCAGACCCCATGGCGATGACATTGCGCAGATGAGGCAATCGCGCAGCGCGCAGATCGCCCGGAGGCGCTGAAGCAAGCTCGGGAGCGAGCTCTTGGATCATTTCGATATAGTTCGAGGACTTGAACAGAGGGGCGAGAACAAGCGTGTTACACCCGACCTTGTTCAAGGCATATTCCAGTTCATAGAGCCGATAAGCAGGATTTATGCAGACCAGGATGGCCCCGATCCGGGCCGTGGCAAACTGTGTCAGAAGCCATTCGATCCGGTTTGGCGACCAGATACCGACCCTGTCGCCGCGCGCCACCCCAAGATCCAGCAAACCGCCGGCCAGACGATCCACTTGATGCGCCAATTCGGAATAGGTCCAACGTATCTCCTGCGCCGGAAATACAGCGGCTTCGTTCTGCCCGAATTCAGCAACGGCATGCGCCAAAAGGCCCGGGATCGTTTCGGTTCTCAACGGGTCATGCGTATCACCCAAGACATGAGACATCGCATCGCGCGGTCGTCGGTCTGACGTCATTTCGTGCTCCTCCCCGCGCATCAGTCTGCACTGACAAATCTGCCCTGTCGACACTGGAACGCGCGCGCACACGAAAGCTTAACGGTCGGCATGCTAAGCCCCAACGACCGAAAGAGGACGTGCGGAACATGATATCTCCCTTAAGCCTCACCATGGCGCGACGATACATCCTGACACTCATGCTTGCTTTGGCAGGTGCCCTGGCTGCTGGCCATGTTCAGGCCGCGTGTTCGAAGCTGCCGCAGCTTTCTGACCTTCTGGAAGCCTCGGATCTTTCCCTCGACGGGCATAGAGCGCCGGATCAAAAGACTTTGATACGGTTGAACAATCTAACCATGTCGCTCAGTCGGGCGCGCCTTCAGGCCAATCTTCAATCTGCAGGCCACAAGGCCAGCTATCCCCATGTCAGTCTCTTTGTCACCGATGTCGCACTTTTCGCGGCAACAGGTCTGCGTGACGGTCCGGAAGCCGCGCAGCGATACGCCCTTAAATCCGCGTTCCAGGTGCGCCTCGACTTGGTGCGTACATTGCTCGAGGAGATTTGCGGTCAGGACAGCTTTACCAAGGAACGCGCGGTCACGCTGGCGAGATTGGGGGAGCTTTCGATTGCGACCCTCAGGGGGATCTTCCTTGATGCATCCGGGGTTTTCCGTCTGGGCAGCGTGTTCGCGGTTTTGCTTATGCTGGTCTTCACGCTGTCGTTGGGGCGACTGTCAATAAATTGGCTCAACTCCTACATGCGGTTTCGGCATGCCTGTCAGCTTCCCGCACAGCTTATATGCGGACCGCATGTTATCGACGGAAACATCATCGTGGTTGGGCGCCAAGGTTGCAATTTCCGCCCGGTCGCACCGCCGGGTTCATCGGTGACAGCGGCCATGAAACGCGGGTCGACATGCAGGCTGACATGCGGGACCTGGACCGTGACGGCCAAGACCAATCGCGGGCTGACAAGTACGGTCGGCCTGCTGTTTGACGATCCGCAAGTTCCGTCCGTGCTTCGAACCCTGCTCAGATCATCACGGGTTCCCGTCCGGCGGACAACTTCCAGAGGGGAGCAGAGCGAAGGCCTTCTCACTCAGATCTTTCAGCATTGATCGTGATCTGCCATCCGCCGTATTCAGATAAGATCCATCGCCCCTTTGGCATTTGCCCTGAAAGCGGCGGGCTATCCGGCAGGATGCGGTGCGACTGCGTCACGCGCGCAGGCGCTCGCCCTGCGGATCGAAGGGAGGCTCGGACAGGATCGTCGCCTTGTGGGGGCGCCCAAGAACCATGACATCCACACGCTCCCCTGCCGCGGCGCCTGCGACATACCCCAATGCGAGCGACGCGCCGACGCTATAGCCATATGCACCTGATGTGACCCGCCCGATGCCACGCCCCTCCCTGAAGATCGGCTCGCCCCCCGTCGCATCCGCGTTCGACGAAGCGACATCCGCGTCGTCCAACGCGAGAAGCACAAGGTGTTCGCGCGGGGGGCGTGACAACGTGTCAGCCACGGCCGCTTTGTTCAGGAATGCCTTGTCCATCTTGCACAAACGCGCCAGCCCGACCTCTTGCGGCCAGTATTCAGGGCTATATTCCCGCCCCCAGGACCCATATCCCTTCTCGATGCGCAAACTCATCAATGCCCGGCTGCCGACGGGGCCGGCACCGACCTCGCGACCCGCTTCAAGCAGCGCATCGTAAAGCCGCTGCTGATCCCGCTCTGCGCAATGCAATTCCCATCCAAGATCGCCGGTGAAAGACACCCGCAGCGCGGTGACATCGACACCGGCGACCTCTATCACCCGCGAGCGCATGAACGGGAAGTCTTTTGTCGCCAGGGAGACATTCGTCAGCCTCTGCAGCAAATCCCGTGATCTTGGCCCAGCCACGTTGAACCCGCAGGTACTGTCGGTCACGCTCTGAAACGAGGTACCGGCCGGCAGCGGCACCTCGGCGAAAAAGCGGCTGTGATACCGCTCGGCCATGCCCGAACCGATGACCCAGAACCTGTCCTCTTCCAGCCGGGTCACCGTGAAATCGCCAGCGATCCCCCCGCGCTTTCCGATCAACGGCGTCAGGCAGGAGCGCCCGACCTCCCGTGGCATGTGGTTGGCAAAGACGGCGTTCAGCCAATCCTCCGCATGCGCACCCCGGCATTCGTAAATGGCAAAGTTCGAGATATCGATAATGCCTGCCCGGTCGCGCAGCATTCTGCATTCCGCGCCCACGGGGTCCCACCAATTCTGCCTGGTAAAGCCGTTGGTCTGTGTCACATCCGGTCGATCCGCGAACCAGAGCGGATGTTCCCAGCCGAAGTTCAAGCCAAAGACCGCCCCCATCTCGCGTTGCTTCTCATAGGCCGGGCGTTTGCGGACCGGACGCCCCGCGTCCCGCTCTTCATTGGGGAAATGGATCGAGAACCGGTGCGCATACTGATCCGCGACACGGGCCTTGGTAAACGCCTTGCCGGCCCAGGATCCAAAGCGGGCCATGTCCCAGGGAAAGAGATCGTATTGCGTTTCGCCTTCGACCATCCATTGCGCTGCCATCAAACCCATCCCGCCGGACTGCGAAAAGCCAGGGATGATGCCGTTACAGCAAAAATAGTGCCGCAACTCCGGGACCGGCCCGAAGAGAACGTTGGAATCCGGCGACCAGATCATCGGACCATTGATCACCCTCTTGATACCGGCCACCCCGACCGCGGGGACACGGGCAATGGCGCGCATCATGTTGTCTTCGATCCGCTCCAGATCGTCGGCGAACAGTTCATGGCCGAAACCCGCGGGCGTTCCGTCTTCTGCCCAAAGGCGGACATCGCGTTCATACGCCCCGACCAGCAGCCCCTGCCCTTCCTGACGGAGGTAGTATTCGCCATCCCGATCCGCGACGGACGGCAGACGGCGGTCCATGGCTTCGATCTCCGCGATGGGTTCGGTGACGAAATACTGATGTTCGGTGGGCTGCAACGGCAATTCCAGCCCCGCAAGCGCCGCGACTTCGCGCCCCCAAAGCCCCGCGGCATTGACGATCCAGCGCGTCCTGATCTCTCCCTGAGGTGTCCGTACGATCCAGGATCCGTCCGGCTGCTGCTCCGTCGCGGTGACAGGACAAAAACGATGGATTTCCGCCCCCCGCGCGCGGGCGCCCGCCGCATAGGCGCTGGTGACCCCAGAGGGATCGACATTTCCGCCGTCCGGCTCCCACATGATGCAGCGGATCCCGTCGAAATCGACAAGCGGATGCAGGCGCTCTGCCTCGTCGCGCGATACCTCGTGAAAGTTCATGCCGTAAAGCCGCGCCTTGGCCTCTTGCAATCGCAGCTGATGCTCTCGCTGTTCGGTTTGCGCGAGATAAAGACTTCCGGGCTGAAACACGCCGCAGCCCTGCCCCGTTTCAGCCTCCAGCTCTTTATAGAGCGTCATGGTATAGTGCTGAATGCGGCTGATATTCGTGTTATCATGAAGGCCGTGGATATTCGCAGCCGCGTGCCAGGTCGATCCTGACGTCAGCTCGTCCCGCTCAAGCAGCACCACATCGGTCCAGCCAAGTTTCGTGAGATGATAGAGGATCGAACATCCGATAACGCCACCTCCGATAACCACCGCCTGCGCGTCTGTCCGCATGTCGTCTTTCCTTGTCACACTCTGCGTGTGTCACCCTGCACCCATGGCGCTTGAGGCAGATTGCACAACCACGACATGCGACGTCGCGGTTGGGCCAGGACCGTCATTATTCAGACGTCGATCCGGTTTGTGGCAGATGGCGGCTGAGCCTGTCGCGATCCGCCGCCCAGTCCAGAGCCTCCGATGCACGGTCGTAATATTCGCGCGCCATCTCTGCGGCGACGGAGGACAAGCCCGGATCGGGATGATGGGCCAGACTGCCAAGCGCCTTTTGCAGGCGTTGCTGCACCTCAAGCAGATGCGCGCCGTCCCGTGCGATGCCCCCGAATGCGTCCATCAGCAGATCGCGCGGGTCGAGGGGACGCACATACAAATGCTCGTTCCGGGGCGCTGTGTCGGTGGATGTCTCATCCCGGTAGCGCCCCAGGATCTTGGCCATGCGGTTCAACACATCGATGGCCGTGCCGGGGTCGTTGATCCCCGGCGAAAGCGCGCGCGAGCCGATCTCGGACAAGAGCAAAAGACCAAAGCGGGGATCCTGATCATGGGTCCGGACATCCCCCAGAACCAAGAGCTGTACAATCTCATGTTCCAGCTTTTCGGGATCGTCAGGCTCTCCGACGATCCACAGCAGCGGTTCATTTGCAAAGATAAAGCTCCCGACGGCGCGATGCAGGAACAAGCGAACATCATGCTCCACCGCCACTTCCTGCAAGGCGTCAGCGAAAACATGTTGGACATAGCCACTGCGCTCTGAGTTCAGCGACCACGCCTCCGACGGGATGTCATCGGTCCACGAACAGGCCCCAAGGCACGGGGTCTGAAGCCGTTCTTCAAAGCGCCTGAGCGTGATTTCTTCGATCTGTCGCGTGGTGTCGATGAGACTGCCAAGGGTCTGAAGGTGAAGGACCCAGCGGATCAACGAGAAGACCACATAGGCCAGAACCAGCACCGTCGTCCAAAAAAGGACAAGCGCCCGATCATCGACATATATGCCCGTCTCTCGCAAAATGATGGCCACCAGCGAGAAGACAAAGGCGCCTGTAAAGGCCGCCAGCGTGTTCTGCGTGACCGCATCCTGCATGATCAATTGGTGAACGCGCGGCGTCCACTGGCTTGAGCTGGCCTGATAGACGCTCACCATGACAGTCAGGGAAAAGGTGGTCACGGCAAGCATCGCGCTGGCGATCAGGTTCAAAAGCCGGTCGGCTGAGGACCCCGGCACGCCAGAAGCCAATTCTGATGGCACAAACGGCTCAACCAATTGCGTCAGACCCAGCGACAGGAACGCAAGCAACCCCATCAGCATGACGCGCACCCAAAGCTGCCGCGCATAGTGACGCGTCAGTTGGAGGGCCATTTTAGGAAGGCGACGTATCAAATCCATGAGGTTCAACCCCTGATGCGTTCAAACCGTTCCCTGCTTCGTTCGCGACAGGAAATGTCGCGCATGCTCTTTCATGGTCGACGCAAAGCCCCATAAAGTTGCGCTAAGTGGCGATCAGGCCATCGACCGAACAAAAAGGGGTCCCCATGAAAACCTCCACCCGTGTATGTGTCATCGGCGGCGGCGTTGTCGGCTGCTCGGTCCTCTATCACCTGACCAAATTGGGTTGGTCCGATGTCATGCTTCTGGAGCGGTCCGAGCTGACATCGGGATCAACATGGCACGCCGCGGGCGGGTTTCATACGCTCAATGGCGACACCAACATGGCGGCCCTGCAAGGCTATACGATCCGGCTTTATAAGGAGCTGGAGGAGATCACCGGCATGTCCTGCGGGCTGCATCACGTGGGCGGTGTCACCCTGGCCGACAACCAGGACCGGTTCGACATGTTGCTGGCCGAGCGGGCAAAGCATCGCTTCATGGGGTTGGAAACCGAAATCGTCGGACCCGAAGAGATCGCGAAGATTGCGCCCATCACCAATCTCGAAGGCATCATCGGGGCGCTTTATGATCCACTCGACGGGCATCTCGATCCATCGGGGACAACGCACGCCTATGCCAAGGCAGCCCGTATGGGGGGCGCCACGATCGAAACCCATTGCATGGTGCAGGAGACCAACCAGCGCAGCGACGGCACATGGGACGTGGTGACCGACAAGGGCACGCTTCACGCCGAACACCTGGTGAATGCAGGCGGTCTCTGGGCGCGGGAAGTTGGCGAGATGGCGGGCGTCTACTTCCCCCTGCACCCGATGGAGCATCAATATATCGTCACAGACGATATTGCCGAGATTTACGAGCGCGGGCAGGAACACCCTCATGTGATGGATCCGGCGGGTGAAAGCTATCTCCGGCAGGAAGGGCGCGGCCTGTGTATCGGCTTTTATGAACAGACCTGCCGGCCCTGGGCCGTCGATGGCACGTCGTGGAATTTTGGCCACGAGCTGCTGCCAGATGACTTTGACAAAATCACGGAAAGCATTGATTTTGCTTACAAGCGCTTCCCCGTTCTGGAAACGGCGGGGGTCAAGTCGGTGATCCATGGACCGTTTACTTTTGCCCCGGATGGCAACCCGCTGGTCGGGCCGGTCCCGGGCATGCGGAACTACTGGTCGGCCTGCGGCGTGATGGCGGGCTTCAGCCAGGGCGGCGGTGTCGGTCTGACGCTTGCGCAATGGATGATCGAAGGCGAACCGGACCGCGACGTGACGGCGATGGATGTGGCACGTTTCGGCGACTGGATCAGCCCGGGCTATACCCTGCCCAAGGTGATCGAGAACTATCAAAAGCGGTTTTCGGTCGCCTACCCCAACGAAGAACTGCCTGCGGCGCGGCCCAACCGGACAACGCCGATGTACGACATCTTTTCCCAGATGGGCGCCGTCTGGGGCCAGCAATTCGGGCTTGAAGTGGTCAACTACTTTGCCAAAGACGACGAACCAACCTACGAGACGCCGTCATTCCGCCGGTCCGATGCCTTTGATGCAACCGGTCGAGAGGTGCGCGCTGTCAGAGAGAGCGTCGGTATCAACGAGGTGCATAATTTCGGGAAATACCGCGTGGCCGGACCCAATGCCCGGACCTGGCTGGACAGGGTCATGGCGGGGCGCGTCCCCCAACCCGCACGGCTGAGCCTGACCCCGATGTTAAGCCCGAAAGGAAAGCTGATCGGCGATTTCACCATCTCCTGCCTGTCGGAACGCGAATTTCAACTGACCGCGTCCTACGGCAGCCAAGCCTATCACATGCGCTGGTTCGAACAGCAGCGCGAGGATGGCGTGTCGGTGGACAACATCTCTGACAAGCGCAACGGGTTCCAGATCGCCGGCCCCAAAGCACGCGACGTGCTAAAGGCTTGCACCCGCCAGAACGTTGCGGACATGGCCTTT
Organism: Thalassococcus sp. S3; assembly: GCF_004216475.1. Lineage (GTDB taxonomy): Bacteria > Pseudomonadota > Alphaproteobacteria > Rhodobacterales > Rhodobacteraceae. Next base: position 2,094,706 of record NZ_CP022303.1, on the reverse strand, counting down.
ATGGACGTGCGACGCATCACCGTGGGGATGACCGATTGCATCGTTCAACGCGTCTCCTACACCGGGGATCTGGGCTATGAAATCTATTGCGATCCAATGAGCCAACGGCAGCTTTGGTCAACGCTCTGGGCTGCCGGCGAACCGCACGGGATGGTGCCCTTTGGCATGCGCGCGATGATGTCCCTGCGGCTGGACAAGTTCTTTGGCTCCTGGCTTTCAGAGTTTTCCCCGGACTACACCGCAGCGGAGACCGGGCTTGACCGGTTCATCAGCTTCAAGAAAAACGTCGATTTCATCGGTCGCGCCGCGGCAGAGGCGGAGCGCACCACCGGTCCGGCGCGCAGATTGGCAGCTTTTGAGGTGGACGCCAACGGAGCCGACGTGCAAGCCTATGAGCCGATCTGGCTGGACGGGGCCGTGCAGGGCTTTTGCACGTCGGGCGGATATTCGCATTTTTCCCGCAAATCCATCGCCCAGGGGTTCCTTCCGACAGACCGAATTGCAGACGGATTGGAGGTCGAAATCGAAATCCTTGGCGACATGCGCCGCGCCAGCCTGATCACGACACCTCTTTTCGATGCGGACGGGGCGCGGATGCGGGGCTGAGTTATCGCGCGACACCTGCTAAGACGGGATCATGAGTGGTTCCGTATCCGATATTCCGGTCATTGTGCTGGCCGCCGGCGGCTCGACCCGCATGCGGGGGGCTGACAAATTGCTGGAAGACGTCGACGGCGAACCGCTGGTGCGTCGGCAGGCCCGCATCGCACGCGCTGTCACCACGGGGCAGGTCCTCGTCGCGCTGCCGCCGAAGCCGCATTCACGCTATGCGGCGCTGGACGGTTTGGATGTGACACCTCTGGAAGTTCGCGCCGCAGCGGAAGGGATGAACGCCTCGCTCAGAACGGCCTTCGGCGCCTTACCGCCGCACGCCGCAGCAGCCATGCTGGTTCTGGGAGACATGCCAGACCTCACCGAGAATGACTTGAGATGTGTCCTGCATCAGATTGATCTCAAAGAGGAAACCTTGATCTGGAGGGGCGTGACGGAAAGCAATCGACCAGGCCACCCCATCGTCTTCGCGGCCGCCCTTTTCCCGCGTTTTGCAGACCTAAAGGGTGATGGTGGCGGCAGGGAGGTCGTGGCCGCTGCGCAGGGCCGCATCTCGCTGATCCCCCTACCCGGCGACAGGGCGCGTCTTGATCTGGATACACCGGAAGACTGGGCGATGTGGCGGGCTCAACGACAAAGCACGTAAGCGTTCTTGCTGCCCGGAAAGGGTCTGGCACATGAAGGGCAGATCATTGTTTCCCAATCGACAACGATCGTGCATGAACAAAGGTGTTTAAGTCGAAAAACGGGACGGCAAGCCGTCCCGTTTTCCTTTCCCGCGCCCCCGATCCGCGCGGTGAGCTGCATATTCGGGGTGACCGACGTGGATCAGTTCATCAACAGATGCGCTTCGTGCTTTTTCAAAGAGCGGCGGGCCGAGTTGTAAGCCGCCACACCTTCCGGTGTCTTGAGCTCCGGGAAGAGTTCAAAGATCTCGTTGCGCTGTGCATCGCCGACACCCGCGAGTGTTTGGTCACCTGGCTGGAAGCTTTCTGTCCATGCGCCATCCGATAGAACAACCTCGTGCTGTTCGAACATGAAGTGGATGTATGTCACACCGGACACCTCAACCACATCGACCCCGTCAAGACCAGTCAGATGCTTGGCAGCGACCAGAACTTCCCGCTCTTCGAAGTAGAGGGCCGTCTTGTCGTTTGCCACCAGGACCCGGTGATTGGGGCTGACCATCATGTCACGCTCTGGCAGACCGTTGCCAAGCGCGCCCGCGCGGATCAGAACCGGACGCAGATGCTCTGCCTGCACCAGCTCCTGCCCGGTCAGCGCACGCTTTCCAAGCCAGCGGATGTCCTGAATGCCGTTGTCGCGCGTGATCACGCGATCCCCGATTTCCAGATCCTCCACACGCCGCTCGCCCGTCGGGGTCGCGATCATGGTGCCCGGTGTGAAACAGGGGATCACCGTCTCGATGTTGATGAATTCCAGCGTGCCGGTGGCGTTGCCGTCTTCGTCAAAGAAGGTGACCGTTCCGTTTTCAGGGTTATCCGAGCTCAGCTCAACCGTGAGTGTGCCGTTCGGGTTCTCTGCACCAGCCGCACCGCGAAGATCCAGCGTATCTTCGTCAATGCCGCCTTCGCCCCCGTCGATGAAGTCACCGGCATTGCCGCCAAGGAACGTGTCGCGGTCATCGCCGCCGGACAGGGTATCGACACCCTGCCCGCCTGTGATCACGTCATCACCGGTTCCGCCATCGATACTGTCGTCATCGATACCGCCATCCAACGTGTCGTTGCCGGCGCCCCCGATGATGGTGTCGTCATCATCCTGACCGAAGACGAGGTCATCGCCGGCGCCTGCGTCGATGAAATCCAGGCCGTTGCGGGTTTCGGGATCCGGATCGCCATCGCTGCCGTCATCGCGGATGTTGAGCCCATCGGGAAAGACCGGGTCGAGACCACCATATACGGTGTCATTTCCGGCCCCCGCCAGAATGCTGTCCGCCCCTTCCCCGCCGATGACAAGGTCATTGCCAGCGCCTGCATTGATCGTGTCCGCATCAATGCCGCCGTCGATCTGGTCATTACCGGTTCCGCCATCAATCAGGTCGGCGTCGTCGCCGGTCGAGATGGTGTCGTCACCCGCGCCGCCCATGACGGTGTCACGGTCATCATCTGGGTCGGTATCCGCCGGGACAGGCGGAACGTTCGGATCGGTGCTGGTGTAGCCCGGGAAGCCCAGATCAGGCAGCGGAACGCCACCGGCAGACGTATCAATCACGTCGTTGCCCGCACCACCATCGACTTCGTCGCTTCCGTCGCCTGTGTTGATGGTGTCGTTTCCTTCGCCCCCGTCGACGTCATCGTCGCCAGCGCCGGAATCGATGGAGTCGTCGCCGTCACCGGCATCGACAATATCGTCATCCGGGCCTTCGCCAGGCAAGATCGCGTCGCCACCATCAATGATATCGCCGTCAGGATCGCCGGTATAGCCGGTGTCGATCGTATCGTCGCCATCTGTCCCCTCGACGATGCCATCCCGTGCCGTCGGCAGCAGGATTTCTTCGATTTCCGTGAAGGTCATCGTGCCGGTCGGGTTTCCGTCACCGTCCAGGAACTCGATTGTGCCGGACGTGGAGTTGCCATCCGCATCAGGCGTCTGGCTGGCGATCCGCAACGGACCTGCATCGCGCAAATCCAGGACGTCGAAATCGTCACCGGTCTCACCGCCATCAACCGCATCGCCTGCATTGCCGCCCACGATCACATCGCGATCCGCGCCGCCGTCGATTTCGTCCGCGCCCGCACCGCCGGTGATCGTATCGTTGCCGTCGCCGGCGCGGATGATGTCATCATCCGGTCCTTCGCCGGGCAGGATGGCATCGCCGTTGTCGACGCGGTCGCCATCGGGATCACCCGTATAAGTGATGTCGATGTTATCATCGCCATCGGTGCCAGACACGATTCCGTCGCGACCACTTACGCTGAGTTTACCATCATACACAGCGACGGAATCGATCTTGCCTTCAAAAAACTTGAGGTACTCGTCATCAACATTCTCACGCGCGCCAATCGAGAAACTAATCCCGTCATTGCCGCCAATATCCATGTCCAGACCGGTCTGAGAGATCGCAATCGTCTCGGTCGTGTCCGTGGTCAGGTTTTCCACGATGAGCTGGCCGCCATCCGCGGACGACCATTCATACGTGACGCGGACGGTATCGTCGGGCACCAGGATCGGCCCGGTCGATTCCTCGATCGACACACCATTCGCCGCGTGGGTCACGACGACAGAGCCGTCCTGATCGACGCGGATTTCAAAATAGCCTTCGGTTGCCGCGTCGAAAAACTGACCGCGGTTCACCACCGTCTGGAACGTGCCGTTGGTGTTGTCTGTCTGCGTGAACTCAGCAACGATCGTCCCTTCGGAGAGATCAAAGGGATCGTCATTGCCCGCGACATCGAAACGGTCATCTTCGCCGTCGAGGCAAAGCTGACCGGACGTTACGACCGCCCCGTTTTCCAGAAAGCCGTTTTGAGCAAAGCCATCGTCGAGGCCGGTATCGTCGGTTTCGCCACCTGTCAGGAAATCCCAAAAGCCAATCAGGTTCGCGATCGGCTGTGCATCACCGGGATCGTTCAATTCGTCCTGTTCCATCGTTCTCTCCTATGCGGTGCCCGAAGGCACCTTTCCGCAAACCCGCGGTTACTCTTTCAAATACCCCACAGAACGATGTCAGCGCGTCGGGCGACCAACAAACCTGCACGACTGGAAAACGAGTGAGTCTGGGCCAATACTTGGCCGAGCGGTGCAGAGACCATCCCTCTGACCGGCATTCAATCGCCACATGCCGCGAAAAGCAGCGTGCGAATGCAACTCTCCCGCATCCCCTTAGATGCGCAAATGTGCAGTCGCCCCCGTGACCTACAGACATCGCCCCCCAGTTGGGCTGTCACCTGCATACCCATCACAGACGGGCGGACAAAGGAAAAAATGTCCGAAAAAGCACAAGGTATCGACGCCAAGTCGCGTCAGCCTTGTCACATTTTTGAAAAACACGCTTAATAGCGGCGCGGATTGTTTCCCCTAAATCCACAAAATATGCGGAACTCCTGCGCGATAATACCGATATTTCGAAAACTCACGCACCGCCCAGAAAGCCGCCGTTCACATTTCCGAAACAGTTAAGCTGTTCACAAAAACAAGATGACGCCGCCATTTCCCTGGCGACCTTACGTCACCCTCGTTCTCGATACGGAACCAATGCATGTTTTTTGCACACACTGACCACCAATAAATGCAAAAGTTATGGCAAAAAAGCGAATCGAATGCTGCACAAAAGCTCGATTCGGCTGAACCCCGGAGAAACCACGCCAAATTGCCGCCACCTAGACGGCATGTTTTCGCTGACAAGTCCTTGCTGAAATTTGACGGCAAATTTTCGCTTACACGACTCGCGGTCTCAATCGGGTGAATTTTGGGGAGGCTGTTGGTACCCAAGGCCGGACTCGAACCGGCACGCCCGCAAAGGCGGGGGATTTTGAATCCCCTGCGTCTACCATTCCGCCACTTGGGCCTCTCCTGTCGTCTACCCAAGCCCTTTGCCAAGGTCCAGACCGAAAAGTTGATGCGCGCTTGACCTGACCCCAGGCACCCGTGCAGAAGCGAACGCAAAAAGAGAGCAGTTTGATGATCCGAGCCCTCTATGATCGCACCCTCGCCTTGGCTGAGCATCCACAGGCTTTGTGGTGGCTCGCCTTTATTGCGTTTCTGGAAAGCTCGGTCTTTCCGATCCCGCCCGACGTTCTGATGATCCCCATGATCCTCGCACGCCCATCGCGTGCCTGGTTGATCGCCGGTGTGGCCTTGATCGCATCGGTCCTTGGCGGGCTGCTGGGCTATGCGATCGGCGCGTTGGCCTATGAAAGCGTTGGACACCCCATCCTTTCGGCACTTGGCAAGGCCGATGCGATGCTGGCATTCAATGCGCGCTTTAACGATTTCGGCTTTTGGGCCGTGCTCACCGCTGGCATCACGCCGTTTCCCTACAAGGTGATCACCATCATGTCGGGCTGGACCGGGATGCCGCTGGCGACCTTTGTCGCCACCTCCATCCTGGCCCGAGGTCTTCGCTTCTTTATCGTCGCCGGTCTGCTGTGGCGCTTTGGCTCACCCATCCGTGACTTCATCGAGCGCAGGCTGGGTCTTATGTTTACTCTGTTTGTCGCGCTTTTGATCGGTGGTTTTGCGGTGCTTCGCCTCTTATGACACGCTCCCAACTCATCACGCTGGCTGCGTTCGGCTCGGCGGCGTTGCTGCTGGGCGCCTTCGCCTTCCAGCATTTGGGGGGACTCGCGCCCTGTGCGATGTGCATCTGGCAGCGCTACCCGCATGCCGTGGCCGTTATCTGTGCTGGACTGGCCCTCCTGCTGGGCGGGCGCATCTTCCTGATGCTGGGCGGTCTGGCCGTCGTCGCGACCGGAGGCATCGGCGTCTATCACACCGGGGTCGAACGGGGATGGTGGGAAGGCCCCAGCACCTGCACGTCTGGCCCCGTCGGCGATCTTTCAACCGACGAGTTGATGGACCAGATCATGGCTGCGCCCCTCGTGCGCTGCGACGAGGTGCCATGGGAGCTGTTAAGCCTGTCCATGGCAAGCTGGAACACCCTTCTGTCTCTGGGCCTCCTGGCGCTCTGGCTTCTCGCCCTGCGCGCGCCCGCCCGCTAGCGTCCGGCAGACTTTCGCGTGGCCAGAAGAAGACTGGTCTCGCTTGTCGTGACACCGTCCATCTGACGGATCCGGTTCAGAACCTTGTCGAGCGCTTCCAGCGTTTCGGTCCCCAACTCGACGATCAGGTCCCACCGTCCATTGGTTGAATGCACCGCGCGCACATCCGTCAACCCATGAAGCTGGCGCAGGATCCGGTCCGTACCCCGGCCTTCGATACCGATCATCATCAGACCCCGCACAGGATCGGTGAGCACATCCTCCTTCATCACCACGGTGAAGCCCAGGATATCGCCCCGTTTGACCAGCCGCTCGATCCGCGCCCTGACCGTTGTGCGCGACATCTGCAGCTGAATCGCCAGCTCTGAGAGAGATGCGCGCGCGTTTTGCCTGAGCGCACCCACCAGCCGCTCGTCCGTTTTGTCCAATTCTATTCCCCAATTCGCACAGAATTGCCGCATTCTGATCAATCGAAGCTCTTTGATGCAACCCAAATCGTCGCGATATCTGTGCAACCCTATGATTGAGCGAGCCCTGCCGACATGACCCCGGAAACCTGCATTTTGATCGGAGCACCCGTTGACAGCGGAAAGCGCAGAACCGGCTGTTTGATGGGGCCAGATGCCTACCGCACGGCGGGCCTGGCCGATGCGTTGCGCGATCTCGGCCATGCCGTGCGCGATACCGGCAATCTCACCGTCGCCGATCATGCGGCGGATCGCGACGGCGATCATCCGCATGCGCGACATCAGACGATCGGATGGACCACCCGGCTCATCGCGGCTGCGGAACAGGCGATGCATGATGGCATGCCGATCTTTTTGGGCGGGGATCATGCCCTCTCTCTGGGCAGCGTCGCGGGCGTCACTAACTACGCGGCCTCTCTGGGCAGACCGCAATTCGTCCTTTGGCTCGACGCTCATGCAGATTTTCACACACCGGAGACCAGCACTTCGGGAAACCTTCACGGCACCCCGCTGGCCTATGTGACCGGTCGTACGGGGTTTGACGGCTTTCCGACCGTGCAACATCCAATCCCGGAGGAGCGGATCTGCATTCTGGGCCTGCGATCCGTCGATCCCGAAGAACGGGCCGCGCTGAACACAACCGGGATCCACCGTCATGACATGCGCGAGATTGACGAGAACGGCATCGCGAAACCCCTGGCCGCCTTTCTGGATCGCGTCAAAAGTGCCAATGGCCTGCTGCATGTCTCGCTGGATGTCGATTTCCTTGATCCAGTGATCGCCCCCGCGGTCGGTACGACCGTTCCCGGCGGCGCCACGATCAGAGAGGCCCATCTGGTGATGGAGATGATCCATGACAGCAGCCTTATGAGCTCCCTCGATCTGGTTGAGCTGAACCCCTTTCTCGACGAACGCGGCCGCACGGCGCAGGTCATGGTGGATCTCGCCGCCTCCGCGCTCGGCCGCCGTGTTTTCGACCGCCCCACCCGGGCCTATTCCTGAGATCTTCGATGCTAGAACCCTCTGACAAAGCGCTCGTCCCCTTCGTATCCGTCGATCACATGATGCAGCTGATCCACCGGATCGGCCTGCCTGACATGTTGCGTGGCCTTGCAGACTATGTCGAAGCCGATTTCAAACGGTGGGAGCTCTTCGACAAGACCCCGCGCGTCGCCAGCCATTCCGCGGAGGGCGTGATCGAGTTGATGCCGACCTCGGATGGCGCGGTCTACGGGTTCAAATACGTCAATGGTCACCCCAAAAACACGGCCGAAGGCCTGCAAACCGTCACCGCCTTTGGCCTTCTGGCGGATGTTCCCACAGGCTATCCGGTGCTGCTGAGCGAGATGACGCTTCTGACCGCGCTCCGCACGGCCGCCACCTCCGCGATGGTTGCAAAGCATCTCGCGCCCTCTGGCGCCAGGACGATGGCCATGATCGGAAATGGCGCACAGTCAGAGTTTCAGTCCCTCGCGATGCAGGCAATCTGCGGCATCGACACGATCCGCCTTTACGACACCGATGCAGACGCCACCCGGAAATGTGCGGCCAACCTCGCCGGGACGGGCCTGCGGATCGTCTCCTGCGCAACAGCAGAGGAGGCGATGGAAGGGGCCGAGATCGTGACCACCTGTACGGCTGACAAGCAATATGCGACGATCCTGACTGACAACATGATCGGCCCCGGCATCCATATCAATGCCATCGGCGGCGATTGCCCGGGCAAGACCGAGCTGGCCCCGGCGATATTGCAGCGTGCGCGGATCTTCGTCGAGTACCCGCCCCAGACCCGCATCGAGGGAGAGATCCAGCAGCTCGACCCCGACCATCCGGTCACCGAGCTTTGGCAGGTGATCTCCGGCACCACGCCCGGTCGCCGCGCCGCCACCGACATCACCCTCTTCGACAGCGTTGGCTTCGCGATCGAGGATTTTTCGGCCCTGCGCTATATCCGCGACCAACTGGCCAATCATCCGCTCTACCATCCGCTTGATCTGCTCGCCGACCCGGACGACCCCCGCGACCTCTACGGAATGCTTCAGCGCGCCCGCCCATAAATCGGCGCCGCACACGCTCTCAGGCTGCCCCGCCACAGATCATATCGGGCTCACATCTCAACCAGATCCATAAAAAGAATGCGCCGCAAGGCGCTCCGTTTGGCAACACCCGGTCGCTTACGCTTCCAGTTCAGCATCCCAGTACAGGAAGTCCATCCAGCTTTCGTGCAGATGGTTCGGCGGGAACTTCCGCCCCATGTTGCGCAACTCCTCGGCGCCGGGCTGGCGGGGCGGCTTGCGCAACGACATGCCGGCACGTCTCAGCGACTTCGATCCCTTGCGCAGATTACAGGGGCTGCAGGCGGCGACCACGTTCTGCCAGCTTGTCACCCCCCCGGCCGAGCGGGGCACGACATGATCGAAGGTCAATTCCCCCTTCGCTCCGCAATACTGGCAGCGAAACTCATCCCGCAAAAACAGGTTGAACCGCGTGAACGCAACTTTCTTCTGCGGCTTGACGTAATCCTTCAGCACCACAACCGACGGGATCCGGATCTCTGTCGAGGGGCTGCGCACCACCTCGTCATATTCCGCAACGATATCGACCCGATCAAGCCAGGCCGCCTTGATCGCATCCTGCCAGGGCCAAAGCGAAAGCGGGTAGTAGGAGAGTGGCCGGTAGTCGGCATTCAGCACCAACGCCGGATGATGCCTCAGCGCGCTGGGTTCGCGTACAAACTCCGTCCTGAAATCGCCGTCCATCGTTACGCCGTCCTCGCCCTGCCTGCCTGTCCTTGGCACCAGAGCGGGGAACCCCGCCCCAGCTTGCCTCGACTATATCTCGTGTCCGTCATCGGGCAAGCCCCATAATCTCGACGAGCTGTCGCAGATCAGATAGGCCGATTCCGTGACAGGTCCATGACACTTATCCACAGTCCGCTTGCCCGGCGGCCCGCTTTGCGCCAAGAGCAGCCCATGACGCGACTGATCCTCTTCAACAAACCCTATGGCGTACTGTCGCAATTCACCGACAAGGGGACGGCGGACAGTCCGCGCGCCACCCTTTCGAACTATGTCGACGTGCCGGATGTCTATCCCGCCGGCCGGCTGGATCGCGACAGCGAGGGCTTGCTGCTTTTGACCGATGACGGCGCGCTGCAGGCCCGGATCAGCCATCCCCGTCATAAGATGGCGAAAACCTACTGGGTGCAGATCGAAGGTCTACCCGGGGCCGCGGCACTCGACGCGCTGCGCGCGGGCGTATCCCTGAAAGACGGGCGGACCCGCCCCGCAGAGGTCCGGCAGATCGCCCCACCGCCGGGTCTTTGGCCACGCGAGCCTCCGATCCGGGTGCGCAAGTCCGTACCGGATTGCTGGATCGAACTCACGCTCTCCGAGGGCCGCAACCGTCAGGTGCGCCGAATGACAGCCGCTGTGGGTCATCCCACGCTCCGCCTTATCCGGGCCCGCATCGGCGATTGGAGCATGAACAACCTCCTCCCTGGCGCATGGCGCGATGCGCCGCCGCAACCGCGACGACGCCCAAAAGGGCGAAGGAGCGGACCCGCCTAAAGTCCCAGCTTGTCCCGCATGAAGGCCAGCGCCACGCTCAGACCGTCCGGCGCGATCCCGTGGCCCGTCCCTTTCATGATATGCGCATAGACATCCTGGAAACCCGCCTTTTGCAACGCCTCCGCCGCTTCGGGCAGCGATTGTGCGGGTACGACATCGTCCGCATCACCGTGCACCAGCAGAACCGGCGGCCGCACCTTGACCTCGTCTTCCAGCAACTCGGGCTCCAGCAAGCGACCGGAAAACGCCACGATCCCCGCAACCGCATCCTCGCGCCTTGGTGCGACATGCAGGCTCATCATCGTGCCCTGGGAGAACCCGAAAAGCACGACCTGTTCCGGCAGAAGATCCTCATCCACCATCAACGCGTCAAGAAACGCGTTCAGGTCGTCGACCGCCGCGCGCATGCCGCGCGCCGCCTCCTCTTCCGACGAATTGTCGATCCATGGGATTGGAAACCACTGAAAGCCGAACGGGGCCCCGGCGCAAGCTTCCGGCGCATCAGGCGCAACAAAAAGCGTATCCGGCAAATGCTCTCCCAGCGGATCGGCCAGCCCCAGAAGATCCGCTCCATTTGCACCGTAGCCATGTAGAAACACCAGCGCTGAACGTGTTTCCCCCGAAACCGGGTCCTTCCGGCCGGCATTCAAAACCCGTGTCATCTGATCCCTTCCCTGTCCTTGGCCACGCGGTAATAGGCCCAGAGCAGCCGTGCTGCAACCGACCGCCAGGGCGACCACGCCTCCGCCAGCTCGCGCAAGGCCCGCTCCTTCGGGCGATCGGGCAGATCGAAGAGAATGCGGGCTGCCTCCTGCAGCGCCAAATCTCCGGGAGCAAAGACATCCGCGCGGCCCAGCGAAAACATCGCATAGATCTCCGCCGTCCAGATCCCGATCCCCGGCACATCGACAAGGGCCGCGATCACCTCCTCGGTGGGCATGTCGCGCAAGGCTGAGTAATCGATGCGCGCATCGGCCAGCGCGCGGGCATAGCGGATTTTCTGACGGCTCAACCCGACCGCGCGCAAATCGTCATCGCTGGCCCAGAGGATCTTGCGCGGCCCCGTCAGCCGTGCCGCGCGCATCCGGTTCCAGATCGCATTGGCAGAGGCAACGCTGACCTGCTGGCTGACAATCGCACTCAAAAGCTGGGCAAAGCCGTCCGGTCTCAGCCGCAGCGGCAACGGCCCGGTCTGGGCCAGCGCCTCCGCAAACCGCGCATCGCGCGCGGCCAGCCATGCCGCGCCTTCCGCCACGCAGTCCGGCCCCTCGATCCGCCGCCCGATCATCCGATCCATATTCCCCCCTTCGCTAGCTCCTGTCAGCCTAGACCGCGGACTGCGACGTGCAAGCCGCTTGTCCCCGCTGAGGATCGGAGATACGCAACATTCATGAGCACGCAGACAGACACACGCGCCAAACGCAACGTGGCCGTTCTGGTTGCCGCGCAGGCGGTGCTGGGCAGCCAGATCACCATGATCTTCGTGGTCGGCGGCCTTGCCGGTCAGCAGATGGCCCCGCTGGTCTGTCTGGCCACGCTTCCGATCTCCCTGATCGTGTTCGGCTCGATGACCACGGCGCCGTGGCTCAGCACCGTGATGCAGCGTTTCGGACGGCGGTCAGGATTTCTTCTGGGCGCGGCGGGTGGTCTGATCGGTGCGGCGATTTCAGCCTATGCCCTGATGCTCGAAAGCTTCTGGCTCTTTGTCGCTGGCAGCTATCTGACTGGCATCTATATGTCCGCGCAAGGCTTTTACCGTTTCGCCGCCGCCGACACCGCGTCGGACGCGTTTCGGCCCAAGGCGATTTCCTATGTGATGGCCGGCGGTCTGGTCTCCGCCATTATCGGTCCTCAACTTGTCAGCCTGCTCAGCGGCAACACCCCAGACGCCACGGTGATGCGCTTTTTCCCCGTCTATCTTGCGGCGATGGGCCTGAACGTTCTGGGAATGCTGTTCTTCTTCCTGCTGGACATTCCGAAACCGCCCGCCCCTTCTGCGGATACACCCCGTGGGCGCAGCCGCTGGGAGCTCTTGACGACACCGCGTATCGCCGTCGCCGTGATCTGCGCGATGGTGTCCTACGCGCTGATGAACCTGGTCATGACATCGACCCCTCTTGCCGTCGTGGGGTGCGGGTTTGGCGTCGCGGACGCCTCCAACGTGGTGACCGCCCATGTGCTGGCCATGTTCGCGCCGTCCTTTTTCACAGGACACCTGATCGCGCGGTTCGGGGTCGAGCGGATTGTGGCAACAGGATTGTTCATTCTCGCCTGTGCCGGTGCAGTGGCCCTGCATGATGTCGAACTCTTCAACTTCTTCATCGCGCTGATCCTTCTGGGCATCGGCTGGAACTTCGGTTTTATCGGTGCAACAGCCATGCTGGCCGACGCGCACACGCCTCAGGAACGCGGACGCATGCAGGGTCTGAACGACCTGCTGGTCTTTGGCGGCGTCACCTTTGCCTCCCTTGCATCGGGCGGCCTGATGAACTGCTCCGGCGGCTCCCCGGTCGAAGGGTGGACCGCGGTGAACCTCGCCATGGCGCCTTTCCTCGCACTTGCGGGCGGGTCTCTGATCTGGCTCATGCTACGACCGAAATCCGCGCCAGCATAATAGGTACTGCCGCAGACGCGTATCGGGGTTTCAGCCCGCTCCCGGCCTGAAGGTAACGTCACCTCCAACGTTCTCAGGTGAGGAAAAACGGGCTACCAACGCCCGCTTGCCGCCTGCCACATGAGCGAGAGGCGTTTGCGCCCATCGCTTTGGGCAAGCGTGCCCGCAGCAACCGCCTCAGGGGTCTTGAGCGTTTTGCGTAGGATCGATCCCGTTTGCCAGGCCGCCAGCAGCGCCGGCCGGGCTTCGGCAGAGATTTTACCGCGGTTTCTGCGCGCACGTGTCAGGCGATCAAGACCATCGCGGGCAAGCAGACGCAGCCCTGCCGGTGTACCATCGAGGAGCGGAATGCGGCCCCGCGCCTCCAACTGCGGCAGGGCGCGCAGCCAGTTGGCCAAGCCCATCGCGTATCCAAGATCCCGGACAGTCGTTTCATCAGCCGCGCCCAGGCTCGCCGTCGCGACCCAAAGAAGCGTGCCCGCGCTTTCGGCAAGATAGGTTTCGAAATGATCGGCATCCTCGAAGGGATCCTTGTATATGTCCCAACGACGCACCGAGACAGCTGTATCAAGCGCCTTGGCCAGGTCCGGCGACAGGATTTCGGCGAGCGGGGTGACAACTTCATGCCGTCGCGGAGCGGCTCCGGTTGCGATCTCCTCCAAAGCGTCGCGCCACCATTGCAGGCGCATCTCGGCGATCATCGGTTCTTCGGTGACCCAGGGTGCCCGCGCGACCTCCACATTAAAGGCATAAAGCGGGAAGAGGACCCGGCGTGTCGCGACAGGGGCTGCCATCACCGCCATGAAACGGTCGGGATCGCCGCGCTCGACGATCCGGGCACAGGCTGTCAGATCAGCACCGAACGTCACGGATAAGTTTCCACTCGATCGCGTCGAGCAGGGCCTCGAATGAGGCGTCCACTATGTTCGCCGACACGCCGACCGTGGACCAGCGCCGCCCCTGCCCGTCTTCGCTGTCGATGATAACGCGGGTCACAGCCTCGGTGCCGCCCTGCGTGATACGCACCTTGAAATCGACAAGCCGCATATCTTCAAGCGTGGCCGAATAACGGCCCAGATCCTTCGCAAGCGCCTTGGACAGCGCGTTGACCGGGCCACGGTCGCTGCCGACCTCATCCAGCGACTCGCTCACCGACAGCTTCTTTTCGCCATCGACTTTGACGACAACGACAGCCTCCGACAGGCTCACCATCTGGTTGTATTTGTTCTTGCGGCGCTCGACTGTCACCTTGTAGCGCTTGACCTCGAAGAACTCCGGCAATTGCCCCAATTCGCCGCGCGCAAGCAGCTCGAACGAAGCCTGCGCGGTGTCGTAGGAATAGCCCTGCGCCTCGCGTGTCTTGATCCGGTCCAGAATGCGGCCCAACGCATCGCTGTCGCCCAGATCCGTCAGGCCAGCCTCTGCCAGGCGTTTGCGCAGGTTCGACTGCCCCGCCTGGTTCGACATCGGGATGATCCGGGCATTGCCAACGGTAGCCGGATCGACATGTTCATAGGTGGCGGGGTTCTTGAGAATGGCGCTCGCATGCAGGCCCGCCTTGTGTGCAAAAGCGGACGCACCCACATAGGGCGCCTGTTTCATCGGAACGCGGTTGAGAATGTCGTCAAGCATCCGGCTGATGCGGGTCAGATCCTCCAACGCCTCCAGGCTGACGCCGGTCTCTAACGTGCTGGCGTAAGGCTCCTTGAGCAGAAGTGTTGGGATCAGCGAGGTCAGGTTGGCGTTGCCGCAGCGCTCTCCCAAACCGTTCAGCGTGCCCTGGATCTGCCGCGCACCGGCATCCACGGCGGCCAGCGTACAGGCCACCGCGTTTTCGGTGTCGTTGTGGGTGTGGATGCCAAGCCGATCGCCCGGGATGCCTGCCGCGATCACCTCCGAAACGACCCGCTCGACCGTCCCCGGCAACGTGCCGCCATTGGTGTCGCACAGCACCACCCAGCGGGCGCCTGCATCCAGGGCCGCACGCAGAGCGGCCAGCGCATAGTCCGGGTTCGAGGCATAGCCATCGAAGAAATGCTCGGCATCGAAGAGCGCCTCACGTCCGGATTTCACAATATGTGCAAAGGATTGCGCAATGTTGTCGAGGTTCTCATCCAGCGAAATTCCAAGCGCTTCGGTCACATGGAAGTCATGCGATTTGCCCACCAGACAGACCGACGGTGTTCCCGCATTGAGCACCGCGGCAAGAACGTCGTCATTCGCGGCCGAGCGGCCCGCGCGTTTGGTCATCCCAAAGGCGGTCATACGGGCGCGGGTTTCAAGCCCCTGCTCGAAAAAGGCGCTGTCGGTGGGGTTCGCGCCGGGCCAGCCCCCTTCGATGTAATCCAGCCCAAGCGCCTCGAGCGCTTGGGCGATTTGCACTTTCTCGGCGGTGGAAAACTGCACACCTTGCGTCTGCTGGCCATCGCGCAGCGTGGTGTCGTAAAGCGTCAGGCGTTCTCGGATCATTTAGCCCTCGCTTACTGAAAAGTTGGAAAGCAAAGCTGGTTTCGATGTCGCAGCCATGCATCGCCAACCTTCACATGTTTTCCGAAATCTGGGTATGCGGCGATCATCTTCATAAAAAGGCTTCAGATCAGATCAATGAGTTTTGTTGGGTCATAACTGTCCAATCGTTCCACGTTTGGTCCAGCTGCTCCGACTGACAGCTTTAACCCAGCATTCTCAATTTTCCTCTTCAAATCATCAGCTTCCGTATATTCTTTTCTATCTCTAAGGTGCTGCCACCTATTGACCAAAGGCCACAGAACATCCGCGCTATCAGCAAGATCCGAGAAGCTAGCCATCTCCGTTCCACCTCTGAACCAATCAACTTCCTCAGCCTTGGGAAAGCCGAGCAAATCCATGGCTGCTCTGAGTCGGCCGTAATCTCCTCTGGACTGATACGAGTGCATCACGGAAATCGCTCCGGCTGTGTTCAAGTCGTTGATAAGCGCCCTGATCAACTCAGAAACATCAGGATTTGGCTGAGTATTTTCAGTAGAGCGAAACCAAGTCCTTAGATGTAACTCCGCCTCGGCTCTTTTTTCGTCTGTCCAGTCCATCGGCTTTCGGTAGCGCGTCGACAGAAACACAAAACGGATGACCTCTCCCGGCACACCGTTGTCCAGCAGGTCGCGTACAGTAAAGAAATTGCCCAGCGACTTGGACATCTTCCGGCCCTCGACCTGCAGCATCTCATTGTGCATCCAGACCCGTGCGAAATCTCCCTCCGGGTGCGCGCAGCAGCTTTGTGCGATCTCGTTCTCGTGATGCGGGAAGGTCAGATCATTGCCGCCGCCGTGAATATCGAAACTCTCGCCCAGGATCTCGTAAGCCATGGCCGAGCATTCGATATGCCAGCCCGGACGCCCGCGTCCCCACGGGCTCTCCCAACCCGGCAGATCCTCCGAGGACGGCTTCCACAGAACGAAATCCATCGGATCGCGTTTATATGGCGCGACCTCCACCCGGGCGCCCGCGATCATGTCATCAACCGACCGTCCCGACAACGCCCCGTACTGCGCATAGCTGCCCACCGAAAAGAGCACATGGTCCTCCGCCGCATAGGCGTGGCCCTTGTCGATCAACGTCTCGA
Organism: Thalassococcus sp. S3; assembly: GCF_004216475.1. Taxonomy (GTDB): domain Bacteria; phylum Pseudomonadota; class Alphaproteobacteria; order Rhodobacterales; family Rhodobacteraceae. Next base: position 2,078,162 of record NZ_CP022303.1, on the reverse strand, counting down.
TCATTGCGATCATCTGCGCAATATAAGCGGTCGCGCGCGGCATGTGGTCTGGCTCAAGCGCGCCGACAGCGCCCATATCATCCAGGAACCATTGCGTGGTCTCGGCCGTGATCTCGGCGATGGGCCGCCCGCTTTCCGCCGCACGCGCGTTGATCTTGTCGTCCACATCCGTGAAGTTACGCACATATGTGACATGTTCCTCGCCATAGACATGCCGCAACAGCCGGTAGAGCACATCGAACACGATCACCGGACGCGCATTGCCGATATGGGCGCGATCATAAACCGTGGGTCCGCAGACATACATGCGCACATTCTCTGGATCCAGAGGCTCAAAAACCTCTTTCCGGCGGGTCTTGGAATTGTGGATTTTGATCGTCGTCATAACGTGGTCCTCACGCAGCGCAGCGCGGGCTTAGCAACTCTGATCCTGAATGGAAATGACAGAAGAGACCGGCCCGCTGAATCACTCAGCAGGAAATGCAGCAGCTTATGCAGATCCGGTTTGTCATGGTTCTCACGTCGCACAAGGGCGCTGATAAATCAAGGCTTGAGCGGTTGGCACTGTTTCAGCACTATTGCAGACATGAGCCGCGAATTCGTGAACAAGATCTGCAAGGCCCTGCCAGGCGCGGAATGGTCCGACCCATGGGGCGGTGGGCATGATGCGTGGAAGGTGGGCGGTAAGATGTTTGCCTGCGTTGGCATGATGAATGACGGGGTTTCCGTGAAAACGCCCGATATCGAAACCGCGCAGATGCTGATCGAGGTCGGCGTGGGCGAGAAAGCCCCTTATTTTCATCGCAGCTGGATCCGCCTGCCCTGGACTTGCGACGAGACCGAGATGCGGCACAGGCTGGAAGCGTCCTATGACATCGTGCGCGCGAGCCTGACAAAGAAGATGCAGGCCAGCTTGCCGACACGGGCCTGATTGACAATCCCCGCCTGCTCTGACCCTCTGCGGCAATCGGCAAGGGGGCCCGGCATGCAGCTATCCAAACGCATCACGCATCTGACGGGCGGCGGCTCGGACGGGTGGGACGTCTTCTATCGCGCGCGCGCCATGATCGCTGCAGGCGAAGAGGTGACGGAACTGACGATCGGAGAGCACGATATCCGCACCCATGCCAGTATTCTCAACGCGATGCACGGCGCGGCCGCAGGGGGACATACCGGATACGCGATGGTTCCAGGAACCGACACTTTACGCCGCACGGTAGCCCAACGCATGACCGAGCGGACAGGCGTGCCCACGGGGCCTGAAAACGTATTGATCACGCCGGGCGGGCAATCGGCCCTCTTCGCCGCGCATCACGCGGTTTGTGACGAAGGCGACACGGCGCTTTACATCGACCCCTACTATGCCACCTATCCGGGCACGATCCGGGGTGTCGGCGCCTTCCCCAAGGCGGTGATCACGCGCCCGGAGGATGCGTTCAAGCCGCAGCGCTCCGCTCTTGATCAGGTGGCCACGGGCGCGCGGTCCCTGCTGATCAACACACCCAACAACCCCACCGGCGTGGTCTACGATCTTGAGACGCTTGAAACGATATCAGAGGCCTGCAAGGCGCATGACCTCTGGCTTATCTCCGATGAAGTCTACGATACGCAGGTCTGGGACGGATCGCATATCTCACCGCGCGGGCTGCCGGATATGGCCGACCGGACCCTTGTCGTCGGGTCCATGTCGAAAAGCCACGCCATGACCGGATCCCGCTGTGGATGGCTGGTTGGGCCCGCGCAGGCCATCGACCACCTGATCACGCTGGCGACGCATACCACCTATGGCGTGCCCGGCTACATCCAGGACGCCGCCGTCTTTGCGATGGAACAGGGATCGGCGCTGGAAGCGGAAATCGCCGCGCCCTTCAGGCGGCGGCGCGACTTGGCGCAGTCGATACTGGCCGCGCAAAACACGATCGGGCTGATCCCGTCTCAGGGGGCGATGTATCTGATGCTGGATATCCGAGCCACGGGCCTGAGCGGCGAGGACTTCGCCAATGCGCTTCTGGACCGGCATCGCATCGCAGTGATGCCGGGCGAAAGCTTTGGACGGGCCGCCGCCGGGCATATTCGCGTCGCCATGACGATCGACGATCAAGCCTTTGCAGCGGCGCTCGAGACGCTCTGCGCCTTTGCCAGCGCCGCTGCGAAAAAGACGGCCTAGTTAGAAGCGGAACGATCCGCGCAGCGAAACGCTGGTCGCCTCGGCGCCGACCCCGGAACTGCCCAGCTCGTCGAACTCGTGATAAAGCACCTCGCCGCCGACGGTGAAGTTGGGCGCAACCGCATACGAGATACCGACACCGCCGAACGGGCCGGTCTCATCCCCGATCGAGGTATCAACCCGCGCAGCCCCTGCCGTCGCATAAAGCAACGTGCGGCCAAGGTCGTAACCGGCACGCAGTTTCAGGCGCATCACGTTGTCCACGTTCGCGGCCCCGTTGAGGTCGATATCGGCAAAGTCGTAGTCGAACTCACCCCCCAGAACGAACCGTCCGAAATCATAGTCGTACCCGGCGTGAAGGCCGTACATCACGTCGTCGCCGTCGGCATTGCCATCCCCATCGACGTCCAGTTGACCAAGTTGCAGACCTGCATAGCCGCCGGTCCACTCACCGCCGGTATCCACAACCACCGGCGCAGGCGCCGGGGCCACGGGGACGGGTTCCGGTACAGGTTCGACAAGGTTGCCCGCCATCACGGCAGGCGCCGCCATCAGAACCGTCACACCTGCCAAAACTCGGTGAAGTTTCATGTCTCTTCTCCATTTTTCTGCTCTGACCTCACAGCAGAGGCCACGATGTCAGAACGTATGGAGGCCCACTTTCCGTTCCCATTCACGGCTCCGAGAGGGGGCCGTTTCCGGCTGTGGATCGCCGAAATGACCAATATCTCGGCCAATATGTGCAGATAACGGCGAATGGACGCGCGGAATGTCGCCACTTTGGACAAATCCGATCAGCAACGGTTCGAGCGTTCAAAAACGACCTGTGGTCGCGATTGAGATAGACCACGCGCGATCCCCCGGACCATGATGACAAAAAACGGGGACGATAATGCAAGAAGAGCTGTGCAAGATCAGCCTAGTCAGTCGCACGATCGGCGCGCAGCGCGGTCGGGCCCCGAGAGGCCGTCCGCACATCGTCTGAACTCATTTCTTGGATTCAGACAGGACAGACCAATGACAGAGACAACCACACCCACCCGCAGTGGCGGACGGGCGGCCCGGCGCGCTGCGCGGGCGGCACCGCTCGCCGACCATCTTCGGCCCATCCGCGCCGGATTGAGCGGCGGCCATTACGCTCCGCTGACAGAGTCCGCCATGCAGCGGATCCACACCGCGGCCCTCGACGCCCTGGAAGAGATCGGGCTTGCGGACGCCCCCGAAAGCGGCATCCGGTATCTCACGGGTGCGGGCGCCATCCTGGGCACAGACGGGCGCGTTCGGTTCCCGCGCGCCCTGATCGAAGATACGATCGCCAAGGCGAACCGCACCGTCACGCTTCACGGGCGGGACCCGGCGCATGACCTCACCCTATCCGGTGCGCGCGTACATTACGGCACGGCGGGTGCCGCCGTTCACCTGGTTGATGTCCGAACACGGACGTATCGCGACAGCACGTTGCAAGATCTGCACGATGCGGCGCGCATTACCGACAGGTTGGACAATATCCACTTTCTGCAACGGCCATTGGTGGCGCGCGACGTACTCGACAATCGCGAGATGGACCTGAACACGGTCTATGCCTGCTGTGCAGGTACGACAAAGCATATCGGCACGTCTTTCACGGAACCCGCCTTTGTGCCCGACGCGCTGGAATTGCTGCATCTGATCGCCGGCGGAGAGAATTCCTGGCGGGCCCGACCCTTCGTGTCGAACACCAATTGCTTCGTCGTGCCACCGATGAAGTTCGCGACGGAAAGTTGCGAAGTGATGGAAGCCTGCATCGAAGGGGGTATGCCCGTCCTCCTGCTGAGCGCCGGGCAGGCCGGTGCGACGGCCCCTGCCCCCATCGCCGGTGCCATCGTCCAGGCCGTGGCCGAATGCCTAGCAGGGCTTGTCTACGTGAACGCTATAAAACCCGGTCATCCGGCGATTTTCGGCACCTGGCCCTTTGTCTCTGATCTGAGGACGGGCGCGATGTCCGGCGGCTCGGGCGAGCAGGCGCTGCTGACGGCGGGCTGTGCCCAGATGCATCGGTTCTACGATCTGCCGGGCGGTGCCGCGGCAGGGATTGCGGATGCGAAACTGCCCGACATGCAGGCCGGCTGGGAACAGGCGATGTCGAATGTCATGGCCGGTATGGCGGGGCTGAACATGGTCTACGAGGCCGCGGGAATGCATGCCTCCCTTTTGGGGTTCTGTCACGAAAGTCTGATCTTGGGCAACGATCTCATTGGGCAGGCGCTGCGCTGCGTGCGCGGGATCGAGGTGACCGAAGACACTGTCTCGGTCGAAACGATCAAGGCGACATGCATGGGCGGGCCCGGTCACTATCTTGGGTCCGAACAAACCCTTGGGATGATGCAGACGGAGTATGTCTATCCCGCCTTCGCGGATCGCACGTCCCCGAAAGAGTGGGACGAACAGGGCAAGCCGGACCTTGTTGCAAAGGCCATCGCACGCCGGGAGGAGATACTGAACGCACCTTCGGCTGCCCTGTTCGACCCAGCCACCGACGCAGCGATCCGCGCGCGGTTTCCGATCCATTTGTCTACGTAAGCAGGATCTAAACAAAGCGGCGTCCGGTACTGGGGAATACCGGACGCCGCGCTCCGAACCTGAGCCTTCCGGGTGAAAAGGTGTGCGAAACCCGTGGTGTGTGATGGGCTCAGGGGAGTGTTCTTATGAACTTAGCCCTCGGTCGGGGGCATCATGCCCGCTTCCTGTGCGGCAAGGACTTCGTCATTGTCGAGGGCGCCATCGGCATTCACGTCCATTGCCGTGAATGCGTCTGCGGTGATTTCGGGATAGACTGCCTGGACCTCATCAATTGTCAGAACGCCATCGCCGTTTGCATCCACTTCGGTCGAGGTCTGGCCCATCGATGCGACAGGCAGAGCCAACCCGAGAGTGGTAACCAGGGTCAGTACGGTCGTTTTCATGTCTTCTCTCCAAGTGATAGCGAAGACGTCTTCGCGCCTTCATGAGAGAAGACGCTTCGAAACCGCTTTGCGTCCGGCGACGGCGACACCGCCGTCGTGACGTGCCAAACACCGCTCATCCCTGCAAAGCGCCTGCGCGGCGGGTCGCCCAAAAAGGGCCTTTTGGCAGGATCGGCGGAAAATCCCGGGCTTTTCAAACCCGCACGCACCGCCAAGCTTAAAGGAACAGAGTTTAGGAAACGGAGGTTAGCCAATGCCGAACCCTGACTTGCACTCTCTGCCCGAACACCTTGCGCGGCTGTTGCCGGCCCTGACGCGACGGGCCCGCACGCTGAGCGCCCGTCCCGAGGACGCTGCCGACCTTGCTCAGGAGGCCGCGTTGCGCCTTTGGCAACATCACCTTGCCGGTGCGCAGATCGAAGATCCCGAAGCCTATGCGATGACCACCCTGCGCAACCTTGCGAGATCCGCCTGGCGGGGGCAACGCAGCTTTGACGCGCTCGAAGAGGATACGGCCGCCGCCCCGCCGGACGCCCCCCGCCTGATCGCCTATGCGGAGCTCAGCGCCGCGATCGACCGCCTGCCACCCGCGCAAGCCAAGCTCTTGCATCTGGTCGAGGAGGGTGAGACGAGCCCGGCCCGGCTTGCAGATATCACCGGAAATCCGGTGGGCACCGTCATGTCACGGCTGGCGCGCGCGCGGGCAAGCCTGCGGGCCGAAATGGGCCTGAGCAAGAAATGCTCGGTCACCACGCTTTACGAAGAAAGTCTGGGCGCATAGGCGCAGGGGGGAACACCCTGTCCTGACAAACCCCTCGCAGGCGTCTAGAGTGGCGCCCATGTCCACGCCTGTCTCATCCATCCGCAACCTTGGACCCGCCTACGAGGAAAGCTGCGCGAAAGCCGGCATTCACTCGGCCGAAGAGTTACGCGATCTTGGGGCAGATGCGGCCTATGCCAGGATGCTCGAGACAGGTATGAAGCCGCATTTCATCGGCTATTACGTGTTGGTCATGGCCCTTCAGGGCCGTCCCTGGAACGATTGCAAGGGCGCGGAGAAAGCCGCGCTGCGCAAACGCTTCGACGCGATCAAGGCGCGCTCCCACGACCCCGACCGTTCGGAGTTCGAGAAGATGATGGATATCATGGGCATCGGGTCGCCGCAGGTCCGGTAGGGCGAAGCGCCCGGGAACTTAAGCCAGGTTCGCCGTGTTTTGTTTGCAATCGCATCAAAAGGAGACCTGTCATGGACCTGGTACGCATTCTGATTGCCATTCTTCTGCCCCCGCTTGGCGTCTTTCTGCAGGAAGGCTTGGGCAAGCACTTCTGGATCAATATTCTGCTGACGTTGCTTGGTTATCTGCCGGGTATCGTTCACGCGGTCTATATCATTGCCCGCCGCCCGTCTTATGCGTGACACGCACGCCCAGCGTCTGGCGCGGCTTGAGCGTCTGGCGCATGGAATGGACCAAGCGTTCCGGGTGCCGCTTATCGGCATCCGGATCGGCTGGGACTCTCTTCTGGGGTTGGTTCCGGGCATCGGCGACGCCCTGGCCTTAGGTCCCGCGGGCTATGTCCTGATCGAAGGCAAGCGCATGGGCGCCAGCAATACCCTTCTGGCACGTATGGCCGGCAATGTGGCCATTGACACGCTGATTGGGTCAATTCCGCTTATCGGCGATCTTTTCGACATCGGATGGAAGGCGAATACGCGCAACGTCGCGCTGCTGCGCCGCCATCTTGAGCGTCGCGCACACGCACAGAGAGCTTTGGCAGCCTAGCCAAACACATCACGATGGAGCGTGCGCACCATGCCCCATGCAGCCACATCGTGCATCACACCAAGCCGCCCTTCGGCCATCGCGCGATCCAGGTCTTCAGGGTGGCGCAAGCGCACCTCCATCTGTTCCAGATCACCCGACTGCGCATCCTGCACCCAACGGCAGCCGGTGGCGAGAAACTGGTGACCTTCACAGCCCCGCTGGTTCCCGTTGTCGACATAGGTGCCAAGCGGGATCAAATTCTCGAAATCAAAGCCGGTTTCCTCAAGCAACTCCCGCGCGGCGCCTTTGGCCGGTTCTTCACCCGCTTCGACAAAGCCTGCCGGAAAACTGATCCCCACCCGTCCGGGCCCGTGTTTATACTGATCGATCGTCACAACCTCACCCTCAGGCGTGACCGGAACGACGATGGCATATGTCCGCAATTTCACCTGATAAAAGTCGTCGATCACCCGACCGTCCGGCAATGAGACCGCTTGTTTGACAACCCGCAAAAAGGGATGCGCGGCAAATACCTCCTCTTCCGAGAGGATTTTCCAGGTCTTCATGCTGCCCCCACCCAAAAAGAAACCCGCCCGAAGCACCATGCTGCGGACGGGTTTCAGACTTACACGAAACCGCGCTTAGCCGACCAGTTCGAGGCCGGAGAAGAAATAGGCAATCTCAACAGCCGCCGTTTCGGGCGCGTCCGAACCATGGACCGAATTCTCACCCACGCTTTCGGCGAACTCCGCACGGATGGTGCCGGGTGCGGCGTCGGCCGGGTTGGTGGCGCCCATGATCTCGCGGTTCTTTGTGATGGCGTTCTCGCCTTCCAGAACCTGCACCACGACCGGGGCCGAGGACATGAATTCGCACAGTTCGTCGTAGAACGGGCGCTCTTTGTGCACCTCGTAGAACACACCGGCCTGCGCCTTGGTCATGTGAATGCGCTTCTGCGCCACGATGCGCAGACCCGCTTCTTCGAATTTGGCGTTGATCTTGCCGGTCAGATTACGGCGGGTGGCGTCGGGTTTGATGATGGAAAACGTGCGTTCCAAGGCCATGTGAGTGCTCCTTAACTCCCGGCCTTGGCGCCCTGCCCCGACCGTCAATTTCTGCGCGCCGCCTAGCATGCAGCCCGGTCTTTGAAAAGCCCATTCGCCCCCTCTTTCCGGGCTGGCGCCGCTCTGCTAGGTGAGGCGCATGTTGCGGATCGAGGATATCTCTTACGCGGTGGCCGGACGGCCCCTGTTCGACGGCGCCAGTGCGACGATCCCCGAGGGGCACAAGGTGGGACTTGTGGGCCGGAACGGAACCGGCAAAACCACGCTCTTTCGGCTGATCCGCGGGGAGCTTGCGCTGGAATCGGGCAACATCACCCTGCCCCAGCGCGCCCGGATCGGCGGCGTGGCCCAAGAGGTACCGGCCTCGCAGACATCATTGCTCGACACCGTTTTGGCCGCCGATACCGAGCGCGCGGCGCTGCTGGAAGAGGCGGGCACCGCAGAGGATGCCACACGCATCGCCGAGATCCAGACCCGGCTGAGCGATATCGACGCCTGGTCCGCCGAAGCGCGGGCGGCGAGCATTCTCAAAGGGCTTGGCTTTGACGATCACGAACATGCCATGCCGTGCGCCGATTTCTCTGGCGGCTGGCGCATGCGGGTGGCCTTGGCGGCGGTTCTCTTTGCCCAGCCCGACCTGCTGCTTCTGGACGAACCGACCAACTATCTCGACCTCGAAGGCGCGATCTGGCTGGAGACCTATCTGGCCCGCTACCCCCATACGGTGATCATCATCAGCCATGACCGGGGCCTTCTGAACCGCGCGGTCGGCGCGATCCTGCATCTCGAAGACCGTAAGTTGACCTTCTATCAGGGACCTTACGATCAATTCGCCCGTCAGCGCGCCGAAAAGCTGGCCCTTGCCGAGGCGATGGCCAAAAAGCAGGAGGCCCGGCGCGCGCATCTGCAATCCTATGTCGACCGCTTCCGCTACAAGGCCGACAAGGCCCGGCAGGCGCAGTCCCGGATCAAGGCGCTCGCGCGGATGCAGCCCATCACCTCTCCGCAGGAGGCAGCATTACGCGCCTTTGCCTTTCCGGAACCCGAGGAACTGAGCCCGCCTATCGTCAACATCGAAGGCGGCGCGGTCGGGTACGGAGAGACGACGGTGCTGTCGAAACTCAACCTGCGCATCGACCAGGACGACCGCATCGCGCTTTTGGGCAAGAACGGTCAGGGCAAATCGACCCTCTCGAAGCTGCTGTCGGACCGGCTGGACAAGCAGGCGGGCAAGATGGTGAAGGCCGCCAAGCTGCGCATCGGCTATTTCGCGCAGCATCAGGTCGATGAGCTTTACGTGGACGAAACCCCGCTCGACCACCTGCGCCGCCTTCGACCCGGCGAAACACCGGCCAAGCTGCGCGCGCGGCTTTCAGGCTTCGGGCTGACCGCAGATCAGGCCGACACCATCGTGGAGCAGCTTTCGGGCGGGCAGAAGGCGCGTCTTTCGCTTTTGCTGGCCACAATCGACGCGCCTCACATGCTGATCCTTGACGAGCCCACCAACCACCTCGACATCGAAAGCCGGGAGGCTTTGGTCGAGGCGCTCACCGCCTATTCGGGTGCTGTCATCCTGGTCAGTCACGACATGCACCTGCTTAGCCTTGTGGCCGACCGGCTTTGGCTTGTGTCCGGCGGCACGGTCAAACCCTTCGACGACGATCTTGACGCCTACCGCAAGCTCTTGCTGGCGCGGGACGCCCCCGCCAAGGCCAAACAGGCGCCAAAACCCAAACGGCCCGGACGCGAGGCGATGCTTGCGCTCAAATCAGAGGTGCGCAAAAGCGAAGCCAGGGTCGAAAAGCTGAACGAGATGCGCGACAAGCTGGCGGCTAAGCTTGCAGATCCCGATCTCTACGAAGAGGGAAAACAGGGCGAAATCGAAGTCTGGCAGCGCAAATACGCGGAAGTGATGGACGGCCTTGACCGGGCGGAGGCGCTCTGGATGTCCGCGCTTGAGAAACTGGAAGAGGCAGAAGCGCTGTAATCGGGTGATGTCGGTGTTATATGCCCGACATGGCCAACGTCGATTACGCACATCTTACCTATCTGCTTCTTCTGGGCTGCGCGCTTGCGTTTTGGTATTTCACCGCCAATCGCAATTCGCTGGGCAAAACCGTGCAGCATATGGCCGCGTGGTTTCTTATCTTTGTCGGTGTGATTGCCGCAATCGGCCTTTGGGACGATATCCGGCAAACGGTCCGCCCCACCCAATCGGTCTTTTCCGATCAAGGCCGGGTTGAGGTTCCCCGTTCACCGGACGGCCACTATTATCTCACACTCGATGTCAACGGAGAGCCGGTCAGGTTTGTTGTCGATACCGGCGCGACCGACATCGTCCTCACCCAGCGCGACGCTGCCCGCGCGGGGATCTCGCTGGACGATCTGAATTATATCGGACGGGCCATGACGGCCAACGGAACGGTCCGTACCGCACCGGTCCGGCTGGATGAAGTCGCGCTTGGCGCGGTTGTAGATCGCGGCATCAATGCCTGGGTGAACGAGGGAGAGATGAGCGAGTCGCTCCTCGGCATGGCCTATCTGCAGCGTTGGGACCGGATCGAGATTTCCGGAGGAGAACTGGTGCTACAGCGCTAGCCGCCGCTTTCGGCCTTCTTTTCCCAGCGGCCGGAGGCTTCGGACCAGTATTGCGCTGAACACCCCCCATCGGTGAGCGCCTTCCACTGCCCCCGTGCATGTTGCACCGCGCTCTCGTCATTGCCGTCAAAGAGCACGCAGACACGTTCCAACGCGGCCACCTCATCGGGTGCAACCTCGGCCCCATCCATTGCCATCAGGCATTGCGGGGCGTTCGCGGCATCGCGTTCGGTGGTCAGCAGGATCGGCTGATGCGCGTCGTGCGGACCACCGGCAAGCCCGTGTGCAAGAAAGCTTTCGTCGGATCCCAGCCAGAGCCGTTCGTCCAGCCAGGCCATCCGCTCGGTATCCCGTCCGCGCACGGCAATCCGCCACCCCGCACCCCGCGCCTTTCCAAGAAGGATCGGCAGGGTGAGCTCCAGCGGATTGCGCGTCAGATGATAGAAATAGGCGGCGCCCATCACTCCGTCTCGAACCGGTCCTTGATCATCCGGTTCAAGGCCATGACGCCCCATCCCGTGGCGCCTTTGGGCGCGTATTTGGTGTCGGATTTCACCGATGCGACCCCCGCGATATCAAGGTGGATCCAGGGTGTGTCATCTTTCACGAAGCGTTTGAGAAACTGCGCCGCGGTGATCGAACCAGCCGGGCGGCCACCGATATTCTTCATGTCGGCGATGCGCGACTTGAGCATATCGTCATAGGCCTGGCCCAAAGGCATCCGCCATGCGCCTTCGCCTTCGGCCTCGGCGGCTTTCAGAAAGCCATTGCAGAAAACGTCGTTGTTGGAAAAGACGCCCGCATTTTCATGGCCGAGACCGATAATGATCGCGCCGGTCAGCGTGGCCAGATCGATCATTCCCACCGGTTCGAACCGGTCCTGCGCGTACCACATCACGTCGCACAGCACCAAGCGACCTTCGGCATCGGTGTTGATGATCTCGACCGTGTCGCCCTTCATCGACTTGACCACATCGCCGGGCCGCGTGGCCCGGGCCGACGGCATGTTTTCGACAAGGCCCACAATGCCCACGACATTCGCCTTGGCCTTGCGCAGGGCAAGCGCGCGCATCGTGCCCGCAACCACGCCGGCCCCGCCCATATCCATGGTCATGTCTTCCATGCCCGCCGCGGGCTTGAGGGAAATGCCGCCGGTATCGAACACGACACCCTTGCCCAAAAGGGCCAGCGGCGCCTCGTCCTTGGCCCCACCCTTCCATTGCATCACCACAACCTTGGAGGGGCTGTCAGACCCATGCCCGACACTCAGAAGTGTCCGCATGCCGAGCTCTTCCAGCTTGTCTTCTTCCAGGACTTCGACCTCGAGGCCCAGCTTGGACATGTCCGCTAGACGATCCGCGAATTCCGTTGTCGTCAACACATTGGCCGGCTCGTTCGTCAGATCGCGGGTCATCATGACCCCTTCGGCAATCGCCAGAAGCGGGGTGGCCTCTGCCTCCACCTCTTCCGGTTTGCCGAGGTAGAGCGTGACAGCGGCCTCATCCGCCTCTTTTTCGCTATCGCTCGTCTTGTGGGCGTCGAACGTATAGTCGCGCAGCGCAATGCCAAGGGCCAGTTCAGCCGCCTTGCCTTGCGTTCCGGCCATGAGGTGAAGGGCCTTGCGCACTTTCAGTTTTGCAAGCGTGACACCCGCCTTGCGGGCCTCTTCGACGCTGGGCCGCTTGGGCAGACACACGACGTCAAGCGCTTCGGCTGCAAGGCCCGACGGCCAGTTGAGCGACACGACCTGGCCGGGCTTCAGCTTGGCAAAGCCCGCACTCTCCACAAGGCGCGCAACCGCCCCTCGGGTCAGCCGATTTGCGCGGCGTGCGGACTGATCCAGCTTGCCATCCGGGCTGACGATGATGGCCAACCGTCCCTCAACCGTTGCAACAGCGTCCAGATCGACGGGGACAAAGGATATTGGGGTTACTTGGGTCATCGTCCGCTCCATGGTGGGTTCTCATCAAGACCTAGCCTGTCCGCCCCTACTTTGCCAGATATCAGTTTTCCCCGCCTCTGAATTGCAGTAACGTCGCCTGCAACGAGGCAGGCCGAGTTCCGGGGGGAAGACCGCATTGTCCAGATACGACAGATATGTGCTGTCGCAACTTCTTCTTCTGTTCGGCTTCTTCGCGCTGATTCTGGTCGCTGTCTTCTGGATCAACCGCGCTGTTGTGCTGTTTGACAGGCTGATTGCCGATGGTCAGTCGGCCATGGTGTTTCTGGAATTTACAGCGCTGGGTCTTCCCAATCTGATCCGCATGGTGGTGCCCATGGCGGCCTTTGCGGCTGCCGTCTACGTGACCAACCGGCTGAACGGGGAAAGCGAGCTTGTGGTCATGCAGGCCACAGGCTCGGGCCCGTCGCGGCTGGCGCGTCCTTTTCTGGCCTTTGGGCTGGTCACGGCGCTGATGATGAGCGTGCTGACCCACATTCTGCTGCCCGCGTCGATCAATCAGCTTGAGGTGCGGGAAGCCGAAATCTCGCAAAACATCACCGCCCGTTTGCTAACCGAAGGCACGTTTCTGCATCCGGCGCCTAACGTCACTTTCTATATCCGGTCCATTGATCCGGACGGCACGTTGAACGATGTCTACCTGTCAGACCGCCGGGTCGAGGGTGAGACGGTGACCTACACGGCATCCCGCGCCTTTCTTGTGCGCGATGCCGAGCAATCGAAGCTGATCATGGTCGATGGGCTTGCCCAGCGTCTGTCAGAGGAAGCAAACCGCCTTTCCACCACAAACTTTGCGGACTTTTCATACGATATCAGTGCATTGATCGAAGATCCCGCAGCCGTGCGCCGCAACATCAGGGCCCTGCCGACATGGGAACTGATGACCGATCCAGCCGGGATCGAAGAAAGTGACGGCTACGCGCAGGGCCCGCTGGCCGAGGAACTGCATTTGCGGTTTGCCCGCGCGCTGATCTGTATCTCTGTGGCTCTGATCGGGTTTTCGACCCTGATGGTAGGCGGGTTCTCCCGCTTCGGCGTATGGCGTCAGATCGTGATTGCCTTTGTCTTGCTGATTTTCATGGAAATCGGCCGCGGCCTGGTGTCGGAGCCGGTTCTAGAAGATCCCCGGTTCTGGCCGCTGATCTATATCCCGTCGCTCGCGGGCATTCTGATTGCAATTCTCTTTTTGCGCATCGCGGGTCGCCCGCTGCGGATCCCCTGGCCCACCGGAAGGCAGGAGGCCGCCGCGTGATCCTGCACTTCTATTTTGCCCGACGTTTCCTTCAGAGCCTTTTGACCGTCACGCTGGTATTTCTGGTCTTGCTGCTTCTGATCGATCTGGTGGAACAATTGCGCCGCTTCGAAGGCATCGATGTCGCCTTTGGCCAGATGGTCCAACTGATGATGCTGAACGCGCCGGGCGCCCTGAACGAAATCTTGCCGTTGATCATGATCCTGGCGACCGTGATGCTGTTTGTCGGCCTGGCCCGCAGCAGCGAGCTGGTGGTCACACGGGCGGCCGGCCGCTCTGGCCTCCGGGCACTTCTTGCGCCCCTTGGCGTTGCTCTGGTGATCGGAGTTCTCACGGTCACGACGCTGAACCCCATCGTTGCGGCAACGTCGAACCGGTATCAGCAATTGTCCGAGCTTTATCGCACCGGTGGAACGGCGGCCTTGTCGATCAGCGGCGAAGGGTTGTGGCTGCGTCAGGGCGGCGGAGAAGGGCAAAGCGTCATTCACGCAAAACACTACAGCAGCAATGCAGGTGTCCTTTACGACGTGACGATCCTCAGCTACGCCCCGGAAGGTGGGCCGGTTCGGCGGATCGAAGCTGGTTCGGCCCGCCTGACGAACGGCGCCTGGTCACTGCGCGCTGTAAAGGTTTGGCCCCTGGCCGCCGGGCTGAATCCAGAGGTCAACGCAATGGAACACGAGGCGCTTCTTTTGCCATCCACACTGACACAGGAACGGATCCGCGACAGTCTGGGCACGCCCTCGGGGATCTCTGTCTGGGATATGCCAGCGACCATCCGGCAATTGCAGCAAGCGGGCTTTTCCACCAAACGACACGAGGTCTGGTTCCAGTCCGAGCTGGCCCGGCCGCTGTTTCTGGTCTCCATGGTCTTGGTCGCCGCCGCATTCACCATGCGCCATGCCCGATTTGGCGGAACGGGCGTCGCGGTGCTGACCGCCGTCATGCTTGGCTTTGGCCTCTATTTCATCCGGAACTTTGCCCAGATCCTCGGCGAAAACGGTCAGATACCCGTTGCGCTGTCGGCCTGGGCGCCCCCGGTCGCAGCGGTTCTGCTGGCTCTGGGCCTCCTCCTTCATACGGAGGACGGTTAATGGCCATGCGGCGCCTTCTGACAGCCCTGGCCATGCTGTGTCTGCCGACCGTCACAGCCGCGCAAGAGACGCCGGAAGACCGGCCTGCGGTGCTTGTCGCGGACCGGGTCTTTGTCACGTCGGACGAAAAGCTTGTCGCAGAAGGGAATGTCGCTGCTTACCATGCCACGCAAACGATCAAGGCCGCGCGCATTACCTATGATCGGCGCACGGGATCGCTGACCATCGAAGGGCCGATCCGGCTGACCGAGGGGGATCGCGTCACGATCCTGGCCGATGCCGCCGAGCTGGACGAGGATCTGCAGAACGGTCTTTTGACCGGTGCGCGCATGGTGCTGGATGATCAGCTACAACTGGCCGCCGTCCAGATCGGGCGCACCAACGGGCGCTACAGCCAGCTTTACAAAACGGCCGTCACCTCGTGCCGGGTTTGCGAGGAAGGCGAAGCCCCGTTGTGGCAGATCCGCGCGCGACGGGTGATCCACGATCAGCAGGAACGTCAACTCTACTTTGACGACGCGCAGTTTCGCGTGCTGGACGTTCCGGTCTTTTATCTGCCGCGACTGCGTCTGCCCGACCCGACGCTGGAGCGGGCCAGCGGATTTCTCTATCCCAGCACCCGCACCACGTCTCAACTGGGCACCGGCATTCGCATCCCCTATTTCTTCCGGCTTGGCGATCACGCCGACCTGACCCTTGCGCCTTATCTGTCATCCGGGACAACAACGCTCGATTTCCGGTATCGTCAGGCTTTTCGGTCCGGGCGCATCAGCTTTGAGGGTGCGTATACCGAAGACGACCTTCTACCCGACAATACAAGGGGATACCTCTTTGGTCAGGGCATTTTCCAACTGAGCCGCGATTATGAGCTGAGCTTTGATATCGAATGGGTCAGCGACGATGCCTATCTGCTCGATTACGGTGTCAGCGACAAGGACCGGCTGGACAGCGAGATCGCTCTGACCCGGACCTACCGTGATCAGTTCACGCGCGCCGCCTTAATCCACTACGATTCGTTGCGCGACGGTGAAGACGAATCCCTTATCCCGACCATCGTCGCGGACTTCCAGCACGAGCGGCGCTATTTCCCCGACCGCCTTGGCGGTGAGGTGCGGCTTGGCTTTTTCGGCCATACCCATCATCGGACCTCGAACCTCGACATGCTGGGCCGGGATGTGTCGCGGCTCACGGCCGAGATCGACTGGCTGCGCAACTGGGTGCTGCCGATCGGGCTGCGTGCGGATTGGCAGATGGGCCTTGCCGTGGATGTCTTCGACATTCAGCAGGACAGCGCCTTTCAAAGCGACATTACCCGCACCACGCCGCATGCGTCGCTGAGCCTGCGATACCCCATGACGCGCAGCACCGCTTCGGGTGCGACGCATTTCCTGGAGCCTGTCGTACAGATCGGCTGGAGCGATTCCGGCGGGGGCGACGTGCCTATTGATGAAAGCGGGCGTGTTGAATTCGACCAGGGCAACCTCCTGTCGCTGTCGCGCTTTCCCGCGAAAGACGCACGGGAGGAAGGGTTCGCCTTTGCCTACGGGCTCAACTGGTCCCGCTTCGGGACAAGCGGCTGGCAAACCAACTTCACCATCGGCCAGATCATTCGCGATGATGCCATCGGTGCCTTCAGCGAAACCTCCGGGCTGGTCGGGACGTCATCGGATTTTCTGTTCGCTGGCCAGATCCAGACCGATTTCGGCTTCGATCTGACGGCTCGGACCCTTTTCAACGAAAACCTGGATGTGGCAAAGGCGGAGTTGCGCGGGGACTGGCGCGGCACCCGGACCGAGATCAGCGGCAGCTATATCTGGCTTGACGAGGATCCGGATGAGGATCGCACGCAGTCCGTGTCCGAGATCTATCTGGATGGCTCTTACAACATAAACCGGTTTTGGACCGCCAGCGCGAACTGGCGCTACGATCTGGCCGACACACGCGCGGCGACAGCCGGGATCGGCCTCGCCTATCGCAATGAATGCGTTGAGGTCGATCTTTCCCTGAACCGTCGCTATACCTCGTCAACGAGTGTTGAGCCCTCTACCGATTTCGGATTTAACATCGCGTTCAGAGGCTTTGGCGTTTCGAGCGGAACAGAAAGATACGTGCGATCATGCAACAATACCTGATGCGGCTGATACTGGCCTGCGCGGCAGCGCTGACCCTTCAATTGACCGGTGGGGGTGCCATGGCGCAGGGGCTTTTCTCCCCTGCGATCACGGTGAACGAAGACGCGGTGACCTTTTATGAACTGGAGCAGCGGGAGCGTTTCCTGCGCTTGCTGCGCGCGCCCGGCAACCCTTCGGAACTGGCCCGTCAGGCGCTGATCGAAGACCAGCTGAAAAGACAGGTCACCCGGGAGGCGGATATCGTGCCGACGGAACAGGAAGTCCTTGAAGGTATGGATGAATTCGCCGCCCGCGCAAATCTCAGTCGGGAGGAATTCATTCAGGGCCTCGCGGGCGGCGGCGTCTCTGAAGAGACGTTTCGCGACTTCGTTGAGATCGGCATCGCATGGCGCGAATTTGTCCGGGCCAGGTTCCTGTCCCGCGCCCGCCCAAGCGAAAGCGAAATCGACCGGGCCCTGGGGTCTGGCGGTGGTGGGGGCGGTGTCCGCGTGCTGCTGTCGGAAATCATCATGCCGGTGAACCCCAACAACATCGACACGGTCCAGGCCCGCGCCGAACGGATCTCGCAGCTCACAAGCACCAGCGCATTTTCGGCCGAGGCGCGCCGGTATTCCGCAACCGCCACGCGCGGAAATGGTGGGCGCATGAACTGGTTGCCCATTACGGATCTGCCTGCCCAGTTGCGACCGGTCATTCTGGCCCTCGCCCCTGGTGAGGTGACGTCACCCTTGTCGCTGCCGAATGCCATCGCACTCTTCCAGCTCAGGGATATCGAGGAAACCGATGCGGCGGCACCGACCTATTCCGCCATTGAATACGCGGCCTACTACATCCCCGGAGGACGGAGCGAGGCCGCTTTGAACACCGCCGCCTCCATTCGCGCGCGGGTGGATACCTGTGACGATCTCTATGGCATCGCGCAAGGCCAGCCCGAAGAGGTGCTGGACCGTGGCAGCCTGCCCCCGTCCGAGATCCCGCAGGACATCGCCGTTGAACTTGCCAAGCTGGACGACGGCGAAGTCTCGACCGCGCTGACCCGTTCGAACGGGCAGACGCTGGTCTTTCTGATGCTCTGCGGCCGCACCGCCGAAATCAATCAGGACACCTCCCGCACGGATGCCGCGAACGCGCTGACGCAACAGCGTCTCAACTTCTTCTCGCAAAGCTATCTTGAGCAATTGCGGGCGGATGCCGTGATCGTCGAGCAATGACCGCACCCATCGCGGTCAGTTGCGGCGAGCCTGCAGGCATCGGTCCGGAACTGGCCGTAAAGGCGTGGCGCACGCTTGGCGCCGACTGCCCGTTTTTCTGGATCGGTGACCCACGTCACCTGCCCGAGGGAACACCGAGCGTTGAGATCACCTCCCCGTCTGACACTGCAAAAGCGTTGTCAGACGGCCTGCCCGTGCTGTCCCACGACTTTGCCGAACCGACCCATGCGGGCGAGCCATCCGCGGCGAATGCCAAAGGAGTGATCGAGGTTCTTGAGCGGGCGGTGGGGCTGGTCGGGTCGGGTGCCGCATCCGCTCTTTGCACGGCGCCGATCCATAAGAAGGTACTGATTGACGGCGCCGATTTCGCTTATCCCGGCCATACTGAATTCCTGGCCGCCCTTGCCGGGGTCGATCGTGTCGTGATGATGTTGGCCAGCGACGCACTGCGGGTGGTTCCTGCAACGATCCACATCGCGCTCGCCGACGTTCCGGCACAACTCACCCCAAACCTCCTCCGCGAAACAATCGCGATTACAGCGCGGGGTTTGCAGCAGCAGTTCGGCATAGACCGGCCCCGGATTGCGGTTGCTGGCCTTAACCCGCACGCCGGAGAAGGCGGGGCGATGGGGCGCGAGGAACTGGACTGGATCGAGGACCTCCTTACCAAGATCGACCTGCCTGATGTGACCGTGACCGGACCGCATCCCGCCGACACGCTGTTTCATGCGGCGGCCCGCACGCGCTATGACGCGGCCATTGCGATGTATCACGATCAGGCGCTGATACCGATCAAGACGCTGGACTTCGACCGGGGGGTCAATGTGACGCTCGGCCTGCCCTTCGTTCGAACCTCTCCGGATCATGGTACGGCATTCGACATTGCCGGGCACGGCATCGCCAATCCGACCAGCATGATCGAAGCTCTCAGACTTGCTCAGAAGATGGCCGCTCGGCGGGTATGAGCGCCATCGACACTCTTCCCCCGTTGCGCGAGGTGATTGCAACGCACCAGCTTTCCGCGCGGAAATCGCTTGGCCAGAACTTTCTGCTGGATCTCAACCTGACCGCAAAGATCGCACGGCAGGTTGCACGGCTCACCGAAAGCGACGTTCTGGAAATCGGGCCGGGACCCGGCGGGCTGACCCGTGGCCTTCTGGCGGAAGGCGCGCGGCGGGTTGTTGTGGTTGAAAAGGACAGCCGCTGCCTGCCCGCGCTGCAGGACATCGCGTCGGCCTATCCCGGACGCGTGCATGTGATCGAAGGCGACGCGCTGGAAGTCGGCCCCCTTGCGCATCTCACACCCCCCATCCAGATCGCGGCCAACCTGCCCTACAATGTGGGCACGGAGCTTCTTGTCCGGTGGTTGACCCCGCCGGAATGGCCGCCGTTCTGGCAAAGCCTGACGCTCATGTTCCAGCGGGAGGTTGCAGATCGCATTGTCGCGCAACCGGGCAGCAAGGCGTATGGACGGCTCGCCATTCTGGCTCAATGGCGCTGTGACGCGCGTATCGTGATGTCGCTTCCACCCGGTGCGTTTACCCCGCCGCCCAAGGTGTCGAGTGCGGTCGTGCATCTTTCCGCCCTGCCCGCGCCGAGATTTGAGGCGGATGCGGGAACCTTGTCGCGGGTGGTGGCTGCAGCCTTCAATCAGCGCCGCAAAATGCTGCGCGCTGCCCTCAAAGGGCTCAGCCCTGATATCGAGGACCGGCTTCGCACCACCGGCATCGCACCGACCGAGCGGGCCGAACAAGTTTCCATCGAAGCTTTCTGTGCCCTGGCCCGCGCCATGGACGCGACCTGACGAAGGAGCCTATTCGGCCGCCTTTGTAGGTGTATCTTCGGGCGTCTCTTCCGGCTTGGCCTCTTTTGGCGCAGCCGCGGTTTCCTCAACCTCTACTTTCTTGGCGCGAGGTTTGCGGCGTGTGCGCTTGGGCTTGCTCTCCGGTGTCTCAACAAGGCCCGTATCGTCATCGTTGGCCGTATCACCTGCAACCTCCAACGCATCGGACTTTTCGGTCTCGGTCGGCTCGGCCGCCGTATTCGATTCGCGTTCCTGCCGCTCCGCGCGTTCGCGGTCACGTTCTGCCTGGCGCTCTCGGTTCTGGCGTTCCTGCTCTTCCCGCCGGGCGTCGATCTCGCGCTGTGCCTCACTGAGCAGACGGAGGTAATGTTCGGCGTGCTGCTGAAAATTCTCAGCCGCCACCCGGTCATTGCCCAGTTGGGCGTCGCGGGCGAGTTGATTATATTTATCAATGATTTGCTGCGGCGTGCCACGCACTTTGCCTTCAGGGCCGGAACTGTCGAACACACGGTTGACGACGTTGCCACCTGAGGGCCGGTTGCGGTTGGACTTCGACCGCGAACGTGATTTGGACGATCTCATGTAACTGGTTTTTGCCTTGTATTCAGAGCCTCTCGTTCCGGACCGCAGAAGATGCGCTAAAATAAGCCACCGGAACGACTAACAGTTTGGCTTGATGTTCATCGGGAGCGTGTCGCGCTCCAACCGTTGAGAACGCTCATGACTAAACATGTCCCGCGTCTTCGCACAAGAGGGTGCTTTCGTTTTTTGTTCAAAATGGGCGTCTTTTTGTACGTTTCTTTCTCAGTCAAGTGGCATAACGGCACTTACAACGCGATCCCTGCCGTCGAGATCGGGCAGGATTCGCAACGCTTCAAGCCCCGCCTGGATGAAGAGTTCGCTGACAGCGTCAGCCTGCGTCGGTCCGATCTCGACCAAAAGCCGGCCTCCCGCCCGCAAGCGCTTGGGCGCGCCCATGGCGATGGCGCGATAGGCGCCCAGCCCATCGCCCTCATCTGTCAGGGCCATTCTGGGCTCATGACTGCGCACCTCTTCCGACAGATCGTCCATTTCCGACAGCGCAATGTAGGGCGGGTTCGAAACGATCAGGTCAAACCGACCGTCGACAGCCGCAAACCAGTCGGACTGGCGCAATTCCGCGCGCGTTTGAACCCGGTGCAGCACCGCGTTCGCGCTGGCCTGCAAACAAGCCGCTTCGCTCAGATCCACGCCCAGCCCGCGCGCGGACGGCATTTCGGCCAACAACGTCACCAACAGGCAACCTGAGCCGGTGCCAAGGTCCAGCACATGGTCGAACGGTTCCGCCAGGGCCACCTCGATCAGGGTTTCGGTTTCCGGGCGCGGATCCAGCACATCACGGCTGACCTTGAAACGGCGACCGTAGAATTCTCGCTCTCCCAGCAAGTGAGAGACCGGCACGCGAACGGCCCGGAGAGAGATCAACTGGTCAAACCGCTCCTCGATGTCGGGGGCGAGGTCTTCCGGCGCAATCAATGTCACGCGCGAGGCTTCGATCCTTGCGGCGTGGGCCAGAAGCACCCTTGCATCGCGGGCGGGATCATCCACCCCGGCCGCCCGCAGGCGCGCAGTCGCCGCGACCATGGCTTCGGCCGCTGTCATTGCGCCATCTCGGCCAAAAGCCGGGCCTGATCATCGGTTGTCAGCGCATCAATGATCTCATCAAGATCACCGCCGATCACCGCGTCTAGCTTGTAAAGCGTCAGGTTGATCCGGTGATCCGTCATACGGCCTTGCGGAAAGTTGTAGGTGCGGATGCGTTCGGACCGGTCCCCGCTGCCCACCTGTGCCGCGCGGTCGGCGGAGCGTTCGCTGTCCACACGCTGCCGCTCCAGATCGTAGAGCCGGGTCTTGAGGACCTGCATCGCGATCTCGCGGTTGCGGTGCTGGGACTTTTCCGAACTGGTCACGACGATCCCGCTGGGAATATGGGTAATCCGCACCGCGGAATCGGTGGTATTCACATGCTGCCCGCCTGCCCCGCTCGACCGCATGGTGTCGATCCGCAGGTCGTTAGCGTCGATCTGGATGTCCACATCCTCCGCCTCGGGCAGGACCGCCACGGTCGCTGCGGATGTGTGAATGCGCCCGCCGCTTTCCGTTGTCGGCACGCGCTGCACGCGGTGAACGCCGGATTCGTATTTCAGGCGGGCAAAGACGTTTTCTCCCTGCACATGGGCGGTCACTTCCTTGATGCCGCCCAGCTCCGTCGCTTGTTCATCCAGGATCTCAAAGCGCCAGCCGCGCGCCTCGGCATAGCGCTGATACATGCGCAAAAGGTCCCCGGCAAAGAGTGCGGCCTCATCGCCTCCCGTCCCGGGCCGGATCTCCAGCATGGCGGGCCGCGCGTCCGCCTCGTCCTTGGGCAAGAGCGCCAGTTGCAGCGCATGTTCCGCGCCAGGCAGTTGCGCTTTCAAGGACGGCAATTCCTCTTCGGCCAACTCCCGCATATCGGGATCGTCCAGCATCGTCTCCGCCTCGGCCATGTCGGCGCGGATCTGGCGATAGGCCGCGATCTGCTCGACCACCGGTTTCAGATCGGAATATTCCTTGGCAAGCGTCGCGATCTGATCCGCCGCGGCCCCATCGGCCATCCGCGCTTCCAGAAACTGGAAACGCTGCAAAATTTGATCCAGGCGGTCTTCGGGTACCATTCGGGCGGTGTCGGACATCATGACGCTTTGGTCAAGGGCGACCCTATGCTAACGTTTGGCCATGAGACACCTTTTGTTGCTGCTGAGCCTTATGGCCAGCCCCGCCTTCGCTGACATCACCAGCCCCAGCGGTAAGACAGTGGAGTGTTACTGTACCGACCGCAGCGGCGCCCGGATCGAGCTGGGTCAAACCATTTGCCTGCAGGTGGACGGTCGCATGTTCACGGCGCAATGTCAGATGTCGCTGAACGTCCCGATGTGGCGTCAGATCCAGGACGGTTGCATGTCCTCAGGATTGCAGAGCAGCGATCCAGGCGTCGAGCCGAGCGGCGTTGACGCCCATATCTGATCGGCCAAAGCGCAACCGGCCATGCATCTTGAGCCGGTCACCGTCCTGTTGGACGGTGGTGTAGTCGGGAAAGCCCATGACCTTGCTGCGCGTGACATAGGTCACCATACCGCTCTCCACCGACCCCCACAGGACCCGTGTGCGCGGAGCTACCCGTGCAATGGCGTCAAGCCGCGCCAGACCGTCCGGCCCGGTTTCGACAAGCCGTTTGGCGCCGCCGGTCGTGTTGATATCGGTGGTCACGGTCGGTTCGGCATGCCAACGCACCGGATCGCTGGGCGCGAGGCGAATATAGCCCATGCCCACGACAATCACTGCCAAGAGAACCCATAATCCGATCATCAGACGTCCCATGTCCTATTGTTGTCCGCTGGGCGGCCCGCAGGCCACCTAGCGATATGTCACACCCGGCAGAATACACAACAGCTCGTAAAGCAGGTTCGCCGCTGTCAGCGCGGTGTTGCCCGAAGGATCGTAGGGCGGCGACACCTCCACCAGATCGCAGCCCACCACATTCACGCCCTTGAGCGCCCGGATCAGCTCCATCGCCTGCGGGGTCGTCAGACCGCCGATTTCCGGCGTGCCCGTGCCAGGCGCGAAGGCCGGGTCCAGGCTGTCAATATCGTAAGTGATATAGGTCGGCCGGTCCCCGATATCGCGCCGGATCTCGTCCCCAAGAGACGAGAGCGGCTTATGCCAAAGCTCCGGCGCCAACCACATCTGGAAGCCCCATCCCTGCGCCTCGGTAAAGTCGGTGGCGGCGTAACCCGTGCCGCGCAAACCGATCTGGTAAGTCTTCGCCGGGTCGATCAGACCCTCCTCATAGGCGCGACGGAAGACGGTGCCGTGGGTCTCCTTCTCCCCGAACATCTCGTCATTCACATCGGCATGGGCATCGACATGGACCAACGCGACAGGCCCGTGTTTCTTTGCGATGCTACGCAGGATCGGCAGAGTGATCGAGTGGTCGCCGCCCATCGCCATCGGGATCACATCATGCATGAGGATCGCGTCATAACTCTCTGATATAATGCGAAGGCTATCGCGCAGCGAAAACGTGTTGATCGCCAGATCCCCGATATCGGCCACCTGCAGGCCGTCGAAGGGCGCCGCCCCGGTCTGCAGGTTGTAGGGCCGGATCATGGCACTTTCCGCGCGGATCTGCTTTGGCCCGAACCGAGTGCCCGACCGCCACGACGTGCCGATATCCATCGGGATGCCCAGCATTGCCACATCAAGCCCGTCGAGGCTGTTTGCCGCTGGCAGCCGCATAAAGCTGTTCGGCCCGGAAAAGCGCGCAAGCTCGTTCCCGCTGATCGGTTGGTTGAAATCGGTCATGTTCGCAGATGCCATCCCAGAAGGCAGAGAATTTCGGTTGCCACATGGGCGCCGGCGATCGCTGTGGCGCCGGTTGTGTCATAGGGGGGCGAGACCTCGACGACATCCCCGCCCTTGATGTTGATGCCCGCCAGATCCCGCAGGATGATCGCCGCCTGAGCCGAGGTGAGCCCACCCCAGACTGGCGTCCCGGTGCCCGGCGCGAATGCGGGGTCGAGCCCATCGATATCGAAACTCAGATAGACGGGACGGTCGCCAAGGATGCCTTTGATCTTCTCCACCACGGCCTGCGGACCGGTCTCATGCACCTCCCGCGCGTCGATGACGTTCACGCCCAGCGTATCCTCGTTCGTGGTGCGGATACCCACCTGGACTGAGGTCGCCGGGTCCACGATGCCGGATTTCACCGCCTTGTAGAACATCGTGCCATGGTCGATGCGGCTCATGTCATCGTCGGGCCAGGTGTCGGTGTGGGCGTCGAATTGCAAAAGCGACATCGGCCCATGTTTCTCGGCGTAGGCGCGCAGGATCGGGAAGCTCACATAGTGATCGCCGCCAAGCGCAAGGGATGCGGCACCGGCGTCCAGGATCGTTTTGATATGTGCCGTGAGCGCATCGGGGAAGTCCGGCACGCGGGCATAGTCAAAGGCCAGATCGCCATAGTCGATCACATTGAGCACGCTCAACGGATCGTAGGGCCAGCCATAAGGCGCGTCGGGCGCTTGCAGGCTGGAGGCTTCGCGGATCGCCCGCGGCCCCAGCCGCGCGCCGGGCCGGTTGGTCACCGCCTGATCGAAAGGCACGCCGGTCACCGCGACATCAACGCCTGTCAGGTCCTTGGTATAGAGACGCCGCAGGAAGGATGTGGCCCCTCCGAACGTGTTCTCAAAGGACGGGCCACGCAAACTTTCTCGCGTAAAGGCTTGATCTACCTGGGTCTTTGCGTCTTCCAGCGCCAAGGTCAGCGGGCCGCCTGTGCCATGGGTTGCGCCCGCTCCACGAGCCGCGCAAAGAAGGAGGCGCCGACCGGAGCGACCTCGTCATTGAAGTTATATTCCGGGTGGTGCAGCCCCGCGCTGTCGCCCTGCCCGAGGAACAGATACGCCCCCGGACGGCGCTGGAGCATATAGGCGAAATCCTCCGCCCCCATCTCCCGCCCGGCCTCGGCGATCACGCGGTTCTCGCCCGAAACCTCGCGGGCCACATCGGCGGCAAAGGCCGCTTTCTCAGCATCATTGATTGTCGCCGGATAATGCACTTCATAGTCCAGCCGCGCCTCCACCCCGTAGCTGGTCGCCTGCCCTGCCACGATGGCCTCCATCCGCTCCATCACCATCTTCTGCACTTTCGGATCGAAGGTGCGGACCGTGCCATTGAGATACGCCTTGTCGGGGATCACGTTGTCTATTGTGCCGGTGTGGATCTGCGTGACCGACACAACCAGATCGTCCAGCGCATAATGGTTGCGGCTGACAATGGTCTGAAAGGCCTGTGCGATCCCGCAGGCCGCCATCACCGGGTCGCGGGTCTCGTGCGGCATCGCGCCATGTCCGCCAACGCCCTGAATATAAACGTGAAACGTGTCCACGGCGGCCATGATCGGCCCCGGCGTGGTGTAGAATGCCCCTGCCTCCACGCCCGGCGCATTGTGCAGCGCGTAGACTTCGGCGATATCGAACCGCTCCATGATGCCCTCATCGACCATCACGCCTGCACCGCCGCCCGCTTCCTCCGCCGGTTGGAAAATCAGCGCCACGCGGCCCGAAAAATTCCGCGTCTCCGCCAGATAGCGTGCCGCGCCCAGCAGCATCGTCGTGTGTCCGTCATGGCCGCAGGCATGCATCCGACCCGGATTTTCAGAGGCATAATCGAGCCCCGTCTCCTCCTCAATCGGCAACGCATCCATGTCGGCACGCAGACCGATGGTCGGCCCCGCGCCCTGCCCTTCGATGATGGCCACCAACCCCGTCTGCGCGATGCCCTCGTGGATCTCGTCCACGCCAAACTCGCGCAGCCTGTCAGCCACGAAGGCCGCCGTTTCAGGGCAATCCAGCCCCAGTTCCGGGATCCGGTGCAAGTGCCGTCGCCACGCCGTCATATCCGCAGAAAACTCGGCGATGCGATTGACGATGGCCATAAGGATGGACTCCGCGCTCAGGTCTGTTCCAGATGCATCTGACATGCAAAAGGACGCCGCCGCAATGCCAGATGACGCTTTGATCCACGATCCCGAGGGCGGGATCGACCGTCTGCTTGAAATCATGCGCCGTCTGCGCGACCCAGACACGGGCTGCCCCTGGGACGTCGAGCAGGATTTCGACAGCATCGCACCCTACACGATCGAGGAAGCCTATGAGGTCGCCGACGCCATCGAACGCCGCGACTGGGCCGAGTTGGAGGGGGAGCTGGGCGATCTTCTGCTCCAGACGGTCTATCACACGCAGATGGGCGCGGAAGCTGGGCATTTCAGCTTTGCCAGCGTGGTGCGGGCGATTTCGGACAAGATGGTCGCGCGGCATCCGCATGTCTTCGGCGATGAGAGCCGGGAGAAATCCGCCGAACAGCAAACCGCCGATTGGGAGGCGATCAAGGCCGCCGAACGCGCGGGCAAAGCTCAAAAAGGCGCCCTGGATGGCGTCGCCGTGCATCTGCCTGCTCTGCTGCGCGCCTACAAGCTGCAGAAACGCGCGGCCCGCGTGGGGTTCGACTGGCCCGATGCGGGCCACGTGCTGGCCAAGATCGGCGAAGAAACGGCAGAGTTGGTCGAGGCGCATGAAACGCTGGGACAGGACAAGACCGAGGAGGAATTCGGCGACCTCCTCTTTGTTCTCGCCAATCTGGGCCGCCATCTGGGCGTCGAACCCGAAGCGGCGCTCCGCCGCGCCAACGCCAAGTTCATCCGCCGCTTTGAAGGGGTCGAGGCGCGGCTGGCGCATCGTGGCAAACGTCCCGAGGACAGCGATCTGGCCGAAATGGACGCACTTTGGGACGCGGTGAAGGCCGACGAGGCTCAGATCGCCGAATAAAGCGCCTTTGGCACCACGATCCGCACCGGGTCCTTGGTGACGATGGCCGGTTCCACAACGGTTTTCTTGCCCTCGGAGACAACGGCCCCCCGCAAGATCTCCGCGCACTGATCGAAGCCCTGGGCGACATCCAAGGCGCGTGCCCGGGCGAAAATACCGAATTCCTTGTCCCGGATCATGTCGGGTTTCGCCCAGTTGATCCAATGCCGCTTGGGCATGTTCAGGGGCGCCTCGGCGTTTTCATTCTGCGCTTTCGACGCGCTCACGATGTCCTGCCTTGCGGCCATCCGCTCGGCGTAATCCGGCGTCACATAATGCAGATGAAAAAGCAGGATCTCCGGGTCGATCCGGAACCTGCCCCGCACCAGCCCGTGGCCCCCGACCGTGTAGACGACCCGTTCACCCGCGATACAGGGCTTGGTGTATTTCGCACTCACCAGCGCATTGGGATGCCGCTGCAGGACCGGCAACGTCTCGTCTTCGGCATCTTCCGGGGTCGGGATCAGGTTCAGCCCGACCGGTGAAAGGGCCTGACCCTCCATCGGCGCCCGGCCCAGATGATCCAGCAAGCTGCCCTGAGAGCCAGTATAGACCAGCAACTCGTCGACATCCGTGCAGATCACGCGGTCATGAAACGCCAGCAATCCGTTGGTGATCCCACCCACCAGATCCCAGCGCCGTCTCGTGAGGTCCGGTGTGATCTCATCGCGGGGCACGTGGATCAGGTTGCAGCCCTCCGCGATCCGGTCCACCTCTGGATCGCCACCGTGATTAACCACGTAGAGTTGCCGACGCGGCACGAGTTTTTCGTTGTGGCTGACCCATTTGTCCAGCAGCCAATAGTCCCGCCAGACCATCGTCAGAAAGGCAAGCCTCACGTCGCTTTTCGCTCAAAGAGGCTGTTGGCGCCATAGCGTTGCACCTCGGCATAGCTCTGCTCGGCCAGCACATCCATCAGCGGATAATGCCAGACACCGTCATGGGCGACCTCGAAATAGATCAGCCTCGGCTTGGGCGCGTTTTCATCCTGCAAAAGCGGGCAGATCACCCGATCCTCCAGTCCTTCCACATCGACCTTGAGAAAGTCGATCCGCTCCACGCCCGCCTCCGCGAGGCACTCCGCCAAGGGACGCAACTCCACCTCAACGCCCTCGCTTGCGGCCTTGTGGTCATATTCGACATTCACCCGCCCCTGGCCCAGGTTGCCGTTGCGTGGGAAATAGAGCTTCGACCGGCCCGGCTGATCGCTGACCGCACAGGTGAAAAGCCGCACGTTTTCGAACCCATTCAACTCCACGTTCTGCTGCAACCGCGCCTGCATCACCGGATTGGGCTCAAAGACCACCGCCCGCGCCCCCGGCCCCGCGGCCTTGAGCACCGGCAGGAAAAACGCCCCCGCATTGCCGCCCACATCCACGATCACCGCGTCGTGCCCGGTCAGCCGGTCGGCCATCGCCTGCGTCGCTTCGTGTTCAGGCGGAAGACCGTTTTCCCACATCTTGAATTCGGTAAAATTGTCTTTGGGATAGATAATGAAATCGCACCCCATCGAGGTCATGCGCATCGGCGGAAAGCTTTCTCGCAACTCCTTGCGGATCCAGGGTTTTTCAAACTTGTCCCACAATTCGCGAAACTTCGCGCTCATGGCCATGTCGGCTACGGGTTCGTCTTCGATCTCACTCATGCGCCTGTCCCCGCTGGCCTCTCGCTGCCGAGAGAGCGGTTCTTTTCGGCAACCCGTCGCTTGATGCGTTGCGTCTCTCTCGCCACTGGATTTATGAACAAGGGCAGATGCGCTTTCAAGCCTTGGAAGCGAAAGGCCCGAAAGTGAGCGCACATGCCAGCACGCAAGATCATCATCGACACCGATCCCGGTCAGGACGACGCCGTTGCCATTCTTCTCGCCGTGGCCAGCCCCGAAGAGATCGAGGTTCTGGGCATCACCGCGGTCGCAGGGAACGTGCCGCTGCCGCTGACCGAACGCAACGCCCGCATCGTTTGCCAATTGGCGGGCCGTACGGATATCCCCGTCTATGCCGGCTGCGACGCGCCCTTGAAGCGCAAGCTGATCACGGCCGAACACGTGCACGGCAAAACCGGTCTCGACGGTCCACAACTGCCCGATCCCACGATGCCGCTTTCGGATGGGCATGGCGTCGACTTCATTGTCGACACGCTACGCCGCGAAGCGACCGGCACCGTGACCCTTTGCCCACTCGGCCCCCTCACCAACATCGCGACCGCCCTGCAAAAGGCGCCCGATGTCGCCGCAAAGGTGCAAGAGATCGTGCTGATGGGTGGTGCCTATTTCGAGGTCGGCAACATCACTCCGGCAGCGGAGTTCAACATCTATGTCGACCCGGAAGCCGCTGAAATCGTGTTTAGATCCGGCATTCCGATCACCGTGATGTCCCTTGATGTCACGCATAAGGCGCTGGTGACGGCGCCCCGCATCGACGCCTTCCGCGATATGGGAACCGAGGTGGGCCGAATGGTCGCCGAATGGACCGATTTCTTCGAACGCTTCGACAAGGAAAAATACGGCTCCGCCGGAGCACCCCTGCATGACCCGACCGTGATTGCCTACCTGATCCGCCCCGACCTCTTTTCGGGCCGCCACATCAATGTCGAGATCGAAACCACCTCCCAACTGACCCTCGGCATGACCGTCGCCGATTGGTGGCGGGTCTCGGGCCGCGCGCCCAACGCGATGTTCATGGGGGATATCGACGCGGACGGCTTTTTCACACTCCTCACCGAACGGCTGGCCCGGCTATGAGCACCGCCCTCCACCTCGCCAAGCCCGAGGATCTCGAGCGCATCGACACCCTCTCCGCTGCTTTCCACGCCGAAGAGGGCCTGGAAGGTCCCGATGAGGCCCGCCGTGATGCAATTCAACCGTTGCTTAACGGCAGCCCGCACGGTGCCATCTATCTGATCGGCCCGGCCCGTGCCCCGCTCGGCTATATCGTCATCACCTTCGGCTGGTCGATCGAGTTGGGCGGCATGGATGCCTTCGTCGATGAGCTCTACATCCGCCCCGCCGTCCGCAAGCGCGGTATCGCCTCCAGCGTCCTCAGCGCCCTGCCCAAGGCGCTGGGCAGCGCGGGCGTGAAAGCGCTGCATCTCGAGGTCGACCGGGAAAACGAGGCCGCTCAACGCCTCTACAGCCGCAGCGGCTTCAGCCCCCGTGCCCGTTACGTGCTGATGACCCGCACACTCTAGCAATCGCGCCCTCCGGCCATAAATCAGCCTCATGACCTTCTCGATCCCCTTCGACAACAGCTATGCCCGCCTGCCCGGTGCCTTCTACACCGCGCAGCCCCCCAAACCCGTTGCCGCCCCGCGCCTCATCGCGTTTAACGACGATCTTGCCAAGCTCCTCCGCATCTCCCGGGGGGAGACCGAAGAGATGGCCCGCGTCTTCGCCGGCAATGCCGTCCCCGACGGTGCCACCCCTCTGGCGCAGCTCTATGCCGGTCACCAATTCGGCCAATACAATCCACAGCTCGGCGATGGACGAGCCCTCCTTCTGGGCGAAACCATCGGCACCGACGAAAAACGCCGTGACATTCAGCTCAAAGGCTCCGGTCCCACGCCCTATTCCCGTATGGGCGACGGACGCGCCTGGTTGGGTCCCGTGCTGCGCGAATATGTCGTCTCCGAGGCCATGCATGCCCTCGGCATTCCCACCACCCGCGGGCTTGCCGCCGTCGAAACCGGAGAGCCCGTCTACCGCGAAGGGGCTCTGCCCGGCGCGGTCCTCACCCGCGTGGCCTCCAGCCACCTGCGGGTCGGCACCTTCCAGATCTTCGCTGCCCGCGGCGAGATTACTCATCTCAAGGCGCTGACCGACTACGCCATCCAGCGCCACTACCCGGACGCCCAAGGCCCGCTCGGCCTGCTCACCGCGGTTCGCGACGCGCAGGCCAAATTGATCGCCCAATGGATGGGCGTCGGCTTCATCCACGGCGTGATGAACACCGACAATTGCGCCATTTCGGGCGAGACCATCGACTATGGCCCCTGCGCCTTCATGGACACCTATCACCCGAACACGGTCTTCAGCTCCATCGACCGGATGGGCCGCTACGCCTATTCCAATCAGCCCGACATCGCCGTCTGGAACCTCGCCCAACTCGCCACCGCGCTGATCCAACAGATGGAGGACAAAGAGGCCGCCGTCGAAGAGGCCACCACGATCGTCCACGCGATGCCCGCCCTGATCCAGGACCACTGGCTCGCCACCTTCCGTGCCAAGCTTGGCCTCGCCACCGAAGAAGACGGCGATCTTGCCCTCGTCACCGACCTGCTCCAGCACATGGCCGCACAATATGCCGATTTCACCAACACATTCCGTGCCCTCGGCGCCGACACGGCGCGCGACCAGTTCACCGACCCTTCAGCCTACGACAATTGGCTCCCCGGATGGCAGGCCCGCACCGGGCGTGAGGCCGATCCTCAGGCGCTCATCGCACGCTCGAACCCCGCCTTCATCCCGCGCAATCACCGGATCGAGCAAATGATCGAGGCCGCCGTCGGAGGCGACTACACCCCCTTCCACCGCCTCACCACCGTCCTGGCCCGTCCCTATGACGACCAACCCGACCATGCGGAGCTGCAACGCCCGCCCACCCCGGACGAGGTCGTCCCGGCGACCTTCTGCGGCACCTGATCCCCGCTTCTTTGGGTCAAAATATCCTCGGGGGGAGGCCGCAGGCCGGGGGGCAGACAGCCCCCCCTCCCACGGCCCACGACATTCACCTTCGGTTGATCAGCACCAGCCCTGCCGCCACCAGCGCCAACGCCACCCAGATCTCCGCCCCGATGGTCTCGCCCAGCAAAAGCCAGCCAAAGAGCACCGCAAGCACGGGCGAGAGAAAGCTGAAGGACGCCACCGACGAGGCTGGGTAGATCGACAAGAGCCAGAACCACATCAGAAACCCCAGGCTCGCCACGCAGACGATCTGAAACGCGAGCCCCGCGATGTGGATCCACGCCACCTCCCTCAGCAGATCCCCCATGAAGGGCGAAATCGCCAGCAGGATCGGGGCCGAGACCAGCACCTGCCAGTAAAGCTGTACCTCCGGACGGGCCTGCGACAGCGGTGTGATTCTGGCTGTCAGCGCGATCCCCGCCCAGCACATCGCCCCCACCAGCGCGAGCAGATCCCCCGTCAGGTTCCCCTCCGCCCCCGACCGGTCAAAGAGCGCCAGCGCCACGCCGCCCATCGCCAGCGCCATCCCCAGGGCACGAACACTGTTCAGCCTGTCCGCCGGCAGCAGGAAATGGGCCGCCAGCGCCAGCCAGACGGGCATCGAATAAAAGATGATCGAGGCGCGCGCGACCGTCGTCAGATCGAGGGCGGTGAAAAGGCAGGTGAACTCGACCGAGAACAGAACCCCCGCCAGCATTCCGCCCCAAAGCGCGCCCGGCGGCGTCTCCAGCCGTACACCCCGCCACCGCATCCAGAGCAGAAGCACCCCAAGCGCCCCCAGCGACCGCAGCCCTGCCATGAAGACGGGGCCAAACCCGCCTCCCGTCACCTTGATCACCACCTGATTGAGCGCAAAGATCGTCGCGAACCCGATCATCGCGACCAGCCCGAAGGCATCTACGCTGTCTTTCCGTTCCATCCGGCCACCGGACGCGACGCCTGCGCAAAAAGCAAGCAGCGATCTTTTCTCTTCACAGAAACCCCTGACATGCGATGCTGTCACAAACAGCTTTTTTCGGGAGGACGACATGGGACTGATGGGAACGCTGGCCAAGGTGGCCATTGGATATGCGGCGGCGCGCGGGGTGGACCATCTCTCCGGCGGCAAGGGTCTTGCGGGGCTGATGGGCGGCGCACAGGTTCCCAGCCGCGAGGCCCAGGCCGAACAGGCGCCCGGAATGGACCAGCTTCAGCAGATGATGGCCGGGAGCGGCCTGCAGGACATGATGACCAAGATGAGCCAAAGCGGCATGGGTGGTCTTCAGGACATGATGAATGCGATGACCGGCGGGACCACAGGCGCCGGGACCGGGACGGAGGACAAGGGCGGTCTTCTGTCCTCCGTTCCCGGCGGCGGCGCGGGCATGGCCGGCATCCTGGCCGCGATGGGTGGCGCAGCGGCGATGAGTGGCAAGGGCGTGGGCGGTCTTCTCGACCAGTTCAACACGCGCGAGACCGCGCCCGAGGCCGAAGAAGCCGCCGGCCTCATGCTGCGGGCGATGATCCAGGCGGCCAAGGCCGATGGCGATATCGACGAGGCCGAAAAGGCCAAGATCCTCGAAACCTTGGGCGACGACGCCGACGCCGAAGACATCGCTTTCGTCCAGCAGCAGCTTGCCGCCCCCGTCGATGTCGAGGCGCTCGCCGCGGACACGCCCGCCGCGCAGGCAATGCAAGTCTATTCCATGTCACTTATGTCGATCCGCGTCGACACTGCGGCAGAGGCGCAGTATCTCGACAGCCTCGCTAAGGCGCTGGGCCTGAACCAGCAGACGGTGAACGCGCTCCATGTCCAGATGGGTGTCCAGCCCCTTTATAGCTAGTCAAGAACCGATATCCCGCCATCATCGGCACAATGGACCGCCTGTTCCCACTGACAGAGCACGCCGATCCCTTGAGACCGCGCCGCCCCGGCGCAGCAAAAAAGCTGTGGCGTGGTCAATCCTCGTTGCCACCGCCGATCTCATGGGAGATCAAGACAAGCGTAGTCTGAAAGCGGTAAAGACGATGGTTTCACTGACACATTTCAACGGGCCGGTCTGGCGGCTCCTGCCCAGAGAACTCGTCGATACGCCAAACACGCCTGCACAGGCGCCCGAAGGGCGGTTTCATCATTCCGGACAAATCGCAGCCTACACATCTCTCACGGCGGAGGGGGCTGCCGTGGCCATCCGTAGATATCTTGACGACGGGATCGCACGCGCTTTGGTCCCGATGTGGCTGAATGCTGACCGTGTCGCGGATGAGCGTGGCAATCGGGGCGCCTCCCGGATCTGGCAGGACATCCGGGCAGCAGGGCATCCGTCCCCCACATGGGTCTTCTCGGACGCCGCGCGAAAGACCGAGGCGCACGCGATGCTCTACTCGTCTCGCTCGCGACCGGACCTGTCACATGTCGTTGTCTTCCGACCGGACTGCCTGACAGTTCTGGGGCCGATCACAGCATTCAATCCAGATATCGCCTACTAGGCTGCGACTTTGAAACCTATGGAAAAAAGCGCGATATCAGAGGGATACCGCGCCAGTCTCAAGTTATATGGCTTACGCCGCCTTCGCGCCGCTGCCGCTCCGTCCCGGCCTGCGACGGCGCCGGTTCGGTCGGCCACCCGGTTTGCCCCCGGGCTTGCCGGCTGGCCCGCCGCGCCCCTTTGGTTTCGCGGGCGCCTGGATCGGTTCCCAGGGACGGCCCGATGCCACGGGTATCGAAATCCCCATCACCTTCTGGATCGCTTTCAGCTCTCCCATCTCGTCCGGTGCGCAAAAGGCAATGGCAGCACCGTCCTTGCCCGCCCGTGCCGTGCGCCCGATCCTGTGGACATAGCTGTCGGGCACGTTGGGCAGATCGTAGTTGTAAACGTGTTTGACATCCGGGATGTCCAGCCCCCTCGCCGCCACATCCGTGGCGACCAACACTTTGATTTCGCCGGATTTGAATGCCTTGAGCGCGCGGTCTCTCTGGCCCTGGCTCTTGTTGCCGTGGATCGAAGCGGCGGCGTAACCCGCCTTCTCCAAAAGTTTCATCAGCTTTTCCGAGCCGTGCTTGGTCCGCCCGAACACGATCGCCCGCTCGTCGCGGTGCGCATCCAGCAATTCGATCAGCAGGTTCGTTTTCTCTGCCTTGGCCACGAAATGGACAGCCTGCGTGATCTTGTCCGCCGCCTTGCCCGGCGGCGAGACCTCCACCCGCACAGGATGGGTCAGATAGCTTTGAGCAATCTCGTTCATCTGCTTGGGCATGGTCGCAGAGAAAAGCATCGTCTGACGCTCTGACGGCAGCATGCCGGCGATCTTGCGAAGCGCGTGGATGAAACCCAGATCCAGCATCTGGTCGGCCTCGTCCAGCACCAGAAACGCCGTTTGATCCAGCCTCAGCGCCTTGCGATCCATCAGGTCGATCAGCCGCCCCGGAGTTGCCACCAGAATGTCCGTACCCCGCTCCAGCCGCTTGATCTGCGCATTGATCGACTGGCCGCCCACGACCAGCCCCACCTTGAGCGGCGTGTCCTCGACCAGCGCGCGCAGGTTTTGCACGATCTGCCCGGCCAGTTCACGTGTGGGCGCCAGCACCAGCCCGCGCACGGTCTGGCGTTCCGGCTTGCGGCCATATTCCAGCATCTGGGCGACCAGCGGCAATCCAAAGGCCAATGTCTTGCCGGTGCCCGTCTGGGCGAGCCCGACGACATCGCGACCGTCCAAAGCCTGTGGAATGGCCCGGCTTTGGATCGGGGTCGGGTCGGTCAGGCCCATGGCCTTGATGCGCCTGGTCAGCCGGTCAGGCAGACCCATCATATCGAATTCGGTCATTCATATCCTTTCGCGACCCTTTGAGCCGCATATATGCCGCGTCGCGCGGCGTTTGAGGCCCGCAACGGACACGCGTGCCCTTCGCCGCATGCGAAAAGGCCGGTCCGGCGGTGTGGCCCCACGCGTGATTTTGGGAACAATCCCGCTTTCCCTCCTGTCGGTCTCTAAAAGACCCAAGGGCGGCACAATCTCGCCGCCGCTTCACTGCTCACGCGGCAGAGGAAAGCGTTGACCGGCAGATGGCGCTTTGTGCGGGCAAAGTCAACCAAAAGCCGTCTGGCCCTGCCACGCAAGGCAGGATAAACCCTTGGCCCAGGACGAGTGGGAGCGCTTATGCCAGACACGATCATTGCCCGATGCGAGGCCAAGGGTCTGCGCATGACCGGCCAACGTCGCATCATCGCCAAGGTGCTTGAAGAGAGCGACGACCACCCGGATGTCGAGCAGCTTTACGCACGCGCGAGCGCACTTGATTCGGGGATCTCCATCGCGACGGTCTACCGGACGGTGAAACTGTTTGAAGAGGCGGGTATTCTCGACAAGCTGGAATTCGGCGATGGCCGCGCGCGGTACGAGGATGCCGAACGAGAGCATCATGACCATCTTATCGACATGAATTCGGGAGAGGTGATCGAGTTCGTGGATGAAGAGATCGAAGAGCTTCAGGACCGGATCGCGGCCAAGCTGGGCTATGAGCTACGCGGCCACCGCCTGGAACTCTACGGCGTGCCGATCAAGAAGGATAGGCGCTGAGCCGCTCTGCCTACTCGGCAACGCGCCGCGTCATCCAAGCCAGCATCAGGGGAACAAGCCCGGTGAGCAAGGCCAAGCGGACGACATGGGTCGCAGCCACAAAGCTTGGATTTGCTCCCAGAACCGCGCCAAGGGCCACCATGGTCTCGAATCCGCCGGGCGCGAAGGCCGCCAGCACGGTGCTGATGGGCATGCCCAGCAGCACCGCGACGGGAACCGACGCGGCCAGCGCGATCGCGCCCGAAATGAGCGTCACCGCGACCCCGGCCCCCACCGCGCCGCGAAAAGCTGTCCAGCCGATCCCGGAAAACCGCGTTCCGATCAGCGCGCCCAACAACACGAACGCGACAAGCCCAAGCGAGGGGTGCAATCCCCCGGTGGTCCAGCTTGCCCCATGTGCGACGCTGGATACGAAAAGCGCGCCGACAAGCAGCGGCGCCGGAAGGCCAAACCGCTTCATCAAAAGGCCCACAAAAAGCGAAATGAACAGTAAGGCCGCGAAATCAAGCCAGGGCAGAACGCTGTTCCCGCTCAACGGGTTGCCCGCGATCTCGACGCCAAGCACCAGCGCGAGAACGGGAACAAGAAGCGTCAGGGCCAGCAGCCGGACCGATTGCACGACCGTGACGCGCAATGGGTCTATGCCCATCTCCGCGCTCATGGCGATGACATAGCTGAGATGACCCGGGGCGCTTGCCAATGTCGCGCTGCGCACGTCAAAGCCGAACACGGTGCGTAAAAGCCATTGGCAGAGGCCCATGGTTGCGACCAGCGCCACCGCAAGAACGACAAAGGCAAAAGGCCAGGTGGCGATGGCCCCCAGCGTCTCGGCCGTGACAAGCGAGCCGATCCCGGTTCCAAGCACAAGAAACGCCGCGTCACGGACCAAGGGGTGAATTTCAAGCCGAAGCCCTGCCAGCGTGGCAACGCTGACAAAAAGGGCTGATCCAGTAAGAAGATACGCAGGAAAGTTCAGGTAAAACCCGACCATCGCACCAACGCCCGCCATGGCAAAGGCTAAAACAGTTCTGCCCCACAGACCGATATTTCGGAGATCCTTCATTGGCGGCCTGCTAGCACGGTCTGAGCGCCGGGCCAATCGCAAGCACGGCTTTCCGCTTGCATCCGGTTGGGCCCTGCGTAGTGCTGGCACCACGCAACCGGGAGGCATCATGGACAATCTGAAAGGGGCCGCGCTGATGGTGCTCGCGATGCTGGGCTTCGCGGTGGAAGATGCTCTGATCAAGCTGATGGCAGGCGCGCTGCCGACATGGCAGATCATCCTGGTTCTCGGGTGCGGCGGGTCGCTCGTCTTTGCGTTGCTGACGGTGTTGCGGGGTCAGAAGTTGCTGGATCGCCGGTTTCTGACGGTGCCGATCTTGATCCGCAACCTGTCCGAGATGCTGGGCATCGTCGGATTTGTCACGGCACTTTCGCTGATCCCGCTTGCGACCGCCTCGGCCATCCTGCAAGCCGCGCCCCTTCTTGTCACGCTGGGCGCCGCCTTGTTTCTCGGGGAGCCGGTCGGGTGGAAGCGGTGGAGCGCTATTCTGGTCGGGTTCGCAGGTGTGATGCTGATCCTGCGCCCCGGTCTTGACGGCTTCGATGCCAACGCGCTTTTTGCCGTGATGGGCGTGGTCGGACTGGCCGCCCGGGACGTTGCCGTGAGGCGGGTGCCGGCGGAAATCTCTTCGGTGCAGCTCAGCTATCTTGGATTTCTCGCCGCTCTGCCAGCCGCCGCGATCCTCGCCGCAGTGACCGATCTGCCCTATGTCGCACCTCCGCCCTGGCTTTGGGCAGCACTTTTGGCGACCGTTGGACTGGGCGTTTTCGCCTACTATTGCATCGTAGCGGCCTCTCGCATCGGCGAGGTCGCGTTTGTGACCCCTTTTCGTTACTCGCGTATGGTCTTCGCTCTGGCGATTGGAATGGTCCTCTTTGCCGAACGGCCCGACACTCTGATGATGCTCGGCACCACTTTGATCATCGCATCGGGCCTGTTCACACTCTGGCGTGAGCGTAAACATCGCCGATCAGCCTGACCGGCCCTTCCCCTCGCCGCGTTGCAGCGTTATGAGGCGGACGACTTTATTGCGCCCAAGGACGATCTGACATGAGCACCATTATCGACATCCACGCCCGCGAGATCTTGGACAGCCGCGGCAACCCCACGGTCGAAGTCGACGTAATGCTCGAAGACGGCACTATGGGCCGCGCCGCGGTGCCCTCGGGCGCGTCCACCGGCGCATATGAGGCGGTCGAAAAGAGAGACGGCGACAAAGCCCGCTATATGGGCAAGGGCGTGCTTAAAGCCGTGGCCGCCGTGAACGGAGAGATCACAGAAGCGCTCGTGGGCTTTGACGCGACCGAACAGGTCAGCATCGACGAAGCGATGATCGAACTGGACGGGACCGACAACAAGGGCCGGCTGGGCGCCAATGCGATCCTGGGCGTGTCGATGGCGG
Organism: Thalassococcus sp. S3; assembly: GCF_004216475.1. Taxonomy (GTDB): domain Bacteria; phylum Pseudomonadota; class Alphaproteobacteria; order Rhodobacterales; family Rhodobacteraceae. Next base: position 2,039,030 of record NZ_CP022303.1, on the reverse strand, counting down.
TGGCCAAGGCGGCGGCCGATTTCACCACGCAGCCGCTTTACCGCTACATCGGTGGCACCTCGGCCCGCACATTGCCGGTGCCGATGATGAACATCATCAATGGCGGCGAACATGCCGACAACCCGATCGACATTCAGGAATTCATGATCATGCCGGTTGCCGCGGACAATATCCGCGACGCGGTACGCATGGGCTCCGAAGTGTTTCACACGCTCAAAAAAGAGTTGTCGACGGCAGGGATGTCCACGGGCCTTGGCGACGAGGGCGGTTTCGCGCCCGAGCTGGCCTCCACCCGCGAAGCGCTCGATTTCATTCTGAAATCCATCGAAAAAGCAGGCTACAAGCCCGGTGAAGACATCTATCTTGCCCTCGATTGCGCCGCGACGGAGTATTTCAAGGACGGGGCCTATGTTTTGTCTGGCGAAGGCAAGACCCTCTCGCCGGAAGAGAACGCGGAATACCTGACCGCGCTCGTGGACGACTACCCGATCATCTCTATCGAGGACGGCATGTCCGAGGACGATTGGGACGGCTGGAAGGCTCTGACCGACGCTTTGGGCGACAAGGTGCAGCTGGTAGGCGACGATCTCTTCGTCACCAACCCCGCGCGCCTCGCCCAGGGGATCGAGAAGGGATGCGCCAACTCGATGCTGGTAAAAGTCAATCAGATCGGCAGCTTGACGGAAACGCTTAAAGCCGTCGATATGGCCCATCGCGCCCGCTATACCAACGTGATGTCGCATCGTTCGGGAGAGACGGAGGATGCCACGATCGCCGATCTGGCGGTCGCCACCAATTGCGGGCAGATCAAGACCGGTTCGCTTGCGCGGTCCGACCGGCTGGCCAAGTACAACCAACTGATCCGCATTGAGGAAGCGCTGGCAGAAACGGCGATCTATGCGGGGCGCAGCATCCTGAAGTGACACGCGACGAGTTCGCCAGCCTCGTCGGTGGCGCGCTTGTGCACATCACGCCTGCGCGCAATGCGCCGGGCATCGCCAGGCATGGTCTGAAACCTGCGCGCCAGCTCGCGACGGAGGCGGGTGTTGATCCCGCCTCTCTGCTGTTGCGCACGGAGCGGATCCACCTGCCGCATCCCGAAGGCGACGTCATGCTCAACACGCAAGAGGTGTTGCGCATGGGCCGCCATCAGACGTTTCTAGATGGTCTTTCCCTGGAAGACTGGTCCCGCCAGCTGGACACACGGCTGTTCTTTTGGACAGCAGCGCGCGGAGAGGCCTTTGCCGAAAGCCTGCCCGGCCCCCTCGCCCTTTACCGGCTCGATGCGCGTCGGTTTTTCGACGTTTTCGCTCCGGACATTTTTCTGTCGCCGATCAACAGCGGCAACGCTGCCCGGCGTGCGGCAAAGCGCGGGTCCTGGATTTATGTTTCGGTCTCGGACGATGTGGGTGCCTTCCGTCTTAATCGTCGCAACCGGGGTCTTGTCCGCACGCCCGACACCGTGACCGAGGTGTCCCTGACCGGACCTGTTTCACCAGAGCAGATGAGACACCTGATCATTCCGCCTCCAGATAGCTGAGCAGTCCCGCCTCTGCGCGGCTCATGCCGTCGCGGGGGATGGCATCGTTCGACCATCCCGTCCCCGCAAGCTCAATCACCTTTGGATGAACATAGCTTGAGCGCGCAATTGCGGGCGTGTTGTGCAACCGTTCCGCCGCCGCCTCCGCCATTGCCTTGATGCTGGCCTCTCCTTTTTGAGCGATATCAAAGGCGGCGACGGTGCCCGCCCAAGTCCGGAATGTCTTGGCCGTCGCCTCGGCTCCGACGCTGTCGCTCAGATACGCATTCAGTGCCCCGGAAGAGAGCGGGCGTACTGCGCCGCCACTGTCCACCCAGGACAAGAGTGTTGCGCCCCCATGATCCTGTGCCGCCTCCAGAGCCCGAGCCAAGGTGCGGTCCGTCCGGCTCTGCCGCACCCGTTTGCCGCCCTTTGCCGTGTAATCCAGCCGAACCCGTGCACCGTCGAGCCGCAGATGTCTGCGCTTCAGCGTCAACACGCCATATGTTCCGTTTTCTTCGGCATAACCGGGCATGCCAGCGCGCAGGGCCATCCGGTCCATCAGCGCCACGGCTGCGGCAAGCGCAAACCTCTCCTCACCCACATCTTCCTTGAGATCCCGCCGAACCCGTCTGCGTAACCGAGGCAAACCCTGACCAAAGGCGGGAAGGTCGGCGAACTTGTCCGCTGCCCGCGCCGCAACCCAATCAGGGTGATAGCGATATTGCTTGCGCCGCCTGTCGTCGCGGCCTGTCGCCTGTAAATGCCCATTTGTCAGCGGTGACATCCAGACCTCTTGATAAGCCGGTGGAACCGCCAATGCCTCCAGCCGCGTCCGCTCCGCGCCCCGGTCGATGGTCGTGCCGTCGGGCGCAAGATAGGTAAATCCCCGGCCGCAGCGGCGTCGCGTAATCCCGGGCTGATCGTCCAGATAGTAAACGAGGCGTTGCGCCGTCATGGATCAGGCCTTGCGCACTTCCGAGGAGAGCTTGAGCACGCCATCCCCATCGGACTGCTCGATATAAAGCGCCGGGTCATCCTCCGACCCGTTCCTTGTCACCTCGCTGCCTTTCAGCTTTCGGGTGATCTTGCGCGCATATGTGCGTTCGACCCGTCCTTCTGCCGTTCCGTTGCCCCAATCCCATTCGACTTTATCACCTTGCGTATAGCTCATCTTGCCCTCCAGCATTGCATGCGACAGAAACGTGTTCACCCGCCCAAGGTTCCGCCGTGGAAAGGCTCTCTATGACTGCCGACGACCTTATTGCCTCGCTCGACCTCTCGCCTCATCCCGAAGGCGGCTGGTACCGCCAGACCTGGAGCGGCCCCGAAACACCGCGCCCGTCCGGCACCTGCATCTACTTCCTGCTGAAGGAAGGGGAGCGCAGCCACTGGCATCGTGTCGACGCTGTCGAGATCTGGCATTTTTATGCCGGCGCGCCGCTGGTTCTGTCGCTCTCGGCCACGCGTGACGGGCCGGCGACGGATCATGTTCTGGGCAGTCGGTTCGCGGAAGGGGAACAGCCCCAGATCATCGTCCCGCAGGATCACTGGCAAGCCGCCCGTGCCACGGAGGGATGGAGCCTTGTGGGCTGTACCGTCTCGCCCGGGTTTACCTTCGACGGTTTCACTCTGGCCGAACCGGGGTTCGACATTCCCCACGCCTGATCGGCTGGCGTCGCATCGGTCACGGGTCCCAAAATCGCGTGCGCCGCAGGCGCTCCTTTTAACAGGTCGCTCTTGCGCTTGGCACCCCGCACCGGCAGGCTGTGGCCATGGACCACCGCGCCGCCCTTGCTGCAATTCCACCGGACCGCAAATCCATATTGCACGCACGCTCCGATATTCGGGGCCTCGTTCACCTCGCGGGTCATCTCGGTGCAATCGCCCTGACGGGCACCGCGATCGCGACGGGCATTCCCGGATGGCCGCTCCTTCTGGTGCCGCACGGCGTGCTGCTGGTCTTCCTCTTCACCCTGACACATGAATGCACTCATAAAACACCGTTTCGCACGGGATGGCTGAACGAGGGTATTGGCCATCTCACAGGCACCCTTATCTTCCTGCCCTTCACGTGGTTCCGCTATTTCCATCTCGCCCATCACAAGTACACAAACGACCCCCTGCGTGATCCGGAACTGACGGGCGGCGAGCGGCCCGAGACATGGCCCGCCCTTCTGCTTTATCTGAGCGGATGGGACTACTGGCGCGGGGCTGCGGCAACATTCTGGACCATGGCGTTCGGGACCATTTCGGCCCCTTACCTGCCTCAGCGCAAACATTCCGCCATGCGTCGCGATGCGCGGTGGATGCTGGCGGCCTACCTGCTGGCAGCGCTCAGCCTTCCGATCACCCCGATCCTCTTTTGGCTTTGGCTTCTGCCTCTTTTGATCGGCCAGCCTGTGCTGCGGATCTATCTTCTTGCCGAACATGGGCGCTGCCCGCCCGTGGCCAATATGCTTGAGAATTCCCGGACGACATTCACCAATCGTATTGTCCGCACGCTGGCCTGGAACATGCCCTATCACGCGGAACATCACGCCGCCCCCAATGTCCCCTTCCACAGGCTTCCGGATCTGCACGCGGATCTCGCGCCGCATCTCAAGTCGACCGCACCGGGCTATGCTGCCTTCGCAAGGGACTATGCCGGTCGCATGTCCGCCGCGGATAATTGATGGCAGCCGGACGGAGCGGCTCTATCCGCTCGGGCGACTGATGACCCCACCACCGACAGATGCGCGGACCCCGGTCGTCGAAGGGCATGAGGTCGGCATCCCTTTCAAAACCCGGACGGCGAGATAGGCAAAGGCCTGCGCCTCAAGCATATCCCCGTCAAGGCCGGCCACCTCGACAGGTTCGACCGCGCAATCGAGCGCGACGCTTAACATTTCCATCAGAACCGGGTTATGGCGTCCCCCGCCGGTGACAAGAACCCGCTCTGGTGGCTCTGGGCAATGCTCCATGCCTTGCGCCACACCCGCCGCGCACATCGCTGTCAGCGTGGCTGCAGCGTCGGCATCCTCCAACTCCCTAACAAGCGTGACCATGTCCGCAAAATCGTTCCGGTCCAGCGACTTGGGCGGCATCCTGGTGAAGTAGGCCTCCGCCAGGAAGAGCTCAAGCGCGCCGTCTTCCACCCGGCCTTCGCGTGCGATCCTGCCATCCTTGTCAAAGGACAGGCCCCGCCGCGCCTGCACCAGATCGTTTACCGGGGCATTTGCGGGGCCGGTGTCGAACGCCAGCAATGCGCCGGGCCTCTCGGCTGTTTCAATGCGGGGATCGACATATGTCAGATTGGCCACACCGCCCAGGTTCAGAAAGGCCAGCGGACGATCGGCGCCGATCCACCGGGCGCAGGCAAAATGAAAGAACGGGGCCAGCGGCGCCCCCTCTCCGCCCAGTTTCACATCGTCCGATCGGAAGTCCCAGACGACAGGCCGCCCCAACGCCTCTGCCAATGCCGCGCCGTCCCCGACCTGCAATGTGCCCTGAAGCCGGGGCGCATGGGCGAGGGTCTGACCGTGAAATCCCACGATATCCGCGTCGAAAGTCGACAAAAGATCCCGATGCGCGCGGTCCACCACCTCCGCCGCGGCCTCCACCTCCGGGCCCGACCAATGGCCAAGCGCCGCCCTGAGGATCTCTCTCTCGGCTTCTGAATAGGCCCGGTATCCGGTCGGACCGAAGCCGAAAATATGCGTGCCGTCCGTGTCAATCACGGCGGCATCGACCCCGTCCAGAGATGTCCCGCTCATCGCGCCCAAGGCGCGCATGACTGCCCCGTTGGCCTTGTTCATTGGCCTTTTCCTTTGCCGCACTGCCCCCTATACACTGCCCCGCAACCCAAGCCCGAGGCAAGATATGACCTACCACCCGAAATCGGATTTCATCGCAGTCATGATGGAACGCGGCTTTTTGGCCGATTGCACCGATTATCAGGGGCTGGACGATGCGCTGACGTCCGGCGTGGTGCCGGGCTATATCGGCTTTGACGCCACCGCGCAGTCTTTGCATGTGGGCTCTCTGATCCAGATCATGACCCTTCGTTGGCTGCAAAAGACAGGCCACAAGCCGATCACACTGATGGGTGGCGGCACGACCAAGGTGGGCGATCCGTCCTTCCGCGCCGATGAGCGCCCCCTGCTCACGCCGGATGCGATCGACGCCAATATTGCCGGGATCCAGCAGGTCTTTGCCAGGTACATCCAGTACGGAGACGGCGCGACAGACGCATTGATGCTGAACAACGCCGAATGGCTGGACGACCTGAACTACCTCGACTTTCTGCGCGATATCGGGCGGCATTTCTCGGTCAACCGGATGCTCAGCTTTGAAAGCGTCAAATCCCGCCTGGACCGCGAACAAAGCCTCAGCTTCCTTGAATTCAACTACATGATCCTTCAGGCCTACGACTTTCTGGAGCTGAACCGCAGATATGGCTGCCTGGTTCAGTTCGGCGGGTCGGATCAGTGGGGTAACATCGTAAACGGCATCGACCTGACGCGGCGGGTCCTGGATCACGAGATCTATGGCCTCACGACCCCCCTGCTGACGACCTCGGACGGTAAAAAGATGGGCAAGAGCGCGGATGGCGCGGTGTGGCTGAACGCCGACATGCGATCCCCCTACGAGTTTTGGCAGTTCTGGCGCAACACAACCGATGCCGATGTCGGCCGCTTCCTGAAGCTCTATACCGAGCTTCCCGTTGCGGAATGTGACCGTCTGGACGCCTTGGCCGGTTCCGAAATCAACGAGGCCAAGATGATCCTCGCCAACGAGGTGACCACCCTCTGCCATGGGCCAGACGCGGCGGCAGCGGCGGCCGCGACGGCGCGCGAAGTGTTTGAAAAAGGCGGGATCGGGGACGACCTTCCGACGCTCACCTTGGCGGCATCGGAGGTTGCAGAGGGCATTTCCGTCGTTCAGCTCATCGTGAAGTCCGGCCTGGCCAAGTCCGGCAAAGAGGCAAAGCGCCTTATCTCGGAAAATGGCGCTCGTCTGGACGATGCACCGTTGACCGATGCGGGGCTGATGATCGATGCGGCGGCCTTGTCACAACCGATCAAACTCAGCGCCGGGAAAAAGCGGCACGCCTTGGTCAAGCTGGCGTCCTGAGAATACTCTGCCAGATCAGGCCCCGATGATCGGTTCGAGGCCTCGTCTGCATATTGCTGGCTCTGAAAAAGCTGGGAGACCGGTGGTCGCTATGTGCGAAGCCGCCATCTCGATTGAGCGGGCAGAAACGCTTCGACCGCTGCTGTGGCAATGACAATCGTGCCGCCTGTTTCAGGGTTCGTGACGTTCAGGCCGCCCTCCACCGCTCGCACCGTTGCATGACCCCGAGGGAGTTTTTCGGCCAGCGCCGCGACATCCACGGCATCCGGGTCCTGCACCCCGATTGTCACCTGCACCCTCATCTCGTCGGTGGAAAGGTCAATCGACTGGAACAGGGGCAACGCGGAATGCCGGATCGCATCCTCGATCGCGCGGGCGGCGGCCTTGATATAGTCCTGACCGTACTGATCATTGCCCATCCCCATTTCTATGATAACGCGCTGATCGCTCATGCCGCACGCTCCATGTCGAATGAAACGGACAGGGCGGCATTCGCGATCACCGTTGGCTTCCCGTTGCCTTCCGGTCTGGGAACATCAAGCCCGCCCTTGACGACCTGCACCTCCGGTTGTCCATAGGGAAACACCGCCTTCAGCGCGTCGATGTCGACCGCATCGGGTTGCTGCACTCCGATCTCGACGGTGATGATCATCGCCTCCTTGGGAAACCCGAAAAGCTCGGCCATGTTGATGGAGTTGTGCCACAACGCGTCCTTGACCGCGCGCAGGGCCGCTTCGGTGTAATCCTGCCGACGCAGCGACGTGCCCATGCCAAACTCCGTCAAAACGCGATGCATCCGTGTCTCCTTGCTCTTGCCCACCCTTCAAAGCGCAGCCATCCTTCTGCGTCAAGCAAGCCTCTTGGCGGTGGACAGGCCACATCGCCCGTGATTTATCTGAACACATGTTCATATTCCGAGGGAGGACGCGATATGCAACTCGCGCAGACATGTGCGGTCATCACAGGCGGTGCATCCGGACTGGGTGAGGCCACGGCCCGCCATTTCGCCGCTAAAGGCGCCACGGTCACGCTGCTTGATCGGGATGCCGCGCGTGGGGAAAGTGTCGCCGAGGAGCTGGGCGGCGTCTTTGTGGAAACCGATGTGACAGACGAGGCATCTGTTCAAAGCGCCATCGACATGTCGATGGACAAAATGGGCAAGATTACCGCCGCCGTGAATTGCGCGGGCATTGCCTATGCGATCAAGACGGTGGGGCGGGACGGCCCGCATCCGCTTGATGCGTTTCAACGCACCATCGACGTGAACCTGGTCGGCAGCTTCAACGTCGCGCGCCTTGCATCCGTCGCGATGGCGCAGAACGATCCCGAACCCGACGGCGCGCGCGGCGTCATCATCAACACAGCGTCCATTGCCGCGTTCGACGGGCAGAAGGGGCAAAGCGCCTATTCCGCCTCCAAGGGTGGCGTTGTGGGGATGACCCTGCCGATGGCCCGCGATCTGGCGTCCTCCGGCATCCGGGTGATGACAATCGCGCCTGGCATCTTCCGCACGCCGATGCTGGCCGGTCTCAGCGAGGATGTTCAAGCCCAGCTTGCCGCCGACGTGCCCTGCCCGGCCCGTCTTGGCGATCCGTCGGAATATGGTGCGCTGGCGGGATTCATTGTCGAAGCCGGCTATCTCAACGGCGAGGTCATCCGCATCGACGGCGCGCTGAGGATGCGCTGATGGAGCAGAGCGAGCTGGAAAAAATGCAGGCGGGTGAATGGTATACCTGCCTCGACGACCAGCTTGAGGTTCTGCGCATGCATGCGCTTGAAGCAACGCATGCGCACAATCACCTGCCGCCATCTCAAAGACGCGGCCTGAGCGCGCCGCTGCAGGCGCTGTTTGCATCCCATGGCGAGGGCTGTCTGATCGAAGTTCCCTTTCACTGTTCATACGGGATGAACATTACCCTGGGCTCGGGCGTGTTTCTGAATTCCGGTTGCGTGATCCTGGACAGCGCCCCGGTCACCATCGGCGACAATACCCTGATCGGCCCCGGCGCCCAGATCTATTGCGCCCAGCATCACAAGGTGGTGGAGCAGCGGCGCGCGGGGATCGAAATCGCGTATCCCGTGGCGATAGGCCAGGACGTCTGGATCGGCGGAGGCGCCATCATAATGCCCGGGGTTACCATCGGTGACAGAGCTATTGTCGGCGCGGGCAGCGTTGTGACCCGCGATGTTCCATCTGGCGCGACATTTGTCGGCAATCCCGCCCGCGCCGTCGGCTAGGGTCAGGCTTCGGCTTTTTCGGCCAGTTCAAGCCATTCTTCTTCGGCCGCCGCCAGCTTTTGCTGCCGTTCTGTCAGTGCATCCGTCGCTTTTTGAAACTTCACCGGCTCACGCGTGTAAAGCTCCGGATCGGACATCAGCTCTTCCAGTTTCGCGATCTCCGCTTCCAGCCGCTCCATCTCGGCCGGTAGAGCGTCGAGCCGGTGCTTTTCGGTAAAGGACAAGCCGGGTTTGCTGGGCGCGGCAGACTTGGGTTTCGGTGCTGCCGCCTTCGACTTCTCAGCCCTCTCCTGCACCTCCGGCTTGCGCTGCGCCTGATAGTCCGACCATCCGCCTGCATAGACGACGGCCCGGCCATCGCCCTCCATCGCCACCGTTGTGGCGGCGATACGGTCCAGAAAATCCCTGTCGTGGCTCACCAGCAGCACCGTACCCACATAGTCGCCCAAAAGGTCCTGAAGCAGGTCCAGCGTTTCGACGTCCAGATCGTTGGTCGGCTCATCAAGCACCAGAAGGTTGCTTTCCTTCGCCATCAATTTGGCCAGAAGCAGTCGCGCCTTTTCTCCGCCAGAAAGGGACCGGACCGGCGCGCGGGCCTGCCGTTCGTCAAAGAGGAAATCCTTCAGATACCCCACCACATGCCGCGGCTGTCCGCGCACGAGAACCTGATCGGCCTTTCCCGACACCCGCATGTCCGCATCGCCCGTGAGGCTTTCCCACAGGCTCAGCTCCGGATCGAGTTGGGCACGGGCCTGATCGAAGACGGCGATCTGCAGGTTCGTCCCCAATTTGATGGTGCCTTGATCCGGCTCGATCTCTCCCAACAGCATCTTGAGCAGCGTCGTCTTGCCCACGCCATTGGGACCGACAAACGCAACGCGATCCCCGCGCTGGATCTTGAGCGAGAACGGGCGCAGGATCACTTTATCCCCGTAAGCCTTTGATATATCATTAGCCTCGATCACCTTCCGGCCCGAGGCTTGCCCTTCCGCCAGGACCAGATCGGCGGCGCCCTGACGCTTGATCTGTGCCGCGCGTTCAGCCCTGAGCCCCTGCAAGGCCCTCACCCGACCCTGGTTTCGCTTGCGCCGAGCGCTGATGCCTTCCACGGCCCAACGGGCCTCTGCCTTGATCTTGCGGTTAAGTTTGTGGCGCTGCATGTCCTCTTCGGCCCACACTGTGTCGCGCCAGGATTCGAAGGCATCGAACCCCTTTTCCTGCCGCCGCACCTGCCCCCGGTCGATCCAAAGCGTGGCACGGCTGAGCGCGCGCAGGAACGCCCGGTCGTGGCTGATCAGGACAAAACCCGCGCGGGTCGTGCTCAACTCGCTCTCCAGCCAGCCAATCGCCTCGATATCAAGGTGGTTTGTCGGCTCGTCCAGCAGCATCAGATCCGGTGCCTGTGCCATAAGCGCCGCCAGCGCCGCGCGCCGTCGCTCGCCACCCGAGGCGTTTGCGACCGGGCGGTCGGGATCGAACTTGAGCCCCTCACCTGCCCGTTCCACCTTGTAAAGCTCGCCCGGCTCCAGCCCGGAAGCTGCGAAATCGCCTAATGTCGCGAACCCGGACATGTCGGGATCCTGTTCCATATACCCGACGGATTGCCCCGGCGGGAGGATCACATCACCCCTGTCAGGCTCTACCAGCCCGGCCATGACTTTCATGAGGGTCGATTTGCCCGAGCCATTGCGGCCAACCAACGCCACACGGTCACCCGGTTGAACCACCAGATCGAGGTCGTCGAAGACCGGCTCGCCCCCGAAGGTGAGCGAGATGCCGGAAAGCTGAAGCAAAGGAACACGCGCCATGACCGCCAGCTAAACAAGCCTGCCGGGGGCGTCAACGTCTGCTGAAATCTCGGTGCGCCGGCGCGAAAGACTATCCGGCAACAGCCCGCAACAGGCGCTTTCTGGCCGGGGGTATCGCGCCGATTTCAAGCCCGGTGAAGACGTGTAGCGTGTTCATCTGTCGGTCGACCACCGCGTGGTCGCTGACCCAGCCCCCCATCATCAGGTAGGTTCTGAGCAACGGGGGCATCCGCAACATCGCTTTCTTTGCATCCGGGCGCCGCCGCAATCTCGCGGCATAGCGAAACACATCCGGTGCCTTGACCCGGGGCAGCCATCTTTTGGGCGCAAGATGGCGGGCCTTCAACATGGCAAAGGCGTCCAGATAATCCGCCGTCTCGATACCCGAGAAGGACGAGCAGCCAAAAAGCATCTGCACGTCGTTATCATCGACATAGGCGGTCATCGCCCCCCAAGCCACGCGTAGAATATCCGCGTCGGACCAGTCGGGATGGATGCAGAACCGCCCCATCTCGACCATCTTGCCTTCAAATCGTTCAAGCGCGGACAATTCGTAATATTGTGCCGAATAGCTCCGCGAGATCTCTGAGCCGTCATTCAACGGTAGCATTCGGAAACAGCATACCAACGTGCCCGACCGGACCTCTTCGATCAGGATATGCGTGCAGATCTTATCGAATTCATCCGCATCCTGCCCCTCGGTCGCGAATGCGTGCGTCCGCAGGGCCTGCGCCTGCTTCACGTCTTCGGGGGTGTCGGCGATCCGGGCGCTGTAGCGTCCTTTTGTCAGCGAGGGCATCTTTGGCAGCATCGAAACCTCCTGCAGCGCATACCCGGAATGGTATTGTCGTGGGTGCTAGCACACAAGATACGACGGTTCCGTGACGTCTAGCCCTATCCGTCGATGAATTGATCCGGAGCGAAGCGACCGAGGTTCCCCAAAAGCTGACGCAGGAAGGTGTTGTCGGAAACAGACGAGCTTGTCACCCGCCGTGTCAACGGAATGACGCGCCCGTCCTCAAGCCCGAAACGCTCGATATTCTGAACGACGCCCGAATTATCAAAGCTGATGGCCACCAACTCCCGCTCCACCACGCGCGGTTCGCGGAATGCAAAGGACCTGACACGCGACGCAACGTAGTAATAGCCGCTGGTATCCAGAACACCGGATGAGGACGGCGGGCCAACGGTCTCCGATACCGTATCCCTGGTGTCCACTCCGACCACGATTTCAGACAGGTCCGCTTCGCTTGGGACATATCCGTGATTGCGATAGGTGGCGGAACAGGCCGCCAATCCGCACAGCGCGACGGCCGCAATACCAGTCCTGATCCAGCGTGTCCGCACGTTCGACATTCCCATTACCCGGCTGCCCTCTTGCCTCGGCCCGACAGGCCTTTTATCCCGATTACTAAAGGATGGCACCCGGTTCAAGGAACGAAAGAAAGCCACTTATGTCACTGACCCCACCGTTTCGCGTTGCCGAACTTGCCCAGAACAGTTCCACAGCCTTTGCGCTAAGGCCCGACGCCGAGAAAATGGCCGCGCTGGCCGACACGCTTGGCCTGTCGTCCTTGCGCAAACTCAGCTTTGCCGGTGACATCACGGCAAAAGGTAAACGCGATTGGCAGTTAACCGGTCGTCTGGGTGCCACCATCACGCAGCCCTGCGTCGTGACGCTCAATCCGGTGACGACGCGGATTGACGTCGATGTCGCGCGCATCTTCGTGGCCGATCTGACGGAGCCCGAAGCGCCGGAGATCGAAATGCCCGAAGATGATACGGTCGAAGCGCTCGGCACCTTTATCGACCCCGACGCGATCATGGCAGAGGCGCTGGCGCTTCATATCCCTCTCTATCCAAGATCAGAGGGCGCAGCGCTGGACGGGGCCACATTCACGGAACCCGGAAAGACCCCGATGTCCGATGAGGAGGCCCGCCCCTTTGCGGGCCTTGCCGACCTGCGCGACCGGCTGAAAAAGGATAACGAGAGCTGAGCGGGGCTGAACGTTACGCCAGTTTGGAAAAAGCGCTTGCGAAACCAAGAATCTTGCGTATTTTCGCGCCTTCATCGGAATTAGGGTTGGACATCGCGCAGGCCTGAGCCTACACGCACGTCACGCCACAGAAATCGCGGCCCGCCCCGGCGGCATCCGCCCCAGAGAGACAAAGGTTGAGACATGGCTGTCCAACAGAACAAAGTATCCAAGTCGCGCCGTAACAATCGCCGGGCGCATGACGCATTGGTTGCTGCAAACCCCAACGAATGCACGAATTGCGGCGAACTGAAACGCCCGCATCACGTTTGCGCGGCCTGCGGTCACTATAACGACAACGAGATCGTTCCGCTGACTGACGAGATCGAGTTGGAAGACGACGCGGCCTGAGGCCTCGACCGAATGGCCCCTGCATGACAGCCGCGCCTGACAATCTCAACGCAACGGCTGGCCGCACGATCATTTCGGTTGACGCCATGGGCGGAGATGCCGGGCCGGCTGCCGTCGTGGCCGGTATCGCGCAATCCGCTTACAAAAACCCCGACATCGGTTTCATTCTGCACGGGCCCTCCGCGACGCTCGAACCTCTTGTGGCGCGTCGCAAGGATCTGGCCGGTCGTGTCGACATTCGCAACGCCGAAGATGTCGTCACGATGGAGGACAAGCCCAGCCAGGTGATGCGTCACGGCAAGGGCACGTCGATGTGGTCCGCCATTGATGCCGTCCGCGCCGGTGAGGCCACCGTGGCCGTCTCCTGCGGGAATACCGGCGCGTTGATGGCCCTCAGCATGGTCCGCTTGCGCAAGCTGCCCGGCGTGAACCGCCCCGCCATCGCCATCCTCTGGCCATCACGCAACCCTCAGGGTTTTAACGTGATGCTTGATGTCGGTGCCGATATCCGTGCCGATGCCCAAGACCTTCTGCAATATGCCCTCATGGGCACGTCCTATGCCCGAAACGGCATGGACCTGCCCCGCCCCAGGATCGGCCTGCTGAATGTGGGCACGGAAGAACACAAGGGCCGCGCGGAACTGAAGCAAGCGCATGAACTGATCGGCGCCTTCGCTGAAAAGGCCGATTACGATTTTGTCGGCTTTGTCGAAGGCGGCGACATTCCCGGCAATGTGGCGGATGTCATCGTCACCGACGGTTTCACCGGCAATGTCGCGATCAAGACAGGCGAAGGGACTGCAAGCCTGATTGGTGATCTCTTGAGGGAAGCGTTCAAGTTCTCGCCTCTCTCGCGTCTGGCCTCGATCCTGGCTTTGACATCTCTGCGCCGATTGCAAAAACGCATCGACCCGCGCCGGGTCAATGGCGGCGTGTTTCTGGGGTTGAACGGAACGGTCGTCAAATCTCATGGCAGCGCGGATGCCATTGGTGTGTCGGCGGCGGTCAAGCTCGCCTTTCAGCTTGCGCAATCCGGATTTTCCGAAAAACTCGCCGCTCGGGTTGCATCCGCCGAACAGCTTGCGCAGGATGTTAACGATCAGCCGGAGCAGGACGACCCCGGCCAACACCAAAAAGGACAGGCCACTCAATGACTTGCCGCGCTGTGGTTACCGGGGTGGGCCACTATCTTCCTGAACGCGTCGTACCTAACAGCGAATTTGAGGCCACCCTCGACACAAGTGACGAATGGATCCGCACCCGTTCAGGCATTGAGCGGCGCCATTTTGCCGCCGAAGGGGAAACCACGTCCGATATGGCCGCCCATGCCGCGCGCGCCGCTTTGACGGATGCCGGTTTGAGCGTGTCGGACATCGATGCCATCGTGTTGGCCACGTCAACGGCAGACCTGACCTTCCCGTCGGCTGCCACGATGGTGCAGCATGCCCTGGGCATGACAAAGGGTTTCGCATTTGATGTTCAGGCCGTGTGTGCCGGGTTCATCTATGCGCTGTCGAATGCGCATGCCCTGATCGTGTCGGGCCAGGCCGAGCGTGTTCTTGTGATCGGGGCCGAAACGTTCAGTCGCATCATGGATTGGACCGATCGCAGCACCTGTGTGCTTTTCGGAGACGGGGCCGGAGCGCTGGTCCTGGAAGCACAGGATCAACCCGGCGCAGCCACCGATCGCGGCATTCTGTCGACCGATCTGCATTCGGACGGGCGCTTTAAAGACCTGCTTTATGTGGATGGCGGTGTCAGCACGCAGACCACCGGCCATTTGCGGATGCAGGGCAATCAGGTGTTTCGCCATGCGGTCGAAAAACTAGCCTCGACCGCGGAAACCGCGCTTGAGCGCGCGGGGCTGACAGCGTCCGATGTGGACTGGATCGTACCGCATCAAGCCAACATCCGCATTATCCAGGGCACCGCCAAGAAAATGGGCCTGCCGATGGAGCGGGTCGTGGTCACGGTTCAGGATCACGGGAACACCTCCGCGGCATCGATTCCCCTTGCCCTGTCGGTCGGCAAGGAGAGAGGTCAGATCAACCCCGGAGATCTCATCGTCACCGAAGCGATTGGCGGCGGACTGGCCTGGGGTGCAGTCGTCCTGCGCTGGTAGCGCGCGAAAGCCCGCAAAAACAAGCCCTTGCATGCCATTCATATTGACTCCGAAATTGGTGTGCCCCTATGGTTTTCCAAAACGAGGGGGAAGGTATGGGTGAAAAGACACTGACCCGCATGGATCTCAGCGAAGCGGTGTTCCGCGAAGTTGGACTTTCACGCAACGAAAGCGCACAGCTTGTCGAAAGCATGCTGGAACACATGTCCGACGCGCTGGTGCGCGGCGAGCAGGTCAAGATTTCCTCTTTCGGAACCTTCAGCGTGCGCGAGAAATCGGCCCGCGTCGGGCGCAACCCGAAGACCGGGGAAGAAGTGCCCATTCAGCCCCGTCGCGTCCTGACCTTCCGCCCCTCGCACCTGATGAAAGATCGCGTGGCGATCGGAAACAAACGAAAGTAAAGAGGCTCAAGCCACATGGAAAAATCGCCCGACGCCTTTCGCACCATCAGCGAGGTGGCTGATTGGCTCGGCATCCAGGCCCATGTGCTGCGCTTCTGGGAAAGCAAGTTCACCCAGGTCAAACCGGTAAAGCGCGCGGGCGGGCGGCGATACTATCGTCCAGCCGACATGCAGCTTCTTGGCGGGATCAAGAAGCTTCTGCACGAAGACGGCCTGACGATCAAAGGGGTTCAGAAAATCCTGAGAGAACAGGGCGTGTCGCACGTCGCGGCCTTCTCCCCCTCCATAGATGACGACAGTTCACGCATGACGCAAAGTACGGCCCCTAATGTGCTGAAATTTCAGAATAAAGATGTAGACGCGGGCGAGGCTGACATGCAGGCCGAGTTCGCTCTGGACGATCCCGTTGAAGACGACGAGGCCGGCACGCCCGACCCGATGGAAGCTGAAAGCAACGAGGCTACTTCGCTCACGCCAGCCGAAAGCGACGAGATACCGGCAGCCGCCATGGCCGAGGATGTGGAACCTGAACCGGAAGCACCCGCCCTGCCCTCTTTCCTGCACCAACCGATGTTTGAAGAGACGTCACAGCAAACGGAGCAGGATGCATCCGCCGAACCCGAACCCGAACCCGAACCCGAACCCGAACCCGAACCCGAACCCGAACCCGAACCCGAACCCGAACCCGAACCCGAACGAGAGACCGCATTCGCGGAAGAGCCGCAAGCCCCTGAGGAGCCTGCGGCAGAGGAGGAGGCCCCGGCGGTCGAGGTCCAACCCGCAAACGTGCAGGAGCCTTCCTTGGAAGATGAGATTGCCGTCACGCACGGTCCGCTCTCCAAAACAGGGCGCCTGATGCGGATCAGTCCGAAATCCGCTGATGCCATTGCCCCGATCGCGGCGCGTCTGGCTGCGCATCGCGAACGGATGCGCCGCGCCGGCAGAGAGTAAGCGACGCTGATGATTTCCCCTTGTCTCCGGTTTCAAAACCGGTATGAACACGCCTTAGTCGGGCTATGGCGCAGCCTGGTAGCGCGTCCGTCTGGGGGACGGAAGGTCGCAGGTTCGAGTCCTGCTAGCCCGACCAAATCAAACCGACTGCCCGATGGGGCCTGACATGACCGGCGTCTGCCCCAACCAACAGATCGAAGCGATGATCCGCGAAGGCGCAATCGTCGCCGATCTTCCCGTAACGCATGACCAAATCCAGCCCGCGAGCCTGGATCTGCGTTTGGGGCATACCGCATATCGCGTACGGGCCTCTTTTCTTGCCGGTCAGGGCCGCACCGTGTCCCAACGGCTCCAGGAATTCGAGATGCACCGCATCGACCTGTCGAAAGGAGCCGTGCTGGAGAAAGGCTGCGTCTACCTTGTTCCGCTGCTGGAAGGCTTGCGCCTTCCCGACGACATGCATGCCGTCGCGAATGCCAAAAGCTCCACCGGTCGGCTTGACCTGCTGACACGTACGGTGACCGATGGTGGCGTGGAATTCGACCGTATCCCCACCGGCTATACCGGCCCGCTTTATGCCGAGATCTGCCCACGCTCATTTTCGGTGCTGGTACGGCCCGGCATGCAGCTGAACCAAATTCGGTTCCGCAACGGGCATGCGGTGCTGTCTGATACGGATCTGAATGCGCTTCACGCGGTTGCTCCGCTCGTTGACGGCCCGGCCGTTATCCAGGAGGGTCTTGGCTTTTCTGTGGATCTGGACCTGCCAGGAACCGACCTGGTGGGATACCGCGCCAAACCGCATACCGGCGTGATCGATCTGGACCTTATCGGGCATTACGATGCGTCCGAATACTGGGAAGAAGTGCGCAGCACCGATGGTCAGATCATCCTCGACCCCGGCGCATTCTACATTCTTGTCAGTCGCGAGGCGGTACATATTCCCCCGCAATATGCTGCGGAAATGGCCCCGTATCTTGCCATGGTCGGCGAATTCCGGGTCCACTATGCCGGATTTTTCGATCCCGGCTTTGGCCATGACGCGGCAGGCGGCGCCGGATCCCGCGGGGTTCTGGAAGTGCGGTGCCACGAAGCGCCCTTTGTGCTTGAGCATGGACAGGTCGTTGGACGCCTGGTCTACGAACGGATGGCCGCCGCACCCACGAACCTCTACGGCGCAGGCATTGCGTCAAACTACCAAGGGCAAGGCCTTAAATTATCCAAGCATTTCAAGACTTAGACGACTATTTCAGATATGGTGCGTTCTCTTCCAGCTCGTCTGTGAGCTCCGCTTGAACGCTGCGCTCAAGATGCGTGGACAACGTGACATAGGTACGGGTTTCGCGCACCCCTTCCACATCGTAGATCCGTGAAAGCAGACCCTCCAACGCAAGCGCGGAGG
Source organism: Thalassococcus sp. S3 (assembly GCF_004216475.1). Taxonomy (GTDB): domain Bacteria; phylum Pseudomonadota; class Alphaproteobacteria; order Rhodobacterales; family Rhodobacteraceae. The sequence goes on along the minus strand of NZ_CP022303.1, from coordinate 2,021,087 downwards.
CTACACGGACCTTGATGATCAAGCAGGCATCCCCGGTGACGGAGTGCAACTCCTCGACCTCGGGAAAATCCTGCATCGCGACCATTGCCCGGGTTTTACCCCAGCCCGTGGTGGAGACATGGACGAACGCCAAAAGTGGCTTACCCACCGCAGGCCCGTCGAGCCGCGCCACCGTTTCCGAAATCACACCGCTGGCCCGCAAACGCTTGACCCGCTCGTGCACCGCGGGCGCCGACAAGCCAACCGTCTCTCCGATCTCGGCATAGCTTTTCAATGCATCCCGTGCCAGCACGCCTAATATCTTTGTGTCCATGCCGTCGATGGACGGCGTCCCGCCGGCGCGCCGCCGAAGATTATCTGTTTTCACAGCCATTGCCCGCCTTTCACATTGCCGAACTTCGTTTTGAAAAATAGCCCTATTGCAGATCTTCATTCAACAAGGCTTTTACCATGCGCCGCGACATCCTTCTGCTGCTTCTTGCTATTGGCGTCATCGGCGCCAATTCCCTGCTTCTGTCGCCGGTCGTGGCCGCGGTCGCCGCAGATTTCGGCACGACACCCAGACAGGTTATGACCGCAGCCAGCGCCTATGGCCTTGGAACCGCTTTGTCCGCTTTGACCCTGGCGCCCCTTTCGGACCGGTTCGGCGCGGGCCGTGTTCTCCGCATCGCTCTTGTCGCGCTCGCGCTCGGCCTCGCCTCCAGCGCGCTTGCGCCGTCTCCGGGCGGGTTGATCGGCGCTCAAACGCTCTGTGGCCTAGCAGCAGGCGCCGCCCTGCCCGCAATCTATACGCTCGCCGCCGAGATCGCACCCGAGGGGCGGACGGCGCAAACCGTCGGCGCCGTTCTGACCGGGTGGACTGTGGCGCTTGTTTTCGGGGTCAGCGCTGCGGCCTGGCTTACCGATTTGGCGGGATGGCGCGTGGTTTACGTTACCTTTGCGCTGCTGACCGGACTGCTTTGGGCGACATCATCGGGCCTGAGCCGCCAAAGCCGGCCGAGCGGTGTCATCACCTCCCCGCTTACGGCCCTGCGGGTTCCGGGCATATCGCGAGGTCTTCTGGCGACCGGACTTGTGATGTTCAGCTTCTATGTCACCTACTTCTTTGTCGGCGCGCAAGTCACGCTCAGGCTCGATCTCAGCACGACAAAGGCGGGTCTGGTGCCATTGGCTTATGGTTTGGGGTTCGGCCTCGCCGTCTATGCCGACCGGTGGATTGACCGTCTTGGCCTTGCCCGGGCGACACCGCTTCTTTTTGTATACAGCGCGATCGTCTACGTCGTGATGGCGGCCGTCGCGGACAGCTATGTCGCGCTGCTGGTCATGGCGTTGCTCTGGGGGATCGGACAGCATCTTTGCCTTAACCTTGTCGTGGCGCGTCTCAGTACGCTTGAGCCGACGCAGCGCGGCGCGATTATGGGGCTTTACAGCGCGGTGACCTATCTTGCCGTTTTTGCGGCCCCGCTTGCCGGCGCACCCCTTTTTGCAGCCTTCGGCCTGGCTGGCTGCCTCATCGTGTCCGCGCTGTTGTCACTGGCCGAAGCCGTCGAAAGCCTGGGCCTGCGGCGCGTCAGGACCCAGCGTTCCGCCTAGCCTGCCGGGCCGCGCGGATCTCGCGGCGGGCCTTGCGCCGCGCGCGAACCTCTTGCTTGGTCGGGCCGGTTTGCGCCTCTTCAGGGTCGGATGCCTCTGCTACATCAACGCGTTCTGGCGGTAGAGGAGGCGCGGACTTGCCGGGGCGCTTGATGGCTCTCGACGCCTGGTTGATACCGACATTTACGCCCTTGTTGATCGCCTTGCGCATCAGGATACGCATGATCATGTTGATGATCCTGTTCAGGTTCATAGCACATGGCCTCCACTGCTCTGGGCCTCAATATATCAGAAAGCACGCGCGTTTGCAGGGGTCAGCCGTCATCTTCGAAGAGTTCGGGCTGCCCGGCGCTGTCCTCCATCTCCTCCTCGCCTGCCTCTTCGGCACCCGGAGGTGGTCGGTTCTCCAGAAGTCCCGAGGCCCGCAATTCTTTCAGGCCCGGCAGATCCCGCGCGCTTTCAAGACCGAAATGATCCAGAAACCCCTGCGTCACGACGAAGGTCACGGGGCGGCCCGGCGTCATCCTGCGCCGCCCGAACCGGATCCACTCCATCTCCAGCAACTGATCAATCGTCCCCCTTGAGACAGAGACCCCCCGGATCTCTTCGATCTCCGCGCGGGTGACTGGCTGGTGATAGGCGATGATCGCAAGCGTTTCGATGGCAGCACGGCTTAGCTTGCGCGTTTCGACCGTTTCGCTGCGCATCAGAAAACCAAGGTCGGGCGCGGTGCGGATGGCCCAAGCATCGCCCACCTTGACCACGCTGACCCCGCGCCCCTCGTACCGCTTGCGCAAATGCGCCAGCGCTTCTGCCGCGTCGCAGCCATGCGGCATGCGCGCTTCCAGTTCGCGCACGGTGATCGGCTCTGCCGTGGCAAAGAGGATCGCCTCGACCATGCGCTCCTGCTCCCCGATGGGGGGCGCTTCGAACAGGCTTTCGGTCTGGGGGTCGTCCTGCATCACGCCTCGCGCTTGCGCAGTTGAATGGGGGCGAAGGTTTCGGTCTGGCGCAGTTCCAGATGCCCCTCCTTGACCAGCTGAAGGGACGCCGCAAACGTCGCTGCCGTGGCCGAGCGGCGGCGCACCGGGTCCATCTCCCATCCTTCGGGCAGATAGCTAGCGATATCGGTCCAGTCGGCGGCATAGCCGATCAGCCCCCGCATCCGCTCCAGCGCCTGCTCCATCGTCAGCACCGCGTCGCGATCCATCACGAAGGGGCGGAATTCATCCTTGGTGCGGATGCGCGCATAGCCCTGCATCAGATCCAGCAAGGTGGCGGTATATTCGATCTTGCGCACTCGGGTCACATCTTCGGTGATGCCGCGCGCAAAGAAATCCCGCCCCAACCGGTCGCGTGCCATCAGACGGGCCGCGGCATCCCGCATCGCCTGCAGCCGTTCCAGTTGAAAGGCCAGATGCGCGGCGAGTTCCTCTCCCGACGGCCCCTCGTCTTCGGGATCAGGCGGTAGCAGCAAACGAGATTTCAGGAAGGCCAGCCAGGCGGCCATCACCAGGTAATCCGCCGCCAATTCGATACGCAGCGCCTTGGCGCGTTCGATAAACGCCAGGTATTGCTGGGCAAGCTGCAGGACGGAAATCTTGCGCAGATCCACCTTTTGCGTGCGCGACAGCGTCAGAAGCACGTCGAGCGGACCTTCGAACCCGTCCACATCGACGATCAGCGCCTCGGCGGCAAGCCGCTCCGACACCCGCGTTTGCTCGTCCTGAAAAAAGCTGTCCTCAGCCATAGACCTGCCCGCCCATCAGCGCCTCAAGCTGCGCTTCGAGCGAGGGAATGTCAATATCGGCGGGGCTGCGACGCGCATCGAGCGCGGCCTCGGCCCGGCGCTGCGCGGCATCGTTCATCTCTCCCGCAGCTTCGGCCACTTCGGACCGCTCGGCAAGATTACCGTTGCAATGCAGGATAACATCGCAGCCTGCATTCAACGCGTCCCGGCTGATCTTGGCGAGAGATCCCGACAGCGCCTTCATCGATATGTCGTCGGTCATGATCAGACCGTCAAAGCCGATATGCTCCCGGATCATCTGCATCACCTTGGGGGACAATGTCGCGGGCTGATCGTCGAACGCTTCGTAAACCTGATGGGCGGTCATGCCCATGGGCAGGTCATTGAGAGCCCGAAAAGGCAGAAAATCCTCTGCCTCCAACGCATCGACCGGAGCCTGAACACGGGGCAAGTCATAGTGACTGTCCAACGTGGCGCGGCCATGGCCGGGCATGTGTTTCACGATCGGCAGAACCCCTCCGTCCAGATGCGCCTCAGCCACCGCGCGACCGATACGGGCGACCCGCTCAGGGTCGCGACCATAACAGCGGTTCTTCAGGAACGGATGCGTGGCGTCATGGGCCAGATCCACCATGGGCGCGCAATTGCTGTCGATGCCAAGGGCGCGCAATTCATGGGCAATCAGGCGATAGCGCAGATACATGGCGCGTTCGGCACCGGCACCCGCACCGCGCGCATGATCCAAGGGCGGGCGCCACTCGCGCGCAAGGGGATGGCGCAAACGCTGAACGCGTCCCCCCTCCTGGTCGATGGTTATCGGTGCCTCTCGTCCCACCGCATCGCGCATTTCGGCGCACAAGGCGCGCACCTGATCCGCGCTGTCGACGTTGCGGGCAAAAAGGATAAACCCGAAGGGCTGCGCGTCGCGGAAAAGCGCCTTTTCCTCGTTTGTCAGAGACAGGCCTTCAGCGTCCAGGATGGTCGCGCCGAACCGCATCAGCGTGTGACCACCGGGATGCAATCGGAGCCTTCGGCGACCAGCGCCGAGCAAAAGCGCCGGGCATCGCTGAGATCGTCGAAGCCCATGGCTCTGAGACGGAAAAAGACGCGGCCTCCGCTGCTGGCCCGTTGGATGACCCTTGATTTGCCGGTCAGGGTATCGCCGAACCGGGCGGACAGCTTGTCCCATTCGCCACGGGCCACCTCTGGGCTGTCATAGGCGCCCAGCTGAACAAGTCGGGTGCCCGCCGGGATGCTTTCGGGATCCACGTCAAGACCGGCGGGCGCGGCAGCCGCAACCGGGGTCGGCGCCGGGATCGACCTCTGTGCCGGGCGCTGCTGCGGACGCAATGAGCGACCCACACCGGGTCCAGTGATCACCTCGGGCGCGGGCTCGGGATCAGCTTGGCCTTCCGGTTCGGTCTCTGGCAGCACAGATTGATCCAGAGGTTCCGGCAGTACGATTGCGGCCTGCGTGGGCTCGGACTGCTGCGCCTCTTCCGCGGTTTGTTGAGACAAAGGCTGCACGCCCCGTGTCAACTCTTCGACCAGCGCCTCGACGGATCCCGATTGCGCGGCCGCTTCAACTGCGTCGGGGTTTGGGCCGGTATTTGATGTTTCTTGAGCGTTCGATGCGGGCGCTGCCGACGGGGTGCCCTCTGTCCGCGCGACCGGGCGCAGATTGCCCCGCGGCAGATCCTCGTCGGTCAGATCGACCGGACGCGGCGCCAGCACCAGGCGATCTGCGGGTGCTGCCGCAACCCCGTTTGCCGCAACAGCATTCACCGCCAGCCCCTGGTGGTCTGCGGGTCGTCCGCCCGGATTGTCCGGCTGAACACGCATCGGCCCTTCCAATGCGCGTACGACGGGAACGCCGCTGACATCACGCACCAAAAGCTTGTAGCCCCAGAACGCGGCCCCTGCGACAAGCGCCAGAGAAACGAGGGCGCCGGCAAAGCGAGTGATCTGGGTCAGCGCGGGCGCTGATCCTTCATCACGTGCCGCGTCCCGACCTCCCATAGAGGGAGTGAACTCAACATCTGCCATTTTTGCCTCACTGCCCGAACGCGGATCACCGCGTCAGGTTTTTTGCTGCCTCATATCCGGCGAGTGTGGGTTTTGTCACCGCATCTGCCGTGCCGGATTGACACCAAGAATACCAAGACCGGCTGAAATAACAATGGAAACAGCCCTCGCAAGGTCGATTTTTGCCCATGTTTCCGGCGTGTCGGCCCCTTCGGTAAGCCAAACCTCGGGCACATTGCTTCCCGAAGGCCAGGCCTTGTGAAAGAGATCCGCCAGATCCGTGAGATACATGGCCATTCTGTGCGGCTCTGCCGTCCGTGCGGCAATATCGACGAGCCGGGGCCAGCCGGCCAGTTTTTGCACAAGCGCCCATTCGGCCCCGCCCCGCAGCACGGCAACATCGCCCGGACGTGGCTCTGCAATGCGCTCCGCCCGCTCAACGATGCCTAGCGCGCGGACATGAGCGTACTGGACGGCGAAAACAGGGTTGTCGCGGCTCTGGTCAAGCACGGCGTCTAGATCGAGGTCCAGGGCCGCATCGTTTTTGCGGCTCAGCATGGCAAAGCGTGTCACGTCCGGCCCCAGGCGGTCGACGACATCACGCAGGGTGACAAACCCTCCGGCCCGGCGAACGGGTATGCCCTTGTCAGCAAGCCTGACAAGCTGGACCAGCTTGATCTCGACCGGCACACGCCCGTTCGACAGCGCAGACACAACGGCCTTGACCCGGCGGACATAGGCGCCGTGATCTGATCCGAACACGTCGTAAAGCGCGTCATATCCACGGTCGATCTTGTCGAAGTGATAGGCAATATCGGGCGCGAAGTAGGTCCAGCCACCATCGGCTGTCCGAATGGGCCGATCTGCCTCATCCCCATGCGCTGTGGAGCGGAACAGCGTTTGCTCGCGCCGCTCCGGTCTCTCCGCCGACTGCCCCTGAGGCGGATCAAGCACGCCTTCGTAAATCAAACCCTTGGCTTCGAGATCGGCCAAAGCTGCCTCGATCCGACCGGCGTCGTCCAGGGACTTTTCGCTGAAATAAAGATCCATCCGGATGCCCAGCGCGTCCAGATCTTCGCGGATACGCGCCATCATCGCATCGATTGCAAAGGCGCACACCGGCGCGAGCCAAACCGCTTCGCTCTGATCAAGGTAGATGTCCCCGACCTTTGCCTTGAGCGCGGCGCCAACCGGCACGAGGTAGTCTCCCGGCAGGGTCCCATCCTCGAAAGCGACATCCCGGCCATGTGCTTCGAGATAGCGCAGATAGACCGACCGGGCGAGCACATCGACCTGTGCCCCGCCATCGTTGACATAGTATTCGCGGGTTACGTCATATCCAACGAAGCCCAGCAAATTGGCCAGAGCGTCCCCATAGACCGCGCCGCGCGTGTAGGCCGCTGTCAGGGGACTGGTCGGATAGGCACTGACAAACTCGACATTGGCCTTTTTTCCGGCGCCGAGCGCGGAGCGTCCGAAGGCCTCGCCTTCCTCCAGAATGGCCGCCAGAACGGGCGCCCAGCGCGCCGGATCGAGGTGGAGGTTGATGAACCCCGGACCGGCGACGTCCACCGAAACCACTCCCTGATCGTCGGTCAGTCGCGGCACCAGAAGCTGCGCGATCTCCCGCGCCCGACGCCCGTCTTGCGGCGCGATGACCAGGGCGGCGTTTGTCGTGACATCACCATAGGCTGGATCCTTGGGCGGCTCAGCCGTCACCGCCGCGACATCCAACGTATCCGGCAGGTGCCCGTCGCGCTGCAAAGAGGCGATCGCGGCGCAGATCTTGGTATGGACATCGGCAAAAATGTTCATCAGACCTGACCCAATATCACGCTGCGGGCCCGCGTCAAACGCTGCCGACGAGGCGCTGATGTTCCTGCAGGGCGAAGCGATCCGTCATGCCCGCGATGTAATCCGCAACAAGGCGCGCGATCGCGGTATCGTCGTCTCCCGCCGCGTCGATCTCGGTATTCCAGCGTTCGGGCAGCATTGCGGGATCGCCCAGATAGAGCGGAAAGAGATCCTGCACCACCTGTGTCACCTGCGCGCGTTTCTCCATCACCCGCGATGCCCGATACATGTGCTGAAAGAGAAAGGCGCGGATCTCCTTGAGATCGGACCAGAGCGTGTCGGAGAACGCGATCACCGGGCGACCCAATTCCCGGATATCCTCCACCCGCTCTGCGTTTGACGCGGACAGGTGCTGTTGCGAGGTCGCGATGACGTCCGAGACCATCACCCCGAACACGCGGCGGAGCGCCTCGTGACGCCGACGTTTGTGCTCAAGCCCCGGATGTGCCCTGTCCACCTCACGATAGGCGGCCCCCACGATGGGCAAACCGCAGATCTCGTCGTCCGTGAAGAGACCCGCCCTTAAACCGTCATGAAGATCGTGGTTGTTATAGGCGATATCGTCCGACAAAGCCGCGACCTGCGCTTCGGCACTGGCATGTGTGTGCAGTTCCAGATCGTGGAGGGCGTTATACTCGGCCAAGGCATATGGGAGCGTGCCCAGAACAGGTCCGTTGTGCTTTGCGATCCCCTCCAGCGTCTCCCATGTCAGGTTCAGACCGTCAAAGCGTGCGTAATGCCGTTCCAGGCGGGTGACGATCCGAATGGCCTGCGCGTTGTGGTCAAAGCCGCCATAGGGCGCCATCAGCTCCGCCAGCGCGTCCTCCCCTGTATGGCCAAAGGGCGTGTGCCCCAGATCATGGGCCAGCGCGACGGCTTCCGTCAGTTCACTGTTCAGCCCCAGCGCGCCCGCAATCGTGCGCGCAACCTGCGCCACCTCGATCGAATGGGTCAGGCGGGTGCGGAAATAGTCACCCTCGTGCTCCACAAAGACCTGGGTCTTGTGCTTGAGACGCCGGAAGGCGCTGGCGTGAATAATCCTGTCCCGATCCCGCTGAAAGCAGGAGCGAAAGCTGCTCTCCTCCTCCGGCACCAGCCGTCCCCTGGCCGGACCCGGATCCGAGGCGTAGGGCGCGCGCATAAGCTCCCCTGTTCTTGCCGTCTGTCCTGGGTCTTTCTATATTGCAGGGCGCAGGACATGAAAACCGGCAGGAGTGACGCGATGCAATTGCCTCCCAAAGTGACCGAACGGGCCTTTGAACGTCTGGCCGAGATTGGTGCGGCTGAACAGGGCCAAGCCCTGCGTGTCGCAGTCGAAGGTGGCGGTTGTTCCGGCTTTCAATACGAAATCGCACTGGACGCGCCGGCCGAAGACGACCTGATTCTAGAAGGAAACGGGCAGAAAGTTGTTGTCGACAGCGTCTCCCTCCCCTTTCTCGAAAACGCCGAGATCGACTTTTCCGAAGAGCTGATTGGCGCCCGGTTCGTCATCAACAACCCGAACGCCACCAGTTCCTGCGGCTGCGGCACGTCGTTTTCCATGTAACGCTTATGGATCGGTGCGCAGCTTGAATGCGCTTGCCCGGCCCGGACGCACCGGCGCCATCTGATCCCATAGCATCCAGAGACCGGATGCCACCACGATCGCAACGCCCAGATAGGTGCTCAGCGCGGGCATCTCGCCGAACGCGACCGCTCCGATCCCGACCATCCAGACAAATTGAAGGTTCATCAGCGGCGTGACCACATAGGCCGTAAGCAGCCGCAGCGCGACGACCAGCACCCAGCGGGCCGCGAAAAGCAGAACGGCATATCCCGCGACCCAAGCCAGATCCTGCAGGGGCATGGGCACCCAGACAAAGGGCAAAGCCACGCCCATCGACAAGGTCAGCGCGAGGTTGGGATAGAAAACCTGCGCCAGCGCATTCTGCTCAAATCGGCCGATATAGCGGGCCAGAACCATCGAAAACGTACCGAAGAGGGCCGCGGCAAAGGCCCAGACATGTCCGATCTCGATCCCCCCAAGGCCCCCGGGAAAAAGGCATACCATGCCCACAAACCCCGCCGCCAGCGCGGCCCAAGCCACCGGTCGGACCGGTTCATTGAGGATCGGGCCCGACATTAGGCCTGCGAGGATCGGCATGAGCCCGATAAACAGGAACACATCTGCAAAGGGCAGAAGCTTGAACGCGTAAAAGAACGACAGCGCGGCAAGCACCGTCGCTCCTGATCTCAGCGCCATGGCCTTTGGACAAAGCGTACCCAGACCTTGCCGTTGACGGGGATAACGATCCGCCGCAACGCTCAGCGCGATCACCAGCAGACCCGACAAAGCATAAAGCTGCGGCGCGGCATAGCCGCCCGCAATCAGCTTGGTGATCCCGTCCGCGCCCGAGATGAACGCGGTGTAAAGCAGGACCAGGGCAGCCCCGAACGCCGCCCCGCCCCTCACGCGTGGGCCTCCCGCAAGGTTGTTCGTGCAAAACCTTCAAAGAAGGCGTCGAATTTGTCCGAACTTTGCTGTGCCTCCGTCAGGATATCGAAGCCAATCTCGGAAACGGCATCCTCCACCTGCCCGCGCATCGCGGTCCAGTCGCTGCTGCGGGCCTCGTCCAGACGGAACATGCATTCCGAGATGTCCCGCAGCGGCCCCGCATAAGGAGTAGCCCGGGTGAACCGGCACCGATCCGCTTCGGTGTCTTTGAGAAAGGCATCCTTTCCCGACACCGACATCAGCCAGTTGCAGACGAAATAGTCGTGATAATCATCCTGAACGGCGACCTCGGGACCGGTCGTCATCGAAAACCTATGCGTTTCCCGCTCCAGCCAGCCTTCCCAGATCGGCGAAGGCGTCCGTCCGGCAAAGCGCAGGGCCACACAGATTTCTGCCAGCAGATCCGCGTTCTGATCCAGATAGGCCAGCAATCCCGCGAATTCGAGGCTGGTCACAGCCGCCTCCTCCAGCTGCGGATCGACGCGCCCATATTCGCTGAGATAAAAGACGATATGGGTCAGCTCATAAGCCGCTTTCTTGTTCGGCATCGCAAATGTTTCGGATCTTGCGATAAACCGGCGAAGACGCGCCTCGAGCCCGCCATCATGCGCCATCGGATCGACGCCTCGGCGTTGCATCAACCGGCGCGCCTCCGCCCTTTGCAGGTCCGACAGCTCCGCCTCTGCCAGTCCTTGCTGATGCGCCCATTCGACAAGGGCCGCAGCCTTGTCGCCCGGCATCCCAAGCGCCTCCAGATCCAGACAGATCGACAGCAGGAACCGGTAATATTGCGGAAAGAACTCTATGCGCTTCTCGACCTGGGCGTAAAATCCTTCATGCGGTGCAAGCGCGCTGAGCGGCACGCGGCTGCCCGTGCATTCAAGGATATTGAGAAGCTCCGCATTCTCCTTGAGCCAGAAGACGTCGTCTCCGAACCGACGGGCCTCGGCAAAGCTGCGGATCATGGCGGCCAGCCGCGTGTCACGCGACGGGCGCAGGGACGGAACGTTCAGATGAATGACATTCGACATCGGATTTCTCCTTCTCTCAAACGGCGTGTCTGAACGCCCCGTGTCCTGTTTCAGGTGTGGCGCTTAGCTGCCGGAGGAGAACATCTGCGTTGCGTCGCCGTCCGTCGCCTTGGCAGCCGCAACCGGAGCGGAGCCAGATGAGAACATCTCGACAGCATCCCCATCCGTCACCGCAGTTTCCGCGACCGGGGCCGAACCGGAAGAAAACATCTCGGTCGCATCGCCCGTCGTGGCCGCGGCCTGCGCCGTGGGAGCGGAACCCGACGAAAACATCTCTACCGCATCACCCGCGGCTGCGTTGCTATGCGCGGCGGGTGCGGATCCCGAAGAGAACATCTCAACCGCGTCGCCGGTTGTCGCTTCGGTGGTGGCCGCCGGTGCGGAGCCCGAGGAAAACATTTCGACGAGATCGCCGGTGCTCGCGGTGCTGCGGGCTGCCGGAGCAGAGCCGGAGGAGAACATCTCGACACCTTCGCCGGCCAGCGCGGTGCTTTGCATCAGTGGCGCGGAGCCAGACGAGAAAAGCATCGTTGCGTCGCCGTCAAGCGCATCGCTTGTGCAAGTTGGGGCAGAGCCGGACGAGAACAGGAACGTTGCATCGCCGTCGAACAGATTGCCCCCGTCGAATTGGTTAACGGTTTCTTCAGTGTCGCGGATTTTGATTTGAGTTTGCATCGCTGTGTTTCCCGAAAATTTGAAGTTGATTGCCCCTTGACGCTTGCACGTCTTGCGGGAAACTCAAAATATTTTTCTACTTAAGCGAGAAATCCACAGCACTTATCCACATCAAAAAACGGCGTTAAGAAATTGGTTAAGGGCGACAAGCCACTGGCATGGCGCCAGCGAAAAAACTTATCCACAGCCACGGTTTAGAGGTGATTTTGACACCGTCTGAGACCGATCAAAGATGCGAATCGCGTCACTTCAAGCGGCACAGGACCCGAATGCGATTCGCGGCAAGACAGGCCGCGACGCCCGCCCGCCCTTGCCCCGGCCCGATGCATCGGCGATAGACGGATAAAAGCGGAGCAGAAGGGGGCTGCGATGAAAATCGCCACGTTCAATATCAATGGCATCAAAGCCCGGGCCATGGCTCTTCCGGCCTGGCTGGATACGGCGCAGCCGGATGTCGTGCTCCTGCAGGAAATCAAGTCAGTTGACGAGGCCTTCCCCCGCGACCTCTTCGAGGAGCGGGGGTATCATGTGGAAACCCATGGCCAGAAAAGCTTCAACGGCGTGGCGATCCTGTCCAAGCTCCCTCTTGAAGACGTCACCCGTGGGCTGCCGGGCGATCCCGAAGACGAACAGGCGCGCTGGATCGAAGCCACCGTCGTCGGAAAGACAGCTCTCAGGGTCTGCGGGCTTTATCTGCCGAACGGCAATCCCGCACCGGGGCCCAAATTCGACTACAAATTGGCCTGGATGGAACGCCTCCATGCCCGCGCACGTGACCTGATGGAGCAGGAAGAGCCCGCCCTGATGGCCGGGGACTACAACATCATCCCGCAGGCCGAGGATGCGAAACGCCCCGATGCGTGGCGCGAAGATGCGCTTTTTCGTCCAGATAGCCGCGCAGCCTTCCGGCGCATTGTGAACCTTGGCTTCACCGATGCGTTCCGGGCCCGGCTGCAAGGACCCGGCCATTACAGCTTCTGGGATTATCAGGCCGGCGCCTGGAACCGGAATGACGGTATTCGGATTGATCACATCCTGCTGAACCCCCAAGCCGCTGACCGGCTCGTGGATTGCCGCATCGACGCCGAAATTCGCGGTCACGAGAAACCATCCGATCATGTCCCCGTCTGGGCAGAGCTCGACCTCTGACCTCATCAAGACCGACAGGCTTCTACCCCGCGCAAACACCTGATCTACTGGCTGTCACATCCGCGACCTGCGCCCAAAATCGTGTGCGCCGCAGGCGCGCCTTTTGACAGCGTTGCCTCACGCTGTCACATCGTGCCGGTAAAGCCAGTCAAACTGCCGCACGACCCGCGCGGGCGCGACACGGCCGCCCAAGGACAGCGCAAGATGGGCCGCCCGCCTCAGCGGGCCGAACCTGAGGTGATACTTCCACGCATTGCCATTCGCCGTTTCGATGACACGCACCACCCGGTCACGCCGTCGTGACTGATAGGTGGCAAGACCCTGCTCCATGCGCGTGGCGCCGTCCAAAGCATCCGCCAGGACCCAGGCATCCTCCAACGCCATGTTCGCCCCCTGGGCAAGAAAGGGCAGCGTGGGATGCGCCGCATCTCCCAGAAGTGCCAGACCCTCTCCGTGCCAACGTTCTGCTACCGGGTGCCGGAAAAGCCCCCAAAGGCCGACCTGCCGGACATCCGCCAGCAGATCCGCCGCCGGACCGCGGAAATCAGCAAAGGCCGCGCGCAGATTTTCAGGATCATCCTGGTGGTGCCAGCCTTCGGCCGCCCAATCCGCCCGCTCCTGAACCGCCACCAGATTGACGCTTTGCCCCTGACGCAGCGGATAGCTCACGACATGGCGGCCCGGTCCCATGAAAACCCGTGCTTCGTTCGGCACGCCGGTCCGATTGTCCACCAGGGCGCGCCAGGCCACCTGACCGGTAAAGAACGGAGCGGTCTGACCGTTCAACACGCCTCTGAACACCGAATGAACGCCATCCGCGCCAATGATCAAATCCCCGCGCGCGACCGCGCCCGTTTTGAGATGCACCTTGCCTTGCTCGACCCGGACGACCTCTTGCAAGAGGCGTAGTTCAACACCCGCGGCGCGTGCAGCCTCGACCAGAAGAGCGATCAGATCCGCGCGATGCAAAAAGAGGTATTGCTGATCCGCCGCATATCGCGCCAGATCCAGCCGCATCACCTCGCCGGATCGGCGATAATCCCGCAGCGATACGGCCTCTGCCCGTGTCGCGACCTTCTGCAGCGCGTTCGAGAGGCCCAGCGCGTCCAGCACGGCAAATCCGTTCGGGCTGATCTGCAGACCCGCCCCGACCTCCCGGATCGCATCGGCCTGTTCCAGCACGCAGACATTCGCTCCGCGCGCCCGCAAGGCCAGCGCGGCAGCCAAGCCGGCAATGCCACCGCCGACAATGACGATATCCAGCCCCGTCAAACTCATGGCTCAGAGATAGAAGCAAAAACGCCGGGGTGACAGACCCCGGCGTTGCGTCATTCTGACTGGTCTCGAGACGGCGATCAATCGTCGCGATGGACTTTCTCGCGGCGCTCATGGCGCTCCTGCGCCTCAAGGCTCATCGTTGCGATAGGGCGCGCATCCAGCCGCTTCAGCGAAATAGGCTCTCCCGTGACATCGCAATAGCCATACTCGCCCTCGTCGATCCGGCGCAGGGCGCTGTCGATCTTGGCGACCAGTTTGCGTTGCCTGTCCCGGGTCCGCAGCTCAAGCGCGCGATCCGTCTCTTCACTGGCCCTGTCGGCGACGTCCGGAATGTTGCGGGTCTGATCCTGCAGTCCCTCGATGGTGTCACGACTGCCTGCCAGTAACTCGGCTTTCCAGTTTAGCAGCTTGCGGCGGAAATACTCCATCTGCCGCTCGTTCATAAAAGGCTCATCCTCGGCCGGACGATAGTCATCCGGCAGAAAAACTTCCTGCTTCATTTTGGTTCCCTCGGCTTGGCCAAGATTGTCCATAAATCATCCCTGAGACAGTTTTGGCTCCCACTGCCGCAGCGTCTATCCCAAGGTCCCGCGATTGTCACTACACAATAGAGTCACGGCTGGGTTAAAAGCGGTCGCGCGCTAGATGCGGTGCAAGGTAAAAGCAAAGGGTTGGAAAAGCATGAAATTTCAGGGCACCAAGGAATATGTGGCCACCGATGACCTGACCATTGCGGTCAACGCCGCCGTCACGCTGGAACGCCCGCTTCTGGTGAAGGGAGAGCCCGGAACCGGCAAGACCGAACTCGCCCGCCAGGTCGCCCAGGCCCTGGGCTTGTCGATGATCGAATGGAACATCAAATCCACCACCCGCGCCCAGCAGGGCCTTTATGAATACGACGCGGTCAGCCGCCTGCGCGACAGCCAGCTGGGCGAGGAACGCGTGCACGACGTCAAAAACTACATCAAGAAGGGCAAGCTCTGGGAGGCGTTCGAGGCCGACCAGAAAACCGTCCTTCTGATCGACGAGATCGACAAGGCCGATATCGAGTTTCCCAACGACCTTCTTCAGGAACTCGACCGGATGGAATTCTTCGTCTACGAGACGGGCGAGACGATCCGCGCCAGAACCCGCCCCATCGTCATCATCACTTCGAATAACGAAAAGGAACTGCCCGACGCCTTCCTGCGCCGCTGCTTCTTCCACTATATCCGCTTCCCGGACGAGGCCACAATGCGCAAGATCGTCGAGGTGCACCACCCCGGCATCAAGGAGGCGCTGCTGACCACCGCGCTCACGCAATTCTACGAGTTGCGCGAGACGTCCGGCCTCAAGAAAAAGCCCTCGACCTCAGAGGTGCTTGACTGGCTCAAGCTGCTGCTGGCCGAGGATCTGACCGCCGACGATCTCAAACGCGACGGGGTGAACGCGCTGCCAAAGCTGCACGGCGCGCTCTTGAAGAACGAACAGGACGTCCACCTCTTCGAACGGCTGGCCTTCATGGCCCGCGCGCAGCGGTAGGTTTTCAGGGCGCAGAAGGTCCCGCCTCCGCAAAAGTACCGGGCGTTTACGTTTCTGAAATGTCCATTGCGATGGGGGACCAGCGGAAGCGCAGCAAGTCTGAGCGGATGCAAACCGCTATAATGTCCTTTTGGGCTCCGCCCGTTCGCGGCTCAAACGGTCCCTCGTACCGTTTGCAAGACGCCGCTCACCCACCCATGCGGATGATCTTTTCGACGCGCTGGGGGTCTTCCGCGATCACGCGCAGCAGGATGCGGGCCGAGCGGTCCGGCAACCGCCGCCGCTGTTCCCAGTTGCGCACCGCGGCCAGCGCAAAGCCGAAATGTTCCGAAAACCGCTTCTGCGTCATCCCCAGCCTCTCGCGCAAGGCCCGGACGTCCACCATCGGCACCTCGAAACGCACCACCGGTTCCAGCGGGGCCGAGCCGTCTATGTCGGCCTGCACCTCGGCCAGAGCCGCAGCATCGCGGTCCGCTTCGATATCCTTGCGTTTGGCTTGTGCCCCCATCTGTCTCACTCCTCTGCCTTCCTCAACAATTCGGTGATCTTCTGCCTCAGAACACCGACCACGATATCGCGTCCTATGCGGGCCACCCCGCTGAAATCCTTCGGTGGCTTCTTCAGCGGCATCAGCCTTAGCAGATGCACCACCAACAACTCCTCCGACGCCTGGTAGAGCATGTATTTCGCCTCGCACAGCCTCGAGACATAGCGGTACCAGTCGCCTTCCTTGCGCCCCACCGTCGGATCCCTCACGATCAGCACGATCAGTTGCGCCAGTTCGTCCTCTGTCAGGCCCAGATGCGCGGCATCCTCCAGCGCGGTCCGTGTCGGGCGGCATTCCACCTGTAGAAGGTCGACCTGTTCATTGGCTATATACGCCATTGGCGCACCTTTTTCAAGTCCGATCCCCCGGATACCATAATCCCGCCACCCTATTCCCACCGATGCGCAGGCAGGCTAAAACCATGGCGAGCAGCCAAACCGGGGAGCCCGTTGATGTCAACCGCCGCGCCTGTCGCGATCCGGCCACTTCGTGCCGAAGACCGCGCCCCCTGGGCCGAGATGTGGACCGATTATCTCGCCTTTTACAAAAGCACCGTACCGGCAGAGGTCTATGACAGCACCTTCGCGCGGCTTCTGGGCGACGATCCTCGGGATTTTAATGCCTTGGTGGCCGAACAGGACGGGCGGCTCGTTGGGCTGACCCATTACCTCTTTCACCGCCATGCCTGGAAAATCGAGGAGGTCTGCTATCTTCAGGATCTCTATGCCCGCCCCGACACACGCGGCACCGGCGTGGGCCGTGCCCTGATCGAAGGGGTCTATGCCGCCGCGGACGCTCATGGCGCGCCCTCGGTCTATTGGCTGACCCAGGATTTCAACGACACCGCGCGCCGGCTTTATGACCGGATCGGCACGCTGACCCCCTTCGTAAAGTACCAGCGCCCATGATCCGTGCCGCGCTCCTCCTGCTTTGCCTCGGGGCCTGTGCCATGGCGCCGTCCGGCGAAGCCCCCACACGGGCCGTGATCGCCGACAGCACACTACCCCCGATGAAAACGTTCAGCCGGCCGCAACCCCGCGCGCCCCGGATCTCGAACGCCAATCTGGCCACCGACTTTCAGGCCCTGCATTTCCAGCTGGAAAGCGGTCGTACCCTGCCGACCTTCACCCGGTTCGAAACACCGATTACCGTGGCTGTCACCGGGAACCCTCCGCCCAGCCTCGGCCCGGATCTGCGGCGCCTGCTTGCACGGCTGCGCAACGAGGCCGGGATCGACATCTCAAGCACGGCCAGCCCCGACGCCAACATCATCATCGAGGCCGTCTCCCGCGATGACATCCGCAGGGCTTTGCCCCAGGCCGCCTGTTTCGTGATCCCCAATGTCTCGAGCCTGGCAGAGTTTCGCCGGATGCGCCGTAATCCCCGGACCAACTGGGCCAATCTGACCCAGCGCACGCGAATGGCGATCTTCCTGCCTTATGATGCCAGCCCGCAGGAGGTACGTGACTGCCTTCACGAGGAGCTGGCCCAGTCGCTCGGGCCACTCAATGATCTCTACCGATTGACCGACTCCGTTTTCAACGACGACAATGTCCATACCGTGCTGACAGGGTATGACATGCTGATCCTTCGGATGACCTATGCACCCGAATTGCAAAGCGGCATGACCCAGCAGGAGATCGCGGCGCAGCTGCCGTCGATCCTGGCTCGGCTCAATCCCGGTGGGGTTGGGCTGGCCCGCCAACCCAGCGCCCCGACACCGCGCAGTTGGGTTTCGGCGGTGCAGACCGCGTTGGGGCCTGGCGCCTCAGCGCCCGCGCGGCGATCCGCAGTGAATGCGGCCCTTCGCATTGCGCGCACCGAAGGTTGGACCGATCATCGCCGCGCGTTCAGCCATTACATTGCCGGTCGGATGATCCAGATCCACGACCCCGCCGCCGCGCAAAGTCACTATGCCCTTGCCATGGCGTTCTACGAACAGACGCCCCGTACCGAATTGCACCGCGCCTATCTCGCCACGCAAATCGCCGCTTTCGCCATTACGCAAGGTGACGGTGCCGCGGCCTTGCGGGCGATCAACCCTGCCCTACCTGTCGCGCGTCAGGCCGAAAACGCGGCCCTTCTGGCCACGCTGCAGATGCTCAAAGCCGAAGCGCTCGGTCTCACGGGCCGCCCGGATCAGGCACGTGCGGTTAGACTGGACAGTCTAGGATGGGCGCGATACGGCTTTGGCTCGGATTGGGCGGTGCGCGGCAAACTGCGTGAAATCGCAGCGCTGAACCCGCTCCGGCAAGGCTAAGGGGGAGAGCCCGCGATGATCGTTATCGGTACTGCCATTCTGGGCGCCATTCTCGGATTTGCAACGGCCAAGCGGCGCAACGGTTCCCGCCTCGACATGGCGCAATATGCCGCCGGCTACGGTATCGCCTTTGCCCTGCTGGGGCTGGTGGCGACGGTCACGATCCACCGCATGGCGGTGTAAGCGATGTTCCTGCCCTTTTTCGAGCAGCTTCGCACCGCAGGTGTCCCGGTCTCGCTCCGTGAATACCTCACCTTTCTCGAAGGCATGAAAAAGGGCCTGGCCACCTACGATGTCGAGGCGTTCTACTACCTCGCCCGCACCTCCATGGTGAAGGACGAGCGCAACATCGACAAATTCGACCGTGCCTTCGCCGCTGCCTTCAAAGGCCTCGAAAACATCACCTTCGACCAGGTGCTGGAGGCGGTCGACATCCCCGCCGACTGGCTGGAGAAGATGGCCGAGAAACACCTCTCGGACGAGGAAAAGGCCGAGATCGAGGCGATGGGCGGCTTCGAGAAACTGATGGAGACGCTGCGCGAGCGGCTCAAGGAACAGGAAGGCCGCCATCAGGGCGGCAACAAGTGGATCGGCACCGCCGGCACGTCGCCGTTTGGCGCCTATGGCTACAACCCCGAAGGTGTGCGAATCGGCCAGAAGGAAAGCCGCCACCGCCGCGCGACCAAGGTCTGGGACAAGCGCGAATTCAAGAACCTCGACGACACGGTCGAACTGGGCACCCGCAACATCAAGGTCGCTCTGAAACGCCTGCGCCGCTGGGCGCGCGACGGCGCTGCAGACGAGCTGGATCTGGACGGTACCATCCGGGCCACGGCAGAACACGGCTATCTAGACGTCAAAACGCGCCCCGAACGCCGCAACGCCGTCAAGGTGCTGCTCTTTCTCGATGTGGGTGGGTCGATGGATCCGCATATCAAGGTCGTCGAAGAGCTTTTCTCCGCCGCGCGCGCAGAATTCAAGCACATGGAGTATTTCTACTTCCACAACTGCCTTTACGAAGGCGTCTGGCGCGATAACCGCCGCCGCTGGGACGAGCAGATGCCCACGCATGAGGTGCTGCGCACCTACGGGCCGGACTACAAATGTATCTTCGTGGGCGACGCGTCGATGTCGCCCTACGAGATTGCCTATCCGGGCGGTGCCAACGAACACTGGAACCAAGAGGCTGGTCAGGTCTGGCTGGCCCGCGCACGCGATCAATGGTCCTCCAACCTCTGGATCAACCCGGTGCCCAAGAAATACTGGGGCTATACCCATTCCATCGGCATGATCCAGGAGATCTTTGAGAACCAGATGGTGCCGATGACGCTTGCCGGGCTCGAGGAAGGGATGCGTGCGCTGACCCGCTGACGCCACCGAGCGGCCTTTTGGCGTCACCTGATGCTGGCCTGACACCTCATGCACCGCAAAGATCTGAACACAAGAGGACGAATATGTCGGAACTGGACGTCATCATTTACGGCGCGACCGGATATACCGGCGGCCTTGTCGCTGAATATATGAACCAGACCTATCCCAACAGGTCCTGGGGCATCGCAGGCAGAAACAAGGCAAAGCTTGAACATGTCAAAAGCGATCTGGACCTGCCGGATCACGTCGTTCTCATCGAGGCGGACGCGTCGGACCCCGCCTCCCTCAACGCGATGGTCCAGCGGGCGCGCGTCATCATCACCACGGTCGGTCCCTATCAGCATTACGGCGAACCGCTTGTGGCGGCCTGTGCGCGGTATGGGACCGATTATGTCGATCTCTGCGGCGAGCCGCCCTTCATGTGGTCCAGTATCGAAACGTATGACGAGATGGCCAAAGCGTCGGGCGCCCGCATTGTGCATTCATGCGGGTTTGACAGTGTGCCCTCCGATCTGGGTGTGCTCTTCCTGCAAACCGAGGCCAAGACCCGTTTTGGCGCACCGCTCAAGGACGTGCGCTGCCGGGTCCGCAGCATGGTGGGCAAATTTTCGGGTGGCACCGCGGCATCGGGCCGCGCCACCGAAGAGGCCGCCAAAGCCGATCCGGCGATCATGGCCCGGCTGATCTCTCCCTTCGCACTTACCCCCGGCTTTGAAGGCGCGCGGCAACCGACAGGGCACAAACCCTATGAAGACGAAAAGCTGGGTGCCTGGGTCACGCCGTTTTTCATGGCGCCGGTGAACACCAAGAATGTGCATCGCTCGAACGCTTTGATGAACCATCTCTATGGCACCGATTTCACCTACGAGGAGATGATCCTCACGGGGTCAGGCGATGCCGGCAAGGCTATGGCCACCCATATCGCGACCTCTGACCCTTTGGCCGGGCAAGGCTATCTCAACCCCGGAGAAGGCCCCACCCGCGAAGAACGCGAGAGTGGCAGCTACGATTTCATGATCTATGGCGACAGCGAAGGTGGCGAGCGGCTGGTTGTCGGCGTGACGGGGGATCGCGATCCCGGCTATGGCTCGACCTGCAAAATGCTCACGGAATGCGCAATCTGCCTGCTGGATGACGTGGCCGATGCACCGGGCGGCGTTCTCACCCCTGCCCCGATCTTTGGCCCGGCCCTGATCGGCAGGCTGGAGGCCAATGCCGGTTTGACATTCAAGGTCGAGGACTGATCGCGAACTGCATAGATACGAAGCCAAGACAGGAGCGGACCGCTCCTGTCTGACGACAGGTCCGCCCCGGTAAAGCATGACCGCCCGGATGCGAGATGGCAGGCTGAGCCTGGCAAAGACGACTTTTTGCTGACAGTTTGACACAGCGATGCAGGCTTTGCGCCGAATTCCGCCGCCCAGCATGTCTGCATCTTGATAACGCGCTTCCCTATGACATCCAAAGACGCACATCTTTGGATGTGATTTCCAGTTTTAGTCCATTTGTTCAGAACAAGCCTCATTCAGGACGTCAAAAAAGAATGCCCCATTCACAAAGCGCGATTGTCACCGGCCCGATCCAGATCACTTTTGCAGCGCCGAACCAAAAAAGCTCGGAAAAAACCGATCTGGCGCCACGTGGGGCCCTCCAAATACGCCAGCACCTGGGCAGAGCGCTCAATCGCGGGATGGGCCGGATCTGCCTTGTACTGCTTGCGTTCTTTGCGGCCGGATGCGCGGTCCATGACCGCACGGATCTGACCCCGACCGCGACGACATACGAGCGGTTTGAGCCTGTCGGCGCGCCTGCGGATGTCAGAACGTTCGGCGATATATCGAACCTTGAAGCGGACGAGGTCATCACCGAATTTCGCGAGGGGTTCTCCCGCGCTGGACGACGGGGAGCCATCAACATTCTGGCCTTGTCCGGCGGTGGTCCGGACGGTGCTTATGGCGCCGGTGTTCTCTCCGGATGGACAGCCACCGGCCGGCGGCCTGAATTCGATATCGTCACCGGCATTTCCACTGGCGCGATCATTGCGCCTTTCGCGTTTCTGGGCTCTGACTATGACGCCTCTGTTCGCCGTTTTTATACCACGACCGACACAAAACAAGTGGCCACGTTCCGCGTGATGGCCGCCCTTCTTGGGGGCGGGGCGCTCGCGGACAACGCACCGCTTGCAGAGGCGATTGCACGCGAACTGACCGACGACATCATCCTGAAAATCGCCGAAGAGCATCGGAAAGGCCGCCGGTTGGTGATCGGGACGACGAATTTCGACGCGGAACGCCCGGTGCTTTGGGATATCGGGGCCTTGGCCGATGCCCGAACACCTGCCGCGTTCGAACTGGTCCGCAAGGTCATCCTCGCCTCCGCGGCGATCCCTGTCGTGTTCACGCCGGTGCGCATACCCGTCACGGACGGAGAGATCGTGCGGGAAGAACTGCATGTGGACGGCGCGCTGACGCAGCAGATCTTTACCTATCCCGGCGATCTGCCCATGCGGCGCATCCTGGCGGATCTGGGCCTGAGCAATGCGAACAATACCGTCTGGCTGATCCACAACAAACGCCTGGAGCCCCGGTTCGAACCGCAAAGCACAAAGCTTGTGGACATGTCAGAACGGACCCTCTCGACGCTGATCCGCTCCCAGGGCTTCGGCGATCTGGCCTACATCATCGCCCTGGCCAAGCGCGACGGCTTTCAGGTCAACGGTCTGGTTGTTCCGCCCCGGTTTGACGAAGAACCGACCCAGGCTTTCGATCCTGTCTATATGTCAAAACTATATAACGTGGGCGTTGAGGACGGGTCCGATCCGAACGCCTGGCGCTCGGACTTGCAAGACGAATTGTTCAACGTGCCAGAGTAACCCGCTACGCGCGCACCTTTCGGCGTGCGTTCGCGGGATGGCCGTATCGTCCTGTGCCCCCGCGCTCAGCCGTTGATGCGGCCCCAACACCCACTGTCCTCTTCTGCCTGGGCCTTTTCCGCACGCACGAAGGTAAAATCACACCGCTCGGCGCCCGTGGCGATCGTGCCGCTTCGGTTGACGGTCACCGGCCGGCGCGATGCGTTCACCTGCTCCATCCATTGCGCATCATAGGCGCAAAAGACCGGCATAAGGTCCGGCTCGGCCACGTTCCACAAGTAGTCTGCAAACGGACATCTTGTGACGTGCAACGTAACGCGGTCTGGACCGGTCACCTCATGCGCCTCGACGCCCTGCCCCCACATTTCGCGGGTCAGATCGGTCAGGCACGGCTGTTTCTGCATCTGCGCCACGGGATCCCGCGTGCCGGCAAGCCAGAGCCCGAACGCCGCGCGGGTCACGCCGGACCCGTTGGCCAGAAAAGCCTCTTTGGCCATGGCAACAGCATCGTTCCGCAGGATGCCCTGATCTTCTAAATGGCTCACCGCGACTTGGAGAGACTGCACCATCAGCAAATTGAAATCCGCCTGGCGGTCCCCGCCCGGCATCGCGTGATGCCGGGGCAGTCGCGCGATGCGGCGTTGAAGATCGCCCCGCCTGGGCGCCAATCCGGTTACCCTGCGAAGGGCCCTGGCAAATCCGCTCAAGAACAGAAATCGCATCAGCCTAATCATTTCTGCGGTCCTTCTATTGCTTGGTTCAATAAGGTTTCAAACGTGCGATAGACCTCGATCTGTCGCTCTTTTGTCATGTCGGGAAAGACCAGCAGCAGCCCTGCGAAAGCGGCGTAGTCCAGAACGGCCATGTCGCGGGCCACCTCTTCTGACATGCCGTAGCGGGCCTGGTAGGCTTTCCGCGAGAATGTCAGCCGGGTCGCATCTGTTTCGCGAATGCGATCCTGCAAGGCCGGCACACTGTTGCCCAGCCTCCGGATCGCACGTTCAAGATCGAAATCCAGATCCAGAACGCGATGGAACATTTCTTCCATTTCGGCCTCGCCGATTTGGTCCAGCGGATAATCTTCCAAAAGCTCCGTGGTCTGTCGGGCGGTCCAATGCGCAACGACGTCTTCGAGGAACGCGTCGTGATCTTTGAAATGGTGATAGAACGATCCCTTGGTGCGCCCGGCCGCGTCGCAAATCGCCTCAAGTCGCAGGGCATCCGGACCCTCGGCCGAAAGCTGGCGCAGCGCCAAGTCCAGCCAATCTATGCGCGCAAACCGTTTCACAGGAACAAACCCGTCAGACCAAGCACTGTGACCGGCAGAAACAGAAAGCCTTGTGGCAGCGCGCCATACCGTTGGCCGATGGCCGGAACGACCAGGATACCAATCATAAGGAACAGGCCCGAAAGCGCTGTTGCGACCTCTGCATATTGCCGAGCGATCAGCGCCCCCAACACGAAAAGGACCGTCAGCAAGGCCAATGTGCCGCTTACATACTGCCAGCACAGCCAGGCCGTATCCCGCACGATAGGCTCCAACGCGCTGGAGTGGCGCAGCGGGCCTGCCACATCGCGTCCGCCCATCACCACATGAACGACGCACCAGACCGCGCTTAATGCAGCGGCCATGAGCAAGGCGACCTCGCCTAGTCCAAGCGATCCGGACATCGTTTCAGCCACCTTTGCAGGGGCACCTGACAGGTGCGTTCATCGTCGATGCCAGAACATACCATAAGGTATGGTTTGCATGCAACCGGGAAAGATCTAAGGGCTCGATCGCACACGCTGTCTTGGCTGGCTGTTGGCCACGGCCACGCCCAGGATCGTCAGTCCGACGCCGCAGCCGGACAACCAGGACGGCCCCTCGCCCAGAAAAAGCCACCCGCCCATCAGGGAAAAGCCAGGCACCAGCGCACTCAGTGAAGCGGCGCGGGAGGCCCCAATGCTTTGAACGGCATAGCCATAGACCCACATCCCAACCGCTCCGGCCAGGATCCCCTGCCAAAAGACCTGCATGGCGAGATGGGCAGGCGGCGTCGCGGAAAATCCAGACGAACCAAGCAGCAGCCAGATCGGCACAACCAAAACAGTCGACCAGACACATATCACTGCCGCGCCATGCCAGGCGTCTAGACCGCTTCGGCGAAAGGCCACAGAATACGCGCCCCAAAGGAATGCTGCGGTGATCAACAAAAGATCGCCAAAGACCGTCTCCCGCCCCATGGTCATGACAGCTTCCCATCCGATGCAGATCACCCCGGCCACCAGAAGCCCGAACCCAAGGCCAACGCGGCGGGTCAGCGTTTCACCCAGGAAGGCAATCGCAAGGCCAGAGACGAAGATCGGCATTGTTCCGGGTATCAGCACCGCAATATGCGCCGCAGGCGCAAACTGCGCCCCCTGCATGACCAGCACCCCGAAAGGCAGCCCCCCACCCAGCACCATCACCGCAAGAAGCCCGGGGTGAACCCCTTTTGGCACCAGACCATGACGGATGAGAATGGGGGCCAGCACCACCGCGGGAATGGCATACCGGATGAGTGCAAGATCATAGGGTGACACGGTCGTCGTCACGCCAAAGCGGGTCACAACCTGCCACCCCGCGCCAATCAACGCCGCAGCAATCGCCGCGACCAAACCCAAACCCGCATGCCCCATGATACTCACCTCTTCAAGCTGATCGGTGCGCATTATTGCACTCAGATCAGGGGCAGGTCCTTGCGTTCTCAACCATATTTCGCGACAATATTGGCAGAATATTGCGAGATCTCATGCCCTACATTCATCTCGACGCCATCGATCTGAAGATTTTGGATGCCCTGCAGAAGGACGGGCGTCTCAGCAACTCAGATCTCTCGGATATTGTGGGGTTGTCCCAATCCCCCTGTCTCCGGCGTGTGAAACGGCTTGAGAAGGAAGGCTTCATCACCTCGTACCGGGCGATCCTTGACCGGGAGGCGGTCGGTCTGTCGCTGACAGTCTTCGCGGCGTTCAGACTGAAATCCGCCACGCCCGAAGCCGCCGAGGAGTTCGAGCAACGTCTGACCGCCCTGCCCCAGGTGATCACGTGCCATATGCTGTCGGGGGACAGCGATTGCCTGGCAGAGATCGTGGCGCCCAGCGTCGCCGCCTATCAGGCGTTCCTGACCGAACATCTTCGCGCGCTGCCTCATGTCCGCGATATCCGGTCGAACATCGCCTTGAAGCGGGTCAAATCGGAAACGCCCATGCCCTTGGCGCATATCAAACGCCCCCTCGACGGTCCGGACTGCTGATCGCATCTTCGGGACGGTTCACACCGGCGCCATGTCAGATACGCAAGTTGGCTCAAAAATAGGACGCTGGTGGGTGACACATGTCCGGACACCGCCTCGCACCTTTGGAAGCTGTGCTTTTCAGTTACAAAACCTCTGCATAGCTTTGCCTCATGTCCGATGCTCCGATCACCGAGATTGACCTGGCCGCTTTCGCAGCAGACCCCTATCCGACCCTGGCCCGGATGCGGGCTGAGGCGCCCATCACCTTCGTGCCACAGCTCGGGGCCACGCTGCTGACCCGCCGTGACGACATTCACGTTCAGGAAAAACGCATCGACACTTTCTCGTCTCTCCAGCCCGAGGGGTTGATGACCCTGCTGATGGGCGAGAACATGATGCGAAAAGACGGGGAAGCTCATATGGCCGAGCGCAGGGCCCTGTTTCCGGCCCTCAGCCCGCGTACAGTGGCGGAACACTGGAAACCCCAATTCGAAGCGGCTGCACTCGATATCCTGAAGACCCTGGCCCCCAAGGGCAGATGCGATCTTGTCACCGACTATGCGATGCCCGTTTCAGCCGAAGCGCTCAAACTCATCACCGGCTTGACCGAGATGCAGGCAGCGGAAATGGATCAGGTCAGCCAGGCCATGATCGACGGATGTGCCAATTATGCCGGCCTGCCCGACGTTGAAGCGGCCTGCCATCGCGCGACGGCATTCATCGACCATCATATCGACCTTGGCCTCACCCGCATTGCCGATCAGCCTGATCGCTCGGCCCTGAGCGTGCAGCAACAGGCCGATCTGCCCCTGAACAGCTTGCGTGCAAACATAAAGCTGATCATTTCCGGCGGCCAGAACGAGCCGCGCGATGCGATCGCGGGCACCATCTGGGCGCTTCTGACCCATCCCGATCAATTGGATCTGATACGGTCCGGCCAAGCGACGTGGGGGGATGCGTTTGCGGAATATGCGCGCTGGATCTCACCCATCGGGATGTCGCCGCGACGTATCGCCCGACGCGACACGGTTCAGGGGGTGACGTTCACACCCGAGGACCGCGTTTTCCTGATGTTTGGCTCCGCCAACCGTGACGAGGCGCATTTTTCCGATCCCGACCGCTTTGACATCGGGCGCGACACCTCGGCCTCGATCCCGTTTGGCGCAGGTCCGCATTTCTGCGCCGGTGCCGCCGCGTCGCGCTGCCTGATCACTGAAATCGCTTTACCTTTAGCCTTCAAGCATCTGGATAATATGCGTCTTTCCGGTGATGTCATATTCAGTGGCTGGGCCTTTCGTGGCCCGACCACCGTGCCGGTCACCTGGGATCCGCCGGCGCCGCTGCGCGCCTGAACAAGCGCTTGCCGGATCGACGACGCGGCCCCATATTCAACACATGTTGAAGGTTACCCCGATCCTGCTGATGCTGCTCT
This sequence comes from Thalassococcus sp. S3, assembly GCF_004216475.1. Taxonomy (GTDB): domain Bacteria; phylum Pseudomonadota; class Alphaproteobacteria; order Rhodobacterales; family Rhodobacteraceae. The sequence goes on along the minus strand of NZ_CP022303.1, from coordinate 1,993,975 downwards.
ATGGCTTCGTTATGTACCGTTTCTCGGTCTGGCGGACCAAGCGAGAGCTCGATACCCGCTCGACCGAATTGGCCGACCCCCGGCTTAAGGTTCTGACCGACCGGATGGCAACAGCCCTCGATCTCGACCGCATTCGCGTTCATGTCTATGAGATTGATCCCGTGAATGGCCTCGCCGCTCCGGACGGTCGGATTTTCATCACCCGCGGCTTTTATCGCAAGTTCCGGCAAGGTGAGGTCACCGCGGAAGAGCTTTCAAGCGTGATCGCACATGAGCTTGGACATGTGGCACTTGGACATGCGCGCCGGCGGATGATCGACTTTTCCGGCCAGAACGCCATGCGCATGGCCCTCGCGATGATCCTCAGCCGCTTTCTGCCGGGGATCGGGGTCTGGATTGCCAACGGGCTGACCACGCTTCTCGCGGCTCGCATGTCACGCAGCGACGAGTATGAAGCCGACGCTTACGCAGCCGCATTGCTGACCAAGGCCGGTATCGGCGTGGCGCCGCAGATCAGTCTCTTCGAAAAGCTTGAGGCACTGACCCAATCGCGGGCGGGTGCCGTGCCGGCATGGCTGATGAGCCACCCGAAGACCGAGCAGCGGATCGCCGCCCTGCGCAAGCTGGAAAACCGCTGGCAGATCGAGCATCAGCCCTAACCCAAGGCCTTTCCCAGACGCGGCAGGCGGGCTTTCTTGAGCAGCCTGCGCATTTCCCAGACCTCACCCGACATCGCGTTGGCCTGCGCCAGTACCTGCTCCGCCGCTTCCGCCACCAGGTCGGGCTTGGACTGCCAGACGCCATGCAAATAGCTGTCAGGGTCTATCCGGACGAGACCCTCTTCCGACAGGATATGGCGTGGAAAATCCTTGGCATTCAATGTCATGATCGCATCGCTTGATGTTTCGACCGCAACCGCAAGCACATGGATGTCGGCGGGGTCAGGTAGCCAAAGACGCTCTTCGCGCCCTGGCGCGGCGGGTGCTTCGGCATCGGGCCAGTCGCGCCGCAGCAACGCGATTTCGGCTCGCGCCTGCGCAGCCCCCATCGGTCCCAGCTTTTCAGCCGCGCGGGCCCATTCTTCGAGGATGTGCGCCGACCAGACCGGCGCAAACACCCCGCGGCGCGCAACAGCCAGCAGAACCTCCCGCATGACGGTGGGATAAAGGACGCAGGTATCCAGAACGATCTTCACAGCCGGAAGAACAGCGATTTCAGATAGCCACTTTCGGCCAGTTGCGGCAGCAGCGGGTGGTCCGGTCCGGCAAATCCCGTGTGGATCAGCATGCCCTGTCGCCCCGACCGCCCGATCCCCCTGACCGACGCGGCGCGAAAACGGCTCAGATCCGCGGCATGCGAACAGGAACACAGACCAAGATATCCGCCATCCGCCACCAAAGACGCTGCCAGCCGCGCCACGCGCTCATAGGCTCGCAATCCCGCATCAAGCGCCTGTTTCGAGGGCGCGAAGGCCGGCGGATCACAGATGACAACGTCGAACGAGGCCCCCTCTGCCGCAAGCTGGCTCATAACATCGAACGCATCGCCCTGACGTGTCGAGAAGCGGGTCGCGACCCCCGATGCCTCTGCCCCCTGCTCCGCCAAGGTCAGTGCCGGGGCCGAGCCATCGACGGCAAGAGCGGATGTCGCCCCCCCGGCCAAAGCGGCCAGCGAAAAGCCTCCGACATGGCTGAAGACATCAAGCACGCGCGCGCCATGTGAGAGCCTGGCTGCAAAGGCGTGATTGGGACGCTGATCAAAGAAGAGGCCCGTTTTCTGCCCGCCGGTCAGATCCGCCATGTAGGTTGCACCGTTCATAGGAACGGGCACCGGCCCGTCCGGCGCCTGGCCGCGCAGAACGACGTTGCGGTCATCCAGCCCCTCCAAAGCGCGCGTGCGGCCGGTTGCGTTTTTCAGGACAACCTGCGCGCCCGTCACCTTTTGCACCGCGCTGACCATGGGCTCCAGCTGAACCTCGGCCCAGGCGGCATTTGGCTGGATCACGCAGGTTTCGCCGAACCGGTCGATCACCACCCCGGGCAATCCGTCCGCTTCGGCATGGACCAGCCGGTAGAACGGGGCATCAAAGAGTTTCTCGCGCAGGGCCATGGCCCGCTCGAGGCGCCTTGCAAACCAAGCCTCATCAATCGCGGCTTCTGGATTGCGATCCAGCATCCGGCAGATCAGCTTTGAGGCCGGGTTTACGGTCACCAGCCCCAAGGGCTTGCGGGCCTCGTCCTCCAGAACGGCGAGGGTCCCCCCCGAAAGCGCCTTGGTCCGGCGGTCGGTGACCAGCTCATTCGCATAGACCCAGGGAAAGCCATGGCGGATCGCGCGGGCATTGGCCTTGGGTTTCAGTCGGACCACGGGGCGGGAGGAGATGTCGTTCATGAGATCCTCCTAGTCACTTTGTCCAGAAGGGAAAAGGTCAGTTGCGCGGCCGGGATCGCCAGCCGCCGCGACGCCGGGGCGCTTCCATACTCACCAGCCCCTCACGCATCACCGTCAACATCGGGTGATCCGGTGCATCCGACTGATATCGTTCCAGCAAGATCCTTAAGGCAGGACCGGTGTCGGTTTCCACCGGAAGGCTCAGCGCCCAGTCCAGAAAGATGCTACGACATTCCTCGAGCGTGATCCGGTCAATCCGGAACGCCTCGAAAATCAGCCCCTTGGGGTCTGTTTGGGGATCACCCTTCATGCCTGTCTCCCAGATGCAAGGCTGCGCCGATGATCCGATCGGCAGCCTGATAGCGTTGTTCTAGCTCCGCCGCCAGGGCGTCGACCCCGTCGAAACCGGTACTGCGGCACAAAAAAGCGGCGCCCCCATCGCCAATCTGCTCTTCTGTAAGCATCCGCCCGGTGATCAGCCGGCCTGCCATCTGCACCGCCCAGAAAAGCCTGTATGACGTCTGAAGAGTGTCAGCGTCATCCGCCTCAAGCCAACCCGCGCTCACCGCGGCGCGCAACCCTCTGGCCACGTCGCGGACCGGAGACCCGGCCATCAGCGCCCCCGCCTGCGCCAGAAGCTCGATATCCAGCATACGTCCCGGGCCCGTCTTGGCGTCCCAGACAGACGAGGCCGTCTTGGCCGCAGCGATCCGGGCCCGCATATCGGCAACACCGACCAACACTTCTTCTTCGGTCCGGTTGCGGCGGATGACGTCGCATCGGATCTCTTCGATCTTCTGTGCCAATACCTCTGGCCCGGACACAACACGCGCACGGGTCAGCGCAAGATGTTCCCAGATCCAGGCCTCGTTGGCCTGATAATTGGCAAAGCTGGCCCGGCTTGTGGCCACCGGTCCCTGATTGCCGGACGGCCGCAAACGCATGTCCACCTCGTAAAGCCGCCCCTCTGACATGGGCGCGGTCATTGCCGTGATCATGGCCTGGGTCAGACGCGCATAATAGCTGCGGGCGGCCAGGGGGCGCGGCCCATTTGACTGCTCTTCATCCAACGGATCATAGATCACGATAATGTCGAGATCGGATGTCGCATTTAACTGACCCGCACCCAGGGACCCCATGCCGAGCAACACCGCTCCGGCACCCGGCGGGTCGCCGTGCTTGCGGGCGAACTGAGCCACGACGGCGGGCCAAAGCGCCCGGATCACCGCGGCGGCAAGATCGGCATATTGCTGGCCGGCCTCCTGCGCATCGATCAGCCCACGCAGATGGTGGACACCGATCCGAAAGTGCCAATCCTTGGCCCACCGGCGCACGGCATCAAGCTGACGCTCATAATCGGTTTCCTGTTCCAAAACCTTGACAATTTCAGCCTCCAGCGCCTCCGCCCCAGGCCATTCGGCAAAAAACGTACCACCGATGACCGCGTCAAAGACGGACGCGTTGCGCGACAGATATGCGGCCAGGGCGGGCGCCGTACCGGCGATGTCAATCAGCAGATCAATCAGTTGAGGGTTGGATTCGAAAAGCGAGAACAGTTGCACCCCGGCCGGCAAGCCGGCCAGAAACCCGTCAAGCGCCGCAAGCGTCTGCTCGGGTCGGGCCGTCTTTTCCACCCGCTCCAGAAGTCCGGGCCTGAGCCGATCAAACAATTGGGCCGCTCGGGGCGAGCGCAGCGCCGGATATGTCGGCCAGCGCGCCGTGAGGCTGATGTCAAAGCTGGGCGCGGCACGTGGGGCGGTCTGGGCCGGTGCAAAGAAACCTTCGGTCAAGGCATGCACTTCGGTCAAACGGTCCTTGGTCTCCTGAATGAGCGCATCGGTGGTGCAATCCATCAGGCAGGCAATTCTGGCGATCCCTTCTTTGGTGGTTGGCATCGCATGCGTTTGGGCATCGTGGATCATCTGGATGCGGTGTTCGAGCGTCCGGTGGGCGATGTAATGCGTCGACAATGTCCTGGCGGTTTCCGCCGGGATCCAGTCGGCTTGCGCCAACAGGCTCAACCCCTCTTGCGTCCCTCTCGCCCGCAAACTGGCATCCCGTCCCCCCGAGATAAGCTGCCGCGTCTGCGTGAAAAACTCGATCTCACGAATACCGCCGCGCCCAAGCTTCATGTCATGTCCCGGCACGGTGATCGGCCCGGCTAACCCCTTGTGATCGCGGATCCGCAAACGCATGTCATGGGCGTCCCGAATGGCCGCGAAATCGAGATGTCGGCGCCAGACGAACGGCTGCAGCGTCTTGAGAAATCTGTCGCCTGCCTTGATGTCACCCGCTGCCGGACGCGCCTTGATATAAGCGGCCCTTTCCCAGGTCCGGCCCAGACTTTCGTAATAGCGCTCCGCCGCCTCCATCGCGATGCAGACGGGTGTGACCGACGGATCGGGGCGTAGACGCAGATCCGTGCGAAAGACGTAGCCTTCGGATGTCCTGTCACCCAGCATCGCCGCCATTGCGCGGGTGACGCGAACAAAGCTTTGGCGCGCTTCCATGTAATCTTCGGGCTCAAACCGCGTTTCGTCAAAGAGGCATATCAGGTCGATGTCCGACGAATAATTCAGCTCGAACGCGCCCATCTTCCCCATCGCCAGCGCCACGAAGCCGGCTGCATCTTCCAGATCGTCTTCGGTTTGGCCCGGAAACTTGCCCCGTTGCAAAAGCGGGCGCATGGCCGTGCGCACGGCCAGATTGCAGGCCAATGCCGCGAAATCAGTCAGCGCGCGCGTCACTTCGGTCAGGGACCAGGCGCCTGCAAGATCCGCCAACGCGGTGATCAGAGCGAGCCGCCGCTTGGCCCGCCGGAGTGCCGTTGGCATGGCATCTGCGGCCTGACCCGCCAGATCAGCCATTTCGGCGGCAAGCGCCCCTTCGGGATCGTTCAGGGCTTCGGGCAGCCATGTCTTTTCGCGCAGGATCAAGCCGTTCAGATAGGGGCTGGAGCCTGCCGCACCCGTCAGCAGCCCGGCAAGATCAGCCCCGGCGTCCGGCACTTCGGCCGCCACGGCTGCGCCCAACTCGGGATCAAAAGCGCGAGGGATACGGATCATACGGGTGGCGATGGACATGCCGAACCCTGTGCCGGAGCGGTGGCGGCGTCAATGTGCAAGGGCTTGCAAATCGTCCCCGAACGCGCCTTTCTGCGGCCATGAGCAAAAGCATGAAACGCGTTCGCCGCGCGCTTGAAGACGCGGGGCTTGTGGCCGACATCCGCGAGACCTCGCTTGCCCGTACCGCGCGGGATGCGGCACTGGCCATCGGATGCGAAGTCGATCAGATCGCCAAATCCATCATTTTCAGGGGCGAACAAAGCGGGCAAGCGCTTTTGTTTCTCACCGCAGGCGGCAACCAGGTCGATCCGGCCAAGGCCGCCGGTCTTGCCGGAGAGACCCTGGGCAAAGCCGATGCGACCCTGGTGCGCGCCCAGACAGGCTTTGCCATTGGCGGGGTGGCCCCTGTCGGTCATCTGAACCCGATCCGCTGTGCGGTGACACTGATATATGCAGTACCCGGAAGAGGCTTGATGAAGCCGGAAGGTGGCGGATAAGCGGCTGAAAAGGCGTCATAAAAGGGGCCGGCAAGAGTGGCCTGAGAGGGTGGTGTCGTTGTCAGGGAAAATGGGCGATTTCGGGTGCTTGGCAAAAATCGGGGGATTTTGTGACAGGCAAAGCTGCAGTGGCGGGGCGAACGCCTAAACCTCATTCAAACAACGATAAAAACCGTCTTTAACGGGGCATCGAGGGCCAAAATGGCGGTGCCTGGCGGAAATAAACTGGGACGTTGGCGTCCCAGTTGGCGGAAAACGACCCTGTAAGCAATTCCGTGCGTGAAAACAGATGCTTAACGAAGGAAGAACGAGCGTCGGCGGGAACGCTTTCTGGGACGCTTTCTGCGCAAAAACGGCCGATACAGTGCGAATTCAGTGGGTGGGTGGCGTCACGTCGAAACGCTGCTCCATCCGCTGGAGAATATCGCGACTGCGTGAAACCAATTCGTCCTCAGGGCAGTAGCCCAAAAGTTGCCGTCCCAGCAGCTGTCCCCCGAGGACAGCCATGGTCTTACGAGCAGCGAGCTCAATCTCAAGAGGAACGCTCTGGTCGTCTTGATAACCAATCTCGCGGACCCAAGTGGTCAAAGCATCTGTCACTGGTTTGATGCGGTCGGGCTGGCCTGGAGGGCCGCATGCTGTTGTTATGGCAACGGCCATGCCGTAGCCCTCAGCAAGTTCGATAGCCGATGCCAAGCGATCACGGGCATCGACGGCGTCACTGGCCCAAACGGGTGATACCAGGCAGAATGCGGCGATCAGAGAATTGAAAAGCAAACTGAGAATGCGGTTTGTTTGGTAAATCATTTTCGAAACTCCTTATGGTCAAAAATAATAATCGATTTCGAATTTGCTAGAGGGATGAAATGCAGGCGCGAACTCGGCCGGCAATTCTTAATGTTACGGCTTCCTCTTGCGAAACAAGATGGGGTGGGAAGAGCGGGTTATCGGAGATCATCAGTATTCCAGACTTTTGATCCTGCCCGACCAAAGACAGGCGTTTCACAAAAACCTCTTCTCCCAAAGTGAAAGCATAAATCTTGCCGTTCTCGATGGACATCTCGCCCCGGTGGACCAAGACCAGGTCGCCGTCAAAGATAGTCGGTGCCATGCTGTCGCCAGACACCCGAATAAGGCCGGCGAGATCTCCGTTGATACCATTCTGGATCAGCCACTGCGTGGTGAATGAGATGTGATCACCCACGTCATCGGAAACGGCGATCAAACCAGGCCCAGCGGAGGCTGAGATATCCCAGCGCCTTATCCGCTGGAACTCCACCCCGTCCATCGCAAAGTCACCATGGGCTGGTCGCGAAAGATCTGCCTGGGTCACCGCCGTAGTTCGACCTTTGAGAACGAGATCTTCGACAATCATCGGCCCAGATCCGTAAAGGAGCCATTCAGAGCTCAATCCGAAGCGGTTTCGTAGTCTTGAGAGCATATCTTGTGATGGTAGCGCGATACCTTTCTCGATTTTGGCTATGTACGCTTGTGATCGATCAATCGCATTTGCGACATCCATCTGCGTGAGCGTGTTCTTTTTTCTGAATAATTTCAGTCGTTCAGACGGTTCTTGGCCATCCATAAAAAAATTCCTGTTGTGAAAAACACAAATGGTGATACAACTTTTATCACCATAAGGTTTTCGGATGTCATCACAAGAGCAGTACATGCAAAATCCACAGCAAAAGTACCAGCCCGGGCTTGTCTTTTTTGACAGCTTCAAGGCCGGGTTGACCTTCCGGGGCAGTTCCATGCAGCTTTTCGCCGAAAAGCACTCGGTCAAGTATCAAAACATCCGGTTTTACGCGACCGGACACAGCAACGGCCCCAGGTCCGTAGCGATGCGAAACGCGATGATCGAGGAGGTCGGTCCCGAGCTGTTTCACACCTTATATCGCGCCAGAAAGAGCGTAGAGGCGGTGGTTTAATGGGCAACCCTGCACCATTGAGCCAGCAGCCCGGTAGCGTCTTCTATGATGCTGTGCGGGCGGGATTGCTTTTAAAGGGCATGTCCACGCGAGACTTCACTAACAAGCACGGCATGAAATTTGAGAACTTGCGGCGCTACGCGACCGGCCATACGGGTGGTATGAAGGGACACTCCGCATGCGACCTGATGGTCTACGAGATCGGTCAGGAGCTGTTTGCCACGCTCTATAGAGCTCGCTGGGAAGCCAAGTGGGGCTCGATCGACGACTTCCAACCAGTCACTCCCCCAGAGGATACCGGCACTAGGGTGTGTGCCGCTGAGGTATCCTCTGGCACCTCCCCCGGCGCGTCAGGGATGTCCGCGCCGGGGGCTTTTGAAACAGATCAGGAGCAGCCGGATCACGCGCCTCAAGAGGCCGAGCCGGAGCTTTGCAAAGACGACATTCTGACCTTCATCGATCCCACTCACGGGACGCCTCGGAGCCGTCTGGACCGGCTTCGGGACCATGCGCGCCGCATCGTACCTCACCTGTCGCCCTGGACCGGCGATGTGGTGGGGGCGGCGTGCCTTTTCATCGCCCTCTTTGTGGGGCTTTACATAGGAGCAGCATTGCAATGAATGCCACTTTCCCAACAACCGAAACCCTCCCTCATCTGACCCCGGCCGAGCAGCTGCAGGGCCTGATCGAGGCGCTCGATCTGGTGACGACGGCGGAGCGGACCTGTCAGGAATATCTCGACCAGACGGGCTTTCACGCGAACCCGGAGAGCCTGACCCGTCTGGAGCTGAATACCCTCGACGATCTGATCGAGGGGCAGGCCAAGGCGGAGAGCGAGGTGATCGCGCGTGCGAAGATCCTGCTGGGGTCGGGCACGCTGGCGGCGTGCCGGGAGATCCTGACGGTGGAAACCGCCGGGCGCCCCTGATGCATCATGGCCGCCTCGCCACCAGCCCCCGCCTGCGCCGAGCGCTGCGCGTGCTGCGCGAGGCGGACGGTGAAATCAGCACATGGGAGCTGGCCCATGAAGCCCGGATCTGCGCGGTGAATTCAGTCGTGGCGGAGCTGCGCGAGAATGGCTGCCAGATCTCCTGCCGGCAGGTGGTCGAGGATGGCCAGCGCCGATTTTTCTACACCCTTTTGAGATGTCCCGATGAAACACCCAAAACTGATTAAGATCGCAGATATTCCTCTCGAGCAGATCGAAGTCGTGGATCGCCAACGCCCGGTCTCCGATGCTGGCGTGGAAGGCTTGCGCGCCTCAATCGAAACGATCGGCCTGCAGTCAGAAATCCATGTCCGCAAACCTACTAAAAAAGATGGGCTTTACCGGCTGATCCTCGGTGGGCATCGCCTCGAGGCCTTCCGGCAGATGGGTCGTGAAACGATCCCGGCGAAGATCATTGAATGCACTTTGGAGGCTGCACGCCTCATGGAGGTCGACGAAAACCTTGCGCGCGCCGATCTCCAGCCGCTCGACCTCTGCGTCTTCCTTCATCGGCGCAAGACAATCTACGAGAAGGCCTATCCGGAGACCCAGCAAGGAGTTGCCGGATCGGCCGCTCGTTGGGGTGCAACGGACACGATGTCCGTTGCATCGTTTGTGCCGAACACGGCGCAAAAAACGGGCCTCTCGCAGCGGCACGTGCGGCGGCTTGTCGAAGTGGGTGGATCGCTCACCGAAGAAGACGTTTCGGCGCTTCGGGCTGCCGCTACAGACCCCATGCTCGCCGATTTGTTGGCTCTCGCCAAATGTAAGACCGCAAAGGCGCGCAGCGCGGCCTGCAAAGCCTTCTCCGAGGGTAAGGTAAAGAATGTCCGGGCGGCGCTGGCGCCGAAGCCGAAGGCCGAGCCCAAGAACGCCGAGCAGGAGCAGGAAAAGGCCCTGGACGCTGCCTTCAAGCGGGCTGGAAAGCGCGTCAAACGCCGCTTTGTCGAGGAGCATGCGACGGAGCTGGTGCGCCTGCTCGATGAGATCTCCCGCGGGGAGGAAGACGGACAGGTTCTGACGTTCCCGGGCCGCAAGCGGGGTGGTGAGCATGAGTGATCTCGAGCCTGAACGGGTCTGGTGGACGGCCAGCCAGATCGCGGAGGCAAAGCTGCCCGATCTGCCGACAACGAAGCGTCGCATTAATGACTTGGCCGAACGGGAGCGCTGGAACAATGATCCGGAGCTTTCGCGGCGCCGCCAGGGCAAAGGCGGGGGCTGGGAATACCACTGGAAACTCCTGCCGATCCGTGCCCAGCTGAAGCTGCTGGATGCGGCCAAATCGACGGCGCGCGCGCAGGCGACGGCGGAGGTCTGGCATCTCTTCGAGCAGGCGCCGGATCGGGATCGCGAGACGGCGCGGACGCGTCTTGAGATCCTGCAGAAGGTCGAGATGTTCCAGCAGGCCGGGTTCACGAAGGTTATCGCGGTCGACAAGGTCGCGCGGCTCAGCGGGATCAGCGATCGGACGATCTTTATTTGGCAAGAACGGGTGAAATTCGTCGATCACGGCGATGAGCTGCCCTATCTCCTGCCCCGCCAGCGCCTGGCCGTGCGCAAGGACATGAAAAAGCCCGTTTCAAAGGCGTTCATGGACTATTTGAAGAGCCTCTATCTGCGGCTCGAAGGCCCACCCTTCGCCGTATGCTACCGGCTGGCGGTCACCGAGGCCGAGAAAGAGAGCTGGACGGACATCCCGGCCCAACGGACGGCCCAACGGCGGCTGGAGGCGGATGTGCCGCGCGTCTCCCGTGTCTTCCTGCGCGAGGGTGAGGCCGGTCTGCTCAAGTGCTTTCCGCCCCAGATCCGCGATCGCAGCGAGATGGAGGCCATGGAAGGCGTGAATGCCGATTGCCACAAGATCGACGTCTTCGTCTCCTGGCCCGATGGCCGCATCACGCGGCCCCAGATCATCGCCTTTCAGGATATCTATTCCGGCAAGATCCTCAGCTGGCGCGTCGATCACGACCCGAACAAGGTCATGGTGATGGCAGCCTTCGGCGAGATGGTCGAGGAATTCGGCATCCCGCGTCACTGTCTGGTCGATAACGGCCGCGAATTCGCCAACAAATGGTTCACCGGCGGCGCCCCCACGCGGTTCCGCTTCAAGGTCCGCGAGGATGATCCGCTGGGCATCCTGCCGATGCTGGGGATCAAGATCCATTGGGCGCTGCCCGGCCACGGCCAGGCCAAGCCGATCGAGCGGGCCTTCCGCGATATCGCCAATAGCGTCGCGAAGGATCCGCGCTTCGCCGGCGCCTATGTGGGCAACCGCCCCGATGCCAAACCGGAAAACTACGGCAGCAAGGCGGTCCCGATCGACACATTCCTGGAAGTGCTCGACGAGGGGATCGCGGAGCACAACGCGCGTCAGGGACGGCGCTCGCCCACTTGTAACGGGCGGTCCTTCGATCAGACCTTCGCGGAGAGCTATGCCCAGGCCCGCATTCGCAAGGCGACGGACGCGCAGCGCGCGCTTTGGCTGATGGCCCAGCATGTGGGCAAGCTGCACAAGGACAACGGCCAGCTGCAGCTCCACGGGAATTTCTACTACGCCGACTGGATGAGCGAGATTGCCGGACAGAAGGTCGTGGCCCGGTTCAACCCGGAAGATCTGCATGCCGGCGTTCACATCTTCGATCTCGATGGTGTCTTCCTCGGCTATGCCGAATGCCGCCAGAAGGTCGGGTTCTTCGATCTCACCGGAGCCAGGGAGGCCGCCCGCAAGCGTGCGCGCATCCTCAAGGCCGAAAAGGCGCTCGCCAAGGAATATGCGCCCGTCCCGATCGAGGAGATCGCGGCCGGCATGGGCGGGGACACCCCCGCGCCTGCGCATCTCGAGGCCAAGGTGGTCGCGCCGGAGTTTAGAGGGACGGCCAAGCGGCCGAGCCCGAAGAAGCCCAGCTTCAATCCGCCCGAGACGCCGGAGCTCGATGCCCAGCAGGAGGCGCTGATCCTCGAAATGGAGGAGCGCCGCAAGGCGCAGATCGAGAAGGAGAAAGAGACGCCGGCCGATCGGTTCTGGCAGGCGATGGATATCCTGAAACGGATGGAGAATGGCGAGCCGATCGGCACCTGGGAGGCGGGCTGGATCGCCCGCTACCAGGACCATCCGGAGTTCACCAGCCGGCTGAGCATGTTCGAGCTCTACGGCGAGATCGGCGTGCATTAACGAAATGCCGCCGCCGGGACTGGACCTCCACGGCGACGGCGAGAGCAGTGTTGCAATGGGAGATAAGATGACACACCCCACTGGAATAGACAACAAGATCATGCCGCTGCGCAATGTGGCGGCACTGGATCAGATGATCGCGCGGCTCCAGGCCCAGCGAAACACCATCGACAAGATGGGTGTCCTGTTCGGGCCCACCGGGTTCGGCAAGACCTATGCGTCGTGCTTTGCCAATGACAAGCGCGACGCGATCTATGTGGCCGCGCACAAGCATCTGCGGGCCAAGGATCTCTTCACCACCCTGATCGGGGAGCTGCGCTCGGGGCCCGTCAAGGGCACGATCGCGGACCGCTTCCGGGAGGCGGCGGATCTGCTTGGGGAAGCAGACCGCCCGCTGATCATCGACGAGGCGGATTACGCGGTGGCGAACCGCCTCGTGGAGGAGATCCGCGATCTGCACGATCACAGTCTCGTGCCGGTCATCTTCGTGGGCATGGAGCTTCTGCCGCAGAAGCTCAAGGAATGGGAGCTGATCGACGGCCGGATCCAGATCTGGCAGCCGGCGGAGCCCGCGAACCTGTCTGACGCGCAGATCCTCTCACGGGTCTTCGCGCCGGACATCGAGATCGACGATGCGCTTCTGGACCACATCACCAGGCGCAACGACGGCAAGGTGCGGCGGATCTGCAGCGACCTCGAACACGTGCTGGCCGAAAGTCAGGTTCGCGGCGTGACCACCATGTCGCTCGATCAATGGGGAGATGCGCCGTTTCTGCGCGCGGAAGCGCCGGCGCCGAGAAAGGGGATGTTCTATGAGCTTTAAGCCGAAAACCAAGCTCGAACGCGAGATGTGGGCCTATCTGAAGGCCCATCGGCGCGTCACAAAAGGGGATCTGTTCGCGCATTGTCAGGATACCGAATGGGCCAAGCAACGCCTCTTCGGGCGGCTGCGTAAGGAGGGGCATATTCTCGACGCCGATCGCGACGGGTCAACGCACTATTTTACGGTGTTCACAGAGGCGCAGAGCCGTCACCTGGAGGCGGGAAAGCGCAAATCTTACCACGGCGTCATCTGGCGCGCGATGCGGGTGCTGCGCGAGTTCAGCCCCAAGGATATCGCCGCCTCGCTGATCGGATCTGAAAAAGAGGTCACCGAGAGCGAGATCCAGCTCTATTGCACGCTGCTCGCCCGCGCCGGCTATCTCAAGGTGCTGCGCAAACGGGACCCTGGGGTGCGTCCGGCCCTCTACCGGCTGCAGAAGGATACCGGCATCCTGCCCCCCACCAAGAAGCAGAGGATGGTGCTGGTCGATCCCAACGAGGACCGCGTGGTCTATGTCGAAGGAGCGCATCTATGAACGCTCTGATCACCGACAGGATGTATGTGGCCCTCGATGCCTGGGGCGAGGTCCCGGCCTGGGTCGAGGCGCTCGTGAAGGCCTGCGACGAAAAGGGATCGTCGCAGAACAAGGTCGCGAAGCGCCTCGGCTATACCGGCAGTGTCGTGAGTGCGGTCATCCGCAACCGCTACCCGGCCGGCATGGAGGCGATCGAGGACCGCGTCCGGGCGATCTACCTGCCCGAGGACGTGACTTGCCCGACGCTGGGCGCGATCAGCTCCGAGGTGTGCCTCGGCTGGCGCGACCAGGTGCGCGCGAAGACCGGCAGCGGGCCCTTCGCCGTGCGCATGCGCAAGGCCTGCCCGAAATGCCCGCGGTTTCATCCGGAGGGCCAGGATGACTGAGTTCGTATCTGCAAAAACCCGGCAGGCGATCGAAACGCTCTACCGGCTGGGCGAGCTCCCGGAAACCATCCGCGAGATGCTGTTTCTGCGGCACGTGGAGACGGTGGTGGACGTGATCCGCGCCATGGAGCCGGTCACCGAACCCTGCCCGGCCAATGGCGTCACGCTCCCGCTGCGGAAATCCTTCCTCGACGCAGTCACGCCCAAGGCGCGTGCCCGCAGGGTAACGGCGCGAGCGCTGATGATGCGGGTTCTGGCGGTGCTGGAGCGCAGCCCGGATCTGATCGACGCCATCCTGCATGACGGAGCCTCGACATGAGCGACAGAGCCGAGATTATTCAGATGGCCCGTGACGGCGTGAAGTCCGGTGAGATCGCGCGTGCCTTAAGTATCACGCCGAACAGGGTCTACGGCATCCTTTGTATGGCCCGGAAACAGGGCGAGGATATTCCACGCTACAGAGCCCGGGCAAGGACACGAAAGTCCATCTCTCTGCCCGCGCATGTTCTCCAGCAGTTCAACGCTCCGGCAACGGCGCGGGGTCTCAGCGACCGTGCGCTCTGCACGCGCCTGCTCACGATCATCGCTGCTGAGCCGAGCCTGATCGGCGCCGTGCTCGACGATGGGGTGAGCCATGACTGAGCCCCTGACCGCAAAAGAGATCGCCGTCCGCGCGCAGCGCGCGGTGCGGCGGGTGGACACTTACGGTCAGCGCGGTCTGACCCTGGTCACCTTGGAAGAAATCGAGGCGCTGGTGCTGATCGCCGTCCTGTCGGGATTGGTGGCGGATGCGCCGAAGGAGGAGACACCATGAACCTGCAATGCGGCGACTACATCGCCATCACCAATTCAGTCATCCGGGTGCTGGCCATCACGCCAACGGGCGGGTTCGCGGCCGGATGCGTCGTCTGTGACGTGCCCGATGACCTGGAGAACCCGTTCGCCCAAGCCGATGAGATTGCGCAGGCGATGAACGCGACTGAGCGCACCTATGAGCGGGTCGAAAGCCCGATATTCAAGAGCAGGAGAAGCAACACATGACCCTTCCAAAACAGGTCGATGACGGCATCCACGAGATCGATGGCAAACGCTATATGGGCGACGGCCGCGGCGGCTGGCAGCCCGAGGAGCTGATCAAGCCCCAGCACAAGCTGGAAGACGAGACCGTCCGCAAGGTGCTGGGCTATGCCCTTGAGCTGAGCGACCGGATCCGGCGCTTTCTCGAGCACACCTTCGACGATATCGGCGATTATGAGGCCATCCTCGCCCAGGAATACGGCACCACGAAGGGCGGAACGAAGGGCAACAAGACGTTCATGACGGTCGATCAGCCCTACAAGCTGGAGGTCCGGGTCGCCGACCGGGTGGATTTCGGGCCGGAGCTGGCAGAGGCGAAAAAGCTCATCGATGAGTGCCTGAACGAATGGGCTGCGGAAAGCCGCGCCGAGGTGCGCGCGCTGGTGACCAACGCCTTCAACACCGAGAAATCCGGCCAGATCAACCGCTCGGAGATCTTCATGCTGCTCCGCCTCGATATCGAGGATGCGCGCTGGCAGCGCGCCATGGAGGCGATCCGCGATGCCATGCGCACGGTCGGCTCGAAAACCTATGTGCGCGCCTATCACCGCGAGAGCTTCGACGGCCAATGGCGCGCCGTCCCACTCGATATCGCCAAGATGGGAGCGACGTCATGAAAAACCGCCTGTCAGATCTGAACGATCACCTCTTCGCGCAGCTCGAGCGCCTTTCCGATGAGAGCCTCGATGCCGAAGACATCGAGAAAGAGGTTCAGCGCGCGGATGCCATCGTCAAGGTGTCCGACAAGATCATTCAGAAGAGCGAGCTTCAGCTGAACGCAGCCAAGCTCTTTGCCCAGCATGGGCAAGACGTGCTGCCCATGCTGCCCCAGATCGGCCGCGACGAAAAATGAAAGGCCGGGCGATCGCATATTCCGAGGCCGAGCTGCTCTTCATCGAGCTGACGAAAGAGCTGCCGCGCCGCGATGCACACGCCCGGTTCTGCGCGCAGTTCGGGCGGACGGATGTGTCGCTCACCAATTACAACGCACTCTGCAAGCGCAAGGGCTGGATGACCGGGCGCACCGGGTGCTTCGAACCAGGTCAGGTGCCGGTCAACAAGGGCAAGAAGATGCCCTATAACGAAGCCTCCGCCCGGACGCAGTTCCGAAAGGGACACGTTCCGCCGAACCGCAAAGAGCTGGGCGACGAGCGTGTCGGCAAGGACGGGTACATCGAGATCAGCGTCCCGATCCGCAACCCCTACACGGGTCACAGCCGGCGATACATGCACAAGCACCGCTATCTCTGGGAGCTGGAGAACGGACCCCTTCCAGAAGGCATGTGCCTCAAATCACGGGATGGCGATCGCACGAATTGCGACCCGTCGAACTGGATCGCCATCCCGCGCGCGCTGCTGCCGCGCCTGAACGGTCGCTTCGGGCGGAACTACGACGCCGCCCCGGCAGAGCTGAAACCCCTCATCCTCAAAACCGCGCTTCTGGAACACGAGGCGCGCGAGGCCCGCAAAGGCGAAAGGAAACGCAAATGATCCAATACGACATGCTTGAGAATGACGACGGAACGATCGAGGTGGTGGTCTACAGCAAAGAGGTCCTCGGCACCTTCACCAAGCTTGCACATGCCGATCTCTTCTATAGCGCCCTGGTCTCTGGCGATGTGGCCGTCACCGAGGAAGCGACGCAGCCCGAGCCCCCAGCAGCTCCGCCCGGTACCGCGCGGGCGCTGGCCGCGAAAGGTCTCCTGAACGATGCGGCCAAGCGCAAGGTGCCGATCCGGGGCCAGGGATCGGAGGATGAGGGCTGAGCCATGGTCGCCTATAGCTTTCAGAAGCGGTTCGCGCCGATGATCGAGGCGGGCTTCAAGCTGCATACGATCCGGGGACACCGCAAGCGGCACGCCTTTCCCGGTGAGCGGCTGCAGCTCTATCAGGGCATGCGCACCAAGGCGTGCCGGAAGATCATCGATCCGGACCCGATGTGCCTGAGCGTCGAGCCGATCCGGATCGAGCGTCGGCGCGGGCTGATCGAACGCGTCGAGGTTTTTGACCGCATCATCGGCGATCTCGACGCCTTCGCCGTCGCCGACGGGTTCGAGGACCGCGAGGATATGAGCGCCTTCTGGACCGAGCAGCACAAGGCCAAGGATGAGGTGTTTCTCGGTGTGCAAGTCGGGTGGGCATCGCCGAGGGAGGCTGGGTGATGGTCCATGCCGTGATGCACCCTCTCCGGCTCCTCTGGAACATCCTTTTCTTCTATCCGCTTGTTTTCCTGTGGCGGCTTCCGAGGATGACCAGCGGTGAGTGGCTTCGCATGGTTCCTGCGCAATGTGGATGGCTGCATGCCTACAGACGGTATCCGCACCCGAATTCGGGTGGTCAGCTGCCGCTTTGGGCTGCGTTCGTATACTGGTTCTATTTCTCGCCGATGCGGCTCAAGGAAGAGGCGAAGCGGGAAAGCCGTCGGGCGCTCTCTGCGCACCTCCGGAGGTACCGCTGATGCCGATCCGTCCCGAGAACAAGGCGCGCTACCCGGCAAACTGGCCGGCGATCTCGACCCGGATCCGGACGCGCGCGGGCAACATGTGTGAAGGCAGCCCCGGCCACTACCCGGACTGTCGCGCAGAGAACCACAAGCCACATCCAGTCACCGGCTCGATGGTGGTGCTCACGGTCGCACATCTGAACCATGAGCCGGAAGATTGCCGCGACGAGAACCTGATGGCGATGTGCCAGCGCTGCCACCTGACCTACGACGCTGAGCACCACCGTATCAACAGAGAGGCCAATGCCCGTCGCGAGCGGGCTTTGGGCGATCTCTTTGAAGCGAAGGAGGACACGTAATGGGCAGATCGATACCCAAATGGCCGCGCACGCCGAAAGAAGCCCAGCAGCGTTCGCACCGAAAGCTGAAGGCGTTACGCAACCGCGCCCATGACCTGCTCTACGAGGTCTCTGGGCTCTGGGATGAGGGCATCATCTCGGGCTCGATCGACACGGTGATGGCCGACCTCGATGCCGGCCTCGATGCCATCGAAGACGCGATCCGGGAGGAGATGCAGCGCGCCGAAGATGAGGGGGCGCTTTGGGAATGACCCGTCACCTGCAACAGATGATCCATGTCGGATGCCGGGATCTCGGCATCGATGCGGACGCCCGGCATGATCTGCAGTTGCGCGTCGTGGGCAAGGCCTCGATGAGCGACATGAACGCGGCTGAGCTGCAGAAGGTCGTGAACGAGCTAAAGCGACAGGGGTTCAAACCGTCGTCGAACGGCCGTTCAAAGGAACGTCGAACACACAAGCTGGCGCCACGCGGGGATTTACGCGTGATCCATGTGCTCTGGTCGAAGCTGGGCCAGAAGGGCGTGCTGGACCGCCCCGGCCGGGACGGGCTGAACGCCTTCATCCGCAAACAGTTCGGAGAGAGCTGGGCCAGCGTGCCGGCGGATGTGGATATGATACGCGACCCGAAACAGATCCAGGCGGTGATCAGCGCGCTCGAGGCCTGGGGCAAGCGCGCGGAGATCGATTACGACTTCGGGAGGAGAGGATGAGCAAGGATCACTCCCTAGAAACCGAGAAGATGCTGGTGCGCGGGCTCGCCGATCTCGGCGATGACAGTGGGTCGGCCGATTGGGCCTATTCCAACGCCATGCTTTCGGTGCAACTCGCCGTCTATCGCATCTATCGGCTGGATGGCCCCATGGTCTGCTGGCGGGCGATCAGCCGTCTCGGCCATATCCTGCGACACGCCTGGGCCACCCGGCAGGCTCAGGCAACGATCACCGCGACGAAGGACAAGCTCCATTGAAACCCTCGCGCTTCCGCATCACCGATCATGCCGTCATCCGCTATCTCGAGCGGGTGGAAGGCATGGATCTGGATGCGGTGCGCGCAAAGATCTCGGCCGCGGTGGCGTTGGCCGAGGACCATCCCGCCGCCTGCGGTGTCGTGAGCGACGGGTTCACCTACAAGCTGAAGGGCGACGCGGTCACAACGGTGATGCCGCTCAACAGCCCCGATCTCCGCACGGGCAAGCAACGCCGGGAGCGGCCCGAATGACGGCGCGGCACCCCTATCCGGCGGTGCGCGTTCCGAGCGAGCTGCAGGTCTATGTCGATACGATCGGCGAGCAGAAGGCGATGGACGTCTTCATGGCCTTCGGCGGCACACATCTCAATTTCGACTACCGGACGAAGGGCCGCTCGGAGCTGGCCAAGCTGATCGGCACCGAGGATGCGAATGCGCTCATCGAGCAGGCCCACCGTCTGCCCCGGCGCGTGCCGCTGGCCAATTACTGGATGGCCCTCGTGCTGGCGCGCCGGGGCTGGACCCACACGGCGATCTGCCGGCATCTGCGCGTCTCCGAAACGGCGCTGCGGAACTACTTCAAGGCGGCGGGCCGCGACTTTCCCCGCGACCGGGAGGGCGGCGACCAGCCCGCACCCGGACCCGACGATCGGCAAATGACCCTCTTCTGATGCGCAAGGTGTTGGGGGCGGAATGAACGCCCCCGGCAGCTTAATCTGGCCCTGATCGGCGCGCCTGACGCGCGCCCGAGCAGGAGAGAGCAATGCGCAAGATATCTGAAGCGGGGCTGGCCTTTCTGGAGGCGCATGAAGGCGTCGTGCTGAAGGCCTACCGCTGCCCGGCCGGGATCTGGACGATCGGCGCGGGTCTGACCAAGGCCTCCGGCGTGATCACCCCCCGTCCCGGCATGATCCTGACCCGCCACGAGGCGAGCGAGTTCCTGTCGAAAGCCCTCGAGCGGAATTACGAGCCGCGCGTGCGCAAGGCGATGCCGGGCGCGGCCCAGAATGAATTCGACGGCGGCGTGAGCTTCGATTTCAACACGGGGGCGGTGCTTCGCGCGAGCTGGGTGGCGTTCTGGCGGCGCGGAGATCACAAGGAAACGCGTCGGCGGCTGGGGCTCTGGAACAAGGGCGGCGGGCGCGTGCTGAAGGGGCTGGTGCGCCGGCGGCGCGAAGAGGCCGATCTGATCCTGAACGGCAATTATCACGGGCACCAGAAGCGGGTCGAGCCGCTGCGCCCGCCGTCGAAGGATCACCCTCTGGCCCGCATCGTGGTCAAGCTGGGGGATGGCGAAATGGCCGAGATCCGCGAGGGTCTGAAGAAACTCGGCTATGCCGCTGGCAGCGATGAATACGGCCTGCGTCAGACGGCCGTGCGCGACTTCCAGCGCGATCACGATCTGACCGTGGACGGCATCATCGGCCCGGCTACGCTGGCCACCTTGCAACGCATGATCGATGCGCGCCGCAAGCCGGTCATTCCGGCGACGGCGACCGCGACGGCGGCGGGCGGTGGTGCGGGCCTGGGCGCGACCGTTCCCGGTCCTGCGGCCGATATGGCCTCTGATCTGGCCCTGGCCGGATCGGGTGGCGGGCTGCTCTGGCTGGCCTGGCTGGCGTGGCAATACCGCGACGCGATCGCGGCGCAGGTGCAGGCGAGCACGCCGCGGCTGGCAGCGGCGTTGAGGAGCGTGTGATGGCGAGGTGCCGACCCTACCGGGTGAGCTTCTGCTACCGAGGTGAGCGGATTGCCGATTATCGCCGCAGATCCTCGTTGGCTGCTGGTCTGTGTCGCGCGCGTCGGGTGGCTCAAGAGAAAGACGTAACTGAGGTCAGTGTAGTCCATGTCCCGACAGGGCGCCGCTGGCCGATAAAAACCTGACGGAGATCTGCCATGTCCTCAACCCTAATTTCCCTGGCCGCGAGCGTCGGGGCGCCGCTGGTCAAGAAGGTGCTGGCCAACAAGCTCGGCGGCGCGAATGCCGAGCTCGTCTCCAGCGTGGTCACAGAGATCGCCGAGCGGTCCGGCGTGATCCCGGCCGAGCTCGATGAATTCGCCCGCACGCATCCGCAGACGGTGGAGGCGGCGATCGCGGATGTGGAGACCATGGCGCCGGAGATGATCGCGCTGCATACATCCGAGCTCGAGCACCGCATGGCGCTGATGAAGCTCGAGATGGAGAAACCCGGCTGGGCCTGGACATGGCGCCCGCTCTGGATGTTCTTCCTCGCCTTCCTGTGGTTCTGGAACGTGGTCGCGCTGCATCTGACCAACGCCATCCTCAAATGGGCCCTGCCCCCGATGCCGACCGAGGTGCTCCTCGGTCTGACCGCGCTCTTCATGTCGCTCTATATGGGTGGGCACACCGTCAAGAGCGTCTTTGCCGCGACGAGGGGCAAGGTCTGATGGGCCTCGGAGAGAACGGATATACGCTGGCCAGCCATTCGGTCTTGATCACACTTCTGATGCTCATGCTCTTTCGCTACGGCCGGATGCTGGTCTCGGCCGAGCGCAGAAGCCAGATGGACTGGCAGGAGCTCATTCCCGCGATCACAATCTTCACGCTGGCCCTGGTTCTGGAGCGCGGCTACTATGCCGCCGCGCGGTTCCTGGCGCATCAGGGGGCGGATCTCTGGATGATGCATCCTGTCCCGACGTTTCTGTCGGTGATGGTTGCGGTGACCGTCTACGCGATGAACGTCCCCGTGATGCTGGCCGAGACGGTCGGGCGCGCGAGGTGGATCTTCTGGACCCGCATCGCCGGCGAAATGACCCTCTTCATCTCTTTGTGGTGCGCGATCGGATGGTGGCTTTACTGATGTGGGAGTATCTGCAGGGCATCAACATGCTCATCGGCCTGATCATCACCGTGTTCAGCGGTCTGGGCGGGCTGATCTACTGGATCCACCGACGGATCCGCGCGGTCTCCACCGACGTCATCCTGCGCGAGGAACCGACGCGGCGCGAGATGCTGAGCCGCATGACCTCGCTCGAAGGCGACCACAAGGGGTTCCGGCGCGATATGCATCAGCTGGGCTCCCGCATGGCCAATGTCGAGCGCTCGATCGAGACCGTCGCCCGCCAGGAGGATCTGATGCCGATCCAGAGCGAGCTATCGCAGATGCGCGGATCCATGGATGCGCTGAACCGGGGTATGGACACCCTCTACAAAGCCGCCCTGCGCGCCGGCGAGAAGAAAGGAGACTGATATGAAAAACTGGCCCGTCGAGCAGGTCGAAGCCGAAAAGCGCCGCGGCGCCATCCTGAAGCACCTCAAGGAAGCGCCGGGCGGGCAGCTCTCGCTCGAATACCTGAAGATCGGCTGCACCGCCCAGGGCATTCCCTCGAACATCGATCAGGTGAAGAATGCCGTCGTGTGGCTGCAGGAGAACGATCTGGCACGGCTGGAGACGCTCGGTAGCATGGAGCTTGCCGTGCTGATGCCGGACGGCAAGGAGGTCGTTCAGGGTGTGCGCATGGTCCGCGGCGTGCTGGATCCGGACGGAGGCCTCTGATGCCCCCGCCCCGCAAGCTCGACCTGATCCCGCTGGAGGTGCGCCAATGGCTCGCCGAGGAGCTCCAGGCGCGCGGGTTCGCGGATATCGTTGAGGTGACCGAGGCGCTGAACTTCCGTCTGGAAGAGGACGGGCTGCAGCTCACCGTCGGCAAATCGGCCGTGGGCGAGTTCTCGAAGCTCCTGAAGGATCAGCGCGAGGCCTTCTCGATGGCCGAGACGCTGCTGGGCGAGATGGATGTGGAGGCGGAAAGCGATCTGCACCGCATGCTCTTGCATATGATCGCCACGTCGGCTGCGCAGATGATGAAGGCGGTGCGGGAGAAGGACGCGCATCTCGAGCCCAAGGATCTCATGAGCCTCGGCCGCATGCTGAAGGATCTCATGAGCTCGGCCGGGATCCGCGAGAAACTGCTGGAAGACGAGCGCACGCGTCTCGCACGCGAGATCAAGGAAAAGGCGGCGGATGTGGCCGCGAAGGCCGTCGGCGATGCGGGCCTCTCGGCCGAGAAGAGCGAGCAGATCAAGGCGCAGATCCTGGGGGTGCAGCCATGAGCGATCCCGTGCGCGCGCTCTATCACCAGGATGTCGATCGCTGGCGCGAGGCGGCCGTGCCCGGCAGCTTCGTGATCGAACCGATGGAGGAGCCGGATCTCTACCGGTTGCGGTTCTTCTGCCCGAGCGGCCGCGACCTCACCAGCGATCTCGTGGTCGGGATGCAGCACCGCCCGACCCAACTACGTCCGGCCTGGTTCTGGAACGGCTCTGTTACCGAGCCAACCCTTCATCCGGAGATCACGATCCACGGCGATTGGACCGGCGTCCTGAAGGACGGCTATTGGGAGGGGTCATGACCGAACCGCGTTTCGAGCATTTCGAGGCCTATGGATGGCCGGTCACCGTCGATCTCGATCTCGGCCATCTCTGGGTGGAGCATGACGGTACCATCACCTGGGATCAGCTGCAGGCGATCAAGACGCTGGCCTGGGGATCGAAGGCCCGCGCCATCGAGGTCTATCCGGCCGATGACCAGATCGTCCGCAATACCGTAGCCCGCCATCTCTGGCGGCTGGGGAAGGATGATTTCTGCCCGGACCTTCTGGGTCGCCGCGACGATGACAGTCTGCGCACCCGGCATGCGCAATCCTGGGCGGAGGCGTCGCGATGACCATGCGGATGACAGCACGGCAGCGCGACGAACGCATGCTGAGGGCGCTGAAGCTGCTTGATCTCGGCTTCACGCAAGACCAGGTCGCGGCGCGCCTGGGGATGACCCGTGGGCCGATCTCCCGTCTCGTGATCGAGATCCGCGCGGATATGGAGAAGGAGGCGCGTAGCTGATGGCCACCCCTGCTGAAATCGCAAACGACCTCGAGGCCCGCGCAAAGCTGATGGAGCGCACGCATTTCAAGAATGACGCGATGGCCATGCGCCGGGGCGCGCAGGCGATCCGCGATCTCATGGACGTCAAGGCGCAGCTGGAGCGTGAGGCCGAAGAGGCGCACGAGCGTTGGGAACGGGAGGCCATCGGGTGACACGCCTTACCTGTCTTTGTCCTGGCTGCAAGCGCACGACTGGTCGCGCGTTTGGTGAGTGGATCTGCGGCAAGCACTGGTCTGCGGTTCCGAAGAGGTTACGGCAGAGGATGTTTCGATATCGCCGGCGCGCGAAGCGGGATCCGAGGTGGCATGCCCTGGCACATCGGATGTGGGAGCGCTGCAAACAGGCCGCGATCGAGGAGAGCTTGATGGGGTTTGCGCCATGACCGCCCCCATCACGCAAAAAGAATGGGCGCGCATGCGCCAGGAGGCGACCAACGCCATCGACGATATCGTCGAGGAGGTCGGATTGCCCCAGGTGCTCCTGCCCTATCAGGCCAAGGCGGTCGGGCTGCTCGATACCGTCTCGACGCAGGTGCTCTTTGTCGAGAAATCCCGCCGGATCGGCATGACCTGGGCGCTGGCGGCCTATGCCGTCCTCAAGGCCGCCCGCAAGAAATCCGCCCGCGGCATGGATGCGATGTATATCTCCTATTCCCAGGAGATGACCCGCGAGTTCATCGACGCCTGCGCGATGTGGGCCCGCGCTTTCAACGAAGCCGCCAGCGAGACCGAGGAGACGATCTTCGCGGATCGGGACGAGAACGGGGACCGGTCGATCAAGGCCTTCCGCATCGGCTTTGCCTCCGGGTTCGAGATCATCGCGCTCAGCTCGGCCCCACGGTCGCTGCGCGGTAAGGAAGGGCTTGTCATCATCGACGAGGCGGCCTTCGTCGATAGCCTCGAGGAGCTGATCAAGGCCGCGATGGCCTTCCTGATCTGGGGCGGTCAGGTGGTCGTGTGTTCCACCCATGACGGGGCCGACAACGTCTTCAACCAGCAGATCCAGGACATTCTCGGGGGCCGGGTCGATTACGAGCATCTCCGCGTCGATCTCGACGAGGCCCTGACTGACGGCCTCTACCAGCGCATTTGCCTGGTGAAGGGCGAGGAGTGGACGGCCGAGGGCGAGGCCGCGTGGCGCCAGAGCCTGATCAACTTCTACCGCGACGGGGCCGACGAGGAGCTCTTCTGCATCGCGTCGCAAAGCTCCGGCTCGTGGCTCTCCGGCCCGCTCATCCAGTCACGGATGACCGAGGAGACCCCGATCCTACGGCTCGAGCTGCCAGATACCTATCTCCAGATGAATACCCGCCAGCAAGAGGCGCTGCTCGAGGATTTCCTCGAAGAGCTGGACGAAGCCCTCGATGGCCTCGATCTCACCCTGCGCTATGCGGGAGGGTTCGATTTCGGGCGGGTGGCGGATCTGTCGGTCTTCGCTCTGCTCGCCATCGAGCAGAACCTGCGTAAGCGCCAGGCGCTTTGCGTGGAGATGCGCAACGTGCCGGGCGACGAGCAGAAGATGATCATCGGCCGGATCCTCGAACGGGTCAAAACGACCCTTGTGAACGCCGCGTTCGACGCGACCGGCATGGGCTGGACCGTGGCGGAGGATATGGGCCGGAAATTCGGGCTGCGGGAGGTCGAGGACGGTCCCGGCCTGATCATGGCGATCAAGTTCTCCCAGGACTGGTACCGGGTGAACATGCCGCCCCTGAAAACGGAATTCGAGGATGGCAACATCCTGATTGCGGCCGATGCCGATCATCTTGCGGATCTGCGGGCGGTGAAAGTGGTGCGGGGCATCCCGCGTGTGCCGGATCTGCGCCAGGATCAGATCGGCAAGAAAGGCATGAAGCGCCACGGCGACTATGCGATCGCGCTGGCACTCGCCGATTACGCCAGCCGGATGCCCTGGTCGGAATATGCGTATGAGCCGGTGGGCGGCATCGGACACAATTCCAGATCCTCGGATCCGTTCGGCGCGCAGGGCGATACGGACCGCCCCTGGTACCGCCCGCCTCTGGGCGGCGGGATGCGGGGGTTCACGTGATGGGAGGCACAGGCATGGAAGAGGTCTTGAAAGCGAAGGCGCTGGAGCTGGCGCACCGAAAGCTCGAGGCAAATGGCTGGAAATTCTCGCCCGCCGAGATCGGACAGGTCGCCGCCGGCATTCTGATGGCGATGCAAGAGGAATTCGACAAACCGATGACCAAAACACCAAAGCCCGGCAAGGCGGAAACCATCGCCGCCACCGACGACGCCCGCACGAAGAACACGCTTCGGCATAGCTACCGTGTCCTTTCGGATAGCGAGAAGCGCCAAATGGATGAGATCAAGGACATTGGACAGGCCTTCCTCGACCTTTGTGACCGTTTACCCCAGGGCCGCGCGCTCTCTATCTCCCGGACGAAGATCGAAGAGGCGGTGATGTGGGCGGTCAAGGGGCTGACGGAATAACCCATGGGGCTTCGGCCGAAGATATCACGCGCCGCCTCTTCTCTGAGGGAAAGGGGAGAGGATGGCCAAGAGAACGACAAAGACAGAGCGCATGCCGGAGGTGCTGGCGCAGGACTGGAACGCGATGCAGCCGGGACAGGTCGGATGGCACCTGACCCAGGCCCGCGGAGGCTGGCGGATCACGCCGGTTTTCGGGCCGGAGGTTCTGTCGCCGCATGAGGCCGCCAAGGCCGCGCTGAAACTGCACTGACCCCGAACCTTACAAATCGGGACGCTTGAAAGGGAGGCCAGGATGGCCCGGACAGCACAACTCCTCGACCATCTCGGCCGACCGGTTCGGCGGGCTGAGCTCAAAAGCGAAGTGGCGATGCCCACACTGACCGGCATCCGCTCGCCGATCTCCGGCTATCCGGGCGACGGGCTCGACCCGCCGCGGCTCAGCCAGATCCTGCGTGCGGCCGATCACGGCGATCCGGTGCAATATCTGGAGCTGGCCGAGACCATCGAAGAGCGCGATCTGCATTACGTGGGCGTGCTGGGCACGCGCCGGCGCTCGGTGACCCAAATCCCGATCACCGTGAAGCCGGGCTCCGACGATCCGCTCGATGTGGAGATCGCCGAGCGCGTGGAGACGTGGCTCGAGCGCGACGAGCTGAAGATGGAGCTCTTCGATATCCTGGATGCCGTGGGCAAATCCTACAGCTTCACCGAGATCATCTGGGAAACCTCCATGGGCCAATGGCAGCCCGCGCGCCTCGAATATCGCGATCCGCGCTGGTTCCGCTTTGACCGGATCGATCTCAAGACGCCGATGATGCTCGACGATTACGGGCAGGAGGCGGCGCTCCCGGCGTTCAAATTCATCTATGCGAGCATGAAATCCAAATC
This sequence comes from Thalassococcus sp. S3, assembly GCF_004216475.1. Classification (GTDB taxonomy): domain Bacteria; phylum Pseudomonadota; class Alphaproteobacteria; order Rhodobacterales; family Rhodobacteraceae. The sequence goes on along the minus strand of NZ_CP022303.1, from coordinate 1,967,096 downwards.
CGGCCTGCCGTTGCGCGGCGGTCTCGCCCGCACTGTCTTCTGGGCCTATCTCTTCAAGAAGTTCACCGAGCGGGATTGGGCGATCTTTACCCAGACCTTCGCCCAGCCGCTGCGCGTCGGCAAATGGGGGCCTGGGGCCAGCAAGGAAGACAAGGAGACCCTCTTCAAGGCCGTGGCCAACATCGCGGGCGATTGCGCGGCGATCATCCCCGAAAGCATGGCGATCGACTTCATCGAGGCGGCAAACCTCGGAACGGCGCATTCCAATTACAAGGAACGCGCCGACTGGCTCGATCAGCAGGTCTCGAAGGCCGTGCTGGGCCAGACCACCACCACGGATGCGATCTCCGGCGGGCATGCGGTCTCGAAAGAACACCGTCAGGTCCAGAAGGATATCGAGGATGCAGATGCCCAGGCGCTGCAGGCGGTCCTCAACCGCGATCTGATCCGGCCTTGGGTCGATCTGGAATACGGGCCGCGCGAGAATTACCCGCGTCTCATCATCAAGGAACCGGAGCCCGAGGATCTCGCGCAGCTCACGAGCGCCTTGCCGGTCCTGGTGAAGCTGAACATGCGGGTGAGCGAGCAGGAGATCCGCTCGAAATACGGTCTCTCGGAGCCCGATGAGGGCGAGCGGTATCTCGGTCAGCCGCATGCGGGCGATAAGCCCCCAAATCCCCCCGAAACGCCTCAGGAGCCGCCGCAGGAACAGGTGGAGCCCCAAGCGCGGGACGAAATAGGTTCTGGGAGCAAAATTGAATACCGTTTGAATACCCACTGGCGGAATTCAGGTGTCAGGGTGGCCGAAATGAGCCAGAGCCCGTCAGCGGGCCGCTCAGAGCCTCCGAGCGAAATCGCCCTTTTGACCGCTCAGCTGGCCGAACGGGCCCAGGGTCAGGTGGGCGACATGCTGGGGCGCATCGAGGCGATGCTCGATGCCGCCGGATCGATGGAGGAGTTTCGCGAGATGCTGAGCACCGGTCTGCCGGATCTGAGCATCGCGGGGCTCGCCGAAGAGATGGCCCAGGCGATGATCGCGGCCGAGGCTGCAGGGCGCACGCTGACCGAGGACGAGGCCGGTGAGTGAGGCGGTCCGCGCCACGCTGAGACGGCCCTTTCCGGAGCAGGTCGCGGCCTTTCGCACGCGTCTCGGCAATCTCGTCCCGACCTCGGCCTGGGATGATCTCGATCGCAACGCCCATGATCGGGCCTTCGTGGTGGCCGGGGCGACGAAACAGGATCTTCTGGCCGATCTCGGTGCCGCGGTGGATCGGGCGATCTCCGAAGGGACCGGGTTCGAGGCGTTCAAAAAGGATTTCCGGTCCATCGTCGAAAAGCATGGCTGGCACGGCTGGACGGGCGAAGGCACCGAACGCGGTGAGAACTGGCGCATGCGCGTCATCTATCAGACCAATATGCGTACCTCGATGGCCGCTGGCCGACTGGCCCAGCTCCGGGACGGGCAATTCCGCTTCTGGGTCTATCGCCATTCGGGCGCCGAGAACCCGCGCCTTCTGCATCTGAGCTGGGATGGCCTCGTCCTGCCGGCCGATCACCCGTTCTGGGCCACGCATTACCCGCCCAACGAATGGGGCTGCGGCTGCTATGTGCGCGGCGCGCGGACCGAGCGGGGCGCGCGCCGGGTGGGCGGCGATCCGGATAAGGCGCTCCCGGACAATTGGAACCGCATCGATCCGAAGACCGGCACGCCGCCCGGGATCGGCAAGGGCTGGGATTACCGCCCCGGCGATACCGCCGATCAGGCCGTCCAGATGATGGCGCAGCGCACGGTCCAATGGCCCTATCAGCTGCAAAAGGCGTTCATGGAGGATCTGCCGGAGGGCGTGGTGGACGGCTTTTCCCGCGGATACCGGGATCACCCGACGCTCGCGACCGAGATCCGCCGCTGGGCCGAGCGCGTGCTGGGCGTGCGCCGCGGGACGGATATCGCCGGGTCGGCCAAGGCGCAGCCCTATTGGACTTTGGGGCGTCTCGACAGTGATTGGGTGCGGCTCATGGCCGAGATCGGTCTGGGCGATGTGGCGGGATACGATTTCAGCGTGTCGGACGACACGGTGCGGCATGTGCTGAATTCGCATGGGGATGCGGCCCGCGAGACGGCGCGCGGTCAGCGGGCGGTGACGGCCGAGGATTACGCCCGGATCGGCCCGATGCTGAACACGCGCGATGCGGTCACGCTCGATGACGGGCGGGTCCTGGTGACGAAAACAGTCGGGTCGGAGCGGTTTCAAATGGTCTTCGAACGCCGTGCGAAACGCCGGATGCTGAGCCTTGTGACCATGTGGATCGAGCGGAGGTAGGATGATGCGACTTTGCTTTCACCCGGAATACGAGTTCGGCGTGCATGTGGGCCCGCCGTTTCGGTGGTTCGCTTGGCGACCGGTCCGGCTTTGGTATGGGCGGTGGGCGTGGCTGAGGTTCGTTATGTGCCAGAGGGTGCGAAACCGGCCGGGGCTTGATCGACCGGATTTCGCGTTCTGGTCATTTTCGGACGTCTATTCGGATGACGGGCAGACGCTGCCATCACGGTGTTGCCGGTGCGGTAAGGAAAAAGCGGCGCCCTGACACTCTACGCCCAAAACGTGCCGTGTATGAGACGGTGTTTTCATAGCGCCGCAGAAGGAAGATAGGGATGTATTCGGTTCAGATCAATGAAGACAGTGTCACCGATGCCCTGGCGCGGCTCGAGGCGCATCTGGGGGACATGTCGCTTGCGATGAACGAGATCGGTGAGCAGCAGCTCACCGGCATCGAGGAGCGCTTCCAGCAAGGCGTGGATCCGGACGGCAATCCTTGGGCGCCGAAATCCGCCACCACCATCGCCGCCTATGAGGCGCGGGGCCAGCGTGTGGACCGCCGGCCCCTCTTCGGGCCCAACGCGTCGGGCGTGCCGCTGCGCCAGAGCTTCTTTCATCAATACGGGCCCGATTACGTCGAGGTCGGCAGCAACGCCATCCAGGCGGCCGTGATGCAGTTCGGGGCCAAGAAAGGCGCATTCGGTCAAACAAAGAAAGCGGGTGCGACGGGGAAGACCAGTCCGATCCCCTGGGGCGATATCCCGGCCCGCCCGATGGTCGGGCTCTCCGAGCGCGACGAGGCCAATATCCTCGAGACCGTCGCGGAATGGCTGGACGTGGACGAGGCATGACGGCATCCTGTCGCCCATGTCGGATTTCACCTACAGCCCTTGCATCATCGGCGGGCAGACCGCTCCGGGCGATTACGTCATCCGGTACCGAGGTGGCGAACCGCTTGCGCGGGTGTGCTTTTATCAAAGTGGGCCGACCGACTGCTGGCACTGGAACACCTTCACCTATCCTTGCGCCAGCGGAAAGGCGGAGCGCTTGCCCGCCGCCCTCGATGCGGTAAAAAGGGCTGTGCTCGATCTGCCGGAGCCCGCGCGGATCAAGCATAACGGGCCGGGGGCCGGCCGCAGGCGGCGTGTCCCGCCGGATTACCACTAGAAAGCTGCACAAGGTGTTGGGGGCGGAAATGCCCCTTTTGGCGCGGTATCACGGGCCTCATGAACACTGTGCCCAACATCATCGCAGCGATGTCTGCCCTCGATCTGTCGGTCACCGCCGCCACGGGCGCGCCGGACTGGGTGCATCTGCTCCCGTCCGGCGCAGGTGGTCGGATCGACACGAATGACCGGCGCGGCCCCTACATGCTCGCCGATCAGGCCGCTCTGATCACCCGCTCGCTCCCCGAAGGCGAAAAGCTTCCCATCGACGAGAACCACGCCACCGACAAGGGGGCCAAAACCGGGGCGCCTGCGCCAGCCGTGGGCTGGATCGTGGCGCTGCAATCGCGCGCCGACGGGATCTGGGGCAAGGTCGAATGGACCAAGCGCGGCCGCGAGCTTGTCCAGGACAGGGCTTACCGGGCGATTTCCCCCGTCATCACGCATGACGAAGAAAAGACGCTGCATCGCCTCTTGCGGGCGAGCCTCGTGAACACCCCCAACCTGCGCGGCCTGGTCGCGCTTCATGCAGAGGAACCGGAGATGAGCTTCACGCAGAAGCTGGCCAAGACGCTTGGCCTGAAGGACGATGCGACCGAAGAGGCGATCCTCTCGGCCGTGGGCAAGATCGGCGGCAATGTCGCCACGCAATCCCAGCTCGATGAGATCGGCACGGTGCTGGGCGTCGAGGCCGGCGGCGATACCGCGGCCCTGGTGACGGCGGCGCAGTCGATGGCAGCAACCGCGGATGGCGATGCCGACACGATCAAGGCGCTGCAGAGTTCGATCAAGGATATGGGCGCGACGCTCAAAACGCTGACCGAAGGCGGCAAGCGCAAGGCGGCGGAAAGCTTCATCGATGATGCGATGAAGGAAGGTCGCGCGGGGCTGAACCAGACGGTGCGCGACAAGTATATCGCGCTCCACATGGAGAACCCGGAGCGCACCGAGGATCTGATCGGCGCGATGCCGGTGCTCGGCGGTGCGCTGATCACAACCGGAGCGCCCAAGGACGGCAAGACGGTGGCGCTGAATGCCGAGCAGCTGCAGGTCGCGGCCATGCTGGGCCAGAGCCCGGAAGACTACGCAAAAATCCTGAAGGAGGATGAGGGACAATGACGGCTCTCACAGAGGATCGCAACACGCCGGAGGCCCTTGGCCCGATGCGTGTCGGCCCCGCGAAATCCGACGCGGTGGTCTATGTCGGCGCGCTGGTGATGCGCAACGCCAACGGCTTTCTGACCGAAGGTGCGTCACAGCCCGGCATGGTGGGCGTCGGCCGCTCCGAGGAGCGCGTCAACAATACCGGCGGCGCCAATGGCGACGTGACCGTGAAGTACAAGCCCGGCACGTTCCGCTATGCCAATTCGGCCGGCGGGGATGAAATCACAACCGCCCATGTCGGCGATCTTGTCTACATCGTCGATGACCAGACGGTGGCGCTGACCGACGATGCCGGATCGCGCTCGCCGGCGGGCTTCGTCGACATGGTCGATAGCCTGGGGGTCTGGGTGCGCTTTGACGAAGCGCTTGCCCTCGCCGCCAGCGCATAAGGAGAGCTTCTCATGATCATCAACGCAGCAACGCTGAACGCCATCCGGGTCGGTTTCAACGGATCTTTCCGCCGGGGCCTCGGCCAAGCGGAAAACGAGATGGCGCGGATCGCGACCACCGTGCCCTCCTCCACCAAGGAGAACAAGTATGGCTGGCTGGGTAAGATCCCCAACATGTCGGAATGGATCGGCGCGCGGACCATCCACGGCATCGCCGAGCATGACTATGCCATCAAGAACAAGTCCTTCGAGCTGACCATCGGCGTCGATCGCGACGATATCGATGATGACAATCTGGGTGTCTACGATCCCCTCTTTGTCGAGATGGGTGAAAGTGCGCGCTCGCACCCGAACCAGATGGTATTTGATGCCCTGCAAAATGGCTTCACCAACGAATGCTATGACGGGCAGAATTTCTTCGATACGGATCATCCGGTGCTCGATGAGAACGGCGCCACCATCACCGTTGCCAACACCGATGGTGGCGCCGGCACGCCCTGGTTCCTGCTCTCGACGAAGCGGGCGCTCAAGCCGATCATCTTCCAGACCCGCAAGGCGGCGGAGTTCGTGGCCAAGGATCGCGTCACCGACGACAACGTCTTCGACCTGAAGGAATTCCGCTACGGGATCGATGCTCGCTACAATGTCGGCTACGGCTTCTGGCAAATGTCCTGGGGCTCGCGCCAGACGCTGAACGCCGACAATTACAAGGCGGCACGCGCGGCGATCATGGGCATGAAGGGCGATTACGGTCGCCCGCTGGGTCTGATGCCGGATCTTCTCGTGGTGCCGCCGACGCTTGAAGGCGAGGCCATGGAGATCCTGAACGCGGAGCGCAACGCGGCCGGTGAGACCAACATCTGGAAGGGCACGGCCGAGCTGATGGTCACGCCCTGGCTCGCCGCGTAAGGCGCGCTGAGATGGCCCGCAAATCCGCAGCCCGTCTGACATTGGAGGTCCAGGCCGAAACCCTGGGCCTCCAATATCCCGCCAACATCTCGAACAAGAAGCTGGCCGCGCTGATCGCCGAGGCGGCCGAAGCCAACCAAGCGGCTCAGGAGGCCGGTCCGGGTCTCACCGAGCTCACCACGCCGGCGCCGGCGCCAGGGGCGGGCGATGAGCCGGATGGCCTGAAGGTCACCGGCCCGAAGCAGGGCCGCTGGCGCGCGGGGCTGTATTTCACCCGTGAGGCGCGCGTGCTGCGGCTGGCGGATCTGACCGATCAGGAGGTCACCGCTCTGGACGGTGATCTCAAGCTCGATGTGGTGCGCTGCCACGTGGACCAAGACGACTGAACCCGGCGGTGGCAGCCCGCCGGTTCCCCGCCGCGCGCTGTTCTGGCGGCTCCTCCCCCAGGGCAGCGCGCGGTTTCTGACCGCCGGAGGATGCCATGACCTACACGACCCAGGCCGATCTTGAGACCCGATATGGCACGCGCGAGCTGGTGCGGCTGACCGATCGCGGCGAGGTGGCCACCGATCAGATCGACCCGGCCCCCGTCGCCGCCGCGATTGTCGACGCAGCTGCCCTAATTGATGGCTACCTCGCCAAGCGTTACGCGCTTCCGATGGCTAGTGTGCCGCCCATCATAAAGGGCCTTACCGAAGTCATCGCCTATTACAATCTTCACGGATCGACGCCAGATGAGAAGGCCGACAAAGATCACGATAGGGCGCTAAAAAAGCTCGAGGACATTAAGGACGGCGTAATCGCTCTTCCGATTGCAGGCGTTACGCCAGAACCGACGGGCGATACCGGCGCGAAGCTCACCGATCGCGAGCGGCCCATGACGGCCGACAGCCTCAAGGGCTTCATCTGATGCAGGTGGCCCCTGTCAAAGCGCGCCTCGAGGCGGAGGTTCCGGCCCTGCGGCACCGGGTGGAGACCGCCTCCGGCCTCAGCGACGTCATCCGCAATCGCGCCGCCCCCCAGCAGACGCCGGCCGCTTTCGTGGTCCCCCTGGGGCTGCAGGGCGGTGCCGCCAGCGTCCAGGTCAACGCGTTTCGCCAGGACGTGGTCGATCTCGTGGGCGTCGTGCTCTTCGTGCGTGGCGGATCGCGCACCGGCGACCGGGCGCTCGCGGAGGTGGACGTGCTGATCCGCGAGATCATCCAGTCGCTCATCGCCTGGGCGCCCGATGGCGAGCCGGGCGTCTTCGTGCTCCAGCGCGCCAATATCATCAGCTTCGCCGAGGGCGTGCTGATCTACCAGATCGATTTCCGCATCAACGACGAACTGAGGAAAACCGCATGACGAAGCAAGAGCCACGCCCCCGCCGGGGCGGATCCTATGTACGCGAGCCCGATGGCGAGCTGACGCCGGCCGGCAAAGGCAGCGCCCCCAAACTCCCGCAGAAAGCGGCGGATCCAAAGCCTGAAAAACCCACCGAAAAACCCCCCGTCAAACGGGCCTCAAACGCCAAGTCGAAGGAGGCGTAAATGCAGATCTACGCAAAAGAGCACGTGGTCCTCGCCAAGATCGAAACCACCTATGGCACCGACCCGAGCCCGGTCGGCGGCGACGGCATGGTCGTGTACGATTTCTCGGTCAACCCGATGGAGGGCGAGGACGAGGAGCGCGATCTCGACCTGCCGGATATGGCCGCATCCGGCACGATCCCGAACGGGCTGCATGCCAAGGTCAAGTTCAAGGTGGAGATGGCAGGCTCCGGCACGCCCGGCACCCCGCCGGCCTGGTCTGCCTTCATGCGCGCCTGCGGAGTGGCCGAGACGATCACCGCCACCACGTCGGTCGATTACACGCCTGTCGGCAGCGGGCATGAGAGCGCGGCACTCTATTACTGGAAGGGCACGACCCTGCAGAAGCTCTTGGGCATGCGCGGCACCGTGATGTTCGATTTCACATCGCAGAAGCGGCCGTTTCTGGAATTCGACATGACGGCGCTCTATGCCGAGCCCGAAGAGGAAGCTGTGGTCGAGCCGTCGAGCCTCGGTCTCTTCCAGCGCCCGCTGGCCGTCGGCCTCATTAACACCCCGGCCTTCACCATCGATGATGTGGATCTGCCGATGCGCATGACGAAGTTCACGCTCGCCAACACGGTCGAGGCGCGGCTGCTCGTGAACCTCGAAGAGGTCCGGATCACCGGACGGCGCCCGTTGATCGAGGCGACGGTGGATGCCGTGCCGCTCGGCACGTTCAACCCGTTCGAGAAAGCCGCCTCGGCCGAGGGCGTGCCGCTGATCCTGCGTCACGGCCGGGAGGCGGGCAACATCGTGCGCCTGCGCGCCGACAATTGCCAGATCCTGCGGGTGCCGGAACTGGCCGAGAACCAGAACCAGGTCGAATGGCCGCTCACCCTGCGTCCGCGCGGGAACGGCACCGACGAATGGTCGCTGTTGCTGACGTGAGCGAGGGCGATCCGTTCCGCTGGAGCCTGAAGCCAGGCGAGGCCGTCCGCGTCGGTGACGACGTGGAGGGCATCATCGAGGAGGTGATCTGGAGCCGCGGAATGTCTTCTCCCTTCTACCTGATCGAATGGTGGCAGGACGGGGATATGCGCACCTGGCGGTTCCATGCGGCCGATGTGACAAAGAGGTAAGAGAGCATGTTCAACATCAACCAGAAGCCCACCTTCACGCGCGAGGTGCAGATCCCGGTTCCCGTCGATGACGGGCATGAGAACCAGTCGATCAAGGTGACGTTCCTCGCCCGCCAGGATGCGGAACTGGCGCAGTACAACACGCGGACCCTCGAGGGGCAGAAGCAGATGCTGCGCGACGTGATCCTGTCGATCGAGGATATCGTGGATGATGAGGGCCAGCCGGTACCCTACTCGCCGGGGCTTTTGGAAAAACTCATGTCCTGGACATTCGCCGTCCTGGCGCTTCTGAGTGCCTACAGCAAATCGATGGCGGATGCCCGCCTGGGAAACTGAGGATGGCCGGCCGGGCCTGGGCAGAAGGCCGGCTCCTCAAGGGGCCTGACGCGGAGGATCCGCTGCTCGACCAGGCGCGCCGGTTCGGCTTCGACCTCTCTGCGGAAGACATGCGCCCGGCCGAGGAAGAGCCGGACGGCGTCTGGCCCTGGCACGCGCCGGCCCTGCGCGCCTACGTGATCGTCCAGACGCAATGGCGGTATCTGGTGGGCTTCGGCAGCGCGATGGCGATGGGGCTCGATTACCAATCGGCGCGCGCCGGGCTGGAAATGGCCGGCATCGAGGTGACCCCGGAGCTCTTTTCGGAGATCGGCATGATCGAGCTCGGCGCCCGTGAGGCGCTGAACGGAGATCTGACATGAGCCTGGTTCTGTCCCTCCTCCTGAAGGCCAGCGGCGATCAGGCCGTGGCCGAGGTCCGCGCGTTCCGCAATGAGGTGCGTCAGACCCGTGACACGGTCGCGACCCTGCCGCCGCGGACGCAGGCGGCGACGCGGGCCCAGAACGTGTTCCAGCGGGCGCTCGATGGCACGCGGACGCGGCTGCGCGCCGCCGGTTCGGCATTGTCGGGCTACGTCCAGCGCCTGCGGGGGTTCGGTGGGGCGACGGAGAGCTCGGCCGGCAGCGTCGCCAACCTCGCCGCGCAGTTCAACGATATCGGCGTGATGATGGCGGCGGGCCAGAACCCGCTGCAGCTCGCCCTCCAGCAAGGCACCCAGATCACCCAGGTGATCGGCCCGATGGGCGCGGCCGGCGCCGTGCGGGCCCTTGGCAGTGCCTTCGTGTCGCTGATCAATCCGGTCTCGCTGATCACCATCGGCTCGATCGCGGCGGGCGCGGCGATCACGCAATGGCTGACGTCGGCGAAGGACGATGCGGAGGATTTCAGCGACGCGCTCGATGGCATCACCAGCCGCCTCGACCGGGTCCGCGAGCTGCAGAACATGGATAGCGGCGATCTGCGGGAGCTGTATGGCGCGCTAACAGACGATGTGGTCGCGTTCCAGGAAGATCGAACGCGGCTAAATCTGGAAGCTTTGAAGGCGGATGCCCGCGCTCTTGGCACCGCTCTGGCAGAGGAGCTTCAAAGCGCGACCAGCGGCTGGTTTACCTCTGACCGCAGCGGTGTTCGGGATCTTCTCGGGGTGGAAAGCAGCCGACGCTCGGCACGGACTGGTCGCAGCCAGCAAGATGGCCGTATCGACAGCTTCATCGGCGACGCGCAGGCTCTTGCCAACGAACAGGACCTTTCGCGACAGCTTGATCTTATTGCGGCGTTGGGAGAGAGAATTGATGAGGCCCGAGACGCGCAGGGACAACTCAACTCGCTGCAGTCTACTTACCGGCAGAGCCTGGTAGACGTCGAAGACGCCCTTCGCCAAACCTTGGAGGTTCAGCGTCAGCAGGAGCAGGCCCAGCTTGCGGAGACGGCTGCGGCGAATGAAGCGGCCAACCAGCGCCGGATCGAGGCGGAAGCCGAGCGGGCGAAGGCCCAGGAGGTGCTCACCACGCTGAACGAGCAAAACGCCATCCAACAAGCCATCGCGCGCTCCGGCGAGCAGAGCGCCGAGGTCGCCGATCTCCGGGCCGGGGCCGAGCGGCGGGCGTTCGAGGAGATGCTGGACACGCTGGAGGTCTCCGAGGATCTGAAGGACGAGCTGCGCGCCGCGTTCGAGCGCGGGCAGGATCTGGCCAACGTCAACATGGCCGCAGGCATCTCTGCGGCCGCGGCCGAGGCGCAGAGGCTCGCCGACTGGCTGAACGTGTCGCTGGCCACGGCCACGCGGATCGCGTCCTTCGGGCCGCAAGGCGTGCCGGGCGAGCAAGGTGGCGGGCGCGGCGGGGATCCGCGCCAGATGGGCGGGCGCGCCATCGACTGGCAGACCGCCGATGCCCAGGAGTTTCTGAAGAACTACAAACCGCCTCGCGTCTCCCGTGGCGGTGGCGGCGGAGGTGGCGGCGGCGGGGCCAGTCAGGCCGCGCGCGAGGCGGAGCGGGAGCGCGAGGCGGTCACGGATCTCATCGCGCGCTACAAGGACGAGCTGGCCGTTCTGCGGGAAACCGATCCGGTGCAGAAAGAGCTCATCCGCAACCGCGAGACGCTGACTGCGGCCACCGAGGCCGAACGCGCCCAGATCACCGATCTGATCGCCGAGCGGATCTCCGAAAGCCAGGCGCTCGATGCGCAGCGCGCCCGCTGGGATCTGATCAAGCAGGTCGGCTCCACCGCGCTCTCCGATCTCATCTCCGGCGCCGAGGATCTCGACGACGTGCTGAAGAACGTCGCGGCCTCCATCCTCGACGCGGTCATCCAGGCCCAGCTCTTCGGTGACGGGCCCCTGGGCGGCGGCGGGAGCGGCGGAGGCGGCGGTCTGATCGGCTCGCTTCTGGGCGGTCTTTTGGGCGGCGCGCCGGCGTTCTCCGAAGGCGGAGACGTGAAAGGCCCCGGGACCGGCACCTCGGACGATGTGCTGAGCTGGTTGTCGAACGGGGAATTCGTGGTCACGGCCGAGGCCACCCGCCGCAACCGCGACGTCCTCGAGGCCATGAATGCCGGCGCCTCGATCGAGGACATGATTATGGGCGCCGCCGTGGCGCGGGACGCCACGGGCGGCGCGCTGACGCCATCCTCTGGCGGGGTCGGCTCCACCCCCTTCCTCGAGCCGATCGGCGCGCTGCCCCTCCAGGCCGCGCCGCCCCCGATCCTGAACATGGTGAACGTGAACGCCCAGGCGAGCGGTGCCCGCAATACCGAAAGCGGGGCGCCGGTCATGCATGTGACCGTGGATCTGCGGGGCAGTGTCGGCGATCAGGCGGTCGAGGAGCGCGCCTTCAAGGGCGTGCAGCGCGCGATCGAGGATTACGACCGGCGGATCCTTCCCGTCCGCGTGAACGAAATCACCGACAAACCCTGGAGGCGCTGAGATGGTCATGACCTTCCCGGCTTCGACGGCCGAGTTCATCGAGGAGCTGCCGATCCAGTCCATCACCTTCGACGCTCCGGAGACCGCCGAGATGAGCCAGACCGCCGGCGGCGAGATCCTCACGGCCGATGTCGGCGCCCGGCTCTGGCGGGGCCAGATCGCGCTCGGCCGTATGGATGTGGACGAGGCCAATGGCGTGATGGCCCTGATCGACGTGTTCCGGGGCGCGGGGCGCAGCTTCTACATCCACAATGTGCGCTCACCCTTCCCGCAGATGGACCGCACCGGGAGCATCCTGGGCGGCGCCCAGCCTGAGATCAGCGCGCTGCCGGCGACAGGTCGGGAGATCGCCCTCGAGGGCCTGCCGGCCGGCTATGTCCTGAAGCGTGGCGATCGGCTCTCGTTCGACTATGGCAGCGAGCCCATCCGCACCGCCTTGCACCGCATTGTCGATCGCGAGGTCGTGGCCAATGGCGCAGGCCAGACCGCGCCCTTCGAGGTGGTGCCGCGCCTGCGCGACGGCGCGGCCCTGGGCAGTGCCGTGCGGCTGATCAAACCCTATTGCAAGGCCATCCTCGTCCCCGGCTCGGTCGAGCCCGGCACGCCCCGCCGGGGCCTCACCGAGGGTGTGAGCTTTGCCTTCATCCAGACCTTGAGGTGAGCGATGCGCGACCGGTCCTTTCTCATCGATGCCCATTACGCAGATCGCAAGGCGCGCCTGGCGCGCCTGCTCTTCTGGATCGAGGCGCGCAATCGCGAGACCGATGCCGTGGAGACGATCGGGCTTTGGACCGGGGACGATCACGTGACCTTTGCCATCGATGGCCAGAGCCGCGTCTATTACGGCGCCGGCGCCATCCTCGAGATCGATCCCCTGGTCTTCGAGGAAGGCCTGAACGTGCGCACACAGCGGCTGATCGTGTCGGCGATCGCCCCCGAGGTCGAGCAGATGATCCGCGGCTATGATCCGCGTCTGGCACCCTGCGAGATCCATGTGGCGCATTTCGATCCGGAGACGGGCGCGCTGATCGACGCCCCGGAACGCGTCTTCAAGGGCAACCTCGACAAGGCCCCGATCACCCAGCCGGCCCTGGGCGACGGCGAGGCCACGGCCGAGCTGAGCCTCCTGGGCCCCGCCTATCAGCTGCGCCGCACGCTGCCCCTGAAGAAATCCGATCAGTCCCTGCGCGCCCGCGCGCCCGATGACGGGTTTCGGAAATACACCGATCTGACCGGCGCCATCGATACCTATTGGGGCGAGATCAAGGCCGCGGCCCCGCAAGCCAAACCCGCCGATCCGCCGGCCGAGCCCTCGAACGCGCCGGAAGGCCCGAAGGAGTATGCAGGACGATGACCCGCATCCGCCCCGCTGGCTGGCAGAACCGCCTGATCGCCTATGTTGGACGCAGTGTTCAACGCCCCTTTGAAGAGGGTGTGAATGATTGTGCGCTCTTTCTGGCTGGCGGGGTCGAGGCCATCCGCGGGACGGATTACGCGGCTCCCTATCGCGGCCGGTACCGGACGATCGCCGGCGGGATCCGGATCCTGCGCAAGGCGGGCTTTGACGATCACGTCGCCCTTGCCGCGCATCACCTCGACGAGATCCCACCCGCCTATCTGACCGCGGGTGACGGGGCGATGGTGCGCACGGCCGACGGGCCGGCCCTCGGCATCGTCCAGGGCCATTCGATCTATCTGCTGGGCCGCAAGGGGATGCGTCTGGCGCCCCTCCTCGTGGCCGTGCGGGGCTTTGCGGTCTGATGGCGCCGGTCGGGGCCTTCCTCGCCGGTGCCGGCGGCTTCGGGGCGACCGCCGCCGTCACGTCCTCGGCGTTCCTGAGCTCGGCCTACATCGCGGGCGCCTCGGTCGGCACGTTCTTCACCTCGACCATCCTCGGCAAGCTGCTCACCACGGTGGCGCTCACCGCGTTGCGCATGGCGCTCGTGAAGCGGCCGACCTCCCAGGTGGGCGGTATCCGGACCTCCCGCACCCAGACCGGCGGCACCACCCCGGCCTCGTTCATCCTGGGCGCGCAATATGCCACCGAAGGCCAGCTCGTTGCGCCGCCGATGAGCCATGGCTCGGCCGGCGGCGTGCCCAACGCGTACCTGACCTATGTCGTGGAGCTGGGCGACATTGCCGGCCAAAGCGTCGAGGCGGTCATCCTCGATGGCGAAGCGACCGAGCTTGGCGACACGCCCCATCCGGATTACGGCCTGCCGATCGAGGGCCGCTTCACCGATCATGCCTGGGTCAAGATCTATGACGGCACTCAAACCGCCGCCGATCCGATGCTGCTCGACAAATACGGTGATTACGATGAGCGGCCCTGGGGCGCCGATATGGTCGGCTCCGGGATCCCCTATGCCATCCTGACCTTCAAGTTCAATCGCGAGATCTTCAACGGGTTTCCCAAGGTGCGCTTTGTCTGCGGCGGGATCCCGCTTTACGACCCCCGCCAGGACAGCTCGGTCGGCGGCTCCGGATCGCAACGCTGGGCGGATCCTGCCACCTGGACACCCAGCGCAAACAACGCGGTCCAGATATACAACATCAAGCGCGGCATCGATCTGGGCGGCGGCTATCGCTGGGGCGGCAATGCCAGCGCCGAGGATCTGCCCCTGTCCAACTGGTTCGCGGCGATGAATGCCTGCGATGCGGCCGTCGATCTCGACGGTGGCGGCACCGAACCCGCCTATCGGGGCGCCTACGAGGCCTTCGTGACCGATGAGCCCGCGGACGTGGTCGAGGAGCTCCTGAAAGGCTGCGCGGGTCGCGTGTCGGAAGTGGGCGGGGTCTGGAAGATCCGCGTGGGCGGTCCGGGCCTGCCGGTCTATTTCTTCACCGACGATGACCTGATCATCACCGAGACCCGTGAGCTCGATCCCTTCCCGCAGATCAGCGACACGTTCAACGGGGTTCAGGCCACCTATCCAGATCCGGACGCGCTCTGGCAAACGAAGGACGCGCCGGCGCGCTTTAACAGCGAGTACGAGGCCGAAGATGGCGGGGAGCGGCTCGTGGCCGATCTCCAGCTGCCGGCGGTGCCCTATGCGCTCCAGGTGCAGCGCCTGATGCGCGGCTACATCGAGGATGAACGCCGGTTCCGCCGGCACGTGCTGACCCTGCCCCCCGATGCCGGCGCGCTCGAGCCGCTCGACGCGGTGTCGTGGTCCTCGGAGCATAACGGCTATATCGACAAGATCTTCGAGATCCCCTCATTCATCGACACGCTGGTGCAGGGTAATCCGCGTCTGTCGCTGCGCGAGGCCGATCCGACCGATTACGATTGGCAGCCGGATTTCGAATTGCCGAGCCCGATCGGCTCGCCCCGCGTCGTCATCGCCCCGGAAATCGGCGTGCCCGGCTTCAATGTCGAGGGCATCATCCTGCGCGATGCCGACAACACCGCCCGCCGGCCGGCTCTGCGCATCCGCTGGTCCTCTGCGATCGAGGTGGCGCGCGGGGTGGAATGGCAGATCCGGGTGCAGGGCGCGGCGGAGCTCGCGAGCGAAGGGGCGAGCCAGAACATCACCGCCGGTGAGGCCATCGTCTCCGAGGGCATCCTGCCCCAGACGTATGAGGTGCGGGCGCGCCTCATCACCGATATCCCGCGCGTCTGGACCAATTGGGTCACGGTCGCCGCCCCGGACGTCCGGCTCTCCGCGAAAGATCTGATCGACGAGCTCACCGACAAGATCGATGCGGCCTTCGATCGGCATGACGCGGCCCTGGAAGACGCAACCGGCGCCGTGGCGGAGCTGCGCGACGCAGCCCTCGAGGCGTATGGCCCCCTCGACACCGAAACGTCGCTGACGCAGCGCCTCGATGTGGAAACCGCGCGCGTAGATGTGCAGACCGATCGGTTGGATGTGGAGACTGCGCGGCTCGATGTGCAGACCGACCGGCTGGACGTCCAGGAGGCCAAGGTGGACGTTGCGATCGCGCGGCTGGATTTCGCGATCCCGCAGGTCCGGGATGCCGGCGCTCAGCTCGATGACGTCTGGGCCTTCCTGACCGAACTCGAGCGTGTCACCTTCGCCACCAATGAACGCCTCGTCGATGCCGGCATCTACGTGGATCCCGAAAACGGGACCGTGCGGATCGCCGGCATCGAGGCGACCCGCCAGCGCGTGGCCTCGGCCGAGCTGCGCATCGATGGCGTCGCGGCCGAGATCAGCGCCAAGGCGAGCATCACCTATGTGAACGACGTCGTGAGCAATGCGCTCCTCGATCCGACGCAGATCCCGGTGGTCGATGATCTGAAGCTGCGCATGACGCAGGTCGAGGTCTCGCTCGATGCCGAGATCGGCCGCATCGATCTCTTGACCGACACGCTGACCGTGAATGGCGGTCTGGTGACGATGACAAGCGTGGCGGCTGAGCTCGACAGTCTGAACGCCGCCATCGCCCTGCGCGCCACCCAGGCGGATTTCGATGCGGCGCTGGAGCGGCTGGACGGCGCCGAGATCGTGCTGAACGCGCTCGATGTGCCATCGATCACCCAGACCGTCACCTCGTCCCGCCGGATCTTTGGCGAGGTCGATGATCTCTATGCCGAGAGCCTCGCCGACCTGGTCGACGGGTTCCGGGAGCGTGAGGCGATCCGCGAAGCCAATGCCGCCGCCCGCCAGCAGCTGCGCGCCTTCGTCGATGACAGCTTCGCCGCCGAAGCCGCCGCCCGGCTGGAGCTGAAGGCGGATGTGGACGGTAACAAGGCGCTGATCGTGGCCGAGCAGAAGGCCCGCGCCACGGCTACCGAAAGCCTCGTGAGCGATGTCACTCAGCTGCAGGCCGATCTCACCACGGCCGAGGGCGATCTGGCGGGCACCGTCGAGGCGCTGGAGGAGGTGACGGGCCGGGTCAGTGAGACGGAAGGCTCGATCACCGCCGAGGGCCAGCGGGTGGAATTCCTGGGCGCTGCCATCCGCGATGTGGAGCTGACCGGCGACGATTTCTTCGCCCAAAGCGTGGCCGATCTCTGGGATCAGCAGGAAGAGCGGGACACCCTGCGCGACGGCATCTCCGTGGCACTCCGCTCCGCCCGCGTCTTCACCGAGGCCAAGATCTCGGCAGAGGCGGCAGAACGGGCCTTGCTCGCCGCCGGCCTCGATGCGACCAAGGCCAGCCTCACCGAGGAGCGCCTGGCGCGGGCCACGACCGATGCCGCGCTGGCCCAGCAGATCACCACGCTCAGTGCGGCCCTCGATCTCGCGGAGGATGGGCTTGCGGCCACGTCCACGGCCGTCGAGCAGCTCGAGACACGGGTCACCTCGACTGAGGGCGAGATCACATCGCAGGGCAGCGCGATCACGCAGCTGCAGGCCGACGTCTCGGACGCCGCACAGGCCGCGACCGTAAATGCCGGCGCGATCAACAGCCTGGACGTTCGGGTCAGCTCGGCCGAGGGCGATCTCGACAGTCAGGGCACGGCGATCACAGCGCTCGAGAACCGGGTGACGACGGCGGAGGGCGAGATCGACGGCAACGCCGAGGCGATCACCCAGCTCGATACGCGGGTGACCTCGACCGAAGGCGAGATCACATCGCAAGGCAGCGCGATCACGCAGCTGCAGGCCGATGTCTCCGATATCGCCCAGGAGGCCACCGCCAACGCCGGCGCCATCTCCAGTCTCGACGTTCGGGTCAGCTCGGCCGAGGGCGATCTCGACAGCCAGGGCACGGCGATCACAGCGCTCGAGAACCGGGTGACGACGGCGGAGGGCGAGATCGACGGCAACGCCGAGGCGATCACCCAGCTCGATACGCGGGTGACCTCGACCGAAGGCGAGATCACATCGCAAGGCAGCGCGATCACGCAGCTGCAGGCCGATGTCTCCGATATCGCCCAGGAGGCCACCGCCAACGCCGGCGCCATCTCCAGTCTCGACGTTCGGGTCAGCTCGGCCGAGGGCGATCTCGACAGTCAGGGCACCGCCATCACAGCGCTGGAGAACCGGGTGACGACGGCGGAGGGCGAGATCGACGGCAACGCCGAGGCGATCACCCAGCTCGACACGAGGGTGACCTCGACCGAGGGCGAGATCACCTCCCAAGGCAGCGCGATCACGCAGCTGCAGGCCGATGTCTCGGACGCCGCACAGGCCGCGACCGCCAATGCTGGCGCGATCAACAGCCTGGATGCACGTGTGGTCATCACGGAAAACGCTGTGACTAGCCAGGGCACAGCCATCAACGCGCTGGAAAATCGGATCAGCGACGCCGAAACGGACGCGTCGGCGAATGCCACAGCGATTGATCAGCTTGACACGCGCTTGACCTCCGCCGAAGGCACCATCACATCCCAAAGCAACGCGATCACCCAGCTGCAAGCCGATGTGTTTGACGTGGCCCAGAACGCCACCGCAAATGCCGGCGCCATCTCCAGCCTCGACACGCGCGTGACCTCGACCGAGGGGACGATCAGCTCTCAAAGCACCCGTTTGAGTGCCGTCGAAACCGGCTTGAACAATGCCGACGATGAGATCGAGGCCAACGCCCTCGCGGTCAGCGGTCTCGACGCGCGCGTCTCGCAAAGCGAGGGCGATGTGACGGCTCTGGCCTCCCGCGCCGACGTGCTCGAGGTGGCCGTCCAGGAGGGGCAGATCCTGGTCAATGGATCGTTCAGCCAGGGCGACCTGCGAGGCTGGTCGGAGCTGACCGCGAACGTGAAAGTGCTGGCCCGCGGAGAAGACGCCACAGTGGCCGTCGTGGGCGCCCCGACGCCCTATATCCTGCGGCTGGCCGAAAGCACCGATCCGGTCCAGGGCCGGGCCGCGGCCGGCGTGCCGGTGAGCGCCGGCGAGGCCTTCGAAATCACGCTGCAGGCCGCGACCTGGTCGAACGGTCTGAACACCATCGCCGTGCGGCTTTCCTTCTTCGATGCCGACGGCACGTTCATCTCCGGGATCGAGCGCAGCCGTCAGCTGAGCTCGTCGGTCTGGATCCGGCCGGAATTCGACCGGGTGATCGCCCCGGCGAATGCGGCCACGATGCGGGTCATCCTGCGCCGGAACGCCGGCGGAAACGGGCATAGCTATGTGGCGTCGCTGCGCGTCGAGCGCGTCTCGCAGGCCGCGAACGAGAGCCTCGCCCGGATCGAGGCCGTGGAGGCCGTGAAGGTCGATGCCGACGGCGCGCTGGCGGCGGTGACGCAAGAGATCACCGCGAGCTATGGGAGCCTCACCGCCCTGGCCGAGGCCACGGCCTTCGCGCAGGCCACGGTGGACGGGATCACGGCCGGCTATGTGTTCCGGCTGAACGAGCAAAACGTCTTCGAAATGGTGAGCGTCGATGACGGGGTCGAGGGACCGGTTTCCACGGCGCGGCTGGCGGCCGATTACGTGCAGATCACCGGGCTCACACAGATCGACACGGCGGTCCTAGGCCAACTTGCCGCCTCCCAGGCTTTTATCGACAATCTGACCGTCGGGCGCGGCGAGATCGAGACGGTCCTGGAGAGCGATAACTACGCCGAGGACGGCCAGGGCCTGCCCACCTCCGGCGTGCAGATCGACTTCCAAACGGGCGAGATCAAAACCGCCGCCGAAGCCATCAGCCGGAACATCGTCGCGGCCTCCGGCAGCTTCCCCGTTCAGGCTCAGACCTTCGCCCAGAATGCCGATCTGCGGACAACGCTCGAATGGGAGCTCGTCCCCACCGGATACGAGCTCCCGCTCGATCAGGTCTGGATGCCCTCCAATAAGACATTCCTCGCCTATGCGGCCTATGAGGGCACCGTCTCCGCACCAGGTGGGATCACCGGAAATGACGAGTTCTGGGGCTGCTTTGTCGAGGTGGTCACGGCGGCCCGCTGGAACGGGCCCCAGCAGATCCGGCTCAACATCGAATTCCGCACCAAGGGCGTGACCGGCATCTCCGCCGGCAACATCCGCTGGGTGCTCTATCAGGTCACGTAAGGGGAGGATCCTATGACCGCATGGTACGATACAGGTTCCGTCGATGTCACCAACGGCAGCACGACGGTAACAGGCACCGGCACCGCCTTCGTGGCGAATGTCCAGCCCGGCGAGGAATTCCGCCTCTCTGGCGGTCAGGTCGGCTATGAGATCATCGCCGTGGTCAGCGACACCGAGATCACGATCAAGCCCGCCTATCTGGGCTCCACACAGGCCGCGCAGGACTATGTGATCGTCCCGGTCCGCGGCTATCCGAAGCGCGCCTATGACGCGCTGGTGAGCGCTCTGGCGACGATCAACGGGTACATCAACGGAGCGCTTTCGGGCATCTTCGATCCGGGCGACGTGGGCGAGCCGGGGATCTCCTTCAGCGGGGACCTCAACACAGGGTTTTTCCAACCCGATGCCAACGAGATCGGCATGGCCACCGCCGGCGTTCAGCGCGCCCGTCTGAACGGCTCCGGGCTCACCCTCGACGTGCCTCTGCGCGGCACGGCCGTTCAGGATGATGAGCTGGACGAAACGGCTGATCGGCTCATGCGCGTGGGGGCCTTTGGCGTGGGCGCGAGCGTGGCCCCGGAGATGGCCGATATCGATGATTTCGACGCGCCGTCGGGGCTCTACCGCACCACCAATGACACGCAGAACATACCCTCTGAATTCCCGATCAACTTTGGGCTTTTGACCGTCCAGCGCTACGGCAACACAAATGTCAGCCAGATCTGGCGCGCGAATTTCGGGGCGGGATCACCATTCACGATCGAGCGGCGCATCATCGATGGCGTGGCCGAGAGCTGGTCGCAGCTCTATGGGCAGTCGAACATTCTGGGCAGTGTGAGCGAGAGTGGCGGCACGCCCACCGGCGCGCTGATCGAGCGGGGCAACAATGCCAATGGACGGTATGCCCGCCTTGCTGACGGCACCCTGATCTGCCAGCAGCTGTTCGATACGCCGGCGACCAACCATGCTTGGACGTTCCCGTCCGCCTTTCAGGCCGTTACTGGCGGATCTCTTACGCTCTCATGGATGGGGCGCCGAGGTGGTCAGCCGATCAATGTCACAGAGGACAACGACCTAACGACCACGGGCGTCACCTTGAATTGCTGGGATAAGGACGGCGCACCGATCTCGGCTGAGATTTTTATGACCGCACAGGGTCGATGGTTCTAAAGAGGAGGCCACGATGAAGATTACACTTTCCCCCACCCGCCGCGATCAGCGTCTGACACTCGAACGCCAAGGCGATCAGCTGATCGTAAACGGAGAGGTGTTTGATTTCGGGCAGCTGGCCGAGGGCGCCACGCTGCCGGCGCGGGCGATCAAATCGCCATGGTTTGCCAACGGCACGGTGATCGCCCGGACGAACGGGGATCTGGCTCTCACTATCGTCCTGCCCCATGGCGAGAAGGCACCGCAGGCCACGCTCTTTCCGGACCCGATCACGGTCACCAAGAACGGGCCGATCGATCTGCCGGCCTATTCAATGGAGGAGAATTGATGGCGCGTCCTGTTTATCGAATTAAGGAAGACACGGTCGAATTCTGTAATGGCCATTCCTGTCGTTTTGATCGGGGGTATTTCGCAGAGCGCCGAATTACCCTTTTCGGAATGCATTTGTTTTGGTGGCCGGTAAAGAATGGCAGATGGCGCCGTAAACTTCACGATGCCCAAATGGATGTCGAAAACGACATGCGGCTGCGGCAACCGCTTTTCATTGTTTACCCGGAGGAGCTGTAAAATGAGCAATATCGATTTCGACCAAATGGTGACGGCCCAGGACAAAGCGGACAAAGCCGCTGCCGACCACATCGCCGCGGTCAAGGCGGAGTGCTCGTCGCGGATCTACGCAGTGTTGAACCCGCCGACCGTTTCGAACATTCAGGGGGCGGCGATTTCGGGGGAGCTGAGCGCGGCCGACATGGACACATTCCGGGCCGGTCGCCTCTGGGTCGATCAGATGCTCGTGGCCTGCCGAACGATGGTTCTGGACCCCTCGAGCGACTACCGCTCCGAGGCCTCCTGGCCGGCCGTTCCGGAGGGTGTGAATGAGCTTGCGGCACGCTATTGAAGGGGTGTTAAACTGCCCTTCGAATCAGCGTCCAAGCGGCCTCCTAAATCGGCCTAAAATGGCCGCTCAGGGGGCCGAAATGACCAAAAATCGCGTTGCTGCAACATTCGTTGTCATTCTCTGAAAAACTCGTTGGCGCGCTACATCCGCGCCTTCTTTGATCCGCGCCTGACCAAATTCGATCTGACCTGGGCCGCTGCGGGCACGCCGCACCATGTTTTCGGCATCGCCCCAGATGTTTTGCTTCGAATAACCGCGGCTCAACTATCTGATTTTACGTCTTAATTCGAAAAAATGTAAAAAACATTCACATGCCCCTTGCAACAGGGCCACCCAATGACGATCTCTGATGATGTGAAACGGCTTTACATTAGCCCTCAACCTTGGAGAGACCCCACGATGACCACGCTGACCGAAACCACCTACGGCACCCAACGCATGGGCTGGTTCGTGCGAAGCGAGGCCTGGCTGGACAGCAAGGGCAAAGGCGCATGGATCGCGGCGATGGTCCTTGGCTTTGTGTTCTTCTGGCCCATCGGCCTTGCGCTATTGATGTATATGATCTGGAGCAAACGCATGTTCGACAAATCCTGCAAGTCTCGCCGCATGGCCCGCTGGAACGGTGCGGGGATGAACGCGATGCGCACGACCGGCAACAGCGCGTTTGATGCTTACAAGGCCGAAACCCTGCGCCGGCTGCAGCAGGAGCAGGACGATTTCGAAGCCTTCCTTGAGCGTCTGCGCGAAGCCAAAGACAAGGCCGAATTCGATCAGTTCATGGATGAGCGGGTGAAGAAGAACGACCGCAACCATGACGACGACGACGATCAAGCAGCCTAAACTGACGCTGACGCTCCCGGATCCTCGCTCCGGGAGCGTCTTTGTTTGAGCGGAGACGATCATGCACAACCTGCCAGACCCGTATCACCAGCCCCAATTCTACGCGTCTGTTCCGGCAAAGCGCTTCTTTGCCTGGGTCATCGACATCGTCCTCACATTTGCGCTGTGTCTTATGATCCTGCCTTTCACCGCCTTTACCGGGATTTTCTTCTTTCCCGCGCTCCTACTCATCGTGGGCTTCTGCTACCGCGTGGTGACGCTGGCCAACGGGTCGGCGACTTTGGGCATGCGCTTCGCGGCGATCGAGCTGCGCACCGCCGACGGCGAACGCTTTGATCTGGGCGCCGCGCTCATGCACACTCTGGGCTACACGGTCTCTTTTGCCATTCCCATTCTCCAGGTCGCCTCTGTCGTGATGATGCTCACCGGCGCACGGGGTCAGGGCCTGACGGACAGCTTCATGGGAAGCGTTGCGCTGAACCGACGCGCTCTTCTGCGCGGCTGACAAGAAAGCCCTTGGCGCCTGTTGGCCCCGTTGCTATCGTGATCCGGATCGACCTGGGACCGACATGCGCCACACACTTCCAATTGCTCCTCAATTCTATGTGACGGCCCCGCAGCCCTGCCCCTATCTGGAGGGGCGGATGGAGCGGAAGTTGTTCACGGCGCTTCAGGGCGAAAACGCAGAAAAGCTGAATAATAGCCTGTCGCAGCAGGGGTTTCGCCGTTCTCAGAATGTGCTTTACCGCCCGTCCTGCGCCGAATGCTCGGCCTGCCTGTCCGCGCGCATCAACGTGGCCGCCTTCACCGCCAGCAAGAGCCAGAAGCGGACGGCCAGACGCAATGCCCATGTCGACCGGCGGGCCACCTCGCCCTGGGCGACGGAGGATCAATATGACCTCTTCCGCCGCTACCTCGACGATCGTCACGCCGCGGGCGGCATGGCGGATATGGATGTGTTCGAATTTTCAGCGATGATCGAGGAAACACCGATCCGCAGCCGGGTGATCGAGTATACCGAGCCTGGCAACGATCTGATCGGTGTCAGCCTGACCGACGTGCTCGAAGACGGGCTCAGCATGGTGTATTCCTTCTACGCGCCTGATCGCCCCAAGCAGAGCCTTGGAACCTACATGATCCTCGATCACGTGGATATCGCGCGCGAGGCGGGCCTGCCTTACGTCTATCTGGGCTATTGGGTGCCAGGCAGCCAGAAGATGGGGTACAAGGCCAAGTTTTCGGGGCTTGAGATCTATGTGGGCGGAGAGTGGCAAAAGATGACCGACCCCTCACAATACGGCGCCGACACGCATCCGCTGTCCAACGACCCGATCGCGGAACAGGTGGCCAATATCCACCTGCCCGACCGCCGCCCGACGACACGCTAAGGCGTGGCGGGCCAATCGCTTCATGCCGTCACCCTTGTGGTGCGCGACTATGACGAGGCGCTGGCCTTCTACCAATCCATTGGATTTGAATGCCTGCAGGACATCGATCTGGGCGACGGCAAACGCTGGGTCCGTGTCGCCCCGCCGGGCGGCGCCTCAGGCTCCTTGCTGCTGGCCAAGGCGCAAGGAGGTCTGCAGGAAGCCAGTATCGGCAACCAGACCGGCGGGCGCGTTGGCTTCTTTCTGGAAACGGATGATTTCATGCGCGACTACGACACGATGCGCGAGCAGGGTGTCGTGTTCGAGGAAGAGCCACGACACGAACCCTATGGCATCGTCGCTGTCTGGCGTGATCTCTACGGCAATCGATGGGATCTGCTGCAGCTCTCCGGCGCCTGAGCATCTGACTTTTGGCACCCGTCAGGCCAACGGTTGCTTTTCATTTGCAGCTCCCTGCCAAGCGGACCATCAATAACGATCACGGACCTGCGCAAAAGCCACGGTTCTCTATCGGCAAACGAAAACCGTACCGCGCCAGATTGAGTAGTGTTGATGCAGCGTTTACCGATTGCATTTCAAGTAAATACAGACATGCGGCTGCTGGACGTCTTTTGATCTGAAAAGCGCAAAAGGCTGCCGCCCGAGGATCGGTTTGCGATCAGCAGAAAAGCCTTGTCTGTTACGCGGTTTTCAGATCCCCTGCTGTCAATTCTTGCCAATGTGGAAATTGACGATGAAACTCTTTGCAGCTCTTCTTTTTGCATGCCTCCCAAGTTTTGCGATGTCGCAGGGTCTGACACCTGAACAATTGCGCGCGCAACTCGATGAACGCTCGAGTTCGAACAGCGCATTCCGGGACATGTTAAACGATCCGGATCCGGCGCGGTCGAGGGCCGCGATGGAGCTGATGATCGAAAGCAATGAGCCGCAATTGGTCAGACTTGCCATTGATCATGGCCTACTGTCTGCAACGCCCGAAGTGAGAGCCTATGCCCTGCGGGCATTCTTGGACACGAGACCAACGCTTTTGGTTCAGGTCACGTTGCCGGACGATGTTCCTGAGAAGTTTGAAGGTCACTTCAGACATGTGACAGACGGCACGATCCTGTCGAATGGAACGGCGACCTATAGGCTGAATGTAGGCATGTTCCACGCAGAGAAGAACTGTTACCTGGAAACGGGGCATGATTGGTGCGGGATCGCAATAACCCCCGATGGTGTGGCGATGAGCACAAGAGCACACGGCAATTCCGGCCGGTGGACCTACACCAACCTCACCTTCCAAGACAGCGGCCAGTTGGCTGGATCGACGACGGTTTGGGACGTGCCCGGTGGGTTCACCACCTCTCTCACTCTGACGCCTTGAGGGTTATTCAACCCTCACGGATCGCACAGCGATTTCACCCTCGGTCCACGTTCCCAGGAACCTGAGCCGGATCCACCGCGCGTTGCGTGCCGCCAGCATCCCGGTGTCAAAAGCGCCGTCAGGTGTCATGCGTCCTTGCGTCCAGAACCTGAATCTCCGGGGGGTTTCTTCGGTGCTTAAGGACACCACAATCTGATTTGGAACGGCATAGCCCTGGGCCTCGGCCTCGACTTCAACGCGGTTCACGCGTTGAACGGCTTCGTGGTCCAAACGCAATACGACGTCAAAAGGCACACCTGAACCGGTGACAAACAGTCCGTCGGACAACACGTTCGCAGGCCCAAACTGTGGCAAGGTGGGCGGCGCGGTGCTCGTTACGGATCGAATCGCAATGCCGCTGATGTGTTCTGCGGGCACTTTGGTCTCACTCAGCGCCGCCAATTGGTAGGCGCGCCCCTGCTCTTCGGCAAAGCGGCTCACGTTGAGAAGTATTTCTTCGGCCCGGATAAACCGCGCTTGGTTGACGCCGTCGGACTCAATCGCCATGCCCACTGGTCTGGAACCAACAAAGGCAAACGCGCCGGATGTCCCCTGACCAATGGATAAGCCGTCATTTGCAATCTCGGCTTCCAGCGTGAGGTAATCCCGCTTTGTAACCTGCATCTTCGTTCGCATTTCCTGACCAGCCCGAGTGATGCGGATCAGATTGATCTCTCTTGCCGTGCGCGTTTGGTCGCTGGGCTTGAGCTGCTCCACCCTTGCGACACATCTTGAATTGATAACCCCCTGATCAGGAACAGCAATTGCCAAATCCATGCCGTCCCAAAAGGGTTTGAGAACCGTGGCCTGATCACTCACAACAGGGGCTGCCGTGGAAATCGTAATCTTCGGCAATGGTCCTGCGACATGTTCGGGCAAAGCAACAAAACAGGACCCTTCGCTTAGAAACATCCAGCCATACCCCCATTCCCCCAAACCGTTTTGAATACGCACGGTTTGGCTGTTCCCAGGGTTTGCGGCTGTGATCGAAATCAATAATACTAACAACAAAGGGAGGTATACGGTGCGAAAATTACTCAAAAACATACTTCTCCTCTTGGCCCTCGCGCCAATTGCCAATGCAGTCTCCGCAGAGACTCTGCGCCTCACAACCAACCCATTTCAAGAAGATGTTCTGCCTTCGGCCAGAATTTCAGGAAGCATGGTCATGGGGGTCCAACAACAGGGACGCGGCTCGGGCGTGATCGATCTGAAGGCCTTTGTCCCCGCAGCCTGGGCCGGAGAGACGCTTTGCATGCGCGTGGTCTCTTCAAACGGTCTTTATGAGGCTGCGAACGAATATAGTGTTCCACTTGCCTGGCAAGGCGGCGTCGCAGCGCTCCCCTACCCCACCCGGTATGAGGATCGCCTTGGTCAGATGGTACAGAACGAGCTTGGGGCGCGCCTGCAACTGGGAGAGTGCTCCAGCAAGAACGTTGAAGCGACAGTCGTAAGTTGGAATGATGGCGCGCGAAAGGCAAGAAGCCTCTTGCTGAACTCTTTTCAAGCCGAGGCTGTGTTTGTGTACATTGAAGGCCAGGCCCGGCCTATTCGTTGCGATCCGATTACCCTGGAAGGAAGAACAGCATTTGACACAAGCTGCACCATGCAGGTCGTGGACACTGATCGACCGACCGAGATTGAAATTCTGCGTATCGTTGATGGAAATGCCGCTCCATCTACGAAAGTTCGTGTTTGGCTTAACGCGCTCTAGGCCATGACCCGAAAGGTAATTGCTCCAGCACTCAAAATAGTGACCTGGCCGCTTGGGTTCATTCGAGGTCCCGCCCAGGTCTTTTTTGTCAGCGCCATGTTCTTTTTGGCCACATTTCTGGTGCTGACCGTTGCAACGGCCAACCGAAGTTTCCTGATTGAAGCGCACACAACAACCCTGGACGTGGTGTTTGGCGAGGGCCAGAATGTCTGGCGCTTGCCAGAGGCAACGGTTTGCATCCCGTTAGATGTGCCAGACTTCGCCTCGAAAGGACCATGTGGCATCGCCTTTGAGGCTAAAGGAGAACCGTCAGAGGCGATTATTTCTTGGGCCGAAAACACCAAGATCAACGTGTCGACGCAGTCTGATGCGCTACAGATCACCGTTCTGGAGGCCCCAGGATCGGATATGATCGAAAGGAGCTATTTTCTCCTTTCCGCGAAATCCTGGAAAAGCGCGGGCGCTCTCACGTTTCGCGCGTCAGTCATCGTGGGACAGGACCTGCAATCGGGATCACGAAACCTGCTCTTGAACGGAAGATGGGAGGCCCGAGAGGCCGGCTTGGTCACGTCTTTCTTTCGAAACGTGACGGAGGTTGTAAAACAAGGCACTCTTCCAGCCGGCTCCAAAGCGACCGTATTGATCGATGGCAATCCGGCACGGGTCTATGGGCATTTTACCCAATCGGAAGACAACACCTTGTACGTCAATGTGGTGTCGCAGCTTGGAAACACAGCCCTGCAACTCAACAGCTTTGGTCTTGATGAACCCATACTGATTGAACCCGATTGGGTGGACTCCGCGATCTCCAGTCCTCTTCTTTTGGCTCTCGCAGTGTTTTTCTCGATCCTGGCCTCAGCGAGCCAGGTGTTTTCAGACACATCATCGATAACACCTAGAAAAGAGGCGGAGGAATAGCCCGTCTTCGGTTTTTGGTATGACCTGAGGCTGGGTTTGGCCCATCCAGCCAAACAACCTGCAAGACTTTCAGCTTCTACAGGTGTCTTTAGTTCGGGATGGGGATCTCGGATCAGCAGGCCCGTAACGACTTCTGTCCCGACCGAAAGGGTTCAAGCGACACGCGGTCAGTTGGACGAAAGCATCCACGGATCACCAAGACTTCGCCGCCAAGCGTCTTACGCTTTCTGACGCGCCCGATAACTTCGGGGGCTTTCCCCGAAATGGTTGCGGAACGTCGTCGAGAAATTCTGGCTGTTCGAAAAACCATGGCGAAAAGCGATCTCGCTGATCGTTTGCTGCGCATAGCGGGGGTCGCTCAGGTCGGCCGACACCCTCTCAAGCCGCATCCGGCGAATGAACGCACTGATCGACTCGTCTTGCTTTGAGAAGATGTCGTTCAGGCGGCGCACCGACATGCCGACATCCAGCGCAACGCGGTTGCGGTCCAAGTTCGGATCGTTGAGATTGGCGCGGATGAAGGACTTGGCGCGCAGCATCACGTGTTGTTCAGGTGACGACAGTTCGAGCTTATGGGACCCATGCGCCGCCACGCCGGTGGCAATCAGGTCGATCAGCGTATCCTGCACCAGCGCTTGCAGCATCGCATTTGGCGAATTGATATGGTCGGCAAAGGCCAGAACGTTTTCCCCCACCAGCTTGCCAATCCCTGCTTGGCCATCGATCCGGCATGCCGTCAGCAACTCGGCATTGGGCAGTCTTTCCAGCAGCTTCGACGCCGGAAGCTGCACGACCGTCTGGCTGAAATCGTCTGTCAGCTGCAATGTATAGGGCGCGGTACTGGCATAGAGCGCCATGTCACCTGGCCGCAGAACCGCCGTTTTACCGAATTGGCTGACGGACGAGACGTTGGAGGTTTGCAGGCTGAGCAGGAAATAGGATTCCGTTGCCGACCGGATGTCACGGTTGCGACGCCGAACCCGATGCTGCTGTCCACTGACACGGGAAATCGACAGCACATTGTGCTTCGCGATTTCAATTACACCTCTGAATTCCGGTGTTTTTTCGACCTCACACCCAAGTTGAACGTAGCTGGCGCAGACAGATTCCCGCCAATAGGCCAAGCGGTCGCCTGGGGGAACATCGTTCGTGTCGTAGCGTGTTTGAGCATCCATCCTTCGCCATCCTCACGAAAAGCCTGCGCTTTTTTCCCAAAAAGGCAAGTTTTTCCGCCCAGAGCCAAAAGCGGGGCGTTGTGATTGCCTGCAAGCTTTCTGGGTCACAACGGAGGTGCACAATGTCTACGCAAGCCAAAGTCGCCGCGGTTCAGGCCGCTCCTTGCTTCCTTGATTTGAACGCCGGTATCGATAAAGCCATCGGCCTGATCGAAGAGGCCGCCAAGAACGGCGCCAGCCTGATCGCCTTCAGCGAAACGTGGTTGCCGGGTTATCCGAACCATATCTGGCTTGGGCCGGTGGCTTGGCAGATGCAGTTCGTGGGTCGCTACTTCGACAACTCCATCGAAGCGGGCAGCCCGGAAGAGGCCCGGATCGCGAAAGCCGCGCGCGACAACAACATCCAGGTGTCGATGGGATGCTCAGAACGCGATGGCGGTTCGCTCTACATCGCGCAGTGGCATTTTGACGAACAGGGTGAGGTGATAAATCGCCGCCGCAAGCTGAAGCCGACGCATGTGGAACGCACCGTGTTTGGCGAAGGGGATGGTTCGGATCTGAATGTTGTGGACACCGCCATTGGCCGCGTCGGCCAATTGGCCTGCTGGGAACACCTTCAGCCCCTGTCGAAATACGCGATGTACGCTCAAAACGAGCAAATCCACATTGCGGCATGGCCCAACCTTTCGCTTTACGAAGGCACTGCCTATGCGCTGGGTCATCAGGTGAACAATGCGGCGTCCCAGATCTACGCCGTGGAAGGGTCTTGCTTTGTCCTGGCCCCCTGCGCCCTTGTTACGAAGGACATGCAGGACATGCTCTGCGAAGGGAACCCTGAGAAAGAGGCGCTTTGCCCCGTGGGTGGTGGCTACACCGCGATCTTTGCACCGGATGGTTCGGAGATTGCCGAACGTATCCCGCACGATCAGGAAGGTATCGTGTATGCCGATATCGATCTGCACATGATTGGCTATGCCAAGGCGGCGGCAGATCCGGCCGGCCACTATGCCAAGCGCGACAGCACAAGACTGCTTATCAACCGCAAGAAACAGCGCGCCGTGCTGAGTTTCGACGACGCGCCTGGTTGGGAAGAGGTCACGGAACGAGCCGAAGACCTGGAAGCCGCCGAATAGTCGCTGCCTCTCCGGCCTCGTTCGCGGGGCCGCTTTCCACAGGTTCAACAGGAGTGAAGCATGACAGAGTCAAAACCAGCCATTCCATCCCATGAAGAGTTCTACACGGATGCACAGCGCAAGCTGCAATCTGAAAACGGGCATGAAAAACTGTCACATGCCGTCATCCAGGCCATCGCCCGCAATGAGTTGGAGGAGTATCACATCGAATATATCGAAACCCGCGATTACTTCTTCTTGTCCACCGTCACAGCAGACGGCGAACCGACCGTGTCCTACAAGGGAGGGCCGGTTGGATTTGTGAAGTCTTTGGGGAACAACACGCTCGTCTTTCCAAACTACGATGGGAACGGGATGTGGCTATCGATGGGCAACATCGATGCGGCCAGCAAAGTGGGCATGCTGTTCATAGATTTCGAGACGCCGTGGCGGTTACGCGTGCAGGGCGATGCCAAGGTTTCAAAAGACCCGGACCTGATGGCCCATTTCCCGGGCTGCAACATGGTCGCGGTGGTCAATGTCACCCGGGTCTTCCAGAACTGCGCCCGCATGATCCATAAACACAAACGGGTGGAGCCGCACTCGATCTATGTGCCTGATGCAGATGGCAAACAACCCTATCCTGCCTGGAAACGCATCGATGCCATTCAAGACTACCTTCACCCGGACGACAAAGGCAGAGCGGCGACCGAAGGCGGCACGATTTCAGAAGAGGAATACATGGGCAAGGTTATGGACGGCTCCTCCTGAAAGCTTGTGACTGGCGCCCGACGTCTAAATTTCAGCGCGCGTTCGAAAAAGGAGGTGACGGAGGCAAGTCGGAGCCTTTGCATGCGATGCTCTGCGATCGTCCCTATGCACCCAATCGTCTCGGCAGCGCGCGCTGACACCGAGAGTTTAAAAAGCTGCCTGAATAGCCGCTGTCTGATGGCAGGGTCTGCAAGCGCATCGGGTCGGATTGAGCCTGATTTGCGCAATTCTGGATCCTGTACTCTAGCCCGGCACCCTCATTCAGCCCAATGATGTGCTTCGCCCTCATGACCCTCAAGGCGGCTATCCGCTTTTGATAAGGTCAATCCAGCACTGACTTTCACAAACTAAAGATCGGAAGAAGGACCAGCGCGAGAACACATTGCGCGTCGCAAAAAAGCGAAAGGGCCCCGGTGGGCCCTTTGCTTTTCAAATCCCGCCGGATCAGTTCGGTATCAGGTCTGGTACGAACGTTACGATCCCGGGGAAGGTCCAGAGCAAGGCGAGCCCTGCCACCTGGATCAGCACGAAGGGTAGGATCCCGCGATAGATGTGCCCGGTGGTGACCTCTTTCGGTGCGACCCCTCGGAGATAGAAGAGCGCAAAGCCAAAGGGCGGCGTGAGGAACGAGGTCTGCAGGTTCACGGCCACCATGATCGTGACCCATTTCGGATCGAACGATCCGCCATAGATCACCGGTCCGACGATGGGGATCACGATGTAGATGATCTCCAGGAAGTCCAGAACGAAGCCGAGGACGAAGAGCACCAGCATCACCAGCAGGAACACCGTGAACTCGTTGTCAAAGCTGCGCAGGAATTGCTGGATGTAGTGCTCACCCCCGAACGAGATCACCACCAGGTTCAAAAGCTGCGACCCGATCAGGATGGTGAAGACCATGGAGGTCACCTTGGCCGTTTCCCGAACCACAGGCGTCAGAACACCAGACGCAAACAGCACCCAGCATCCGAACAGAAGCCCGAAGAGCGCATAGAGATAGGCCGCGTAAGCCACGAAGAAGGCGATCCAGCTTTCCGCGCTGACGTTACCCTGGTTGATCCGTAGATCGAAGTTCACCCCGACCAGGATACAGATGATGATCGCGAAGGTTGACCAGATGATCACCATGCCCGACCGGTTCTGATCCTTCAGCTTCCGGTAAGCCGCAAGCATGATCGCTCCACCTGCGCCCAAGGCGGCCGCCGGGGTCGGGTTGGTGATCCCGCCCAGAATGGAGCCGAGCACGGCGATGATCAGCACCAGAGGCGGAAAGACGACCCGTATCAGCTCGTTCTGCGCCAGCCTCTGCGCGGCGAAGCGGCAGGCATAGAGCACGATGGCCACCGGAATGGCCATCATGACCCATTCCGCGCCCGATGATGTGGTCGGCCTGACAAACAGCACGTCGACCATCAGCATCAGTACGATCCCGATGCCCCCGATCAACAGTGGGCGTGGATCGCTGGAGGGAGAGACCCCCCGCGCGGTCGTCAGCACCAGCGCAAGCATCACGGCAAGGATGGCAACGCCCGATCCGATCGGTGCGGCGTTGGCGATCTTGGCGTCACGGGCCGCGGCAATCTCTTCCGGGCTCAGGCGTGTGCTTTGCTGAACGCCGCCGGCCTCGTCGATGGCTGCCTGTTCGGCCAAGGCCCTGTCCCAGGCGACCTGACCATGCAGCTCGATCATCGACGCCTGACACTCCGGCCCGACATTGGTGCGCAGGCTCGCGCCCTCCCCCAGATCGGAGAAGGCAGAGACCGAGATGTTCTGGCTGCCGATCACGTTCACGCTCGACAGCATGATCGCACCACCGATCAGGGCAATGGGCGCCCCGATGAACCACAGCAGCCCTTCGTTCCGGGTCACGGGCTCGTTATTCGTGCTGCCCATTTCCACCGCCGGCGCCTTGCTGGGATTGAGCAAGGCATACCCAAAGGCATAAAGAGCATAGAGCATCGCGAGCATGATGCCGGGCACCAGAGCGGCCTGGAACAGCGTGCCGACCGACACCACCGCAGGCTCGCCCAGATAGGTCAACGCATCGGTACAGCCGGCCGCGGTCGCACGCTGCTCTTGCGCGGCGGAGTATAGGTCACCGGCAAGCGTGCCCAAAAGGACGATCACGATAGAGGGCGGGATGATCTGACCCAACGTGCCGGAGGCAGCAATCACACCGGTCGCCAGCTCGGGCGAGTAGTTGTTGCGCAACATGGTCGGCAGGGCCAGCAGGCCCATGGTCACCACTGTTGCACCGACGATACCGGTCGATGCCGCCAGAAACGCACCCACGACGACGATGGACACCGCCAGGCCGCCGGGAAGCGGGCCAAACACGCGCGCCATCGTGGTCAGAAGGTCGTTTGCGATCTTCGACCGCTCCAGCGTGATGCCCATCAGAACGAACATCAGCACGGCCAGAAGCGTTTCGATGGATTGACCGGCCAGAACACGTTCGTTGATCCGGTTCACGATGAACGACACGTTCCGGTCCAGCGCGGTTTCCCATCCGCTGGGGAAGACCGGCTCGCCGATCCTGGGAAGCTCCGGATATCGGAAGATCGAAATGCTGTCGTCATCGACGCCGGAATTGACCAGGTCCCGGTAGGCTTGTGAGCCCGTATCGATGGCCTGGTGGATCAAAAGGCCGGCACTGTCGAGCGCGGCGATGATCCCGAAGGAAATGATACCGGCCCCGCCGATGGCGAACGCCACCGGGAAACCGGAGAGGATGCCTCCGAAAAGGCAGAAGAACACGATGATCAGGCCGACTTCGACGCCATCAAGACCGAATAGCATAGCTGCTGTCCCTTAGATTAATGAGCGCCTTCGTAGGCTTCTTCACCTTCGCCAAGGCTGTCCTTGTCGAGGTATTTGTTTTCGCTCTCTTCGCCCTCGCGCCATTCCAGGTAGGACCGGTAGAAGAACGCCACGGCATGAATGAACACCATCGCGGCAAAGGCGCAGAGCAGGATTTTGAACAGGAAGTATCCGTTGAATCCGTTGGGGCTGAACCCGATCGTCTCGACATTCCAACGCAGCGCACGCGACTTGAGAAGCAGCCGGTCCAGCGTGTCGGAGGCCGAAGGTTTCGGCACGATCAAGTGACGCCAGAGGAAGTACCAGCCATACATCCATGTCAGAACCGCGGCCGGCATCATGAAGAGGATGCACCCGCACATATCGATGACCTTCTTGGTCCGAAACCGAACCGCGGAATAGATCAGATCGACGCGAACATGTCCGCCCTGCACGAACGTGTAAGCGGCGCAAAGGCACACGACGAGCGCGTTATAAAGCTTCAACTCTTCGGCAAACCAGGAAATGTCGAATTGAAGCGGGATACCGAAGCCGATGGAGATGTCAGGGCGGGTAAAGATCCGCTGCATGAACACGATGACGATCTGTTGCAGGACCATCAAGAGGCCGGCCCAGGCAAAAAATCGACCCACCGTGTTGGCAAAGCCTTCAAGAACGCGAACGACACCCCAAAGGATGTTGGTGCGCCACATCCCGACGGCAGTCAACAAAAGGAAGGCCGTGAACACGACGAAGAAAAACTCAACCGATCCGCCATAGTAGACAAAGCGCATGATCGCTTCGTTTTCGGACCAGTTCAGCCAAAGACCTGGATTAAACACGGCCGTGAAGAAATTCACGAAGGCCATTCCAATATTGGTGATGAGCCAGATCAGCGCATCTAGGATCAGCCCGAGGCCGCCGCCGCTTGCAGCGTCTTCCTGCATAATTTCCCCCACCAGCCCCTCTTCCAGGGCCGCTCACGTCATTTTCAGTACGAGCTTACGCCCGAACGGGGCCCGGCTGGTATGCCGGGCCCCGTCTTCTCTACACTTGGCGATTAGCCGCCCAGAACGCGGTTGCGCTGCTCGACGTAGTATCCGTCGGATTGAAGGATCCACTCGGAGCTCGCCGCGAGCGACTCTTCAAAGCCCTTGCGGATATCCGCGAAGATCTCGTCGCCCATGTTCTCGTCCATGACCTCTTTCGACGCCGCGCCGAACGCATCCCAGACATCATCGGGGAATTGCATCGTTTTCACGCCCTGAGACTGCAGACGCTTCAGCGCGGCACCGTTGTTGGCCAGCGTTTCGGCCAGCTGCGTGTGCGTGGTGGCCATCGCGGCGTTCGCGATGATCGCCTGATGCGCCGGCGACAGGTCGTTGTAGACGTCGAGGTTGACGGCGGCAGAGAGGCCTGAGCCCGGCTCGTGGAAGCCGGCGGTGTAGTAGACCTTGGCCACTTCCTGGAAGCCTGCCCGCTCGTCCGCGAACGGACCAACCCACTCCAGACCGTCCAGCGCGCCCGAGGACAGCGCCTGATAAAGCTCGCCGCCAGGGATGTTCTGGACCGATGCGCCCAGCTTGCCCAGCACCTTGCCGCCCAGGCCCGGCATCCGGAATTTCAGACCGTTGAAGTCCGCGGCCGAGTTGATCTCGTTGCGGAACCAGCCACCCGACTGGGAACCGGAGTTGCCGGCAAGGAAGGACTTCAGGTTGAAGATCTCGCCCAGCATGTTGTGCGCTTCGTGACCGCCACCGTGATGATACCAGTTGGTCAGCTCCTGCGCCGTCGCACCGAAAGGCACAGCCGTGAAATAGGCATAAGCCGGGTGCTGACCGATGAAGTAGTAGTCAGCCGAGTGGTAGAGGTCCGCCTGGCCCGACGACACAGCGTCAAAGACTTCGAACGCGCCGACCAGTTCGCCGGGCGCTTTCTTTTCGATGGTCAGCGTGCCGTCGGACATCGCACCAACCATGTTTTCAAAGTACGTCGCAGCGTCATCCAGCACTGCGAAACCACGTGGCCACGATGTGACCATGGTCAGCTTGCGGTTGCCCTGAGCGTATGCAGGCGCCGCCAGCGTAGCCGCTGCGGCAGCTGTCCCACCCAGCGCCGAGTTTTTTAGAAATGAACGACGATCCATAGAGTCACTCCTCCCATTTATAAGATGCCCGTCCCCAAGTCCGGGCGGATCGTTAAAGTGGCGCCACCCTAACGACGCGGCGTCACATGTGAATACCAAGTACTACGTAGAGATCGGGCTTTTTGCGGCGAATTGGTCAAAAAATCTGCCGCCTTCATGACGAGACGACCGCTTTCATAGATTTGTCGCGAATAAACGTTTGAGAGAGGGGGCTTTGAAAGCGAACGATTCGGCGGTAACGATTCGGCATGAAGGGTCTGGTCCGCTTTTTTCGCCCAAACTACGCCCAAAAACTGTCGCTGCTCGCGACGGTCCCGCTTGTTGCGGCCGTGGCTGCAATCGCCGTGCTGGTGGCCTATCAGTCTCGCGCCTTGGCCGAGCGGGAGATCAAGACGCTTGAAAAACAGCTTCTCGAAGCCAAGAAGGCCGAATTGCGCAATTACGTCACCCAGGCCCGCAACGGCTTTTACTTCATATACGGGTCGGCGCAGCCGGATGACCAGAACGCAAAGGATCAGGTGTCCCAGATCCTGTCGGCGATGATCTATGGCACAGACGGTTTCTTCTTTGTCTACGACTATGACGGCAACAATCTGGTCAGCCCTCGCCAGACCGACCGGATCAACCGAAACTGGGCCGGTCTGACCGACAGCGCAGGTACGCCCGTGGTGGACGAATTGATCCGGCTGGCCCGTGAAGGGTCGGGCTATCACACCTTTTTGTGGCCGAAACCGTCCACCGGGGAAGAGGCGCAGATGGTTGCCTATGTGACCGGTTTTCAGAGCTGGCGTTGGGCCGTCGGTACGGGCGTCTTCATCGATGATGTCCTGTCCACGGTGGCAACGGCCCGCGCCGAGGTCGAAGAGCGCGTTCAGCGCACGTTTATATACATTGCTGTCATCACGTTCGGTGCGCTGATGATCGTCTTCGTATCCGGCATGGTTCTGAACATACGCGAACGTCGACTTGCGGATGCCAAGCTGAAAAAGCTCACCCAACGGGTCTTTGACGCGCAAGAGGAAGAGCGTGGGCGTGTCGCGCGGGAACTTCACGACGGGATCAGTCAGATCCTGGTCGGCATCCGCTACAGCATGGATACCGCCAGACGGCGGATCGACGGCAACGATGCCAATGCCCTCGCCTCTCTGGACACCGGGATAGAGAATCTTGGCGTCGCCATTAACGAAGTGCGCAGGATCAGCCGGGATCTGCGACCCGGGGTGCTTGACGATCTGGGGCTTGGTCCCGCCTTGAAGGCTTTGACAGATGACTTCAGCGCCCGCACCGGGATCGTGACGGAATTCAGCACGGTCGTGTTCCGAAACCGGTTGGATCAGGACGCCAAGATCGCCCTCTACCGGATCGCTCAAGAGGCACTCACCAATATCGAGCGTCACGCGGATGCCACCCATGTCACGATCGACATACGCGGACACAAAAAGGGCGCGACCCTAAGGATCAGCGACAACGGCCGCGGGTTGCCACATGAACCCGGGCAAAGCGGCTCGGGCCTGGGTCTGCGCAACATGCAGGAGCGGATCGAACAGCTCGACGGGACCTTGCGTATCCTGTCATCCCGACGTACCCGCAACCAAAGCGGCGGGACGGTGATCGAGGCCCGTGTCCCGCTCACGCACCTGCTCTCACCGGCAGATGACGGCGCCTCCACAAAGAAGAAAGCACAAGCATGACAGATCCGGTTCGTGTTCTGATCGTCGACGATCACCCGATGGTTGCGCAAGGCATTCAATCCATCCTGGAAACCTATGACGATGTCGACGTTATCGGGACACTTGGCAACGGTCAGGACGCCGTCGACCGTGCAACCGAGCTTCAGCCAGATGTTATTCTGATGGACCTGAACATGCCCAAACTCGGCGGGTTGAGCGCCACGGAGATCCTGCTGGAACGCCGTCCGGATACCCGCATCCTTGTTCTGTCGATGCACGACAGCCCCGAATACATTTCCTCGGCGCTCAGCCACGGGGCGATGGGCTACATTCTGAAGGACGTGCCGACCGACGAAATCAAGCAGGCCATCGACACGGTCATGCGAGGGGAGCGCTATCTTTGCACCGGGGCGCAGGGCTCTCTTGAACCCAAGGATTCCGCACGAGAGGCGTTGACCGGGCGCGAACAGACGATCCTTTTGCAGCTTGCCCAGGGCAAGTCGAACAAGGAGGTCGCGCTGGCCCTCGACATCTCGGTCCGTACGGTCGAAACCCACCGAAAAAACATCAAGCGCAAGCTCGGGATCTCGAGCACCGCAGGTCTGACCCGCTATGCAATGGAGCATGGCGTCCTGCAGGGCACCGGCGCCGATCTTTAAAGGGGATAGTCATCGCACAGGCGCACCGAAGAAGATCAAGGTGCAATCCTCGTCGCTGACGTGAAACTCCCGTTGCCCATACTCCTGATTGAACGGCGCGCGAACACGGCTCGGCGACAAGCGATCCAGCGCGGATTTCAGATCAGCAAAGCCTATCGACGTCTTCCACATCAATGTAGAACGACCCTTGCCGCTCTGGATGGGTAAGATCGACATCCGGCGAAACCTCCACCAGCCGCACCGCGACGGCGTCGCGTTTTAGAAAAGCGTAGTTATCCGCCTGAAAACCAATCTCGAAGCCCAGTATGTCGCGAAAAAAGGCGATCTGAGCCTCAAGCGACGTACAGGGCACAAAAGGCGTGATCTGCTTCATTTGCATGGTTCAATCCCTTTCGATTTGCAAAATCGTCTGATTACCAGCCAGGGGCGCAACAACTGGAAAGAAAAACTGCCGCCTGCGACACTATTTTCGCTCCTTTCCCTGTTGACGCCCCTTAGCGCCCCACTTAATGTCCACTCCAATCAAGGAGCCCTTCAATGACCACTCTAGTCGTAATCGTAGGAACCATGCGCATGGGCCGGTAACGGTAGACCATAAAGGTACCCCATGCGCCTCCGAACCTTCGGGGGCTTTTTTTTGTCAAATCGAAATGTCTCAAGCGGAGCAGACAGATGAGCAAGCAAATGACCGGAGCCAAGATGGTGGTCCAAGCCCTGAAAGATCAGGGTGTCGATACCGTATTCGGATATCCCGGCGGTGCTGTCCTTCCGATTTATGACGAGATTTTTCTACAGAATGACATTCGGCACATCCTTGTGCGGCACGAGCAAGGCGCCGTTCATGCCGCCGAGGGCTATGCAAGATCCACGGGTAAACCGGGCGTTGTGCTGGTCACCTCTGGCCCCGGCGCCACGAATGCCGTCACCGGCCTGACCGATGCGTTGATGGATTCAATTCCGATCGTTGTCCTGACCGGACAGGTGCCCACCTTCATGATCGGCTCTGATGCGTTTCAGGAGGCCGACACCGTTGGCATCACCCGTCCTTGTACCAAGCACAATTGGCTGGTGAAGGAGACCGACGCGCTGTCAGGCGTGATGCATGAAGCGTTTCATGTGTGCACCGCAGGACGCCCCGGGCCGGTGCTGGTGGACATCCCCAAGGATGTTCAGTTCGCGACCGGAACCTATACGCCGCCGAAACCCTCGACCAGCCATTATCAGCCACGCGTCAAAGGGGATATGGAGGAGATCACCGAACTGGTCGCCGCCATCGAAAAAGCCAAGCGACCCGTTTTCTACACCGGAGGCGGTGTGATCAATTCCGGCCCTGCGGCCAGCCAGCTTTTGCGGGAACTGGTCGACGCGAC
Source organism: Thalassococcus sp. S3 (assembly GCF_004216475.1). Classification (GTDB taxonomy): domain Bacteria; phylum Pseudomonadota; class Alphaproteobacteria; order Rhodobacterales; family Rhodobacteraceae. The sequence goes on along the minus strand of NZ_CP022303.1, from coordinate 1,927,287 downwards.
AGGGTTTCCGATCACCTCCACCCTGATGGGTCTGGGGTCCTATCCCGCCTCGGGCAAGAACTGGCTGGGCATGCTGGGCATGCACGGGCTTTATGAGGCCAATCTTGCGATGCACGATTGCGATCTGATGATCAATATCGGCGCGCGGTTCGATGACCGGATCACCGGTCGCATCGACGCCTTCAGCCCCAAGAGCCAAAAGGCCCATATCGATATCGATCCGTCGTCCATCAACAAGGTGATCAAGGTCGACATCCCGATCCTGGGCGACGTGGCCCACGTGCTCGAGGATATCCTGAAAGTCTGGAAATCCCGGGGGCGCAAGACCAATGCCGAAGGTCTTGCCAATTGGTGGTCGCAGATCAAGGAATGGCGCAAGGTGAATTGCCTGGCCTTTACGCAAGCGGGCAAGACGATCAAACCGCAACAAGCGCTGGCCCGCCTCGAAGCGCTGACCAAGGATCGCAAGGACCGTTTCATCTGTACCGAGGTTGGCCAGCATCAGATGTGGGCCGCGCAGTATCTTGGGTTCGAGGAACCGAACCAGTGGATGACCTCGGGCGGTCTGGGCACGATGGGCTATGGCTTCCCGGCTTCGATCGGCGTGCAGATCGCGCATCCCGAAGCGCTGGTCATCAACGTCGCTGGCGAAGCGTCCTGGCTGATGAACATGCAGGAAATGGGCACGGCGGTGCAGTACCGGCTGCCGGTCAAACAATTCATCCTGAACAATGAACGCCTTGGCATGGTGCGCCAGTGGCAGGAATTGCTGCATGGCGAGCGTTACTCGCATTCCTGGTCAGACGCCCTGCCCGACTTTGTCAAGCTGGCCGATGCCTTTGGCGCCAAAGGGATCCTGTGTAAGGACCCCGCGGATCTCGATGATGCCATCATGGAGATGATCAATCACGATGGCCCGGTCCTGTTCGACTGCCTGGTGGAAAAGCACGAGAATTGCTTCCCGATGATCCCCTCAGGCAAGGCGCACAACGAAATGCTGCTTGGCGAGGCGGAAACCCAAGGCGTGATCGACGCCAAGGGATCGGTTCTGGTGTAAGAGAGGGGCCGCGTTGTCGTGGCCCCTGCCCTTCAGTGAAATGTCGCCTCGATATGGTCGGCCACGCCCGCGGTCGTGGCCATCTCGTACATCATTTTTGCATCCACCACGGCGGCGATCGTGCCGTCGGGGTTGTAGCCGATCAGGGGCCCATGCGTGATCGCGAACATCACGCATCCGTCGGGGGAGACAGGCTGGTGGACCGCTCCGCCATGCTCGCAAATGTAGTTTCCCGTGCTGCCTGCATCATCGTCATAGGCAAACCCGCCCTCCAGGATCACCCCCTCCACGGCGCCGACATGGCCGTGAACCGGCGCTTCGGTGCCCGGATCGACTTTCAGAAACAGGGTAAATCCGCCGGATCGGACATCGACGGTCATCAGCTTGTAATGCGTGCCCTCCATGACCCAGGGCTGCCACGGGATCGTATCGGGATCTATGAAGGCCGGCTTTTCATGGACTGAAAGCTTGATCCCAGTCGCATCGGCTGTCGTTGGTGTCAGGTCGTTCATGGTCTCTCCTCCTGTGTAACGCCGACGTTGATGGTGATGGCCAGATCCCACGAAATCTTGCACAGGCTTGCCGGAATGAACCGATCTTGCGATAACTTTGCATGGAACGCGCTGATCCGTCCTTTGAACCCGGCTCAACCATTGCCCGCATGCGCAGTGCATGGGGGGTTCCGACGACTGCCGATTTCGAAACGAATACAGGATTGTCCGGCGTGATCTGGCGCTGTGAGGACCCCGGTGACAGGCTTCTGACGTCCGACCTGCCAGCGGATATGCTAGTGCTGTCCCTGCACACGACCGCCGTCGCCTGTGCCGACGTTCAGGTCGATGGCAAGCTCTGCTTTGAAGGTCAGCTCAATCCTCTGTCCTGGATGATCGTGCCGTCGGACGGCAAGCCGCAGGCGGTAACGCGCGGGGCCTTCGCGCTCATGCATGTCTATGTCCCGGCCCAGGCGCTCAGAACAACGGCCGAGGCTTACGATCTTTCGCTCCGGCTGTCACAACAGCAGCTCTGCCGTCACGGGCAATTCGCCGACGCGCGCCTTGCGCGCACCTGTCAAAACCTGATGCAGGTCGCATCGGGTGACGACAGCCTGCGTCAGCTTGAGATCGACGCGCTGAGCCATGCCATCGTTTCTGACCTTATAGCGACCCTGCAGGAAAGCGCGCCCTCTTTGGGGGCAGAGCAATTGAGCGCGCGGCAAAAGCGGCATGTCACCGAATATATCGAAGCGCATCTGGGCGATCCCATCCAGCTGGATGATCTGGCCGCCGCGGCCGGGCTGAGCCGGTATCACTTCGCCCGTGCGTTCAAGGTCGCGTTCGGTCAAAGCCCGATGCGCGAGGTTCAGCAGCGCCGCCTGATGCGGGCCGCGCAAATGCTCGATCAGGGGGATCAATCGATTTGCGAGGTCGCAATGGATTGCGGGTTTTCCGATCAGGCACATCTGTCGCGCTCCTTCCGCAAGCTTTTTGACCAGACACCCCGTCAGTATCGCAGCGCGGCGAGATCGCTTAAAACCGGTTGAAAACCATCGCTTTGGACTGGTCTTTGAGAGAGGTCTGGCCTAAAGGTCAGGGCCAAGACCGCGCAACCAGCTACGGAAGTCCGCCATGTCCGCTCTGCACATCAAAAAAGGCGCAAGCAAGCACTCTGCCTATAATCTGCGGCCGACGTTCTCTGACGTACAGGAACGTCACACCCTGGCGTTGCTGGTGGACAACGAAGCGGGTGTTCTGGCGCGCGTGATCGGGCTGTTCTCGGGTCGGGGATACAATATCGAAAGTCTGACAGTGGCCGAGGTCGATCATACCGGTCACCGCTCGCGCATCACGATCGTCACGACCGGCACGCCCCAGGTCATCGAACAGATCAAGGCGCAACTTGGCCGGATCGTTCCCGTGCACGAAGTAAACGATCTGACCGTGGAAGGCCCCTCGGTCGAGCGAGAGCTTGCGATCATCAAAGTGGTCAGCACGGGGGACAAACGCGTCGAAGCGCTGCGGCTGGCCGACATCTTCCGCGCCAACGTGGTCGACAGCACGCTCAACAGCTTTGTGTTTGAGATTACGGGCGCGCCTGACAAAATCGACGCGTTCGCCGACCTTATGCGTCCGCTGGGTCTGGCGGAGATCGCGCGAACAGGGGTCGCCGCGCTCTTGCGCGGCGAATAAATCAGCCCGTCACGCCAATCGCTTCACGAACCTGCCTTTTATGGCCCGGCACATAGCGCGCGAACGGAATAATCTTCGCGGATTCCCGTGGTGCGGGTTTTCGCGGCACTGATTGCGGGGCAAGACTCTCCGCAATTCCCGGATACAATCCCTCTGACACAAGCTGCGGATCATGCGCCAGGCGCAGATGCCTCTCGGTCGTCATTTCGAATTCAACCAAATCGCCCGCGTCAAGAATGCACTCGGTGCCTTTTGCATCCGATGCCCCCCTATAAAACGCGAGATCCCCGTGATCCTCACACCAGATTACAGCCTTCTTCTCGTGCGGGTCACTCCATAGTACAACGCCAAGCATATTCAGTCCCGTCTATCCCTAGTATCAAGATTGATCGAAATACGATCAAACTGACATGGTTAACTCTGCGTCGTGATCTTGCATTTTGTGTCTATCCCGGTAGGTTTGTGATCCGCATTTGCGTCACTATTGACGCTAGTTAGTATCAGTATATAGTTCAGCTTGTTGCTCACCCGCGCCATCCAATCCCGAACGCATATGCGCGTCAAAGTCGAAAAGTTTTGAAAAATGGCTCATCCCGTTCGAACGCCCGCAGAACTCCGCAGTATGTTTGGCGCAAATTTACGCGTATTATCAAAGAGGTACGCCTCAGTCTCGGAGCTTTCGAGGCAGCTTGGCATCAATCGGACACAATTTAACCGATACCTGTCCGGTGAAAGCTTTCCGCGCCCGGATGTGCTTGACCGGATATGCACATTTTTTGACGTTGATGCGCGTATTCTGCTGGAACCCGTCGATACGCTTACCTCCCGCGCTGACGCGCTGACGAGCAATTACCTTTCGGATTTCGTGGGCGCCGGCGTGAACGCCGTGCCCGAGGATATGTTTCCAAGTGGCTTTTATCGGTTTTCAAGACGCTCTTTCATCGACGAGGGCCAATTCGTCATCGGCCTAGTGTATGTATTCCGGGCCGAGGATAACACCTATATCCGCGGCTTCGAAGCAAAGGAGGCCATGCGCCAGCAAGGGTTGCCAAGCGATCCGGCGACCCGTGAATTCAGGGGTTTCGTGATGCAGCAGGAAAACGGAATTGCATCCGTGATCTCGCGACGTCGGGCGATGACATGTTCATTCAATTATCTCTCGCGGGTGTCTTCGTTCGAAAACAATTTCTGGGTTGGCTATGTGACCCGCACGGTCCGGGAGAGTACGACCGGCACACGTGTGGTCCGCATGGTCTATGAGCATCTCGGACAAAAAACCGGAGAGGTTATGGCAGCCGCACGCAGATGTGGTTTCGTCAGCGAAGAAAAACTGATGCTGTTTCACAAAAGGCTGCTTCAGCCGGACGCCCCCTTTAGTTGAGGACGTGGTGTCGCGGGCGGTAAAGCCGCGTCGCTCTCATGCATGACAGACCTGCTGGCTTATGTAGGCTTTTCCATGTCGGAAAAGGAATCTGCCATGGCCCGCAAAACAACGGATCTATCGACCGTCCGCCGCCCGATCACGTCGGCGCACGGATTGCCCAATGCGCATTACACCCACCCCGAGATCTACGAAGAGGAAACGCACGCGGTCCTGATTGCGGGCTGGAGCGGTTTGGCGGTTGCCTCCGATGTGCCGGAACCGGGCGACGCCAAACCGCTGACATTTGCAGGCGTCCCCCTGCTCCTCCTGCGGGACAAAGGCGGGCAGATCCGCGTGTTTCAAAACACCTGCCGCCACCGGGGGATGATCCTTGTGGATGCACCGCGCAAGATCGAGGGCGCGCTGCGCTGCCCCTATCACAGCTGGTGCTATGCCACGGACGGACGGCTTGTCAGCACACCACATGTCGGCGGTCCGGGACACAATACGCATGACGGCATCGACCGCGACCAGCTCGGACTGATCGAGGTGCGGAGCCATATCTGGCGCGACATCGTCTGGATCAATCTGTCGGGTGATGCCTTGGCGTTCGAAGACGAGATGTCGGATGTCATGCGTCGATGGGGCGAATTCGAACAGCCACTCTATCACGGCGGACCCGACAGCACCTTTTGCCTGAACGTGCGCACGAACTGGAAACTTGCTGTTGAGAATTACTGTGAAAGCTATCACCTGCCCTGGGTCCACCCCGGCCTGAACAGCTATTCCCGGTTGGAAGATCACTATCACATCGAACAGCCCGGCGCGTTTTCCGGACAAGGAACGCGGGTGTATCGCCAGATCTCGGACAAGGACGGTCGGGTTTTTCCCGACTTTGCGGGGCTGAGCGACTATTGGAACGCGGCGGCAGAATATATCGCAGTCTACCCCAACGTGCTGCTGGGCGTGCATCGGGACCATGCATTCGCCATCGTTCTCCGTCCGGAGGGGCCGGAGCAGACGTCAGAGCATGTGCATCTTTATTATGCCAGCCCAGATGTCGATCCCGCCCTGCGCGCCGAAAATTCCGCCCTTTGGAAATCGGTTTTCGAAGAGGATATCTTTGTCGTCGAGGGCATGCAGCGCGGGCGCCACGCCATCGGTTTTGACGGCGGACGGTTCGCACCGGCCATGGACGGGCCGACGCACATGTTTCACGATTGGATCGCGGCACGTATGGATGTCTATCGCGCCCGCGCCGCCGCCGAATGACTGACCTCGATGGGCGTCTTCTGGCCGCCCATCTTGCGAATGACGTTTACCTGTTGGCCGATCTCTATCAGGAGGCAGCCGAACAGGCGGCAGATGTGGACGCGGCATGTTTTTACCTGACACATGCCTATGTTTTTGCCCTAGAGGCCGCGCATCCCGCTCGCCCGGTTATTCTCAAGCAGCTTCAAACACATGGGAGAGAGCCCTGATCACGCTGCCTCCTGCAGCAACCGGTAGAGGTGCCAGGTCGCGTGACCCAGCAGCGGAAGCACGAAAAGCAGGCCCAGAAACCACGGGATCAAGGCGACAAATGTCGCAATCGCGATAAAGGCGGCCCAGCCGAGCATGGGGATTGGATTGGCCAGAACGAATTGAAAACTGGTGATCATCGCGGTCACAAAGTCAATCTCGCGATCAAGCAGAAGCGGCAGAGCGATCACGGTGATCATATAAAGCAAGAGGGCGAACGCCGCCCCCACCAGCGTGCCCACACCCAGCATCGCAAGACCGCTGGGCGTGAGAAAGACCTCGAAGGACGTCGAGATATTGGTCATCGTGGAGAGCCCCAGGAACAACGCAAAGATCATGTGACCCAGAAAAAACCAGAACAGGAAGACGACGATGATTATGGCACAGATCGACGGCAATTGTCGTCCGCCCTGCTGCAGGATCACCCCCAAAACGCCGGGCCAGTCGAGCGGTTGGCCCTGTTCAAGCCGACGAGAAACCTCGTAAAGCCCCACCGCCGCAAAAGGTCCGATCAGCGGGAAGCCGATCGCGGCCAGCACCAGCCAGAAGGTGGTTTCGGTCTCGGACGTGATCCAGGCCATGGCCCAGCCGCCCAGAACATAGAACCCGGCGAATGCGAGACCGAAAAGCGGCGCACGTCGCATGTCCTGCCATCCGCGCATCAGGGCCTGTCGCATGAGGGACGCACGGGCTGCCCCAAGGGCGGGAACGCCGAATTCCGGTTCTGTCATGTCACGGCCTCTTGCTGAGGAAAGGCGGGGCGGAGTTGCGGCCACCTGGTTGCCTCGTGATAGGCGGCACCGAGCCCAAGCAGATCCGCGTCTGACCCACGTGGCCCGAAGATCTGGATACCAGCCGGAAGCCCCGTCTGGCTAAAGCCCGCGGGTGCGGCAAGGCACGGCAGGCCGATAAGGCTGACCGGGATCACAACTTCCATCCATCGGTGATAGGTGTCCAAGGCGTGGCCGGAGATCGTCGTGGGATAGTCAAGCGCAACATCGAACGGCCAGACCTGGGTCGCGGGAAGCACGAGCGCATCATAGCGATCGAAAAGCCGCGCGGCGCATGTGAACCATTCAGACCGGATGACACTGGCAGCATGCACGTCCAGCGCACTGAAGGACTGCCCCCGCTCCATTTCCCAGATTGCGGTATCCTTCAGGCTGTCTTTATGTGCGGCCAGCGGATCAAGGCTGGCCGCGACGCTCCACGAGCGGAGGGTCGTCCAACTCTCCCACAAGGCTTCGGCCGGGAAAGGTGGCTCGACCTCTTCCAAGATGCAGCCGAGATCAGCCAGAACATCAACCGCGTGCACGCATTGGTCCAGCAAGCCTGCCTCCATCGGGTAGGCGCCGCCCCAATCGCCAAGCCAGCCGATGCGCTTGCCGGTCAGATCCCCGGCCATGACCGCCCCCACCTTCTCGGCATCCCTTGCGTGTGGCTGCCTTGGATCCGGTCCGGATATCACATCCAGCAAGAGAGCCAGATCATCGGGCGACCGCGCCATCGGCCCAAGCGTCGAAAGCTGATGAAGAAAGGTATCACCCACCGGTTCGGACGGAACGCGGCCCCAGCTTGGCCGAAACCCGTAAACATTGCCCCAGGCCGCAGGGTTGCGCAGGCTGCCCATCATGTCCGATCCATCTGCAAGCGCCAGCATACCGGTCGCAAGGGCCACGGCAGCACCGCCGGATGAGCCGCCACAGGTCCGGGAGGGATCGTAAGGGTTTCTCGTCGCGCCGTAGACCGGATTGAATGTGTGTGAGCCCAGCCCGAATTCCGGCGTATTCGTTTTCCCGATCAGGATCGCGCCGGCGGCACGCAGACGCGCCGCGATGAGATCGTCCGTTTCAGGGACAAAATCGGCAAAAATCGGGGACCCGCGCGTCGATTTGAGGCCTTTGACATTCACCAGATCCTTCACTGCAATCGGAAGGCCGTGCAGCGGCCCACGTAACGCACTTTGATCACAGGCCCGCGCCTCGGCGAGAAGGTCGCCTTCGTCCGCCATCCCGACAATGGCGTTGACGCTTGGGTTCACCTCGGCGATCCGGTCCAGCGTCATCCGCAGCAAAGTCTCTGCCGAAAGGCGTCTATCGGTGAGCTCACCAACGATTTCCCGTGCCGAACGGATGGCAAGTGACATTTGGGCGGCCTTTGCTGACGTTTGCCCAGAAGCCTAACGCCCGGTGCGACAGGATGGAAGCCTTTGGGTCGGGCCCCGTGTCATCCTGATGTCAGACGCCCTCCTGAGCCTCCGCCCGGCTTTTGCCCGAAACGTTCAAAGCCAGCGTCGCGGCCATGAAGCCGTCCAGATCGCCATCAAGCACACCTTTGGTATCCGACGTCTCATGCGCGGTGCGCAAGTCTTTGACCATCTGGTAAGGCTGCAGCACATAGGATCGGATCTGGTTGCCCCAGCCTGCATCGCCCTTGGCTTCATGCGCTTCGTTGATGGCCGCATTGCGACGATCCAGCTCAAGCTGGTAAAGGCGCGATTTCAGCGCTTTCATGGCGATGTCGCGGTTCTGGTGCTGGGACTTCTCGGACGAGGTCACCACGATCCCCGTTGGGTGGTGCGTGATGCGAACAGCCGAGTCGGTGGTGTTCACGTGCTGCCCCCCCGCCCCGCTCGACCGGTATGTGTCGATCCGGATATCGGCCGGGTTCACATCAATTTCGATGTTGTCGTCAACCACCGGATAGACCCAGACCGAGCTGAACGAGGTATGCCGCTTGGCGGCACTGTCATAAGGCGAGATGCGAACCAGACGGTGCACCCCACTTTCCGATTTCAGCCAGCCATAGGCGTTTTGCCCGCTGATCTTGTAGGTGGCCGATTTTATCCCTGCTTCATCGCCCGCGCTTTCGGACTGCAACTCCACCTTGTAGCCCTTCTTCTCTGCCCAGCGGACATACATGCGCGCCAGCATCGAGGCCCAGTCGCAACTCTCGGTGCCACCGGCACCGGCATTGATCTCAAGGAACGTATCGTTGCCATCGGCCTCCCCATCCAGGAGAGCCTCAAGTTCCTTCTGGGCGGCTTTCTCGGCAAGGGCCGTCAGCGCGGCCTCGGCGTCGGCGACGACCTCGTCATCCTCTTCCATCTCGCCAAGTTCGATCAGTTCGACGTTGTCGCTGAGATCCTGTTTGATGCTGTCGTAGGTTTCCATCGCATCGACCAGCATCTGGCGGTCGCGCATAAGCTTTTGCGCGGCGTCGGGATCATCCCAAAGGTTCGGGTCTTCAACTCTCGCGTTGAATTCCTCCAGCCGATGCTGCGCCGTTTCGACGTTGAGCCGCTGGGCCAGCAGCTCCAGCGATTTCTCGATTTCGGCCACGGTGTTCTGGGCGTCTGCGCGCATGGCTGACCTATCTCATTGCTTTGCACTTGGGTGATATCCCAGCGGGGTGAGATCGACAAGATTGCGACATCACCTCTGGGATTGCATCGTACTAGGGTGATGAGGTGGCCGACGACATGCCAAAAACAGTCCAAGCAGTAGCAGCACAATATGAGGCAGGCACACGTTGGGATTGATCGCCGTCGAAATCCAGTCCCAAAAGTCAAAGCTGCTATAAGATGCCTGCCAGCTGGCGACGCTCTGCATTGGCACACATTCGATATTATAGCGCACACAATGTTCGATCAATTCCAAACGCACAAGGCTGGCCTTCTGATACATCTTCCACATCGTATCGATGATCCAGAACGGGACGGAGATTAGCGCTGCAAGAACAACGCCCATGCGCCGGATCTTTTGACCGCCCACAAGGTATGCTGCGACCAAGGCCGACAATCCCACAGTGACCGACCACTCCTTTAAGGTCAGCATTTGCTCCTGATAGGCCTCATACACCTGATAGAGCGTCTGATACTCCGCGATCAATGCGTCTGAAACAGCCATACCGTATATTCAACGGACAAGATCAGACAGGGTCAAGCGAAGCGCAGCGAGGAACGCTAATAAAGACCGCCGGAGCTGAGCGTGCCGAAGGACGCCTTGGGTCCCACCACCGCTGTGCCGCCGGTGGAGGTCGTGACCTGCCGGCCCTGCCCCGCCGCCGCTTCGTCAAAGAGCGGCAGGTTAGAGCCCATCGCAAAGCCGCCGTCGAAGGCGAGGCCAAAGATCGGCTCTTCGCCCAGACGGAAATACTCCGCCACCACATTCGCGCCCGAGGCACTGTCACTCAGCCGGGCACCGGTGAACCGGTCGATCTTGATGAACTGTCCGCCCTCCGGCACCTCGAACGGACCGCCGCCGAACTTTTTCGTCGCCTCTTTCATGAAGGACTGGAAAACCGGCCCGCACATGCCACCGCCCGACGCCCCGCGGCCCAGGGGGCGCGGCTGGTCATATCCGATATAGCATCCTGCGACGATGTTGCTGGTAAAACCCACGAACCAAACATCACGCGCATCATTGGTTGTTCCGGTCTTGCCCGCCGCGGGAACGGACAGATTGACCGTCTTACTGGCCGTGCCGCGATCCACCACGCCTTTCATCATGGATGTCAGCTGATAGGCGGTGACCGCATCCATCACCCGCTCGCGGTTCGAAACGATGCTTGGGAAAGCGTTCGGTTCCAGGCTTGCGACCTGACAATCCAGGCAGTCGCGCTGATCATGTCGGTAGATCGTCTTGCCATAGCGGTCCTGGATCCGGTCCACGAGCGTGGGGCGCACCCGCTCCCCCCCGTTTGCAAACATCGCGTAGGCGGCGACCATCTGGTAAAGCGTCGTCTCCTCGGACCCCAGCGAATTCGCAAGGAACGGTCGCATGTCGTCATAGACCCCAAACCGCTCGGCATAGTCCGCGACGACTTCCATTCCCACTTCCTGGGCCAGGCGGATTGTCATCAGGTTCCGCGACATCTCCACCCCGGTCCGCAGGGGTGTCGGACCGTAAAAGCGGTTCGACGCGTTGCGCGGCCTCCACAGGCCTTGTGGGGTGTTGATCTCGATCGGGGCATCCACGACGATTGTCGCAGGGCTGTAGCCGCTGTCGAGTGCGGCCGCATAGACGAAAGGCTTGAAACTCGAACCGGGCTGGCGAAGCGCCTGAGTGGCGCGATTGAACACCGAATGCTGGTACGAAAAGCCGCCCTGCATCGCGATCACACGCCCGGTATTGACGTCCATCGCCATAAAGCCACCCTGCACTTCGGGCACCTGCCGCAGGGTCCAACGAATAAAGCTGCCATCGGCGTCGGCGGTCATGCGGCGGACATGGACGACATCACCAACCTCGAAATTGTCGCGGAAGCTGCCCCGCATCCAGTCGATGTCCTTGCGCGGCACGCTGAAGGGTTCCGCCTCTGTTTCCTCGACACCTTCGATGCCAACCCGCATCGCGCTGTCGCCGACCTCCAGCACGACGGCCGGATGCCATTGGTTCTCAAGATAGATATCCCGGGCGACATCGACTTCGGCGAGCGCGGCACGCCAGCCTGCCTCGTCTCCAAGAAGGGCGGGATCAATCTGCTCTCCCGTCCCGCGCCAGCGGCCCCGACCACGATCATAACTTTCCAACGCCGTCCGCAGCGCCTTGGCCGCATCACGCTGCATGTCCGCATCTATGGTGGCCCGCACCGTGAACCCGCCGGTGAAAAACTCCCCTTCGCCAAAGTCGCGGCTCAACTGCCTGCGGATCTCGTCCGTGAAATAATCCCGTTCCGGCAAGGCTGTGCGGAAACTCTCGAAATCGCCATTCTGCACCGACCGAAGGGGCTGTGCTTTCTCTTGCTCGTACTCAGCTTGGGTCAGATACCCGTTTTCGTTCATTTCTCTCAAAACGAAGTTTCTGCGGGACAAAAGACGATCCTTGCGGCGCACCGGATGATAGTCGCTGGGCGCTTTCGGAAGGGATGCCAGAAAGGCGGCCTCATGCGGCTCAAGTTGGGCCAGCGTCTTGTTGAAATAGGTCTGCGAAGCCGCAGCAACGCCATAGGAATTCTGCCCCAGGAAGATCTCGTTGAGATAGAGTTCCAGGATGCTTTCCTTGTCCAGCGTCTCCTCAAGACGGCTGGCCAGGATGATCTCCTTGATCTTACGCTCGATCTGGCGGTCCCCGCTCAGCAGGAAGTTCTTCATCACCTGCTGTGTGATCGTCGACGCGCCGCGCAGGTTCTGCCCCCGTGATCTGACCGCTTCGACGCCAGCCGCCGCGATGCCGCGCATGTCGTAACCACGGTGGGAATAAAAATTCTTGTCCTCGGCAGAGATAAACGCCTGTTTGACAAGATCGGGGATCTCATCGGCCGGAGCGAAAAGCCGGCGTTCTTTCGCAAATTCGTCGATCAGATGACCCTCACCGGAATAGATCCGGCTGATCGTGGGAGGCTTATATTGCGCGAGCGACTCGTGGCTCGGCAAATCGCGACCATAGACCCAGAAGATCGCGCCGATCGACAAGGCGACCATCATCACGCCCAATGTCACGAGCGAGAAGATCGTACCAAAAAAGGACAGAATAAACCGAACCACGCCCACCGCCTTTGTCTAAAAGATATGGGAAATATATCGCTACGGGGTGAGGGCGTCAAAACACAACGCTGCGGCGGATGCGCCGAATGTCGCCGTCAACGCCGCACAAGCGGTCGCTGGGCCAGATCGTCGCGCCGCCAGGCCTGCAGCCCCGCACGAATGCCGCCCGCCATTCGCTGCCGCCACTCTGCCGATTTGATATTCTCCAGATCCCTTGGGCTGGACAAAAACCCGATTTCAATCAGGACAGACGGGATATCGGCCGCCTTGAGCACGGAAAAGCCCGCTGAACGCAAAGGGCGCCGGTTCATCGGCCCGCCGGTCTGGGTGAGGGTCTGCACCAGCGTGCGCGCCAGATCTTCGGTCCTGGGCTGCGTTTCCTGCCGTGCCAGATCGAGCAATACACCGGTCACCCGGTCATCCGCACCACTCAGATCAACACCGGACAAAAGGTCCGAGCGATTGTGGCGTTCGGCCAGTTTCGCGCTGGCCACATCGGAGGCTTCCGGGGAAAGCGTGTAAATTGTCGCCCCATGGGCAGAACCTTCCCCAAGAGAATCAGCATGAAGCGAGATGAACACGTCCGCCGACTGGGTATGGGCCATTGCAATCCGGCCTTCGAGCGACACAAAGTAGTCGTCGGTCCGGGTGAGAAAGACGTCGAACCCGCCGGCGCGCAACAACTCGTCCTGTAACTCGCGGGCGAAGATGAGCATCATTGTTTTCTCGTCGACACCCCCCTGCTCGGCACCCGGATCAATGCCTCCGTGGCCGGGATCCAGCATGACCCGCAAGGCATTCGTGTCGTTTCGCGGCGCCACCGTGGGCACATCGGCCGCGGGCGGAAGATCCCAGCGTGCGTCATAGGGTGCGCCCGATTGCAACGCGAAGGTCTCTGCCTCGGCACGGGCCATTTGGATTGTCACCCGCGCCCGACCGCTTGCATCGGTCTGGCGAAGCTCCACCGTCCGAACCGTGAGCGGGACAGAGAGGTCTGCAACCATCCGGGACCAGCCGGGACGGTAAGTTCCGAACCTGACCGCTGATACATTTTCGCTTTCCAGAAAGTCTGCAGGCTCCAGCGCGCTCCAATCGACTTCGCGAAAATCAACGACCAATCGGCGCGGTTCGTCCAGCGTGAACACGCGGTAAGGCACGCCCTGACTGAGCGAGAGATCAAGCTGAACGCCCCCGCGTTTGATATCGCGGAGCGCACTTTCCTCCGGCAGGACCCGCGCCAGACCGGTCAGATCCTGTGCGCCAACCGCGCCGATCGACGTCACGATTGCAAACCAAAGGCAAATAAGATGCCGGATCATGCTCAACCCTCTGCTCAATCGGCTTTCGTTTCGAAGCCGTTGAGCAAAGCCTACACCACCGCGACCGGCAAGGAAACGCTCAGCGTGATTGCATGAAGGACTTCAGGCGCCTCAACCCCTCTTTCACATCCTCGGTCGAGCGCGCGTAGGAAAACCGCAACGTCTGGTGACCGCGGACCGGATCGAAGTCGAGACCGGGTGTAACCGCCACACCCGCCCGCTCCAAGATTTCGGCGGCGAATGCTCGGCTGTCTTGCGTCAGATCCGACACGTCCGCATAAACATAAAAGGCCCCGTCGGAGGGTGCGAAACTTTTGAACCCGGCCTCGGGCAATCCCTTCATCATCAGGGCGCGATTGGCGCGATAGACATCAAGGTTGGCCTGCAATTCGGCGTCGCATTCCATCGCGGCAAGGGCTGCCACCTGGCTGGCATGCGGCGGGCAGATGAACATGTTCTGCGCGATGCGTTCAATGATGCGAACCTGATCCTCCGGGACGACCAGCCAGCCGACGCGCCAGCCGGTCATGCTGAAATACTTCGAGAAAGAGTTGATGACGTAAACTTCGTCGCTCAATTCCAGTGCCGAGACGGCCTTCCCCTCATATTCGATGCCGTGATAGATCTCGTCCGAAATGAAGGCGGCGCCGGCCGCGTGGGCGGCATCTATAAGCGCGCGCAAGGCGGGCCGACCCAGCATCGTGCCGGTGGGATTGGCGGGCGAGGCCACCAGCAAGCCCGCGAGATCTTGGCCGGCAAGGTCCGCAGGCACCGGTTGCAGCCGATTTTCCACCGCTGTCTGAATGTCGACCGGGACCAGATCAAGCGCTTTGAGGATCTGCCTGTAAGACGGATATCCCGGTGCGCCGATGCCAACGCGGTCTCCGCTGTCAAAGAGCGCGGTGAAGGCCAGGATGAACCCGGCCGAAGAGCCGGAGGTTACGACGACCTGGTCAGGGTTCAGGTCGAGATCATACCAATCCCGGTAAAGCTGCGCGATCCGGCGCCGCAAGGCCGGCAGACCGAGAGCCACGGTGTATCCAAGCGCATCGGTCGCCAAAGCCTTCGAGAGCGTCTCGACAGCGCCTTTCGGCGCGCCGGTGCCGGGCTGGCCGACCTCCATGTGAATGATCCGGCGCCCCGCCTCCTCCGCGCGGCTTGCCGCCTCCATCACGTCCATCACAATGAAGGGATCGACGGCGGCACGTCTTGAGTTTCGCATCCGGTTTTTCCTATTCTGTACGCATGACTTATCACCGTGCGTGGCGGTTTCCGTCAATCCCGGCCATGGCCCTGTCCTTGGCACTTTTTCTGGTCAGCGCGGTGCCCGGCGCAGCGATCACGCTGTTGCGTGATGCCGACATCGAACATGGGCTGTCGCAACTGTCCGCTCCCATCCTGAGAGCTGCGGGATTGAGCCCGTCGCGGGTGCGGATTCTGGTGGTCAACGAAAGCTCGCTGAATGCCTTCGTGATCGATAACAACGCAATCTTCCTGCACTACGGCCTGATCCAGAAAGTCGATGATGTAGAGATGTTGCAGGCCGTTATCGCACATGAAGCCGCGCATATCGCCAATGGTCACATCGCGCGGAGGATGGCCAACATGAAAAGCGCGCGCACGGTGGCCGGCCTCGGCGTCGCGTTGGCCGTGGCAGCCGCCGCAGGGGGCGGAGGCGAAGCCGCCGGTGGTCTGGCCCTTGGCACCGCCTCTTCCGCCCAACGCCTTTTTCTCAGTCACACCCGCGCCGAAGAGGCCGCCGCCGACCGTTCGGCAGCGGAGTTTCTGCGGGCCGCAGGGGTCAGCCCGACGGGGTTGCTGAAAGTCCACCAGCTTTTTCGCGGGCAGGAGGCGCTGTCGGTCGGACGTCAGGATCCCTATATGCGCTCTCACCCGCTGACCCGTGACCGGATCCGCGCGGCCGAAGCGTTCGTGGCAGCCTTCGGCGACACCGCCAAACCCAACCCGACCGCGGATTATTGGTTCGCGCGCATTCGAGGCAAGCTATCGGCCTTCACCCGGTCCCCCAAATGGACCATGCGGAGGGTGAGCGCCGAACGCTACAAGGATGTCAGATTGATGCGGGAAGCCATTGCGCATCATCGTCAATCCGACCTGCGCAAAGCGGTACGCGCCATCGACGGCGCGATCGCCCTGCAGCCGAGAGATGGATATCTTTATGATCTGAAAGGTCAGATCCTGATGGAGAGCCGTCAATTCGCAGCCGCCCTTTCCACTTACAAGACCGCCGTGTCGCTCGCACCGCAGGAGTCGCAGATCCTGGCCGGGCTCGGACGCGCGCAACTTGCAGCCGGCCAGAACAAAGCCGCGCTTGCGACGCTGGAAAAAGCCCGTTCGCTGGATTTCCGTAACCCGCGCGTGCTGCGCGACATGTCGGTTGCCTATGCGCAGACGGGGCAGACCGGCATGGCCGCGATGGTCACCGCAGAGCGCTATGCCTTGCAAGGCCGGCTGGATGATGCCGGGGTCCACGCCAAACGGGCCGTCGACCTTCTGCCGACCGGAACGGTGGCTTGGCGCCGCGCGCAAGATGTGCTCATTGCATATGAACAAGATCAGAAACGGAGAAAGAGATGATCCGCCTCGCCGTCCCCTCCCTCGCAGTTCTCGCGCTTGCCGCGGCACCGCTGACAGCGCTTGACCTGAACTCGATGTCCGCGGAAGAGCGCGCGCTTTTCCATGCCGAGGTTCGCGCTTATCTGATGGAGAACCCCGAAGTGATCCTTGAAGCGGTCAATGCGCTTGAGGAACGTCAGGCCGCCGCACAGGCCCAGGCCGATTTCGATCTCGTCAAAGTCAACGAGAAGGAGATTTTCGAAGACGGCTTTTCCTGGGTTGGCGGCAATCCGGACGGCGACATCACCTTGGTCGAATTCGTCGACTACCGCTGCGGGTTCTGCCGCCGGGCCCATAGCGAAGTTGAGTCGCTTCTTGAAACGGACGGCAATATCCGACTGATCATGAAGGAATTTCCGATCCTCGGCGAAGCGTCCGTGACGTCGTCCCGCTTTGCTGTCGCCGTGAAACAGGTCGAAGGAGACGACGCCTATAAGCTGGTCCACGACACGCTGATCACCTTCAATGGCGAGGTGACGGATGTGGCCTTGCGTCGGATCTCGGACGGCTTTGATTTCGATACCGACGCGGTTCTTGCCCGGATGGACAGCGACGCGGTGACCGAGGAAATCTCTGCAACGCGCGCATTGGCTCAAAGGCTGCAGATCAGCGGAACGCCCACGTTTGTCATGGAAGACGAGCTCTTAAGGGGTTTCCTGCCCGCCGATCAAATGGCGGCCTTGGTCGCGGAAAAACGCGCCCAGGACTAGGGCCTGCGACCCAGCCACATGGTGCGCTTTACGTGGCTGGGTGGCGCACCTTTCGGAAGACTACTCAGCCGCTTCCTGAGCGGCGTCGAGTTCGGCGGCTTTCTTTTCAACCTGTTCGACGATGTGGTCGACCATCTGGTCGTTGGACATCTTATGGCTTTGCTTGCCCGCCAGATAGACCATGCCCGACCCTGCCCCGCCGCCGGTAAATCCGACATCCGTCATCAGCGCCTCGCCGGGACCGTTCACCACACAGCCGATGATCGACAGGCTCATCGGGGTCTTGATATGCTCCAGACGCTGTTCCAGCTTTTCGACCGTCTTGATGACGTCAAAACCCTGCCGCGCGCAGGAGGGACAAGAGATGATGTTGACACCGCGGTGTCGCAGGCCAAGCGATTTGAGGATCTCATAGCCCACCTTCACCTCTTCCACCGGATCGGCTGACAGGCTGACCCGGATCGTGTCTCCGATGCCCATCCAAAGAAGGTTGCCAAGCCCGATCGCACTTTTGATCGTACCGCTGGTCAGACCACCTGCTTCGGTGATGCCAAGGTGGATCGGCGCATCCGTCGCCTCGGCGATGCCTTGATAGGCCGCGGCTGCCAGAAAAACGTCGGACGCCTTCACGCTGATCTTGAATTCGTGGAAATCATTGTCCTGCAGGATCCGGATATGCTCCAGTCCGCTTTCCACCATCGCCTCGGGACAAGGCTCCCCGTATTTCTCAAGCAGGTGCTTTTCCAGAGAGCCTGCATTCACTCCGATCCGGATGGAACATCCGTGATCCCGGGCCGCCTTGATGACTTCCCTGACGCGGCTTTCATCCCCGATATTGCCAGGATTGATACGCAGGCAGGACGCGCCGGCTTCGGCGGCTTCAATCCCGCGTTTGTAGTGAAAATGGATGTCGGCCACGAGGGGAACGGGGCTTTCGCGCACAATCTCCTTCATGGCCTTCGAGGACGCTTCATCGGGCACGGACACCCTTACGATATCGGCCCCGGCTTCTGCCGCCGCCTGCACCTGCGCGACGGTCGCCGCGACATCGGTGGTCAGCGTGTTCGTCATCGTTTGCACCGAGATCGGAGCGTCGCCGCCAACAAGCACGGAGCCGACCCTGATCTGGCGTGATTTGCGACGGTAGATATTACGCCAGGGGCGGACATGGTTCAGGGACATCGCGGGCGATCCGTTCGGTAGAGATATTTTAGAAGTAAGATAAGCTGACCCGCCTCGCCCCGCAACCGGAGCGACCGACATCAATCTTGCGGCGTGTCGGCCTGGGCTTCTGCCACCAGCCGCGACAGGTCGCCATCCTGGGTGATGTCGGCGACCTCAAAGCGCTCGGTAATCTGCGCGCCGGACAGGGCCACGTTCGACGTCACCGTTCCGCGAGGACCCACGGGGCCATAATGCTGCCCGTTCACCTGGAAATAGATCGAACCAGATTCGCCCACGCGCAGGGTCGGAGGTTCTTCTGTCGCCGGGATGTCATAAGTCTGGCCGCCATTCATGGTGGCCTCGAAGATGATAGTCCCGTCCGCAGCGCGGACCCGAACCCATGCGGGACGCACGGCCACCATGCGCAGACCCGGCGCGGCCTCTTCGACAACCTGCGGAACCGGATCATCGGGACGCGCAGCCAAAGTCGGCTGAACATCAGGAAGTTCCGGGGGCCGGAAAGTCCCCACTGTCCGGGGGTCCAGCGTCGATATCGGGGCGTCGCGGGCCACCAGCACCGGCACGTCAAGCGCCTGTGGTCGGTAGAGCCGGTCAAGCGCTTCGGCGGACGGCGTTGCAAAGCCCTGCTCTGCCGCCCCTTCGGCGACACGGGAGGCACCCGCAAGCGGATCCAGGTCGGAAAGGACCACCGGTGTCTGGTCGACAGGGGTCACCTGAACCTGCTGGACCTCACGCAGAACCGACCACGCGCCGTAGCCAAGCCCGCAAATCAGCATCAAGAGGACAAGGGACGACCCGATCGCGCGCGGTTCAATCTGGCTCCACATCGCGTCCTGGGTCGGTGCGAACGGTGTTCCGGGCCGTGCGAACGGATCCGCATCAAGGCCGGTACGCGCGGATTTCGGTTCGGCATTGTTCTTTTTGACGACGGAGGCTTCCGCCGACATGCCATGGGCCACCGAGAACCCGCTTTCCGTGCAGAACGCCTCGAACGCCTGATCGGGATCCATGCCCAGATACCGCGCATAGGAACGGACATAGCCGGCAATGAACCCTGGCGTGTCAAAAGCCGATGGATCGGAGTTTTCAATCGCGGCGATATAAGCCGCTTTGATGCGCAATTCCCGCTGAACATCGAGCAAGGATTTGCCGAGCGTCGCGCGCTCACCACGCATCATATCACCCAAACGCAGATCGAAATCGTCGAAGCTTCGCGGCTTCACGACCTCTTCATCTACCTTGCGCGACGATCTGCGCCCAATCATGCCCGCTGCCCCATTTCACGTCCCATGCGCCGAACCACCCCAACGATTCGGATGTCTGTGTTGTTGACGAGACGTTATCACACCACAAGCGAGATGCACATATACCGCAAAGTCAGGCAGTTAATTCGGCGCGGTTCAGCGCACAATGGCTCCATAACGCATCCATTGCGCGCACCAGTGCATCTATCTCGTCAGGTCCGTGCACGGGCGACGGTGTGAAGCGCAAACGCTCGGTCCCGCGCGGCACTGTCGGGAAGTTGATCGGCTGAACATAGATGCCGAAATCGTTGAGCAACATATCGCTCAACATCTTGGTGTGAACCGGATCGCCCACCATGACGGGGACGATGTGACTGCCGTGATCGATGATCGGCAGCCCCAACCCTTTGAGCCTCATCTTCAGGATCCGTGCCTGGGTCTGGTGCTCGTCCCGCAGGTCTTGCGCCTTCTTGAGATGCGCAACCGACGCTGCCGCCCCGGCAGCCACCGCAGGGGGGAGCGAGGTGGTGAAGATGAAGCCTGGCGCGTAGGATCTGATCGCATCGCACATCTTGTGGCTTGCAGCGATATAGCCCCCCATGACCCCATAAGCCTTGGCCAGCGTCCCGTTGATGATGTCGAGACGATGCATCAGCCTGTCCCGCTCGGCCACACCGGCACCGCGCGGGCCGTACATGCCAACCGCGTGGACCTCATCAATGTAGGTCAGCGCGCCGAATTCATCCGCCAGGTCGCAGATCGCCTCGATCGGGCCGAAATCGCCGTCCATCGAATAGATCGATTCAAACGCGATGACTTTCGGCGCCTTCGGATCGTCGGCTGCCATCAACTCGCGCAGATGCTCCACGTCGTTATGGCGGAAAATCCGCTTCGCTCCGCCATTGCGCCGCACCCCTTCGATCATCGAGGCGTGGTTGAGCGCGTCCGAATAGATGATCAGACCCGGGAACAGCTTTGGCAATGTGCTCAGCGTGGCATCGTTTGCGATATAGGCAGAGGTGAAAAGAAGTGCTGCTTCTTTGCCGTGCAGATCGGCAAGCTCAGCCTCCAGGCGCTTGTGATAGACCGTCGTGCCGGAGATGTTGCGCGTCCCGCCAGAACCCGCACCGGTGGCGTCGAGCGCTTCGTGCATGGCAGACAGGACGACCGGGTTTTGACCCATGCCCAGATAGTCGTTGCCGCACCAAACGGTGATCGGCTTCTCCGTCCCATCCGGCGCGGTCCAAACCGCATGCGGGAACTGCCCCTGACGCCGCTCGATATCAATGAATGTCCGGTATCGGCCTTCCTCATGAAGACGGGACAATGCGGTATCAAGCTGAGCGACGTAGTTCACCTTTTCGGTCCTTCCGTAGCAGGCCAAGTGTCTCAGGACCCAGGCCATATTCGCGTTTTAGAATGGATATAGAGTGCCACCCCCTGGTTCAACCGAATATCAGCGGGCGTCATGTCGCAGCCTTGACGTGGATCAAATATATACACCTGAACAGCACGTTATCCGGAACAAACGTCGCAATCGGAAACACAAGGTGCCGATTGAACGACAGAGGCGCGGGGTATAGCACTTGGCCGATTGCAAGCTGGAGGCAGGCCGGATGGTGAAGGATGCCGATGTCATCGTGGTGGGCGCGGGCCTGATGGGCGCCGCCGCTGCGCGCCATCTTGCGGCCTCGGGCGTGCGCACCTGTCTTGTCGGACCGGAAGAACCGCGGGACAAAAGATCTCATCAAGGTGTTTTCGCCAGCCATTACGATGCCGCGCGGATCACCCGGCGCCTTGATCCAAGCGCGTTCTGGTCCGACGTCAGCCGTGCATCCATTGATCGCTACACCGAACTCGAACGGCAGAGCGGCATTTCCTTTTTCCACGAAACCGGCGCGTTGATGGCTGGGCCGCTAGAAGGCCATGGCGCGGCCTTTCTTCAAAAGACCCGCGAGGTCGCCACTGCTGACGGCATTGACTTCGTCGAGATGGACGGCCGCGCTTTGCGGCAGAAATTCCCGTTCTTCCGGTTTCCGGATGAGATAGCCGCGTTTTACGAGCCACGCGGAGCCGGGTATATTGATCCCCGCGCCCATGTTCAGGCCCAGATTGCAGTCGCCCAGGCAGATGGGGCCAGATGTGTTGGTCATGTTGCGGCACGCATCGACGAAACTGCCGATGGCGTGATCATTCACTGTCAGGACGGCACCACGCTCCGGTCAGATCGCGTTATCGTGGCCTGTGGTGCGTTTTCCGGCACGGCCGGATTGTTGCCGCATCCCGTCACGCTCGACGTCCTGGCGCGCACCGTGGTGCTTTTCGAAATCGACGCGGAGGAGGCATATCGGCTGAAGACCATGCCATCGGTGGTCTATGTCCCACCTGGGGGAGGCAGTGATCCCTATGTGCTCCCACCCGTGCGCTATCCTGACGGGAAGACCTATATAAAGATCGGTGGTGATCCGGAAGATGTGACGCTCGAAACCCAGGAGGACGTCAAAGCGTGGTTTCGAGGCGGGGGTGATCCAAAGGTCGGTGCGTGTCTGACCGACATGCTTTTGGCGATCATGCCAGATCTGAGATATCGCTCTACCCATCTGGAGGCGTGCGTGACATCCTATACCGAGACGGGCCTGCCCTTGATCGCAGCGCAAAGCCCCAGGATCATCGCGCTGACCGGAGGATGCGGCAAGGGTGCCAAGTGCGCGGACGAGCTGGGCCGGCGCGCCGCACAGCTGGCACTTGGCTGAGCGGTCTGGACACGACGGACCCGGCTGATACGGTCGGCGCAAACATAAAGCCGGAGCCCTCCCATGTCCCTTGACCCTGTCCTAAGCCGTATCGACGCCGATCTGGAAGCCGCGATGGACCGGCTCAAGGAATTGCTGCGCATCCCCTCGATCTCGACCGATCCCGCCTACAAGGATGCGTGCGAGACAGCGGCTGACTGGCTGGTCGCGGATCTCGCGTCCATTGGCGTTGAGGCATCCAAGCGCGCAACGCCCGGTCATCCGATGGTGATCGGCCATGTCGATGGGACTGGCCCGCACCTGTTGTTCTACGGGCATTACGACGTGCAACCCGTTGATCCTCTTGAACTTTGGGATCGTGATCCGTTCGATCCAGAGGTGCAGGAGACCCCGAAAGGCAAGGTGATCCGGGCGCGCGGCGCATCGGATGACAAGGGTCAGTTGATGACCTTTGTCGAGGCCTGCAGGGCTTGGAAAGCCGAACACGGGACACTGCCTTGCAAGATAACCTTCTTTTTCGAAGGCGAAGAGGAATCGGGGTCACCCTCCCTTGTGCCGTTCATGCGCGAAAACGCAGATGAGCTGAGGTCTGACCTGGCGCTGATCTGCGACACCGGTCTCTTTGACAGCCGGGTCCCCGCCATCACCACGATGCTGCGGGGATTGCTGGGGGAAGAGATCACGATTACCGGCCCCAGCAAAGATCTGCATTCTGGCATGTATGGCGGCGCGGCGATGAACCCGATCAGGGTGCTGTCGCGCATCATCGCTCAACTTCATGATGAACAGGGACGCATCACGGTGCCCGGGTTTTATGACGGCGTGCCTGAGCTGTCATCGGACCTGCGCGCGCAATGGGACGGTCTGAACTTCGATCACTCGGCGTTTCTGGGGGATGTCGGCCTGTCCGACCCGGCGGGCGAAGCCGGTCGCACGGCTCTTGAGATGCTCTGGTCGCGCCCAACCTGCGAAGTCAACGGGATCAACGGGGGGTATACCGGAGACGGGTTCAAAACGGTGCTGCCATCGAAAGCCAGTGCCAAGATCAGCTTTCGCCTCGTCGGTCAGCAGGATCCGCATGCGATCCGCGACAGCTTTCGTAAGATGGTCACCGACATGCTGCCCCCGGATTGCGAGGTCAGCTTTACCGGGCAAGGTGCATCCCGGGCCGGTGCGTTTGATACTTCCGGCCCCGCGTTCGAGGCCGCACGCAAGGCGCTGTCGGATGAATGGCCCGATCCCGCGGCCTATATCGGCTGTGGCGGATCGATCCCCATTGCCGGGCACTTTCAGGAACTGCTGGGGACGACGCCGCTGCTGATCGGCTTCGGCAAGGACGACGATCAGATCCACTCTCCCAACGAAAAGTATGATGTGGAGAGCTTTCACAAAGGTATTCGCAGCTGGGCACGCGTTCTGGACGCGCTGAGCTGATGTCTGTTCTGCCGGGGTTCACCGACGCCGTGGCCGAGGTGAACGGTCAATCCATTGCCTATTCGGTCGCGGGGAGCGGACCGCCGGTCCTTCTGCTTCACGGATTTCCGCAGAACCGGGGCATGTGGCGCCGCATCGCGCCCGGTCTTGCGCAAACCTTTACCGTGATCGCCGCGGATCTTCGGGGCTATGGGCAGTCTTCAAAGCCGGGCGACGTCGCATCCTATTCGTTCCGGGAGATGGCAAACGATCAGATCGCGCTGATGAGGTCCCTAGGACATGCGCAATTCCATCTTGTCGGTCATGATCGTGGCGCAAGAACGTCGCATCGGATGGCGCTTGATCACGCAGATGCCGTTTCAAGCCTGACATTGATGGATATCGCGCCGACCCATCTGCTGCTCAACGACCTAAGCCAGCAGGTTGCAAAAGCCTATTATCATTGGTTTTTCCTTGCTCAGCCGGCCCCGTTTCCCGAAACCTTCATCGGCCATGACCCGGATTTTTACTTTGAGAGCAGCTTGACCGGTTGGGGCAGCGCCCGGATCGAAGACTTCGAGGCCGAAGCGCTTGCATCCTACCGCGAATGCTGGCGACAGCCGGAAACGATCACCGCGATGTGCAACGATTACCGTGCTGCGATCGAGGTGGATTTCGCTTTGGACGCCGCGGATCTGGGGCGCAAGGTCGCCTGCCCCGCGCTCGTCTTGTTTGGCAGCGATGGTGCCATGGCACGCGCCTACGACGTGCCCGCAACATGGGCAGATCGCCTGTCGAATATGAAAGCCAAAGCTCTGCCCGGCGGGCATTTCTTCCCGGAAACGGCAGCGGAAGAGACGCTCGAGACCTTGAAAGCGTTTCTTCAAAGCCTCTAGATCAGCCCGCGAAACCGGTCTGGAAGCCGGTATTGGATGGCATAATCCGGTCGATCGAACTGCCAGAAACCGGTCTCTCCGCGCGGTTTCCATGTCCGGTGCATCTTGCGCCTCAAAGGACCCATCACAAAATCGTCCTGCATCTCAAGATCCGCAAAGGTCTCAAAGACCGCCCTGTCCTCTCCGCGCGCCTCGGCAAACCAGTGACGCCCGATGGAGGCTTCCTTGACGCCCGCCCCGATCGCTTTGGTCACCGCATTGCGCCGGTTCATCGCCTCGGAATAGATCTCAAAATCGCAGAACTTCAGATGAAGCAGATAAAGATGATCCGGCGTGTGCAGTTTCTCATATTGCGTGAAATGTCCCCCGCGCGCGATCTTTGTCCCGACGGACACGATGCAGGGCTTTGAATAATGCGGTGCCGGCCGGACATGCATACGTGGGCCCAGGATCGCATCGGTGATAGGCTCGTGCTCCAGGTCTATGCGGTGGATCACTTCCAGCCCCAACGGGGTCAGGACCCGTCGGATCGGCATCGCGTTCAGATAACTCTTCAGATCCCCCTCTGCGTCGGGGTCCAGTACCACCAGCTCATCAACATCGCCGACAATAACGTGGTCATAGTAAGACCTCAGCCCCATGACGACATTGTTCAGCAGCCGCCACCGCTTCATATCGAAATTCTTGTGATGTGTTCCGGGAATACCGATGATATTGCAGCCCTCGGCCAATGCCGCGACCGCCTCACCTCGCCCGTGGTTCACGATATAGCAATTCTCGCGGCCCAGCAGCCGCCCGTAATGGCCAAGCCAGCTGCGCAGGAAGAACAGGTCGTCGCGCACCATGGTCAACGCCGCGATTTCAGCCATCGGCCCTGCCCCTTTTTCCTTTTGCGATATGTTTAGCGAAAACAAGTCTCTATGAATATCTCAAAGTCATGAGAGAACGACATTGATACGCCTGCCTCCCGAATTCGCCCAGACCGGCCTGCACATCCACCGCCCACATGCCACGCCCATTCGGCGCTTTCAGGTGCTGGGGGAACGATCATCGGGCACCAATTTCGTCAAACGACTGCTGGGTCGGAATACGGAGTTACAGCCCACCGAAGCGCTCGGCTGGAAGCATGGATTTCCGCATATGCTCGCCATACCCGCCGATCTTGCAGTGATCTGCGTCGTGCGCGCGCCTGAAGCCTGGGCACTGTCCATGCATGCAAAACCCTGGCATACCACGCCTGAGATGCAGGCCCTGCCCTTCTCCGACTTCATCCGCAGCCCTTGGAACACGATCGTCGACCGGGGACGTTATTTCTCCGGCGCCGAAGCAGCCGGTCTGGTCGGCCAGCCTCTCGCGCATGACAGAAACCCCCTCACAGGTGAGGTTTTTGAAAACCTGTTCGCCTTGAGAACCGCCAAGATTACGGCGATGCTTGGATATCTGAACCGGGGCGTCCCCTGCATCGTTGCGCGGATGGAGCGTGTGCAGCACGATCCCGAAGACTTCGTCGCCGCCGTCACGGATGCGGTGGGCGGCGCCCAGCATCATCCCTTCCGACCGGTGGTTAAACGTCTGGGCTCGAAGTTCCGCGCCGCTATACCGGCCCGGCCCGCGACACCGGGGGCTCTCGCCCCCGAAGACCTCGCCTTTCTTCGAAACACACTCGACCTCACGCTCGAACATCGCCTCGGCTACATGCGATGACGCCCGCAAGGGCGGAAGAGCAAACCGGTTTTTCTCGAAAAGTGGCGCGGTTGACGGGGCTCGAACCCGCGACCCCCGGCGTGACAGGCCGGTACTCTAACCAACTGAGCTACAACCGCGCAGGGCGTCTCGACGATCCAGGGCAGTGGTGGCGCGGTTGACGGGGCTCGAACCCGCGACCCCCGGCGTGACAGGCCGGTACTCTAACCAACTGAGCTACAACCGCTCACTGCCCGTTCGCGTCGCGAACGTTTGGCTGTCATATGGCCCCGTCCCCCGCCCGTCAAGCGGCCTTAACCGGTTTTAGATAGGTATATCTGCATTTTCTCACCGATCGGGCAGCGGAATGAATTCGTGGTCATCTCCAGGCGGCAGGCTGAACCGGCCATGTGCCCAATCCCCCGCGCGCCAGGCTTCCTTGGCCGCATCAATCCGCTCTTGGGAGGAGGCCACGAAATTCCACCAGATATAGCGCGACCCTTCCAGCGTCGCACCGCCCAGCAGCATCAGCCGTGCCCCCTGTGCCCCCGCTTTGAGGCTGATCTTGTCACCCGGTCGGAACACCATCATCTGGCCCGCTTCAAACGTCTCTCCGGCCACATCCACGGCCCCTTCGACGACATAGACACCCCGGTCCTCATGGTCGTCGGGCAAGGGAATGGCCGCTCCCGCCTCCAGCACGGCATCCGCGTAAAACATCTCCGATGCGACCTTCACCGGCGCGCGTTCTCCGTAGGCCTGACCAAGGATCAGCCGCACCTGCTTGCCTTCACCCTCCAGAAACGGCAGCGCCTCCTTTGGCTGATGCTCAAACGACGCCGCGTTGTCTTCGGCCTCCTTGGGCAAGGCCACCCAGGTCTGAATGCCGAAAAAAGGCATCGGATCGGTCTGCGTCTCGTCGTCCGTCCGCTCTGAATGGGTAATTCCGTGCCCCGCGACCATCCAGTTCACCGCGCCCGGCTCGATCCAGCTGTCCGTACCCAGAGAGTCGCGGTGATGCATGCGTCCGCGATAAAGATAGCTGATCGTGGCCAGCCCGATATGCGGATGCGGGCGCACGTCGAGGCCTTTCGTCGGCAGAAACTCTGCCGGGCCCATCTGATCGAAGAAGATAAACGGTCCCACCATCTGCCGTTTCGACGCTGGCAAGGCCCGTCTGACCTCGAACCCGCCCAAATCGCGGGCGCGGGGAATGATGACCGTTTCGATCGCATCTACCGCATCGCCCTTCGGGCAATCCGGGTCCAATGCCGGGTTCCAGCTCATCTCGGATCTCCTTGCAGTGTGATAGGGCCAAGATAGGGCCTGCTGCGGAAAACACATCCCTCATCGAAGATCGGATTATATGCAAAAATGCGCAGTGGGGCTCAGCCACACCAAAAAACCGCACCAAGTGTCGTCGCGACCGGGGTCAGCTCTTTTGCTCGAGACAGGTCATCTGGCCGCGATCCACCCGGTAGACCACGCCCTGCCCTCCCGGAAGCGTATCATAGGCATCCGGCTCCAGCCCCAAAGCGTGACACCGCAGCATTCGTGAAGTTATGCCATGCGTGACGATGACAGCCGGTCCGGTCAGATTAGCTAGAAAGCCACGCGTTCGGCGCGCGAGTGCGATGATGCCTTCCCCACCCGGTGCTTGGTCGTAAAACGACAGATTGTCCGCTTCGAAAAGCGCGGGATGGGCCTCTTGCAAGGCAGCTCTGTCTTTTCCCGTCCAGTCCCCCATGCCGATCTCGATCAGCCGGGCGTCTTCGCGCACCTCATCAGCCAGTCCCTCAAGCGCGATCTTGGCGGTCTTGCGCGCGCGTCCCTGTGGGGAGGTGAAACAGTCAAAATCCTCGATGCCATGCTGTGCCAAAAGCCGGTTTTGCGCTTTTGCCTGCTCTCGGCCCCGCAGCGTCAGAGGGCTGTCCAATGCGCCCTGCATGCGCTTTTGGACATTCCATTCCGTCTCACCATGACGAAGGATCAGGAGCGGCGGAAGGTCAAGCATGGTGGCCGCACGCCTTGTCCTGGCTTAGCAAAAAGGTGGTGGGTGATAAGAGATTCGAACTCCTGACATCTTCGATGTGAACGAAGCGCTCTACCACTGAGCTAATCACCCGTGTCGGCGGTCTTACCCGTCCTTTTCAGGCTCTGCAAGTGTCTCTTTCCCACTGTTCCGGCTTTGACGAATCTTGCAATTCGCCACGCGCGCATTCGCCTTGGTCTCCACCTGTTGCACCATCAGCTTGCCAAATCCGGGGATGTTGATCTCTCGCCCCTCGGCAACGGCCGTTCCCAGCAAAGCAAGCGTCTCTTCCAACACCTTCTTTGCGTCTTTCCTCTTGACCTCTGTCCGGCGGACGACTTCGTCCAACAGCTCTCGTTTGCGCAAGGTCGGCGCGCTCACCGATGGTTCGGTGAGGGTTACCACGGTCGGATGTATCTCTTTTTTCAGCGGAGGGGCCGGTTGTGGCACGGCGGAAACCGGCTCGGTTTTGGCTTTGGGCGTCTTTTTTACCTTTGACGCTGCTCCGGTCGTCCCGCTCGTGGGCTTGCGTCGGGTGGTGGACGTTTTCCGTGTTGTCGTGGGTTTGGACTTTGAAGTCGTCAAGACAACCACCTTTCAAATAGATCGGGGCGGACCTCAGGCCCGCCCCTCATTCTGTTTCGGATTTCAGTGCGCCGTTGCGGAAGACCCTTCAGCGGGTGACGACATCGCCGCCGCAGCCGCTGCTTCCTCGGCCGCCTCATCCCACTCGATCGCCTCGGGCACATCGACAAGCGCATGTTTCAGCACTTCCGAGACGTGAGCCACCGGAATGATCTCAAGACCTTCTTTTACGTTGTCCGGGATCTCCGGCAGGTCTTTTTCATTCTCTTCCGGGATCAACACCGTCTTGATGCCGCCACGCAGGGCCGCCAGCAGCTTCTCTTTCAGCCCGCCGATGGCCAGCGCATTGCCGCGCAGCGTCACCTCGCCCGTCATGGCGATGTCCTTGCGGACCGGGATCTGGGTCAGCACCGACACGATCGAGGTGACCATGGCCAGACCCGCGCTCGGACCGTCCTTGGGGGTGGCTCCTTCCGGTACGTGCACGTGGATGTCCCACTTGTCGAAACGCGGGGGCTTCACCCCGATCTTGGGACTGATCGAGCGGACATAGCTGGACGCGGCGTCGATGGATTCCTTCATCACATCGCCCAGCTTGCCGGTCGTCTTCATCCGGCCCTTGCCCGGCAGACGCAGCGCTTCGATGCTCAGAAGCTCACCGCCCACCGAGGTATAGGCCAAACCGGTCACGACACCGACCTGATCTTCTTTCTCGGCCAGACCATAACGGAATTTCTTCACGCCCAGGAACTCATCGAGGTTTTCGGGCGTCACCACGACACTTTCGGCCTCTTTCTTGATGATCTTGGTCACCGATTTCCGCGCCACCTTGGCGATCTCGCGTTCGAGGTTCCTCACCCCCGCCTCGCGGGTGTAGGTCCGGATCATCTCGCTCAAAGCCTCGTCGGTCAGCTCGAACTCGCCCTTTTTCAGGCCGTGGTTCTTGATCTGCTTCTCGATCAGGTGTTGCTTGGCGATCTCGCGCTTTTCGTCCTCGGTATAGCCAGCCAGCGGAATGATCTCCATCCGGTCGAGCAGTGGTCCGGGCATGTTGTAGCTGTTCGAGGTCGTCAGAAACATCACGTTCGAGAGGTCGTATTCCACCTCAAGATAGTGGTCCACAAACGTCCCGTTCTGTTCCGGATCAAGCACTTCCAGCATGGCCGAAGCGGGATCGCCCCGGAAATCCTGACCCATCTTGTCGATCTCGTCGAGCAGGATCAGCGGGTTCGTTGTCTTGGCCTTCTTCAGCGCCTGGATGATCTTGCCCGGCATGGAGCCGATATAGGTCCTGCGGTGACCGCGGATCTCGCTCTCGTCGCGCACGCCGCCCAGCGAGATGCGGATGAACTCCCGCCCCGTCGCCTTGGCCACGCTCTTGCCCAGCGAGGTCTTGCCCACGCCTGGAGGACCGACCAGACACATGATCGGGCCTTTCATCTTCTTCGAGCGTTGCTGCACGGCGAGATATTCGACGATGCGCTCCTTGACCTTCTCAAGGCCATAGTGATCGTTGTCGAGGATCTTCTCGGCCCGGCCCAGGTCCTTCTTCACGCGGGATTTGGTGCCCCACGGGATCGACAGCATCCAGTCGAGATAGTTGCGCACCACCGTAGCCTCGGCACTCATCGGGCTCATATTCTTGAGCTTCTTGATCTCACCGTCGGCTTTCTCGCGCGCTTCCTTGCTCAGCTTGGTCTCGGACACGCGCTTTTCGAGCTCTTCGACCTCGTTCTGCCCGTCCTCACCATCGCCCAGCTCACGCTGAATGGCCTTCATCTGTTCGTTCAGATAATACTCGCGTTGCGTCCGCTCCATCTGCGACTTTACGCGGGTCTTGATCTTCTTCTCGACCTGCAGGACCGACATCTCTCCCTGCATCAGGCCATAGACCTTCTCCAGCCGTTCGCTGATTGACAGGGTTTCAAGCAAGTCCTGTTTCTGATCGACCTCAATGCCCAGATGGCCCGCGACCAGATCCGCCAGTTTGGCGGGTTCCGAGCTTTCGCCCACCGCCGCCAGCGCCTCCTCGGGGATGTTCTTGCGCACCTTGGCATAGCGCTCGAACTCGTCCGCCACCGTGCGCAACAGCGCCTCGGTCGTGGCCACATCGCCCGGCATCTCGGTCAGATATTCGGCGCGCGCTTCGAAATAGCTGTCATTTTCCAGAAATTCGGTGATGCGCACTCGCGCCTGCCCTTCGACCAGCACCTTGACGGTGCCATCGGGCAGTTTCAGCAGTTGCAGCACATTGGCGAGGACCCCCGCCTTGTAGATCCCGTCGGTCGCCGGGTCGTCGACGGAGGGGTCGATCTGGCTCGACAACAGAATCTGTTTGTCATCCGACATGACCTCTTCCAGCGCACGAACCGACTTGTCCCGGCCAACAAACAGCGGGACGATCATGTGCGGAAACACCACGATGTCGCGCAATGGCAATACCGGATAGGAGGAGTTGAGAGGCTCTTGCATGCTCTTTCCTTGTACTGGCAAGACGACGCGGGGTCCCTCATCTAGGCAACCGCTTTGGCCGTCTCCTGTTATGGACTTGGTAACCTGTGGCCCGAGCCCGCCTGTTTCAAGGCACAGCATGACGGCGCGCGCTGGCGGGCGCAACCACATGGGCTCAACTCTCATTAGTTTTTTGGCGACTTTCCCTTAGGTTTACCATGTTTTCAGCGCAAAACGGGGCGCTGATGCACGTTTGCGTGACCAACTCACGGGCATGCGGAACGACTTTTCTGTGGAAATGCGGCCTCACCCCGACGTCAGGCGAAGGTGATGACCGCGAGAAGACTGACACAGGCCCAGCACACGGCGAACAATGTAAAATGCATCGAAAAAACTCCCAGGTGAATACCGTCAGCTTAGCGGGGCCTTGGTCGAGGAGATATTCCGGTATTCCTGACCTCCGCCCCGCGAGACGTGACCTTGTTATATCGGGACCCGTCCGAGAGATCTGTGACCCGCTTCACAATCGGAACGATTTTCATTGCGCCCAACATAAACGGGACGGCGGGCGGGGCGATCTGACCCCTCGGGGTCAGGAGCGTCGTCCCGACGGCTCAAAGCGGTTCGATGTCACCCTCTGCCCGACCCGCATGAAACTCCCGCTGCCAGGCATCAAACCGTCCTTCCGAGATCGCTGTGCGCATGCCCGACATGATCTCCTGATAATAGTGCAGGTTGTGCCAGGTCAGCAGCATGCCCGAGATCATCTCCTGCGCGCGAAAGACGTGATGCAGGTAGGCCCGCGAATAGCTTTGGCAGGCCGGGCAGGTACAATCTTCATCCAGCGGCCTAGGATCGTCCTGATGCCGGGCATTCTTGATGTTCAGCACCCCGCGCCTCGTAAAGACCTGCCCCGTCCGCCCCGATCGCGATGGCAACACGCAATCCATCATGTCGATCCCGCGCGCGACGGCGCCCACGATATCGTCGGGCTTGCCCACCCCCATCAGATAGCGCGGCTTTTCCTCGGGCAGCATGGCGGGCGCGTAATCCAGCACACCAAACATCGCCTCCTGCCCCTCACCCACCGCCAGACCGCCCACCGCGTAGCCGTCAAAGCCAATCTTGCGCAGCGCCTCCGCGCTCTCCGCGCGCAAGTCTTGTGTCACGCCGCCCTGCTGGATGCCAAAAAGCGCATGGCCCGGCCGGTCGCCGAACGCCTCGCGCGACCGTGCCGCCCAGCGCATCGACAGCCGCATGCTCTCGGCCACCCGCTCCTCGGTTGCGGGCAAGGCCGGGCATTCGTCGAAACACATTACAATATCCGAGCCCAGAAGCCGCTGGATTTCCATCGACCGCTCCGGCGTCAGCGCGTGTTTCGACCCGTCGATATGGCTTTTGAACGTCACGCCCTCTTCGGTGAGCTTGCGCAGCCCCGCAAGGCTCATCACCTGAAATCCGCCGCTATCCGTAAGGATGGGCTTTTCCCAATTCATGAACCGGTGCAGCCCGCCCAGCCGGTCGATCCGCTCCGCCGTGGGCCGCAGCATCAGATGATAGGTGTTGCCCAGCAGCACATCCGCCCCCGTTGCCGCCACGCTTTCCGGCAGCATCGCCTTGACCGTCGCCGCCGTGCCCACCGGCATGAAAGCGGGCGTGCGGATCTCGCCACGCGGTGTGCTGATCACACCGGTGCGCGCCGCGCCGTCGGTGGCGGTCAGTTCATAGGAAAATCGCTGGGTCATGGGGTGCTTCACAAGATCAACAGCGCGCCTTCTGCGCCAAATCAACCGCAATGCCAAGCCGCAACTGCACGCCGCCAGGGCTGGACGCCCCTTTTCGTATTTCCTATATCTTTGGTCAGGAAACCGATGAGGCCCCGATGTCCCACTCGCCCGAACCGCTTGAAGGTGCACCGCTGATCGCACCCTCCTCCACCGACCATCCGCTTTATGAGCAGGTGGTGGATGCTTGCCGCACGGTCTATGACCCGGAGATTCCGGTCAACATCTACGAGTTGGGGCTGGTCTATACGATCGACATCAATCCCGAAAACGAGGTCAAGGTGATCATGACCCTCACCGCGCCCGGCTGTCCCGTGGCTGGCGAAATGCCCGGCTGGGTCGCCGACGCCATCGAACCGCTGCCCGGCGTCAAACAGGTCGATGTCGATCTGACGTGGGAGCCGCCCTGGGGTATGGATATGATGTCCGACGAAGCCCGGCTCGAGCTCGGCTTTATGTAACAGCGGGCTTATCCCCAAGAAACTTAACTCGGTTACAAAACCGTTACAGCCACGTCACCCAAGCGTCGGCGCTGCGTCACATTATCCCGCGACTTTTCCGGCGTACACGAATCTCCGGAGGTCGCCGATGCGGTCCATCACCTTAAACGCTGCTTTTCTTCTCTGCGCCGGTGCCGCGTTGGCCGAAGGCCCTGGCCAGGATGTCCTGACCGGCTATGGCCCCCGCCCCGCCTTCCTGATCGACAAGCTGCCCGAGGGCGAGTTGAAGTCAACGCTGATGGCCTGCCGGGGGCAGGAGATGCAGCGAAGCCTCTTTTCCATCGGTCATCGCGGCGCGCCCATGCAATTCCCGGAACATACGGTGGAATCGAACGTCGCCGCGGCACAAATGGGTGCTGGCATCCTCGAATGCGACGTGACCTTCACCGAAGATCATGAGCTGGTCTGCCGCCATGCCCAGAACGACCTGCACACGACCACCAACATCCTGCTCACTGATCTGGCTGACACCTGTGTCACTCCGTTCGCGCCTGCGTCCGGCGGCACGGATGCCACCGCTGAATGCCGCACATCGGAAGTCACCCTTGAGGAATTCCGCACACTCACCCCGAAAATGGACAGTTCCGACAAGACCGCGACCACGGCTGAGGGCTACCAAGGCGGCATCGCCGGCTGGCGTACCGACCTCTACACGGCCGATGCGACGCTGATGACGCATGCCGAATCCATCGCGCTTTTCAAATCACTTGGCGCCAAATTCACACCCGAGTTGAAAGCCCCGTCGGTCGAGATGCCCCATAACGGCTTCAGCCAAGAGGATTACGCGCAAAAGCTGGTCGATGAATACAAGGAAGCCGGTATCCCGCCCGAGGATGTCTGGCTGCAAAGCTTCAACCTCGAAGACGTCCTCTACTGGATCGAGAACGAGCCCGAATTTGGCGCGCAGGCCGTCTATCTGGACGATACCTACAATGTCGATGGCTTCGGTCACATGGATCCCTCCACCTATCCGGACACGATGCAATCCCTCTATGATCGCGGCGTGCGCTACATCGCGCCGCCTCTCTGGATGCTGGTCACGCTCCAGGACGGCCAGATCGTCCCCTCCGCCTATGCAAACGAGGCGCAAGCGGCGGGCCTGAACATCATCACATGGACACTCGAACGCTCCGGTCCCCTGGGCGGGGGCGGCGGCTGGTATTACCAGTCGATCACCGATGCCACGACCCATGACGGCGTGACCTACGAACTTCTGCATGTCCTGGCGCAGGATGTAGGAGTTGCAGGCGTCTTCTCGGATTGGCCGGCCACCGTCACCTATTATGCGAACTGCGTGGGCCTGCAATAACGCAGCTGCTGTCCCCTCGGCACGATTTGGCCCCCTGGACCGTCCGGCAATCCCGGGCGGTCCTTTTCTTTCCTCTTGAGAGAGACGGCTCCTGCGCCTACCTTAAGCGGAAAGGAGAGCGGTGATGTTCGGCATTCCAGGCAAGCAAGCGGTGACGATAACCCCAAAGGCTGCGGCGCAGATCGCCAAGCTGATGGAAAAGGACGGCCATTCGGGCCTGCGCATCGGCGTCAAGAAAGGCGGCTGCGCGGGTATGGAATACACGATGGACTATGTCACCGAGACCGACCCGAATGACGAAGTCGTGGAACAGGACGGTGCCCGTGTGATGATCGCACCCATGGCGCAAATGTTCCTCTTCGGGACCGAGATCGACTACGAGGTCAGCCTTCTTGAGGCAGGGTTCAAATTCAACAACCCGAACGTGACCGAAGCCTGCGGCTGCGGGGAATCGATCAAATTCGCCGAAACCTGACGCCTAAGCCTCTTTCAGATGGAGGTAGGTTTCGTCGTAGCGGCGGGCCAGATGCGGCCCAGCCTTGATCGGCTCTGAGGCGCCCGGCGGGGCCACATCCGCCTCATAGGACGGGTTGAAGAACAACGGCACCGAAAGGCGCTCCTGCGTGCCGCCGATAACCCGGTGCAACGTCGCTTTGACCTGCCCGTTTGTCCACATCTCCAGCATCTCGCCGAAATTGATCACGAACGTGCCCGGCTGCACCGCGACCGGCGTCCAGGTCCCATCCGCGGTCAAAACCTCCAGCCCCGGCGCGCCATCGGTTGCCAGAAGCGTCAGGCAGCCATAATCGGTATGCGGCGCAATGCCGAAATCCTTTTCCGCCGCCCATTGCGGCCGGGCGGGATAATAATTGCCCCGCAAAAGCGCCATGGGCCGTTCGAACGCGGGATCAAACCATGTCTCCCGCGCACCCATCGCCACGGCAATCGCCCGCAGCACCTCCATGGCCACCGCGCGGGCTTTCGCAAAGTAGGTTTCGATCTCCGTCTGAAATCCGTCCGGTGCATCCGGCCAGAGGTTCGGCGCATAGACGGCCAGTCCCCGTCCCGCCCAGGGATCACCCGGGGCCAGCTCGACACCGCAATCGAACACCTCCTTGAAATCGGGGTTTGCATTCGGGTCCACCTGCTCGGATTGTGGCGCGCCCCAGCCCCGATTGGCCCCGGTGCGCGCCATATCGACCTGCGCTTTGCGCTCCGGCGGAAGCCGGAAGAACGCCCCATAGGCCGTCAGAACCCGCCGCACATCCTCAGGCGCCAGATCGGTCCCTCTCAGCGTCAGAAAGCCCACATGTTCCGCCGCCTCCCGCAATCGCGTCAGGGCAGCGGCATCGCGTGCCTGTAAAAGTCGCAAATCGAATTCGGGGATCATTTGCGGGTCTCTCCTTCGATTGTCTGGGTCGGTCGGGAATGCTACGACGCGCCAGAACAGGAATGAGGGTTTCAGAATGCGGCAAAAACTGGCAGCAGGCAATTGGAAGATGAACGGAACAGACGCGTCGCTGTCAGAGCTTCAGGCGCTGGCCAAGGCGCATCCCGCCCCGCGTGTCGACGTGCTCATCTGCCCTCCCGCCACGCTCCTTGCCCGTGCCGCCACACTCTCCGGCTCCGCGATCAAGCTCGGCGGACAGGATTGTCATGCGGCCGCAAGCGGCGCACATACCGGCGATATCAGCGCCGCAATGCTGAAAGACGCAGGCGCGGACCATGTCATCCTCGGTCATTCCGAACGCCGCGCCGATCACGCGGAAACCGATGCGACGGTCCGCGCCAAGGCCGAAGCCGCCCATGAGGCGGGCCTGACGGCGATCATCTGCGTCGGCGAAACGCTGCAAGAGCGCGAGACCGGAGAGACGCTGGTGGTCATTGGCACCCAACTCTCAGGGTCCCTGCCCGCCTCCGCCACCGGCACCAATACCGTCATCGCCTACGAGCCTGTCTGGGCCATCGGCACCGGCCACGTCCCCACCACCGACCAGATCGCCGAAGTTCATGCCTTCCTGCGTGCCAAGCTTCCCGACGCAATCGCCGCCAGCGTCCCGCTCCTTTACGGCGGCTCGGTCAAGGCCGCCAACGCCGCCGATATCTTCGCCGTCCCCGACGTCGACGGGGCGCTCGTGGGCGGCGCAAGCCTCAAGGCCTCCGACTTCTCGCCCATCATCTCGGCGCTCGAAGCCACGTCCTGATCTTCTTCTCGATCCAAATACGGGACATCCTGCCCTCTCACCGGAAACGACGCAGCCAGAGACGTGTCACCGCGCCTCTGGCTCCAAAAATGGTGTGCGCCGCAGGCGCTCCTTTGGATCACGTCTAGTTCGTGATGATCTCCGGCCCCATCACCGCATTGGGCAGGAAGGTCGAAATCCACGGGATATAGGTCACCATAATCAGGAAGACGAAGAGCACAGCGAGGAACGGCAAAGCCGCCTTGACCACGCGCATCATCGGCATGCCGGCCACACCCGAGGTGACGAAAAGGTTCAGACCCACCGGCGGTGTGATCATGCCGATCTCCATGTTTACTACCATGATGATCCCGAGGTGAATGGGGTCGATGCCCAGCTCGATAGCAATCGGAAACACCAGCGGTGCAACGATCACCAAAAGCCCCGATGGTTCCATGAACTGTCCGCCAATCAGCAGGATCACGTTCACCACCACCAGGAACATCACCGGCCCCAGACCGGCGGCCAGCATCGCGCTCGCGATATGTTGCGGCACCTGCTCGTCGGTCAGCACATGTTTCAGGATTAGCGCGTTGGCAATCACGAAGAGCAGCGTCACCGTCAGCTTGCCCGCCTCAAAGAGCGTATGCTTGGTATCGGGATGAAAGAACGCCGTGATCACCGCGTACGGTTTGCGCAGCAACGAGATGTTGTTCTCTCCCTCCACCGTCGCCAGCGGCCCCATGTCGCGATAAACGAAGCAGGCGATGAAGAACGCGTAGATCGCCGCCACCGCCGCCGCCTCCGTTGGCGTGAAGATCCCTCCATAAATGCCGCCCAGAATGATGACGATCAGGAAGAGACCCCAGCCCGCCTCGCGAGCCGAGGCGAAGATCTCGCTCCAGCCCTTCCATTCGCCTTTGGGCAGGTTCTTGACCTTGGCCATCACATAGATGGTGATCATCAGCATGCCGCCTGCCATCAGGCCCGGAATGACACCTGCCAGGAACATCCGCCCCACCGACACTTCAACAGCCGCTGCGTAAACGACCATCACGATCGAAGGCGGGATCAAAATGCCCAGAGTGCCCGCGTTACAGATCACCCCCGCGGCGAAATCCTTGGTATAGCCCACCTGCCGCATGCCCGCGATCACGATGGTCCCGATCGCCACCACGGTCGCAGGCGACGAGCCCGACAAGGCCGCGAACAGCATACAGGCGAACACGCCCGCAATCGCCAGACCGCCAGGCAAGTGCCCAACGCAGGCAATGGAGAAGCGGATGATCCGCCGCGCGACCCCGCCTGTCGTCATGAAGGACGACGCGAGGATAAAGAACGGGATAGCCAGCAGCGTGAAATGTCCCTCGAACGCCTCGAAAAGCGTACCAGCGACCGAAGCCAGCGAAGAGTTGGAGTAGATCAGCAGGAAAATGGTGGAGCTCAGCCCCAGCGACACGGCGATCGGCACACCGATCAGCAAGAGCCCGATCACCATGGAAAACAGCAGGACAACTTCCATCAGTCGCGTACCCCCTGCTGCGCGCGAACCTCTTCCAGTTCGTCCTCGACCTCGTGGCTTGCCACCAGCCGGTCGCTGTCCCCCTTCCAGATTGCGATAGCCGCTTGTGCAAAGCGCAAGACCAAGAGCAGCATGGAAATCGGCATGACCAGATACGGGATCACCTTGGGCATCTTCTCGTAGGCGTCGCCGTAATTGATCAGATCTTCGAGAAAGCGGAACATCCCGATCATCGGCACGTCCTGCACCTCATAAAAGCTCTGGCTGCGCGCCCGCATATCGAACCCGGTGGGGAACCAGCGCCCCGATGTCGGAGGCAGATCGGCAAAAACAGCCCAGTAATCGTAAGCGCCTTTCAGCATCAGGAGGGCAAAGGCCAAGCAGCACCCGACCGAGATCAGACCCAGCACCCGCCGTGCGGGAGGCGCCAGCAAGTTCACGATGGCATCGACGCCCAGATGGGCGTTCTTCTTGACGGCGTAAGACGCCCCCAGCAGCACGAGCCAGGCAAACATGAACACGGTCAGTTCCAGCGCCCAGAGGATGTTTGCATTGAACACGAAGCGCGCGATCACATTGGCGAAGGTCACCAGCGTCATCAGCCCCAGAAGGAGCGCGATCAGCGTCTCCTCGATATGGTCGATCAGCCCGGTGGGCCGCGACGATGCCCCAGACATATCCTGTCCCTACTCTTGTTTCTTGAGGAATGAGGGCAGATCTCGCCGCCCCAAAGCCGCGCCCGGACCGAACCGGGCGCGGGATGCCGGATCAGAGACCGGCGTTGATGGCTTGCGCCGCGTCGATCATCTCCTGACCGACATCGCCTTCGAACTTGTCCCAAACGGGTCTCATCGCGTCGACCCATTCCTGACGCTGCTCAGCCGAAAGCTGACGGATGGTCCCGCCCGCTTCAACGATGGAGGCCTTGGCCGCCTCGTTCACGTCGAAGGCCTCGGAGTTCCGTGTCTCGGTCACTTCGGCCAGGATCGTGAGGAACTGATCACGGACATCCGCATCCAGGCTGTCCAGCCAGTCGACGGAGGTGACGACCAGGTAGTCGATGATGCCATGATTGGTCTCGGTTATGCCGTCCTGCACCTCGAAGAACTTCTTGCCGTAGATGTTGGACCAGGTGTTTTCCTGCCCATCCACAACGCCCTGCTGCAGCGCGCCGTAGACTTCCGAGAAGGCCATTTTCTGAGGCGAGCCGCCAATGGCTTCCATCTGTGCAACCAGCACATCCGAGGATTGCACGCGGAATTTCAGCCCGTTGGCATCCGAAGGTGACATCAGCGGCTTGTTGGCCGACATCTGCTTCATGCCGTTGTGCCAGAAGGCCAGACCCTGCAGGCCACGGCGCTGCATGCTGTCCATCATCTCCTGACCGGCATCCGAAGCCTGGAACGCATCCACGGCTTCGATGTTCTTGAACATGAACGGCAGGTCGAACAGGCGGAACTGTTTGGTGAATTTCTCGAATTTCGACAGCGACGGCGCGGCCAGTTGGACGTCGCCCTGCAGCATCGCCTCCAGCACCTTGTTGTCGTTGTAGAGCGTGGAGTTCGGATAGACCTCCATGCACATCGAGCCGTTCATCTCTTCGTTCACCCGCGCCTCAAGCAGCGAGGCAGCGATGCCCTTGGGGTGCTTGTCGGTGTTGGTCACATGCGCGAATTTGACGACGATCTCTCCGTCATCGCATGCGGCAAAGGCAGCCGTCGCGGACAAGGCCAAGGCCATCGCGGCGGTGGTCATCATTTTCATGGGTTTATCCTCCCTTTTTTTTGAACAGGGCTCCCCGCCCCGGTCGCGCCCCGACCCTGGGGCGCGCTGTGCGCAGTGAAGCGAATCGATTCTCGGCACTCAACAATTTGCGCATCCCTGATCAAGAACGGCATTTACCCCAAGAAATCAGCTCCTTATCGGACGCGGTTTCGGGGGTACCAGATTTCCAGTGCGGGAATTCACACACTCAAACGCGAAACTGTGCGGATTTCCGCACATCTTTGCCTAGCGGAAAGAATCAGGCCGCAGCCCGTAGCGTGCCAACTTGTCATAGAACGTCTTGCGCGGCAGTTTCAGCGCCTTCGCGGCCCGGCTCGCCTGCCCGTTGGCCCGGCGCAGGGCGGCCTCAAGCAATTGTCGCTCAACCTGCGCCATTTGCTCCGCAAGCCCCAGTTCGGAGGACGTCTCGACATCGTCCTGCAGGCCAAGCGCAAAGCGCATCGCCGAAGACATCAGCGCGCGGGCGTTGCCGGGCCAATCCTGCGCCATCAGCCCCGCAACCACGTCCGGCGTGATCTCTGGCGCGGTCAGTCCCGCCTGCTCGCTGGCCTGCGCGACGTAGTGCCGGAAGAGCACCGGAATATCCTCGGGTCGTTCTGCAAGTGACGGAATGCGCACCGGCATGACGTCCAACCGATAATAGAGATCTGCGTTCATCGCCCCCCGCGCCACGGCCTCTTGCAGGTCGATCGTGCTTCCCGCCATCAAACGCGTGGACACCCCCGCCTCAAGAAGCTCGATCAGCGCGATCTGGGTATCGGCGGGCATCCTGGCTATCTCATCGACAAAAAGCGCCCCGTTCCGGCCGGCTTCCAGAGCTGCGGCAAGATCCGTACGGCTCAGCCCTTCGGCAGCGCGTTTCTGAAACGGCCCCCTCGCCCGGAGGGAGCAGAGATGGATGACCTCTGCAACCTTCGACACACCGCTGCCCGGTGGACCGGTCACAAGCACTTCCGTCTCGGCCTGGGCCGCGCGACGGACGCGCGCACGCAAACCGTTGGACGCGTCCGATATGCCGAAAATCAACCGCGCGGCAGGATCACCCGCCTCGCGCAAGGCTGCCTCAGTACGGCGGTCCTGCACCTTGCGCCTGGCGTCTGCCGCGCGAGACAAAACTGCCAGCAGGTCTGCCGCCGCACATGGCTTTTCCAGAAAATCAAAGGCGCCCTGATCCATGGCCGAGACGGCCATCGGAATATCGCCTTCGCCCGTCAGCAGGACCACCGGCAGATCAGGATCGACCTCATGGGCATGTCGCAGCAGATGGAACCCGTCCCGCCCGGGCATCCGGATGTCCGACAGGATCACACCTGCAAAATCGCGCGAGATATGATCTTTTGCGGCCACGAATGATCCAGCCGGGATCGGCATGTAACCGGCCAGCTCAAGCGTTTGGGCCAGGGCGTCGCGCACGGCGGCGTCGTCATCGACCAGCAGCACCGGACCGGTCACGCCGCCGCTTCCTTTTCGTCCCAGCGTTCAAGATGCACGCGGAACACCGCTCCGCCGTCGGGCAGGTTTTCCCCGTGAATGTCGCCCCCGAAGCTTTGAACGATGCCGTAAGAGATCGACAGACCCAGACCCATACCATCCGCACCGCCTACGGCCTTCGTCGTGTAGAACGGATCGAAAACCTTGTCCGGATTCTCGATGCCGGGTCCGGTGTCGGACAGTTCCACGATCAGATCGGTCCCCTCTCGCACCAGCAGGTTGAGATCCTTCACATCGCTTTCCGCCATCGCGTCCATCGCATTGGTGATGAGGTTGACAAAGACCTGCCCCAACCGCACCTCTCCTCCCCGCACCCACATCGGCGCCGACGACGGCTCATAGCGAAGCGTCACACCCTCGCGGTGCATCCG
This sequence comes from Thalassococcus sp. S3, assembly GCF_004216475.1. Taxonomy (GTDB): domain Bacteria; phylum Pseudomonadota; class Alphaproteobacteria; order Rhodobacterales; family Rhodobacteraceae. The sequence goes on along the minus strand of NZ_CP022303.1, from coordinate 1,884,820 downwards.
CGGCTCCGTCAATTCGATGGCACCCTGCAACACCGCGCGCAGATCCACCTGCCCCGATGGCGCGCTTTCCTGCCGGGCAAAGGCACGCAGGTTGCGAATGATCCGCCCCATCCGGCGGGCAAGATCCGTGATCCGGCCCAGATTCTCGCTTGCCATTTCCGGGCGCCCCCGATCCAGAAACTGTGCTCCGTTTTCGGCAAAGGACTGGATCGCCATCAGCGGCTGGTTCAGCTCATGGCTGATGCCCGCGCTCATCTGGCCCAGCGCACTCAGCTTTCCGGCCTGCACCAAATCGGCCTGCGCCTGCTTCAGCGCTGCTTCGGCCTCTTGCCGCTCTGTGATCTCGCGCCTGAGCTGGGCGTTGGTCCGCGACAAGGCCTGGGTCCGCTCGGCCACCCGGCTCTCCAGCACAGCGTTGGCCCTAGCCAACGTCCGGCGCCGCTCCGTCGCGAACGCAGCCAGCGCTCCGGCGGCCAGCAGAAAGACAGACAGCATGCCAGCCTGAAGCGTTGCCAGAGCGCGGGCCGGCTGCACATCCACCAGAACCTCCGCGACAAGCTGGATAACGGGCAATTCCCGCTCCAGATGCAGGGCGCGCTGCGGCAGATAGGGACCCCAGCCCATGCGCCAGATCTCATGCTGCCCCACCGTTTCAACCGCAAAGGACAGGCCCCGCCCGTCGGCGGGGATCAAACCCGCCTCCCCCGCCGGTCGCGACCAGTAGAGCAATTCGGACCTGTTGGAGATGAAAACCTCGCCCCGCTGATCCGTAAAAAGAACCGTCGGCGTGCTCCCCCGCCATGTCTGTTCGATATCCTCGACATCCACCGAAACGATCAGCGCGCCCTCGACCTTGCCGTCCGCTCCGAACGACGGCGCCGCAAAGGAAAAGGCCCGCCGCATCGTCTGCGGATTGCGCCAATGCTCATTGCCCAGCGCGCCCTGCATGGCCCGCCGGAACGCTGCAGACCGGCTCACGTCCTGGGCCAAGACGCCATGGGCCGAAACCAGAACCGTCCCCTCGCGGTTGGCAAAGACCATATCAAGTGCGGCGGTCTTGTCCGACACGTCCAAGAGCACCTGTTTTGCCGCCATGCGCCGGACCGGTTCATCCAGACCGGCGACGGACGGGTGCTGGGCCATCAGGACCGCCAGCTCCCGGTAGCGCTGCAATTGGGCGCTCAACCGGTCGCTCGCCAGGACCAGATCCGCCTCGGCCCGGCGCGCAAGCTGATCGATCGCGCGCTGATAGCCATAACGCCAGACGTTTGCCGCCAGAAGCAGAACCAGCACGCCAAATCCCAGCGCGACCCAGGTTCGGTGCCTGATAAATCCCGTCATTCCGGCACCCTATCAAACCGGCCTTTGCATTGACCAGCGGTCATGGCACATCTCTCAGAATGCTGATGTTCGACCAAGACCCGACCGACCCCGCGTTCGGACAAAACCCCTACCCGGTCTATGCTGGCGCGCGGCAGCAGGCTCCGCTGCACTACTGGCCCCATTACCGGATGGTCGCAGCCTTCGATTTTGCGACCGTGAATTCTGTCCTCCGCGATCGCCGGTTCGGGCGCCAGGTACCACCGGAGCTGGCCGAAACCCCGCCGGCCCACCTCAAGGCCTTTTATGCCGTAGAAGCCCATTCCATGCTGGAGCTGGAGCCACCCGCCCATACACGCCTGCGCACGCAGGTTCTGCGCGCTTTCACCACGCGTCGCGTCAGCGCCCTGCAGCCCGAGATCGAGGCGCTGTGCGACGAACTGATCGCGGCCTTCCCTGGCGGACCCTTCGACCTGATCACGACCTATTGCACAGCGATCCCCGTCCGGATCATCGCGCGTCTTTTGGGCGTGCCCGAGGGCATGGCTCCTCAATTACTCGACTGGTCCCATGCGATGGTCGCCATGTATCAAGCCAATCGAACGCGAGCGATGGAGGATGCGGCAAATCGGGCCGCGCAGGCCTTCAGCGCCTTCATCCTCGACTATGTTGAAACGCGGCGCGCCCATCCCGCAGATGATCTCATCACCCATCTCATTGCCGCCGAGACGGACGGGGAACGGCTTTCGACATCCGAGCTGATCACCACCTGCATCCTTCTTCTGAATGCAGGTCACGAAGCGACGGTTCACATGATCGGCAATGCGGTGAAAACCCTTCTGGAGCATCAGGCCGATCCCGCCCTTCTGTCGCCGGAGCGCGTCGCGGGCACCGTCGAGGAGCTGACCCGTTTCGATCCTCCGCTCCACATGTTCACGCGCTATGTCTATGAGAAGGTCACTCTGCATGGTCATACCTTTCAGCGCGGAGACCAGATCGCTCTCCTTCTCGGCGCCGCCAATCGCGATCCCGCCGAATGGGATGCACCCGATACGTTCTCACCGACACGGCCAGCCAAAACCCATACCAGCTTTGGGGCAGGCCTTCATTTCTGCGTCGGCGCACCGCTTGCGCGGCTGGAACTGCAGATCGCTCTGGCCAAGCTCTTTTCGCAATGTCCGACTTTGCGCCTCACGGAAACACCGATTTACGCGAACACCTACCACTTCCACGGCCTCGAACAGCTTGAGGTGACCCTCTGAACCCGCGCGCCGTTGCATCCCGGCGCCGCGCTTCTGCTGGTCCCAAAATGGCGTGCGCCGCAGGCGCTCCTTTTGGTCAGACACCCAGAGGCAGCATTGTTGTCGACTTGATCTCTTCCATCGACAAAAGCGCGGTCACATTGTGCACCCGTACTTCCGAGATGAGCGCCTGATAGAACGCGTCGTAGGCGCGGGCATTCTTCACTCTGACCTTGAGAATATAATCGATATCCCCGGCAAGCCGGTGCGCCTCCTGCACTTCGGGACGGTCCTGCAGGGCCTTCAGAAACGCCTTCTGCCATTCCGCCTCGTGTTCCGAGGTGCGGATCAGCACAAAAAAGCAGGCCTCAAACCCCAACGCCTCGGCATCCAGCACCATCGTCTGCCGCCCGATGACCCCGGCCTCGCGCAGCTTGCGGATCCGGTTCCAGACGGGCGTCTTTGATGAGCCCACCTTCTTCGCGATCTCATCCAGCGATTGCCCCGCATCCTCCTGCAACTCCGACAGGATTTTCCGGTCGATCTCATCCATCCGGACCGCCATTCGCGTTTTTCCTTTCAATTTGGGCCATCACCCTCATTCACGCTCAATGGAAGAACAAATGTCCTTATTTTGCGTAGCACATAGCATGTTTTCAGGAATATTTCCTATATTGCCCTTCAAGTCAAACAGGCCGACAGGGGCACGCCATGCAACATTTTCCCATATTCCTGGACCTCGCGGGCCGCCGCGTTGTGCTCTCCGGCGGGGGCGATGCAGCCTTGGCCAAGCTCCGCCTGCTCCTAAAGACAGAGGCGCATCTGACCGTCTTTGCTGCGGATCCCGCGCCTGAAATCGAAAACTGGGCGAGCCAAAGCCGCCTTCGCCTCGTACGCCGTGCCATGCAGCCCGGCGACACGCTTTGCGCCGCGCTTTTCTACGCCGCCGATGAAGATGCCAACGAAGATGCCCGCACGTCGGCCCTGGCCCGCGCGGACGGCGCGCTCGTCAATATCGTCGACAATCTCCAGGACAGCCAGTTCATCACGCCCGCAATCGTTGATCGCGATCCGGTTACTGTTGCGATCGGCACCGAAGGCGCTGCCCCGGTGCTTGCCCGTGCTATCAAGGCGGATCTGGAGGCAAAGCTGCCCGCCACGCTTGGCCCTCTCGCCCGCATCGGCAAGGCCTTCCGCAAGATGGCAGAAGCGCTGCCCATGGGCCGGGCCCGCCGGGAGTTCTGGGCAGACTACTATTTTCGAACCGGTCCGACCGCGATTGCCACAGGCGAAGACGGCGCCCGTGAGGCGCTGGATGAGCTTTTGCTCCGGCATCTGGATGCCAAAAACCGGCCCGGCCATGTTGCTTTCGTGGGCGCAGGCCCCGGCGATCCGGAGCTTCTGACCCTCAAGGCCCGCCGCGCGCTCGACGAGGCCGACGTGGTGATCTACGACCGCCTGATCAGTGCCGAGATCCTGGAACTGGCCCGGCGCGAGGCCACCCTGATCGACGTCGGAAAGGAAGCCTACGGTCCTTCGACCCCGCAGGAGACGATCAACGCGCTGATCGTGGAGCACGCCCAAAAGGGCGCGCAGGTCGTGCGACTGAAATCCGGTGACAGCACCGTTTTCGGTCGGCTCGACGAAGAGATAGAGGCCTGCGACGCCGCCAGTGTCAGCTGGCACATCGTGCCCGGCATCACCGCCGCCTCTGCCGCCGTGGCCGCGATCGGGCAGAGCCTGACAAAACGCCAGCGCAATGCATCCGTACGCCTTCTGACCGGACATGACATGAAAGGCTTTGCCGATCACGATTGGGCCACCCTGGCCCGGCCCGGAGAGGTCGCCGCGATCTACATGGGTAAAAGATCCGCGCGGTTCATTCAGGGTCGTCTGATCATGCACGGCGCCGACCGCACCACGCCGGTAACGGTGATCGAAAATGCCTCGCGGCCCGATCAGCGAATCCTGTCCACCACCCTCGATGCCTTGCCCACGGACCTTGCCGACGCCAATCTCTCCGGCCCCGCACTGACCTTCTACGGCCTTGCCTCCCGTGCGGCCTCCGCCGCCCTGCCCGCCCTTCAACAGGAGCTTGCCTGATGCCCCGCGCCTTTACGCCCAAAGTCGTCACCGCCTCCGACCTGCTGGAGGGCGACGTGATCTATCTGACCGCCGACGATCAATGGTCCCGCCACCTACAAGACGCAGAGGTGCTGACAGACGAGGCGCATGCTCAATTGCGCCTCCTCCACGCAGAGCGCCAGCCTGACAGGCTGGTTGGCGCCTATCTGGCGGATGTGGCGCAAGGCCCGGAGGGGCCCGAGCCCACCCATTTCCGCGAGGATTTCCGCCGCACCGGTCCTTCAAACTATGCCCATGGCAAACAAGAGGCAGAGAGCAATGTATAATTACACCGAGTTCGACCACGCCTTTCTCGCCGAGCGCAACGCCCAGTTCCGCGCCCAGGTCGAGCGCCGCATCGCGGGCCAGCTGACCGAAGACGAGTTCAAACCCCTGCGCCTGATGAACGGGCTCTACCTGCAGCTCCACGCTTATATGCTACGCGTGGCGATCCCCTACGGCACGCTGAACAGCGCCCAGATGCGGCAGCTGGCCGTGCTGGCGGAGAAATGGGACAAGGGTTATGGCCATTTCACCACGCGGCAGAACATCCAGTATAACTGGCCCAAACTGCGCGACGTGCCGGACATGCTCGACGCACTGGCCGAGGTCGGGCTGCATGCGATCCAGACGTCAGGCAACACGATCCGAAACGTGACCGCGGATCACTTTGCGGGCGCTGCCGCTGACGAGGTTGCCGATCCGAGGCCTTACGCGGAGCTGATCCGTCAATGGTCCACGGACCATCCGGAATTCCAGTTCCTGGGACGCAAATTCAAGATCGCCATCACGGGTGCCGCGGCAGACCGGGCCGTGATCCGCGCCCACGACATCGGGCTGCGGATCGTCGAACAGGATGGCGCGCGCGGTTTCGAGGTCCTTGTCGGTGGTGGTCTGGGCCGCACGCCGATGATCGGCAAGGTAGTCCGCGACTTCCTGCCGGAAGTTGATCTGCTGCCCTATCTGGAGGCGATCGTGAGCACCTATAACCTCTTGGGACGCCGCGATAACAAGTACAAGGCCAGAATCAAGATCACCGTGCACGAGAACGGTATCGAAAAGGTCCGCGCACTGACCGAAGAGGCGTTCGTGCAACGCCGCGCACAGTTTTCTGGAGTGGATCAGACGCTGTTGCGCGACATTCAGGAGCAGTTTGCTCCTCCGCCCTGGCGGGCGTCCTCGCAGGACGCCTTTGACAGCCTTTATGAAAGCGATCCCGTTTTTCGCAGCTGGGCAGACACCAACCTCGCCGCGCATCGCGCCGAGGGTTACGCCATTGTGTCGATCTCCCTGAAAGCACATGGCAAGACGCCCGGTGATGCGACAGCAGAGCAGATGCGCGTCATGGCCGATCTTGCGGAGCGCTACGGACACAATGAACTGCGCATCAGCCACGAACAGAACGTGATCCTGCCTCATGTCCATAAATCCGACCTGCCCGCCTTGCACGCGGCGCTTAAGGAGGCTGGCCTCGCCACCGCCAATATCGGGCTCATCAGCGACATCATTGCCTGCCCCGGCATGGATTACTGCGCTCTCGCCACCGCCCGCTCAATCCCGATCGCACAGGAGATCGCAACCCGCTTCAACGCACTCAAGCTGGAGCACGATATCGGCCCGCTCAAGATCAAGATTTCAGGCTGCATCAACGCCTGCGGCCACCACCATGTGGGCCATATAGGCATTCTCGGTCTCGACCGTGCTGGCGTGGAAAACTATCAGATCACGCTCGGCGGCGATGGCACGGAAGACGCTGCAATCGGCGAACGCGCAGGTCCCGGCTTCTCCGCGGACGAGATCATTCCGGCCATCGAGCGGGTGGTGCTTGCCTATCTCGACTTGCGCCACAGCAACGCCGAGACATTCCTGCAGACTTATCGCCGTATCGGGCTCGCGCCCTTCAAATCCGCCCTCTATCCAGAGACCGCGGTCGCGGCGGAGTAAGGTCCCATGCTTCTTCTCGACAAAAATACGGGAAGTGCACCGCAAGCAAAAGCGCGCGCGGTGGACGAAAGAGCGGTCGCGCTCAACGCGCGGTTCCGCCATCACTCCGCCACGGACGTCATGCGTGCGGGTCTGACCGGGGCGGGGCGGATCGCGCTCGTCTCCAGCTTTGGCGCGGAGTCGGTCGTGCTGCTGCATATGGCGGCACTGATCGACAAGACGACGCCGGTGCTTTTCATCGACACGGAGATGCTCTTCACCGAAACGCTGGTCTACCAGGCAGAGGTAACCGAGCGTCTGGGACTGACCAATGTTCTTATCATTCGCGCAGACGATGTCGCACGCGAAGACCCGGACGGCACGCTGCACCAGCGCGACACCGATGCGTGCTGCGCGTTGCGCAAGATCCGACCGCTGGAGCAGGCGCTGAAGGGATTTGACGGCTGGATCACCGGGCGCAAACGCTTTCAGTCGGGCACACGGGCCACGCTCGACTTTTTCGAGCGAGAGGCCGGGACAATGCGCCTCAAGATCAACCCGCTCGCCCATTGGGCACCCGAAGACGTGCGCGCCTATATGGACGAAAACCGTCTCCCCCGGCATCCGCTGGTGGCCAAGGGCTATCCGTCCATCGGCTGTGCGCCCTGCACGTCGAAAGTGGCCGATGGCGAAGACCCACGCGCCGGGCGCTGGCGCGATGAGAACAAGGATGAATGCGGTATCCATTTCGTGAATGGCCGCGCTGTACGGATTGGAGCCAAGACATGACAGTGATAGTAACCGATGCAGGCTTTGGCCCCGACGATTGGACCGGTGGCTATGTCGCCCTTGGCGAGGCGGCAAACGATGTGTCTGCCCTCGACATCCCTTCGGATGCGGATATCAGCCATCTGGGCAACCGCCTGCCTGGCGTCGAGATGATCCGCATCGACTTTCCCAACTTCGCAGACGGGCGCGGCTTCACATTGGCGCGCCAATTGCGGCTGGCCGGCTACGCGGGCCGTCTGCGGGCGCGGGGGCACGTTCTGTCGGATCAATATGCGATGGCGCGCCGCGCAGGCTTTGACGAGGTAGAGATCGACAACGCCCTTGCCCACCGCCAGCCGGAGGAAGAATGGCGTTTCCGCGCCAATTGGCGCCAGCACGATTATCAGGCCCGCCTGCGCGGCTGATTGACCGCTTCCCTCTCTCCCAAACCCATTCTAAAGAGGACGTGCATGTGTCAACATGCGCTGACATTGACATGACCGAGCAGACAATCGTGACCGAAGCTTCCGCCGTAAAAGTGCCCACACTGCCCGATGCCCAGACAGTCACCGATGTGCAGCACTGGACAGACCGCCTGTTTTCCTTCCGCGTGACCCGGCCCGCCTCTTTGCGCTTTCGCTCCGGCGAGTTCGTGATGATCGGCCTGATGGGCGATCCGGATCCGAAGACCGGCAAACAGAAATCCCTGCTGCGCGCCTATTCCATTGCCAGCCCCGCTTGGGACGACGAGTTGGAATTCTACTCGATCAAGGTGCAGGACGGCCCGCTCACCTCCAAGCTTCAGCATATCCAGCCGGGGGACGAGATCATCTTGCGCCCCAAACCGGTCGGCACGCTGGTTCATGATGCATTGTTGCCCGGCAAGCGGATCTGGTTCTTTGCCACCGGCACGGGCTTTGCCCCCTTTGCGTCGCTTTTGCGCGAGCCGGAGACTTACGAGAATTACGAACAGGTCATCATCACGCATACCTGCCGCGATGTGGCCGAGCTGGACTATGGGCGCCGGCTGATCGAAGAGCTCAAACAGGACGAGATGATGATTGAGCTTCTGGGCGAGGAAAACCTCGCCAAGATCCGCTATTATCCGACAACCACGCGGGAGGAGAGCCCCAAGATGGGGCGGATCACCACGCTGCTGGAAAACGGCACCGTGTTCGCGGATCTGGGTATCGACGGCATCTCGCCCGAGGCGGATCGTGCGATGGTCTGCGGCTCGCTTGACTTCAACACGGATATGAAGACGCTGCTGGAAGGGTTCGGCCTGACCGAAGGCGCCAATTCCGAACCGGCGGAATATGTGGTCGAGAAGGCCTTCGTGGGCTAGCTTCCGATGCGGGCCGGATCGGCCCGTGCCGCGATGAAAGCCCAAGACATGCCCGAAAGCTCGCCCCGTACCGTGATCGCCATCCTTTCGACGGCAAACTTCGTGACCGGGATCGGGGCCTTCGTGATCGTGGGCCTTTTGAATCCGCTGGCCGCCGATCTGGGCATGAGCGCCGCGCAAGCAGGTTGGATCATGGTGGTCTATGCGCTGGCCTATGCAGTGCTGTCCCCGCTGCTGGTGTCAGCCACGGGCCGCATCGGACGCAGGCGGGTTCTGGCCTTTGCCTTTGGCCTTTTTGCACTGTCGAACCTGATTGCAGCCCTGGCCACGGGCCCGGGGCTCATGTTTGCCTCTCGCATCATCGCCGCGGCTGGTGCCGGTGTGGTGACGCCGGTCGCCGCTGCCGTTGCAGCCGGGCTAAGCCCGCCTGAGCGGCGCGCCCGCGCGCTTGCCGCTGTCTTTTTCGGCCTCACGCTGGCCCAGGTGTTGGGCGTGCCCGCCGGCAGCTACATCGCCTACACATTTGGCTGGCGGATCGCCTTTGGCCTAGTCGCGCTGCTTGCGCTGCCCTGCCTCTGGCTGATCTGGACCCGGGTGCCAAGTGGATTGTCCTTTGCACCGGTGTCCTTGAAGGATCTGGGCCGCACCCTTGGCAACCTTCCTCAGATGATTGCCGTCGCTTTCACCGCCGCCCTGATGGGGTCGATCTATGTGATCTACACCTACATCTCTCCCCTTCTGGCCGAGACGATGGCCTTTGGCCGCGACGGTATCGCGCTGGTGCTCTTGATCTTCGGACTTGGTGCGGTGGCGGGCAACCTTGGCGGGGGTGCGGTGACCGACCGGATCGGCCCCGTCCGGACGCTCAGCATCCTTGCCGTCGCGCAAATGCTGATCATGCCTGCATTTTCACTGTTGCCGATGCCCGTTCCGATGCTGCTGATCCTCAGCTTTTTGTGGGCGATCTTCGGTTGGTCGTTCATGGCGGCCCAGCAGGTCCGGCTGATCAGCCTGGATCAGGAACAGGCCAGTGTCCTTCTGGCCCTGAATGCCGCCGCGATTTATGTAGGCGCCGCCCTTGGATCAGCGATCGGATCTGCCGTGATCTCGAACTTCGGGCTGGCGGCGTTGGGACTGACCGGCGGCCTTTGCGCCATCGGTGCGCTTCTCACGCTCTTTGTCGGAGAGCGGATGCGAATGGCGCAGGCTTCTTAAAGCCTGCGCCAGCATGTCAAAGGTCCAGAGCGGATCGAACTTGCTCTAGCACATTGGACAATGCCTCGGGATTGTCCCGTGCCTGCTCCAAAGATGTCTTGAGCGCTGTCTTTTCGATATCGCTGAGCGTGGATGCGTCAACCATCGAGACGGCTTCGTCAAAATCAAAGCCGCTGACCGTCAACGCGCCACCCGCATCGGCGGCAGCGACCGTCTCGTCGCTGGTTGCTTCGGTATCGGTCGCCGAACTATCCTCAGGTGCCGTTTCGCTTGTGGAGCTGGCCGCCGCGTTTTCATCCACAGGTGCGGTTTGGGGAATTTCGGCTTCTGTCGGCTCGGTTCCGGTCACGGCATTCAACGCTTCATTGACTGTCTCACTGACGGCATCAGCAGCAGTGTTTGCGGCCTCTGTCGCGCTTTCGATGGCAGCGCCAGCCGCATCAGAGGCGGCATTTGCTGCGGATTCCGCGCCTTCGGTGATGGCCGTCACAGCGTCAGACGCCGTTTCCTCGGCCGCTGTTGCCGCATCCGAAGCCGCTTCGGCCGCGTTATCTGTTGCTGTTTCGGCTGCATTTGCGGCGTCTTGCGCTGTCTCTTCAAGGGCAGTGGCCGTGTCCTGCGCAGTCTCCTCAACCGCACCGGCTGCGTCTTCGGTGGCCTGTTCGACTTCGGTTGTCGTGTCTTCCACCGCCGCGGCCGTATCTTCGGCAGCCTCTTCCAGCGGTTCGGGCGCAGTCACCTGGGGCTCCGGCGTGGCGGTTTCGATGGTATCATCCCCGTCCATCTGGCCCGTATAAAGCACGTAGCCCGCGATCAGGATGACCGCCGCAACCGCAACCCAGATCAAGGTTCTCATCGCTTTTTCCTCATTTTTGGTATTTTCACAGGCATTTCATCCGCCTAACTCACAATGTGGGAGATGCGTTCCGACCTCCAAGGTCACAAGGGGGAAACTTGCCGGTTTTCGGCACACTTGGCCGATTTCCGCCTTGAAGTGGACGGGCCGCGCGTCTACTTTGCGAGACTGAATTTCTGCAACAATCGAAGGAAGTTTGACATAGCCCGCAGACCTCACAACGCGCCGCCGCAACGCGACACCGGCCCGCGCGTAAACGACAAGATCCGTGCCCCTGAAATCCGCCTGATCGGTGCGGAGGGTGAAAATGTCGGTGTCGTGCACCCCGCCAAGGCCATGCAACTGGCTGACGAGGCGGGCCTGGACCTCGTGGAAATCTCGCCCAACGCCAATCCGCCCGTCTGCAAGATCATGGATTTTGGCAAGTTCAAATACGAACAGCAAAAACGCGAGAGCGAGGCACGCAAGAAACAAAAGATTATCGAGGTCAAGGAAGTCAAATTCCGCCCCAACACGGATACGCATGACTATGATGTCAAAATGCGCAACGTGTTCAAATTCCTTGAAAATGGCGACAAGGTGAAGGTGACCCTTCGCTTTCGCGGCCGCGAGATGGCGCACCAGAACCTGGGACGGGAGCTGTTGGAGCGCGTGGCGGAAGACGTGAAAGATCTGGGCAAGATCGAGAATATGCCCAAGATGGAAGGCCGCCAGATGATCATGATGATCGGTCCGCTGCCACAAAAGGGCTGATCACGGCAGAGTGTCCCTCTGCAGCACGCCAAAACCCCGCCCGGCTCGCCCGAAGCGGGGTTTTTATTTGGATGCCTGAAGCCTTGCGTCCTATGCAGCATGCCCATTTTTGCAAGAGAGCCGTCTGACGACAGGAACGCAGGCGCTTCACCCCAGACGCGACCCTTGCTTCGCCGCGCCTCCTTTCGAAATGCTTGGAGATCCGGGAACCCGGGTTGGCGCTGAACGGCGCGGCCACGCGTCCCGCTCCTCCGACTACAGCAGCTTCTCTCCCGTTAAGATAGCCCGTTCTACCGACCTCCTGTTTGAAGGAGACGCCCATCGTCGCCTTGCCCCGATAAGCTAAGGCTTTCCTTGGGTGTCGGCCGAGCGGTATATGCGTCGGCATGGGCGAAAGTCTTTACCATCATCTTGACTGGCTTCATGGGATCGAGCTGTTCGAAGCCGCGTTCAGCACTCAAACCTTCTCGAAGCACGCGCATGAGGGGTTTGCCATCGGCGCGATCGCCGAGGGCGTCGGGGGATACCTTTGCCGGGGCGAAACGATGGCGCTTCCCACCGGGTCGCTGTCCCTGATGAACCCGGAAGAGCCCCATACCGGTTACGCGGCGACGCCTTGGCTGCGCTACAATATGCTTTACGCGTCCGAAGCCGCGATCTGCTCCGTTCTGCAGCTCCGCAGCCTCCGAGGCTTTTCGACAGTCGCACCCAAGGACCGGGGGCGCGCGATTTCCAAAGGCCTGTCGGCCTTGGCCTCTGCCCTGCATGCGCAAAAGTCGCGAGACTGGCACCTCCGCGTCGAAGAGGCGGTTTACGATGTCCTCTCGCAGTCCTTTGTCCGATATGGCAACGCGCATCTACCGCCAACTGGCCGTGAGCCGCGCGCGATCTCAACCTTGAAGGAACGCATTTTCGCCGGTGTTGCCGTGGGCGAAGATCTGAGCCTCTCCAGCCTGGCGGAAGGCGTCGGGCTAAGCGCGTCCTACCTGATCAGGGCCACGCGCCGCCAGACGGGGCTGACGCCTCACGGCTTGGTGCTTTGGGCCCGTATCGAGCAGGCGCACCGCCTATTGCTTCGGGAAATCCCCGCTGCCGAAGCGGCCTATATGGCGGGCTTTTATGACCAGTCGCACATGATCCGGCAATATCGGCGCCATTACGGCGTAACTCCGGGCGCCGTGATCCGGCATTCCTAAAAGGTCAATTTTTTCCAATCTCGGTATCGGCCAAAGCGGTAAGCGATGGGGAAACACCCACAGCAAGTGAAAGTCATGTCTGATGATGCGACGTCTTTGGCAATCCGCGATGATTGGCCTCGCCCGTTCCGAAACCGCGAAATCATTTATGCAAAACAGCCGCGCAACATCTTTTCTGCGCGGCAAATACGTGGCGGGCGAGAGCGTTGCGGCGGGGTGTGAGCGCGCGGTCTCTTTGTTCGAAAGGGACGGTATCCGGTCGTCGATGTTCTTTATGGGGGAATACGTCGATGACCCGGCCCTCGTGGACGAAACCCTCCGCAACAAAATGAACATAGCCGATGCCATTGGCGGGCATCAGCTTGATATTCACGTGTCGGTTGATCCGACGCAAATCGGGCATGTGATTGATCCAGAGCGCGTGCAGGAGCATGCCCAGTCGATTGCCGAAAGGATCAGACAACTTGCCGGACACAGGGATGGCGTTCACTGCCTGATGTTCGATATGGAAGATGCCAGTTTGGTCGATCCGACCATAGCGATCCACAACACTTTGCAGGACATGGGGCTTCCCGTCGCCCTGACGCTTCAGGCCTACCTCCGGCGCACGCGCGAAGATATCGGGCGGCAGCTTTCGCGCGGCAGCCGCGTCAGGCTGGTGAAAGGTGCCTTTGCCGCGGGCGCAAAGCTCGCCTTCCAGTCCAATTCAGAGATCAAGGACAATTCCAGACAGCTGATAGAGTTGATGTTCTCGGCCCCTGCCCGGTCAAGCGGCTTCTACCCGATCATTGCCACCCACGACACTGCGCTCCAGGACGTCGCGATTGAAACCGCCCGACGTAATGGCTGGGCCCCAGGTGAGTATGAGTTTGAAATGCTCCTGGGCGTTCGCGAAAACGTTGCAAGAGACCTCTCCGCCAAAGGTGAGCGCGTGCGGGTCTATGTGCCGTTCGGACGGGACTGGTGGCCACACGCCGTGCGTCGCATTGGTGAAAACCCCAAGAACGCAATGCTTTTGATCCGGTCGCTCCTTCAGTAAAACTTGGCTCGAAACACCGCCGGGCATTCTTGGCATGGGCGTTTGGTCAGCGGCCTTGTCTGACCAAGCTGGCACATCGCTGATCCCGAAGCATCTGCAAGACGGTCATGGACAGCGATCAAAGCGCAAAGCTGATCAGGCCCGCGCCGAAGCTAGGCTCCACGACCGACAAGGCGCGTCGGATAAAGAACGCGAACATGCGGACACACCCCGATTTGCACAAAAGGGCGCTTCGAAAGGGGAGCGCGATGTTTCGAGCGGAGATCGGCGATTTTGCTTTATCTCGTTCGCATTGTTCCGCGCATTCCAGGACTGCGGTTCTTGTGGTTGCCAGGCAATGCGTTCACCACCTGCGATATCTGAAAACACAACCTCAAGGGGAATTCAGGATGTGCAGAATGTTCGGTGTGCTGGGCCAGGGCGATGGTCTTTCACAGCTGTCCGCCATGACCCGTTTGATACCAGGCGGCCCGGACGAACAGAACCTGAGATGGGGAAACGGATGGGTTCTTGGGCATACACGTTTGGCCATCAACGGGGTTTTGAACGGCAGCCAGCCCTACACATCTCTCGGGCTTCACGGTCTCTTTGTGGGCGAGATTTACAACTACCGCGCATTGGCAAAACAGTTTCAGATCCCGCTCTCGCCCACAGGTTCGGACGGAGAAGTGATCCTGCCGCTTTTCCAACGCTTCGGGCCGGACTTCGTTCGCCACCTCGAAGGTATGTTTTCGATTGCCATCATGGATGTGACAGGTCCCCCTTCCCTTCATCTCTACACCGACCCCTGTGCGATCAAACCGGTCTACTATCTCAAAAAGAACGGCTCGCTTGGCTTTGCCTCAGAGATTGAAGGACTGCCTAACTTTGAGGACAAAGACCGAACGATCCATGCCTCCGCCTTTGATCGCTAGGGTGCCTTTCGCGCCATGTTGGGTGGCCAAACGATCTTCCCCGGCATCAAGGTTCTGGAGCCTGGCACCTTCCTGACGTTCCGGGCCGGACGGGCCACGATCAACGACTATACACCGCTTCATGCATCCTTCCCGGAGGGAGCGATGGAGCGTCCGGACTTCGCCACCGACGTCCGGGCCGGCGTTCAGAAAACGCTGATGACCGATGTGCCTGTCTGCACGACGCTGTCCGGCGGGCTGGATTCAAGCCTTGTGGCGACCCTTGCAGCCTCGGATCGCCGAATGACCCATGCCTACAATGTCTGGTACGAGGGGGATTGGGCAGAAGACGAAACGGCTTATGCAAGAGAGGTCGCGGAGGCGGCGGGACTTCGATATGAACAGGTCACGGTGCGAAATGATCGCTTTCCGGAGCAGATCCAGGCCATGTGCAGGGCCTTGAGCCAGCCCAACGCCGCTGCCCATTGTCTCAGCACTTTCGCGCTTTACGAGGCGATCGGACAAGCCGGATTCCGGGTCGCCCTTGTTGGCGAAGGTGCGGATGACTTCTTTGGCGGTTATGATCGGATGTACGACATTGCCACCAGCGGTCGGAAAGAGGGCGCCCTTAATGCCTATGTCACGGATCTGGCGGCCATCAAGCCCGATCTCAGGGCGCAGATCGTCGTTGAGGATGCCAGGATTGATCTGACCACAGACGCGTTTCGGGAATTTCTTGAAAGCTTGCCCGGCAAAAGCCTGACCCGGAAGATCCTGACATTCGAAGCACGGCACCGCTTGCCTTATTATATCCTGCATCGCGTCGATGCGCTGAGCATGGCGCATTCTGTGGAGGCGCGGGTGCCATTTTGTCTGCCGTCAGTGTATCGCCACGCGCTCTCCGCTGCTGATGGCGAGCTGATCGGGCATGGACGCCGAAAGGCACCGATCTATGCGGCGGGCAAAGGCGTGCTGCCTTCGAGTGTCGTGAACCGCGCCAAGCAGCCCTTCTTGCTGCCGATCGCCGGCATGCTGCGTCCGGGCTATCCGGTATACGATCTGCTGATGGATACTGTTGCCGCTCCGAAGATCACGCAGTCTATCGTGAACATCCCGGAGTTGCGCGATCTCATCGACCGGAACAGTGCCTCGCCCTCGAACACGCTGGGCAATGCGATCTGGGCCTGGTTGGTTTTCGAGCTTTGGGGACAGGAGCATCGTGTTCAAATTGGATAACCGACAGCAGGCGATCGGCCTGATGATGCTGTGCCCCATGAGCCTTGCGCTGATGGGATATGCGGTGAAATTAAGCCATCACGTGCCTGTTGCGCTTGTCCTGCTCGCCCGCTTCGGGATTTCTGCCCTGGTCTACGGCACCTGGCTTGGTCTCAGGGGGTTCGAATTCAGGAGTATTCGGCCAACCCGGCACGTTTTGAGAACGGCGCTTGGCTTTTCATCGGTCGCTTGCCTGTTTGGCGCGATCTCCATGATCCCGCTGTCGACCGCGCTTTGCCTGTCCTATACCGTCCCGCTCTTCACCTATGTCATCTCGGTGGCGTTGGGACATCTGAAAGCAGACATCCGGTTCGTCTATGTGGCCATCGCTATCGTGGCAATTGCGCTGATCGTCAGGCCGTCGGCAGATATCAATCTGCTCGGTGCATGCCTTGGCCTCGCATCTGCATTCTTCGGCGCGCTCGCGTTGTTCGAGATCAAGCGGATTGCCAAGACAGAGGGATCGGACGCGATCCTGATTATGTATTTTCTGTACTCGACACTTGCCTTGCTGCTCTTTTCTATTTTCGGAACACAGCGTCTGGAAGACGATATCACCGCATCTCTTCCCGCTCTGATCGGTGTTGGTCTGTTCGGTCTTGCGTATCAATTCAGCCTTGTCGGCTCCTTGGCGCGCGCGCCCGTGGCGACGGTCTCACTTGCGCTGCTGGCGGCGGTCGCCATCGGCTATGGAATAGATATCATCGCCTTGGGCGCGCAGGTCAGCGGGTGGGCGGTCCTCGGAACGGCGCTTTTGGCTGCGAGCATCGCGGGGTACAGCCTTACGGATCGTTCTCAGTAAGCGGACCTCAAACGCAGCAGGACAGGGGCGACCAAGGCAACGGCGACAAGCCCCGCTGACATAAGGGCCAGCACTGTCCAACCGAAATATGCAAAGGCAAACCCGGCTGAAAAAGCACTCACCGTCGAAACAAGGGCGACAAGCGTGTCGTTGATCCCCTGCACCACCGCCCTTTCTTCACTTGTGACAGCGGCGTCCAGCATGGTCGTGGCCGCGATAAACGCAAAGTTCCATCCGATGCCCAGCACGATCAATGCGCCATAAAAGTGCATCGCGGTGATCCCAAGCGCCGCCCCGATGGCTGATGCGATGATAGTGGCCAGCCCGACCGTCGCGATGGTTTCGGCCCCGAAGCGTTTGATCAAGAAGCCGGTGAAGAAACTTGGCGCGAACATCGCAACGATGTGCCAACGGATCACGTCGCTCGCCTCGGCATCTCCAAATCCGCAAGACACCATCGCAATCGGTGTGGGGATCATCAAGAATACCATGATGCCTTGGGCGACCGCGGCGATCCCGACCGCGCGCTTGATCGCAGGGCGACGGAGCGCGGCAAGCATGCCAAGCCGCGTGCGACGTGTCGCGGACGTCACGGCTTTGACGGCAGGCATCCGCACGAAAGCGAGCGGCACCAGCCCGATCACCCCAATGACACTCACCGCCGCGTACGCGCCGACAAACGGGATGGGGTAAAGCGCGTCTTTGGCCGCGATAAACACCTGCGGTCCGACGATGGCCGCAATCAGCAATGAACTGAGCATCAAGGAAATCGCAACGGGCCGCCATTGCTTGCCTACAACCTCCCCCGCGGCAAACCGGAAATATTGAAATGACGCCCAACCTGCGCCCATCAGGAAATGAGCTGCACATAAAAGTGCGAAGGTCCCGGACGAGAGCGCCTCTATCGCCGCGATCCCGCCCAAGGCGGTCAGCACCCCGCCCAGCGCAAATCCCGCCGTCCGTCCAACCCGCTGCATCAACAAGGAAAACGGCGCGGCGGCCAGCATCGCGGCAAGTGTCTGGACCGACGAGGGCAACGTCGCGAACGCGGGGTCCGGGCTCAGCATCAGCCCGGCCAGCCCGCCAAGCACCAATTGGATCGGAAACGCCGCGCCGAGGATCGTGTTTGCCGCGAAGAGACCCGCGAAATTGCGATTAGTCAGGATCGAAAACAGGGACATCGGCCATCTGAAAGCTGTGCTGAGAGCAAGCTAGCGCTGCGGGACGGCTTTTCAGTGGGTCATCATCCAAATCAGATACAAGCCAGCTGCCATGATCCAATCCACGAAAGAACAAAATGGGACATACCAAGGTGGAATGTCGGTATCGATCAACTTGACATGCAGGACGTCCCATACCCCGTGTAGAGCCAGGGCAATGACGATGGCGAGCGGGTAACCATTGAGCCCAAGCCAGGCCGCGGTGGCAAATGCGGCCGCGCCGATACACTCGATTGAGATGGCTTTTGCCCTTCCATCCTTGAACGCGTAGCCAAGATAGACGCCGGCAATCAGAACCAGCGTGATCGCTGCCAGTTGGTAAGACGGGCCCGCAGGAAGAAACATATGCACAGGAAGGGGCAACAGCCCCAGAAGAACGCCGGACTTTATCGGTGCGGTTGCAAAAACATGTTGATCGATGGCGGTCATGCCGAACTCTCCCACCGCGACTGTCGGCCATCAAGCCCACCCGATAGCGACGCATTGCCACTCCGACCGCTGTTGCGGGTGCATCGGGGGTGCGGCATCATCCGAGCGTCGAGAATTTCAACGAGAAGGACAGAGCGTGCAGACACCCAGTCAGCTGCATCAATCTGGCCTGGAGTTCCTCCGCGCATACAATCAATGCTTCTATGATAAAGATCTGGTGGCCCTGAAAGGCCTGTATTCGTCGACATCCTTTACGGTCTTCTGGGACAACCACCCCAATTGCGACTCCAACACCCTCGATGACCATTTCGAGAAGCTTTCGACTTTCTTTTCAAAGGGAAAGCTCACCGAATCCGGCAGCGTCGAGCCGCTTCTCATCGAAGAGCTACAGACACGTGCGTCCTCCGGGATGCTGCTGGTAACGGCCATCTTGCGATACCAAAGCGCGCCCATTCCAGGTGTGCGCAGCAGCTTTGTCCTTGTCGAAGAGGACGGGAGGTGGAAGGCGCTTCATATTCACCACTCTTTCGACCCGAATGAACCGGCGTGACCGTCCATGTAAAATGCCGTGGTTGATCAGTGATCGGCACTATGTGGATCGCATGCCGGGCACAGGAAACTTGCGCTGCGGATAAAGCCGATACGTGTCGCGTTGGCGCAAAGACAGGGTGCGTTTCGGACCCGCGCCATCGGTGCGATGCTTCATGCCGGTCTCACTGACTGCCAGCGGTTGAGGCCGGACCATCGCCGACAATGCCCTCGACGCCGCAGGCAGAGGAGAGAGACGACGCGCCAACTGCAAGGCGGTCTGCCTCAATCGCCCATGAGCTACGTCTGGGGTGGAAATCGTGTCACCTGCGCCAAACCAGCAAGAGCGCGCTGCCCGCGCTCAACGACGCGATCAGAGCGAATGTCGAGCCCGGAAAACTGTCCACGAGCAACCCTGTGAGAGCCGGGCCGAACATACCCCCAGCCCCATAGGCCATCGAAAACGCCGACGCGCCTGCCACCAGCATGGCCCCCCTGTATTCCTGTCCCAGAATGGCCAGCGCACTTGTGTATATACCGATAAAGGCAGCGCCACCCAGCGCGCCGAGCGGCCAGATGAGCATCCCCGTGACAGGAAGAAAAATAAGCGCGCCGAAGATACACCCGGTCGCCGCCAGACAGGCGCTTGCCACCCGCCAGCGATCCATCCGGTCAAGCATCACCCCAAGAAGCGGTTGCGTGACGATCATACCGATATGCATCACCGCAATGAACGTCGCCGCCGCGGCCGCGCTTGCTCCGCCGGACGTCATATGCAGCGGTGCAAGCGAAAGAACAGTCGCATCCACGAAGCCAAACACGATCACGAGCAGCACCAGGAGAGGCCCTGCGCGCAGAAACCGGGGCAGGTCGGAAAGCGCCAGCTTGTCGGGCTCGATCCTTGCACGCCGGGACATGACCGCCAGCCCGAATGCGGCCAGCGAAATCAATACGGCACATGCGGCGAACGCCAGGCCGTCATCGGTTCCGAACAGTGGAATAGCAAGCGGACCAATGACGAAACCCAAGGTCATGCCCGCGCTATAGATACCCGCCACCCGGCCACGCACCCGATCCGCGCTTGCCGCGTTCAGCCACGCTTCGCCAAAGACATAGATCGCGTTGACGCAGAACCCCAGTGCGAAGCGCAAGAGAAACCAGGCTGCCAAGCTCTCGGAAACAGCGAACCCAATCAGGATGATCGCAGCACCAGCAAGACCCGCCACGATGACCTGTCCCGCGCGCAAGTGTTGCGTCAGGGACGGGATGACCAGAACAGACGTTGCGATCCCCGCCATGAAAGCCGCTGCATTCAGACCCACGATCGTTTCCGAAGCGCCACGCTCGGCCAACAGCAGCGAGATTAGGGGATATGTCAGCCCCTGAGCAATTGCGAACACCGTGATCCCAACGGTCACGGTCATGACCGACCACCAATCGGTATCGATAAGCGGAGATTGCCGGGACGGTGCTGCATTCATAACCCGACCCTTCCACGCGCGACTGCGCCCGGCAAGCCTTTCGCGGTGCAAACGGTCGTTTCTGAGACGCTCTCTGAAGTCGCCGTACGGATCCGGCTCAGCATCCTCGGGCCACAGTGTACTTCCATGCACGCCCCGTACACTTGAAAGCGCTGATCCAATGCTCCGAAAACCGCGCTCGCCCACAAGATACAGATGGCCAGCGTCACTTGTGTGTCGCCCGAAGGCGTTGAATATCGCCTAGCGATCCAGCTTATGTTGCGGTGCCTGGCGCTACGGCGGGTATCAGGATCGGCGAGGGGCTGAGCGGGGTTGTGGCCGGGTCGGGATTTCCTTCAACAATCCGCCAACTCCCATTGCGGCGATATCTTCGTGCCCGACCGGGATGCCGCATACCACACGGGACAGGACCCAGTCCGCGCCGTTCAACGCGGGCGAGCGCGCGCAGCCGGGAAGCCCGATGACCGGGCGTCCGTTCAGCGCCCCGATGAAAAGAAGGTTGCCGGGATCGACCGGCATCCCGAACCGGTCCACTCTTCCACCTGCAGCGCGCACCGCCGCTGGCGCCACATCGTCGCGATCGGATGTCGCCGATCCCGTCAGAACGAGGGACAGATCGGCATCCGACCGTGCCAGCGCCGCCGCAAGCTCATCTTCGCGGTGGGGCACGATGATGGGCGCCTGCAACTTCAGTCCCAGGGCCGACACCCGGTCGGATACGGCGCGTATGCCTTTCTCGTTCGGCGGACCACCCGGGATATCCGTGACCACCAGCGCGGCAGTGGCAAGCTGCGGCGCGGCGAGACGAATGGCCCCACCGGATGCCGCGCAAGCTTGGGCGACATCTGCCTGGGATACGGCGTAAGAGATGATTTTGATCGTGGCGACCATGCCCCCGGTCTGCATTTGCTGGAAGGGCGGTACGGTGGCGACGGTGATCATGGGATCGATCCGGTTCGCGGCCTCCAGTGCCGCCACATCCAGAAGTGCCACGCCGGGGCTGTCCGCGATGACGTTCACACGTCCCGTAAAGGCCTCGGTCAGGCGCAGCTTCACGGCGCCCGGATCCGGCACCAGCGCTGCGGCCAGGCGGGCCGCCGCCGCGTTCTCGTGCAGATCACCGGCGCATAGTCTTGCTGCGATCACATCAGACAGACCGGCGGCTTCCAGCGCCGCAATCTCCTCGGGACCGAGCGTCATTCCCTTGCGCAGTTTTCGCGCCCCAGCGCGCACCGAATGCGCCAGGATCGCGCCTTCGGCTTCGGCGAGGGGGACGGGTCCGAACTTCACGGCGCCCTCCCGCGCAGGACGGCCGTCATCTCGGCGAGGATCGAAACCGCGATTTCGGCTGGACCGGCTGCCCCTATATCCAGACCGATCGGCCCGTGGATACGGTCGATCTGATCCTGCGTGAAGCCCGCCTCACGCAGCCGCTCAACCCGCTTGGCATGCGTGCGGGTAGAGCCCAGCGCACCGATGTAGAACACGTCGCCCTGCAAGCCCGCCTCTATCGCGGGGTCATCCAGTTTGGGATCATGGGTGAGAAGCACCAGGGCGGTGCGCGCATCGAGCTTGAGCGCGCGCACCGCATCGTCGGGCCAATCCAGCATCAGCGTCTCGCCTGGAAAGCGGTCGGATGACGCAAACACCTCGCGCGGGTCGATCAGAACCGGATCATAGCCCGCGACACGCGCCATCGGCACCAGCGCCTGCGCAATATGAACAGCCCCGACCACGACCAGGCGCAAGGGGGGGACGTGGACGCCGACAAAAAGATCCTCGCCCTCAAAGCCCGACCGATCCAGTCGCAGGCGTTCGGGATAGTCCCCGTGCAGCAATCGCCGTTCGCCGCTTTTGACGTTGACCTCGTAGGCCCGCGGTTGGCGTGCCGCGCGCGCCTCGACCAGTTCCGACAGGATCTCGGCAGGCAGCGCCGCGCCGACCGGCTCAACAAGCACCTTTATCGTGCCGCCACAGGCCAGACCAACGGCGAATGCATCTTCGTCCGAAACGCCGAATTCAAGAAGACGGTGATTGCCGTCTTCCAGAGCCTCCAGGGCCTCGACGATGACGGCGCCTTCGACACACCCGCCCGAGACGGACCCTTCGATCTCTCCCGCGCCGCTGACGACAAGCTGGGCCCCTACACGACGGGGTGCGCTGCCCCAGGTTTGCACAACGGTGGCCAAGGCCGCGCCCTTGCCGGCCTTGTGCCAGGCAAGCGCTGTTTCGGGTGCTCCTTCAAAACGGTCCATCTTCGGATCCCTCCTGACCTTTCAGATATGCATCGCCGCAGGCCGTGTCAGCCCGACACCGGCAATGGGCGCCGATGAAAGATGTCTTGCGCCGCAAGGCGCGCCTTTTGGTAACGGCCGCCATCCGCTCAGATCGCCTGCATCAGACGTGCCTTTTCACCCGGATCATCAGGGCGGGAGATCACGGCGGCCAGTTCTTCCAGTGAGGCCACGGAATGACCCGCACGAAAGCTGTCCACATGGGGTAGCATCGCGGCGATCCCACGCGCCTTGGGCGCAAAGCCTTCCCAGCGCAGGAGAGGGTTGAGCCAGATAAGGCGGCGCGACGAAAGATGCAGCCGCTGCATCTCGTGCGCCAGTGCATCGGGTTCGTCCCGGTCGAGCCCGTCGGTGATCAAAAGCACGACGGCCCCCTGCCCCATGACCCGGCGAGACCAGTCGCGGTTGAAATCGTGCAGGCAGGATCCGATCCGGGTGCCGCCCTCCCAATCCTGGGCTTCGGAACCAGCGGCGGCCAGGGCGGCGTCGACATCGCGCTGTCGCAGATGCCGGGTGATATTTGTAAGCCGGGTGCCGAACGTAAAGGCATGAACCCTGGCCCAACCCTGCCCCTTGGCGTTGGATAGGGCATGCAGGAAATGCAGCACCATGCGGCTATATTGGCTCATAGAGCCGGAGATATCACAGAGCACGACAAGGTTGGGCCAGCGCGGGCGCGGTGCCGCGCGCGCGATCTTGTGCAGCTCGCCCCCCTGACGCATGGCAGCCCGCAGGGTCCGGGCCCGGTCGATGCGCCGGCCCAGGTGCGAGGGCTGCGCGCGGCGGGACGCGATGGGTTTGACCGGGAGCGTGAGGCGCGCGAGCATGCGTTTGGCCTGCGCGATCTCTTCGGTGCTCATCTGTTCGAAATCGAGGCTGCGCAAGCGTTCCTCGGTGGACATGGTGAGCGAGGCATCGACCTCGATCTCGGTCCCCTCCTCCGACCCTTGCGGGTCGTCCTCGGGGAGGTCGCGCTGAACGCCATCGAGCAGCGCCTCGGCGGCGCGCTTTTCGGCTGATTGGGCGGTGCGCTCCTCCTGCACGCCCCGCACGGCGGGGATCATGTAGGACATCATATGTTCGAGATAACGCGGATCACGCCAGTAGAGGCGGAAGACCTGCGCAAAGACCGCACGGTGTTCGGGCCGGTTCACGAAACAGGCATGAAGCGTCCAGTAGAAATCCCGCTTTTCGGTGAAGCCGGCAGCGGCCACCGCCTGAACCGCGTCGATCACCCGGCCCGGCCCGATGGGCAGGCCCGCTTTGCGCAGGGCCCGGGCGAAATGGGTGATGTTCTGGGCGAGCTTTGGGTGCTCGGGGATCTCGAGAGGGGCGTATTCAGGCATCCTTTTCGCGGGGGTTCTGCCCCCGCACCCCCGGGATATTTGAAACCCAAAGAAGCATCAGGCGGGCTCGAGAGACGCCTTGGCCTGATCGAGCAGGCGTTTGGCCTCGGACCCTTGCAGCTTCTGGATGTCGTCCTGGTATTTCAGGATCGCACCCAAAGTGTCGGCGATCACTTCGGGGCTGAGGTTGATAATGTCGAGGGCCAGCAGGCATTTGGCCCAGTCGATGGTTTCGGCCACACCGGGCTTCTTGAAGAGATCCTCGGTGCGCAATTGCTGGACGAAGGCCACGATCTCGCGGCTCAGCGTTTCGGCCGCTTCGGGCGCGCGCGCGGACAGGATTTCGACCTCGCGTTCGAAATTCGGATAGTCGACCCAGTGATAAAGGCAGCGGCGCTTGAGCGCGTCATGCACCTCGCGCGTGCGGTTGGAGGTGAGGATCACGATGGGGGGCTCGGGCGCCTTGACGGTGCCCAGTTCGGGGATGGTGACCTGAAAGTCGCTGAGCGCCTCCAGCAGGAAAGCCTCGAACGGCTCATCGGTGCGGTCGAGCTCATCGATCAGCAAAACCGGCGGGCCGGAGGGATCGGGTCGCATGGCGTCCAGAAGCGGGCGCTCGATCAGGTAATCGTCGCTGAACAGCTCGGCTTGCAGCGCACCGCGATCGGCACCACCCGACGCCTCGGCGGTGCGAATGGCCACCATCTGCGCGGGAAAGTTCCATTCGTAGACGGCAGAAGCCGCATCAAGCCCCTCATAGCATTGCAGCCGGATCAGGCGGCGACCCAAAGCCGCGCTCAGCGCCTTGGCAATCTCGGTCTTGCCGACGCCCGCCTCGCCTTCGAGAAAGAGCGGGCGCCCGAGTTTGAGCGACAAAAACACCACCGTGGCCAAAGCCCGACCGCAGACATAGCCTGTCTCGCCCAGCATGGATTGAACCGCGTCAATGGATGGTGGTGTCGTCATGAAAAATCCTCCCGCGCCGCAGGAGCGCACGGGTCGCGGGGAAGGTCAAGCAAGCCGAAGGTCTTAGGTGACCGGCACCTTGCGACAAATACCTTGAAAATCCGTGCGATTCTTGACCCGAAAGGCACGGGATGCGATGAAAACGGTAAGAAAAATGCAGTATCCGTCGCCTGCAGGGTGCGGGACAAGGCAGGGCATGGACAGCAACGAGGGGCAGATGCGCATCACGGCGGTGACCTGCGTGAAGAACGAGGGACCGTTCCTGCTGGAATGGATCGCGTTCCAGCGCCTGATCGGGGTGACGGATTTCCTGTTCTACTCGAACGATTGCACCGATGGGACCGACCATCTGCTGGATGCGCTGGCCACCAGGGGAGGCGTGACACATCTGCCCAATCCCGCCCAGGGGCGGAACTATCAGATGGAAGCGCTTAAACATGCCAAGAAACATCCGCTTGTGACCGGGGCGGATTGGATCTGGATCGCGGATGTCGACGAGTTTCTGAACATCCATGTCGGCGACCACACCCTTCCGGCCCTGATTTCGGCATGCGGCAATCCACAGGCGATCTCCGCCCACTTTCAGTTCTTTGCAAATCACGGGGTGGAGCGGTTTGAGGATGTCCCGGTGATTGCACAATTCACCCGGTCGCATAATCCCGACCTTTGGGGGGGCGAGGCCGCGATCGAGGTCAAATCACTGATACGCGGGAACTTCCCGCTGCAGTATTTCGGAGCGCACAGGCCCTTTTTCAAAAGCAAGCTTGCCCCTGAAAAGCGCCCACGCTGGACCGATTGCGCAGGGCGCGATGTGCCACATCGCTTCCTTGTGGCAGCCAACCCGCGACGGATCCGCAAGTTTCCCGCCAAAGGCGCAAGGCGTTTCGCAACGCTCAACCACTACGCCCTGCGTTCGCTTGACAGCTATCTGGTCAAGAATGACCGGGGCGATGTAAACCGCGAAAACCGCGCGTTTGACGATACGTATTGGCGAGAACGGAACGACCCAGCCTTTGAAGACCTGAGCATCCAACGCTACCTGCCCGCGCTGCAGGCCGCGCTGGCGGAGCTGAAGGCGGATGCCGAGATCGGCGCGTTGCATGATGAAGCGGTCCGCCTGCATCGGCAAAGGCGCGATGAGTTGCTTGAACAGCGCCCCTATATCCGCATGCGCCGCCATCTGCGCCGTGCCTCCACCCTGCCGCCCGCGGAGGAAGCGATGCTGAAAGAGCTGGGGATCGAGGCATGAGCCTGCGTGTCGTAAATCTGGGCCTGCCGAAATCAGGCACAACGACGTTGGCGCGCGCATTGAAACTGGCAGGTCTGAAAGTGGCCGATCACCGCATTCGCGTCCGCCAGACGCAGAACAAGACGCTGCACCGGCAATATGTCGGCGACCTGCTGTATCGTGGGTATTTCGAAACCGGCGATCCGGCGGCCTATCTTGAAGAGTTTCCGGCGATTTCAGAGATGAGTGTGCTGCGCGACGGCCAGTCCCTTTGGCCCCAGACCGACGCGGCGCTGATCGCGGCGATCCGCGCGCATCACCCCGGCGTCAAATTCCTTGCCTCGCGCCGCGATCCTTTTGAAATGTCGCAATCCATACTCGGCTGGTCCGACCTTGGAACCGAGCGTTTGCCGGCTGCGAACGTGCCCGGCCTGCCGGTGGGATATGGGGAGACGAGTAAAGAGCGAGAAACCTGGATCACCGGCCACTATGCCCATCTTGCAATGCTGTTTCGGGACGACCCCGACTTTCTGGAGTTCGATGTGGCGGACAAGAGCGCCCGAAATCACATCGCCGATTTTCTGGGACTGAAGCTGCCGTGGTGGGGGCGCATTAATGTCAATCCAACCGTACGGGAAGACGAGGTGCCGATCTGATGCGGATCATCGTCCATATCGGACTGGCCCATGCCGGCGCGGGCCGAGTGCACCGCGTCGCCGCCGAAAAACGCGCGCAATTGGCCTCCAAGGGGATCCTGTTGCCGAAGGTTTTGGGGCAGACCAATCACAGCCGCCTTTACATGGCGGTGACGGATCCCGATCACGTCGATCCCCTGCGCCGTGCCCGCGGGCTGGCCGCGCCACAGGCGCAGGCAGAACATCGCCAAACCATATCGGAAGAGTTGAAACGAGAGGTTGAGCGCGCGGATCCGGACATTCTGCTGCTGTCGGCACATCAGCTTGCCACGTCACTTCACCGCAGATCCGAGCTGGAGCGCCTGAAAGAGCTGCTTACCCCGTTTTCCAACCGGATCGAGGTTGTGGCCCATGTCGACGCGCCTGCCAGACTTCTTGCAAAGGCTTACGCCACTCAGGTTCTTTCCGGTCGCGCGGCGCCCCTTGACCGGGACATCCAGCTTGCCAACGCGGCCAGCTGGTGGGACGCGGCTCTTGCCACCGGGGCCAGCCTCGACGTCAAGGCAGGGCAGTTTCTGGAAACCGATGCGGCGCCTTTCTGGATCGACCTGCCCCGCCTCGCGGCGTTCTGGGGTGATGTTTTTGAGCAGGTCACCTTCCGCCCCTACGACTCAGTCCATTTCGCTGGCGCCAACGCGACGGAGGAGCTGCGCGCGGCATTCGACATTGATCCAAGCATCGGCAAGGCAGCACCCGAAGACCTGCCCATGGAGCCGTCCGCCGCGTGGCTTGCCCGCGCCCGTCAGTTCAACGCGCTGGTTCAACAGCTTCACGCCTCCGGCAAGAAGCGGGTCGAACCGGTTTTGTGGAATACCCTTCTGCGTGAGATCGCCATTGATGGCCCCGCGCTCGATCCGGGCGCGCTTTTCCCGGTGTCCGACCATTTCTCCGCGCATCTTCCCGCTTTGCTGCCAAACCAGCCCGCTCTTTCAAGCGCGGATCTGCAAGCGCCCGCCCCCCGCCCTGCCTGGCGTGAGGCCGATCCGGGTCGGGGCTTTCGTGCATCGCAATATCTGCTGGCCTTCATGTTCCGCATCGACAAAGCCGCGCGAGAGGCCAAACGGGCGGCGCGGGTCGCCAAAGACGCAAAAGACCTGCCTGAACCCAGTGATGCGGCCAAAACGGTCATGCCACCTTTGGCGCTGCGAAATTATCGCAAGCTGCGCCGATCCCCCTTTGCGCCCCACAACCGCATGGGCGCGGTGAACGAAGAGGCGCTGGCCGCCGCCTACACCGCGCGCGCGGCACGCGGTCTGCCCGACGGATCGTCCGGTACCGTGATCGTCGGCTGCATGAAGGATGAGGCACCCTATATCCTGGAATGGATCGCGTATCATCGCGCCATCGGCGTCGACCACTTCCTGATCTACACCAACGATTGCAGCGACGGAACGGACCGGATCCTGAACCGGCTGTCTGACATGGGTATCGTGACCCATCGCGACAATTCGGGATGGAAAGGGAAGTCGCCGCAACAGCACGCGCTGAACAACGCCCTCAAACAACCCGTGATCCGTAAGGCCGATTGGGTCATCCACATCGACGTCGACGAATTCATCAACGTGCGCTGCGGAAACGGAACGCTGGATGATTTCCGCGCGCGGGTGCCCGAGGCGACCAATGTCGCGATGACCTGGCGGCTTTTCGGACATAACGGTGTGACCCGGCTGGACGACCGGTTTGTGATCGACCAGTTCGATACCTGCGCGCCGAAATTCTGCCCCAAGCCGCATACGGTTTGGGGGTTCAAGACCATGTCACGCAATATCGGGGCTTACCGTAAGCTCAGCTGCCACCGGCCCAATCAACTGATCGACGATCAAGCGGACAAGGTGCGCTGGGTCAACGGCTCCGGCCGCGACATCACCGAGGAGATGGCCAAGAAGGGATGGCGCAGCTCCATGAGGTCTATCGGCTACGATCTGATCCAGCTTAACCATTACGCCCTGCGAAGTGCCGAGAGCTTCCTGATCAAACGCCAGCGTGGACGGGCTTTGCATGTCGATCGCTCTATCGGGCTGAATTACTGGATCAGGATGGACTGGTCCGATGTGCGCGACATCACGATCAAGCGAAATATCCCCCGCCTGCAAATCGAATATGACAAGCTTATGCAGGATGAAGCCTTGCAGCAGCTTCATGCCGCCGGTTTGGACTGGCACCGCGCAAAGGCGGCAGAACTTCACGGCAGGCCGGAATTCGAGGATCTTTACCAGCAGGCACTGAAGATCAAATTGACCGAGGCCGAGCGTGTCGCCTATGCGCTTGCGCTCGACATGGAGAGTTGATGCGCACACTGGCCGTGCTGACCCTGCGCAACGAGGGAGCGTTCCTGCTCGACTGGCTGGCGCATCATATCACCTGCGGGTTTGACGATTTCCTGGTCTTTTCGAATGACTGCGCCGACGGCACTGACCTGATGCTTGACCGGTTGGCCGCGATGGGCCATCTGACCCATATCCGCAATGACGGCCCCTATCACGAGCGCGGGATACAATTCACGGCGCTCAAAACAGCCGACAGAACAGACGCTGTCGCCCAGGCCGATTGGCTTTTGACGGTAGATATCGACGAGTTCGTGAACATTCATGTCGGCGCGGGCACCCTGGCCGATCTTTACGCCGCCCTGCCGCGGGCAACGGCCATCACGCTGACCTGGCGGCTTTTCGGCAATGCCGGTGTGGTTGACTATGTCGACGCGCCGATCACAGGGCAGTTTACCCGTTGCGCGCCGCGCACACTCACCTGGCCGTGGCGCGCATCGTTTTTCAAAACGCTTTATCGCAACGACGGGACCTACGCCAAACTGGGGGTCCATCGCCCCCGCCAACCGGACCGGTCCAGATTGCCCCTGTCACATTGGTATGACGGCAGCGGCCGTCCACTGGCCGAACCCTTCAAGACAAAGCGGATCTTTTCGGATTTCGGGCGATCAAATCACGATCTGGTCCAGCTGAACCATTACCCGCTGGGCGCGATGCAAAGCTACGTGCTCAAGGCGTCGCGGGGGCGCGCCGTTCATGCGCAGGACCGTCTGGGACTTGATTATTGGGTGGAGCGGAACTTCAACACCTGTGAAGACAAGACGATCCTGCGCTTTGCCGCGCGCGCTGAAAAGGTGCGCGCTGAGCTTGGGCGGGACGCCGAATTGCAGCGTTTGCATAAAGCAGCCGTCGCGTGGCGACTGACCGAATTCGAAACCCTGATGCAGGACGAACCCAATCGCTCCTTGTTTGGAAGACTTCTGATGACCCCCTCTTCCCGCCCGCTCGACCCGACCGAGGCTAAGAGGATTTTTGCCTATGGACGCGCCGCGCGCGCCTCCGCCTCAGATTAGTCTCGAATACCGCACAAGTTTTGCCAAAACTTGCCGCAATTGGCAGATACGCAGCTATATTCAAGGCCAGTTCAGTCTTGGCAGGACGATGAGAGAGCCACGCATGCAGGACGCACCACACAGTTTCGACATATCCCTCGCCGGTCTCGACCCCGAGGCCTGGCGCACGAAAATGGCCGAAATCGCCGACGAACACGGCACCTATCAGCCGCTTGGCGACAAGCATTTTGCGACCTTCATCGATGATCGCAGCACGCTGATCGTCACCTTCGAATCGATGCAGGGCATTCAGGTCCTGTCGGATATGGGCCAACCACTCGGCTTTGACCTGCTGCGCGCTCTGGGCTGGTCTCATCTTTGCATCGTCTCCGATGGCGATACGTGGTTCCGCGATCCGATGATCTACGAGTTCTTTGACCGGTTGATCGATGACGCGTTCTTTGAGGATTTCGATCGCGTTGTCTTTTACGGCGCTGGCCCCTGCGGCTATGCGGCCTGCGCCTTTTCCATTGCCGCCCCCGGTGCCACGGTCATCGCCGTGCAGCCCCAGGCCACGCTGGATCCCCGGATCGCCGGGTGGGACGACCGGTTTGACCACATGCGCCGCACGTCGTTCACGGACCGCTATGGTTTCGCGCCCGAGATGCTGGACGGAGCGGACCATGCCTTTGTGTTCTATGATCCGATGCAGCCACTTGATGCGATGCATGCGGCGCTCTTCCACCGCTCGAATGTCGACTTGCTCCGCATGCCTCATATGGGGGCGGCGCTGCAGACCGACCTGATGGAAATGAAGCTGCTTTACCGCATCCTCGCCCAGGCCGGGCTTGGGAAATTCGATGCGGACGGCTTTGGGCAGATGTATCGTGCTAGGCGGGACTATCCGCCCTACCTTCGCAATCTGCTGGCTCGGCTCGAGGCCGAAGAGCGACCGGAGCTAACGAAAATGCTCTGCCGGAACGTCACCAGCCGGATGAAAGCACCCCGTTTCCGCCGCCGCCTTGTCGCACTCGAAGCCCCGGCAGAGGCGCCGGACGCAGACACGCATGAGAGTGAGGACGGCGAGACAAGCGCACGGATCGGCTGACGAGGCTCTGGCGGCGCGCGGCGCGCTGTGCTAGCCCGCCTTTATGACCAACACAGTGACGTTGACCCGGCCGGACGACTGGCATCTGCATCTGCGCGACGGAGACATGCTCAAGGCGGTTTTGCCTGAAACCGCCCGCCATTTCGCC
Source organism: Thalassococcus sp. S3 (assembly GCF_004216475.1). Lineage (GTDB taxonomy): Bacteria > Pseudomonadota > Alphaproteobacteria > Rhodobacterales > Rhodobacteraceae. The sequence goes on along the minus strand of NZ_CP022303.1, from coordinate 1,853,311 downwards.
CGCGCCATCATCATGCCCAACCTGGTGCCCCCCGTTGTGACCAAGGCAGACGCCGAAACCTATCGGGAGCGGATCCGTGCGGCCCTGCCCGCCGGAATGTCCTTTGAGCCGCTGATGACGCTTTACCTGACGGAAGATACCGATCCCGATGACGTTGCGAGGGCTGCCGCCGACGGGGTCGTGCACGCGGTGAAACTCTATCCCGCCGGGGCAACGACCAATTCAGCAAGCGGGGTGCGGGATTTCGACAAGGTTCGGGCGGTGCTTGAACGCATGGCAGAGATCGGTCTTCCGCTTTGCACACACGGGGAAGTCACCGATCCAGACGTCGACATCTTTGATCGCGAAGCGGTCTTCATCGACCGCGTGCTCGACCCGATGCGCCGAGCCACACCGGGGCTCCGGGTTGTGATGGAACACATCACGACGTCTGGCGCGGTCGCCTATGTCCGTGACGCCGCAAGCCCGGATCTGGGAGCCACCATCACCACGCACCACCTGGTCATCAACCGTAACCATATCCTCGTGGGTGGGATCAAACCGCACTATTACTGCCTGCCGGTCGCAAAGCGGGAGGACCATCGCAAGGCGCTGGTCGAAGCCGCGACATCCGGGGAGGCAGCCTTCTTCCTGGGCACCGACAGCGCGCCGCATACGGACGCCCTGAAGGAAAATGCCTGTGGCTGCGCGGGGTGCTTTACGGCGACGAATACGATGTCCATTCTCGCCCATGTCTTCGAGACCGAAGGCGCCCTGGATCACCTTGACGCCTTTGCCGCCCAAAACGGAGCCGCCTTTTACAGACTGCCCGTGAACAGCGACACGATTACACTGAGCAAGGGCTCGACCGTCGACTATCCCACGCGTATCGAAACGGCTGACGGACCGGTCACCGTTTTCGACCCCGGTTTCGATTTGACATGGCATGTCGCACCCTGATCAAGGGAGAGACCGGCCAGCACAGCCTCAACCAGGAAAGACCCCATGATCCCCAGCAGCTACCCGCCCAAGGACGAAATCGCGCGCCTGACAGCCAAGATGTTGTTGGATATCGAAGCCGTTCACCTGAACGCCGATGATCCGTTTACGCTGGCCTCCGGCCTGCCCTCTCCGACTTATATCGACTGTCGCAAGCTGATCTCGTTTCCGCGCATCCGCTCTACGCTGATGGATTTTCTGACCGTCACGGTGATGCGCGATGCGGGGCTCGAAGCGTTCGACAATATCGCGGGCGGAGAAACGGCGGGTATCCCCTTTGCAGCCCTTGTCGCGGAGCGGATGGCGCTGCCGATGACCTATGTGCGAAAAAAGCCCAAGGGCTATGGCCGGAACGCACGGATCGAAGGGGCGATGTCGGAAGGTCAAAGCGTCCTGCTGGTCGAGGATCTGACCACCGATGGCGGCTCCAAGCTCAGCTTTGTCGATGCCATTCGCGAGACCGGGGCAACCTGCGGGCATACCGCGGTGCTCTTCTCCTACGGCATTTTTCCGGAGACGGAAAAGACGCTCTCCGATCACGGCGTTACCCTGCACGCGCTCTGCACCTGGTGGGATGTTCTGGCCGAGGCCAAGACGTCTGGCCGATTTGACGAACAGACGCTGATCGAGGTCGAATCCTTCCTCAACGCCCCCCGCGCCTGGCAGGAGGCGCGCCAGTCCGGTCTTGCCTGACGGCGGGGGATAAGTTGTGGATCTCTGCCGAGGCGAATCGCGCATGCGATCCACATCTTGCCCCGAAAATGAAACCTGATACCTTATCTGCCATAAAGGCTCCCTTATCCACAGGGATATCCAAGGCGCCGTCCACAGAGATTTCCAGATAGAAATCACGCTCGGCCCTCTCTAGAACCGGTGGAACGGGCAAAATGGGCAGTATGGGGCAAGGCATGAACGAGATCGCGAATATCGACACCGCACGGCTTGAGGCCGAGGCCAGCGCGGACGCCATGCCCCACTCGATCGAAGCCGAACAACAGCTTCTGGGCGCGATCCTGACCAACAATGACGTCTACGACCGGATCGCCAGCATCATCCGGGCCGAGCATTTCTACGATCCGGTTCATGCGCGTATCTACGACATTGCCGCCAGCCGGATCCACAAGAACGCTTTGGCCTCACCGGTGACGCTCAAAGCGTTCATGGAAGATGACGAGGGACTGAAAGAACTGGGCGGACCAGCCTATCTGGCCCGCCTCGCAGGCGCCGCGATCAGCGCTTTCGCCGTGCGCGACTATGCCCAGATGATCTATGATCTGGCTGTGCGGCGTGAATTGATCGGACTGGGCCGCGATATCTCTGCCCGCGCCGCTAAGGTCGAGGTCGACAGCGAGCCGCGTGAACAGATCGTGGAGGCGGAACAAAAGCTCTACAAGCTCAGCGAGCAAGGCCAGACGGAAAGCGGTTTTCAGAGCTTCCTCAAGGCAGTAACAGACGCTGTTAATGTCGCGAATGCCGCCTATCAGCGCGATGGCGGCCTGGCCGGTGTGTCGACCGGCCTGATCGACATGGACAAGAAGCTCGGCGGGCTTCACCGCTCCGACCTTCTGATCCTCGCCGGCCGTCCGTCGATGGGCAAGACCTCCCTGGCCACCAATATCGCCTTCAACATCGCCAAGGCCTATCGCCGTGGCGCCCTGCCCGATGGCAGCGAAGGCGCTGTGGATGGCGGGGTCGTGGGCTTTTACTCGCTGGAGATGAGCGCCGAGCAGCTCGCCGCCCGGGTTCTTTCCGAAGCCTCCGAAGTGCCCAGCGAACAGATCCGCCGCGGTGACATGACCGAAGGCGAGTTCCGCCGTTTCGTCGAGGCCGCCAAGACGCTGGAAGCCTGCCCGCTTTATATCGACGACACGCCCGCGCTGCCCATCTCGCAACTCGCCGCCCGGGCGCGGCGCCTGAAACGGACCCATGGGCTCGACGTTCTGATCGTGGACTATCTTCAACTTGTCCGCCCCGCCTCTGCCAAGGACAGCCGTGTGAACGAGGTCTCCGAGATCACCCAGGGCCTCAAGGCCATCGCCAAGGAGCTCGATATCCCCGTCATCGCGCTTTCACAGCTCTCCCGTCAGGTCGAATCGCGTGACGACAAGCGGCCCCAGCTTAGCGATCTGCGGGAATCGGGCTCCATCGAACAGGATGCGGACGTGGTGATGTTCGTCTTTCGCGAGGAATACTATGCCGAGCGTGAAAAACCCTCTGACGACAAGCTCGAAGAAATGGCCGTCTGGCAGGACCGAATGGAAAAGCTGCACGGCAAGGCCGAGGTGATCATCGGCAAGCAGCGTCACGGCCCCATCGGCACGGTCGAGCTGAGCTTCGAAGGTCGCTTCACCCGTTTCGGCAATCTTGTAAAACCTTGGCAACAGGGCGAAGATCGCGAGTTTTAACGGCCAATATCCCGCCCCCGACACAAATGTGAGTAGACAGCGGCCCGCCAATCTGGCCGACTGACAGCATGCACATTTTCATCGTTTTGCTGCTGCTTCTCGCTCCCTTGCGTGTTGTGGCGGAGGAAGTGGACGTTGAACTGTTCCTCGCGGTCGACGTCTCCCGCTCCATGTCTCCGGATGAGCTGGAAATCCAGCGCCGCGGCTATGCCGAAGCGCTGCAAAGCAGCGAAGTCATGGCGGCCATTCAAAACGGGCTGATCGGCAATATCGCCATCACCTATGTCGAATGGGCCGGGGCCTATTCTCAGCAGGTCATCGTACCCTGGACCAAGGTTGCCACGCCGGAAGATGCCGCGCGCGTGGCGTCCCGGATCACGTCACATTTCGCCGACGGAATGCGGCGCACCTCGATCTCGGACGCGCTGATGTATGCGGCCGAAGATCTTGAGCGAAACCACTTTGAAGGGCTGCGCCGCGTCATCGACGTGTCGGGCGATGGACCCAACAACCAGGGCCGACCGGTCCTGCATGCGCGTGAACATGTGCTCTCCAAAGGCATCATCATCAACGGGCTGCCCTTGATGACACAGGATGCGCTCAGCAGCGTCTGGGGGATCGAGGATCTGGATCTCTACTACCAGAATTGCGTGATCGGCGGCCCTGGCGCCTTCATGATCCCGGTTCTCGACTGGGACCAGTTCGCCGATGCGGTGCGCCGCAAGCTGGTTCTGGAAATCGCGGGCCTTCCGCCCCGGATCGTGCCGGCCCAGATGACCGCGCCGGCTGACTACAATTGCCTGATTGGTGAGGAAATCTGGCAACGCAACCGGATTTATTTCGATAGCCCTTGACGTTGCGCCCCCTGGCTTGCGACAGGCCTTGACCGGACCCTGCTTCCTGTCATCAAAGAGGCCAATGAGCACCGCGCGACTGACCATCGACATCGACTCGCTCGTCGCCAACTGGCGGGCGCTTGATGCACACACCGCCTGCGACACCGCGGCGGTGGTCAAGGCCGATGGCTATGGGCTGGGCGCGGGCCTTGTGGCCAAGGCCCTGGCCAAGGCGGGCGCGCGGCAATTCTTTGTCGCCGTGGCAGAGGAAGGCGCCGCCCTGCGCCGAATGCTGGGTCCCGGACCGGTGATCTGCCTGTTCTCCGGCCACATGGACGGCGATACCGAACTGATCCGCAGCCACGAATTGACCCCGATGCTGAATTCGGTCGATCAGATGCTGCGCCAAGTGGAAGCCCTGCCACATCACCCGTTCGGGGTGCAGCTTGATACCGGCATGAACCGGCTGGGTATGGAGGGCGGCGAATGGGCGGCGTTGCGGGACCTGGCCCTTACCCAGAACCCCGTTCTGATCATGTCGCATCTTGCTTGCGCGGACGAGCCGGACCATCCCATGAACGCGTTTCAGCTCAAGACTTTTCGCGAGATGACCGACGGGCTCGACACGCCACTCTCTCTGGCGGCGACAGGCGGGATCCTTCTGGGCGCGGACTATCATTTCGATCTGACCCGACCGGGGATCGGGCTTTATGGCGGGCTGCCCTATACCGACGCGCTGCCCGTGGTCAGGCTGGACCTGCCGATCATCCAGGTGCGCGACATCGCGCCGGGAGAGACGGTGGGCTACGGCAATAGCTGGAAAGCCACGCGGCTCAGCCGTATAGCGACGGTATCGGCGGGCTATGCCGATGGTCTGATCCGTGCGATGGGCACGACCGGTGTCGTTTATTCCGGCGCCACGCCCTGCCCCATTGTCGGACGTGTGTCGATGGATCTGATCACCGTCGATATCACCGCCCTGCATGACGAGCCGGACGCGCTGACCATCCTGGGCCCAAGGCAAGGCGTGGACGATCTGGCAGAGGCGGCAGGCACTATCGGGTACGAAATTCTCACCTCGCTGGGCGCGCGATACGAGCGGCAGGTCATCTGATGCGCGCCTTGGGAGCTTTGGGGCGCCAGACGCTCGCCTGGACAGCTGCGGTGGGTCGCGTGACGCTATTCCTGCTGGAGGCGTTCAGCCACATGCTGCGCCCGCCGCTTTATCCGCGTGAGCTCTTTCAGGCGCTGATGAACGTGGGCTGGCTGTCACTGCCCGTTGTCGGGCTGACCGCGATCTTCACGGGCGGCGCGTTGGCATTGCAGATCTACGCGGGTGGCGCGCGTTTCAATGCCGAAGCGGTGGTGCCTCAGATCGTGGCCATAGGCATGGTGCGCGAATTGGGTCCTGTGCTCGTCGGCCTGATGATCGCCGCCCGTGTCACCTCCTCCATCGCGGCTGAGATTGCGACGATGAAGGTGACCGAGCAGATCGACGCCCTGGTCACGCTCTCCACCAACCCGATGAAATACCTCACAGCGCCGCGTGTGCTGGCCGGGTTGATCACCGTCCCCCTTCTGGTCGGCGTCGGCGACATCATCGGCATCTTTGGCGGCTACGCGGTCGCCACCCAGAACCTGGGGTTCAATGCGGCTGCCTATCTCAAGAACACGGTCGATTTCCTGGAAATGCGGGACATTATCTCAAGCCTTGTAAAAGGCGCGGTCTTCGGTGTCATCGCGACCACGATGGGGTGTTACTACGGCATGCATTCCGGGCGTGGTGCGCAAGGGGTCGGACGCGCGACGAAGTCTTCCGTTGAGGCGGCCGCCGTTTTGATCCTCGCGGCGAACTTTCTGCTCACGGGGGTGTTCTTCTCGATATGATCCGAATGGAGAACGTCAAGAAATCCTTTGGAGACAACCATGTGCTCCGCGGTCTTGATCTTGAGATCGGCAAGGGCACGTCGATGGTGATCATCGGGGGCTCGGGCACCGGAAAGTCCGTGGCATTGAAGTGCATTCTTGGCCTTGTGGAGCCGGATGCGGGGCAAATATTCGTGGATGGCACAAAGGCCGGGACCGGGGACAGAGATGCCTTTCTCGCGCGTTTTGGCATGCTCTTTCAGGGCGGAGCGCTGTTTGACAGCCTGCCGGTCTGGCAAAACGTGGCGTTCCGACTTCTGCGCGGCACGCTCAAGCGCCCGCCGGAGGAGGCGCGTCAGATTGCTGTGGAAAAGCTGCGGCGCGTGGGGCTCAAAGCCGATGTCGCAGACAGGCTCCCGGCCGAGCTTTCGGGCGGAATGCAAAAGCGCGTGGGGCTCGCCCGGGCCATCGCGGCCGAGCCCGAAATCATCTTCTTTGATGAGCCGACAACCGGTCTGGATCCAATCATGTCAGGTGTGATTAACGACCTGATCCGCGAGATTGTCGTGGAAATGGGCGCAACGGCGATGACCATCACCCATGACATGTCCAGCGTAAGGGCCATCGCCGACACCGTCGCGATGCTGCATGATGGCGTGATCCAATGGACCGGACCTGTCTCTGAAATGGATACGTCGGGCGATCCCTATCTGGAGCAATTCATCAATGGCCGGGCGGACGGACCGATCGAAGCGGTCCGCTGATCACCGGGCGCCGTTTTCCGTCACGGAAAACGAGCCGGACCATCCTTGGATGGTCCGGCTCGGAATTTGTATCAAATTCCGGGGCGCACGTGGCTACGGGACAGGCCCAGGGCGCCGATCGACCAAAGAGCATCATCGTCGAAAAGCGCAACCTCTGCCAGAACAGAGATATGGGCGTGCCGCGCATGCGGATTGGATCCCGAATAAGGCCGCCAAATCCAGGCCGGCTGATCGTCTACCGGATAGGAACTCACGATCCTCCGATCATAGATCAGGTACTTGATCCGCCGGTCCCGTGCGGCGACCAGCGCCGCCATCAAGCGACCCATGTCGCATCCGACCTCAGGATCATGGGTCAGATCCAGCGCCGTCACGATCCCAACACCGTCATGCCTGATATTGGGGCAATGATCCGAAGGACCGGGACAATGCGCGGCATCTCCGATCGTGCCGTCACTGTCGCGATTGCGGTTCGGGCAGGCCGCGTCAACCTGCGCTCGTAACGTGAGAAGAGATTGGGCGACGCGCCAGTCCTCCGGCATCTCCTGCGGGATGGAGATCGTCCCGGGCACCTCCTCAAAGGCTTCGGCGTCATCCATCCGTTTCGCGCCAGCCCCTCTATTGCGGGATATCGGTTCGCGTCCTGGCACACCTGCCGACACTGATACGCCTTCCTCCTCCATAATGTGCGTTTGCCGTCGGCAAGCGCCCGTTCGGCAGCATCCGACGCAGGCGAGGATCTCATCACCGCGCATCACAGAACTCCTTGCGCATGACCTGCGCCGCGATCCGCCGAAACTCTGCCTCTGCGACAAGGCCCGTTTGTTCCGCGGCTTTCATCACTTCCCGGTAAAGTGCGCCCTGATCAATCCGTGCCGGATCGATCCTGAGCCGGTCCAACTGATCCGCGATGCCGGCGCGCCCGCTATGCCGCCCGATGACGTTGCGCGTGGCCCGACCGATCACCTTTGGCTGAAACACACGCTGCTTGACGTGATCCGGGATCGACTGATGAATGCCGGTTTCGACCAGAAAGCTGATCTCGCCGATCAAAGCCTTGTTGGGGGACAGGGTCAGGCCGCTATAGGCCAGAAACATCTCGATCACGTCATTGAGCCGGGACATCTTGCAGCCATTGGCAAAGTCGGGATCATCCCCACCGAAGAAATGCGCGTAGGCCAGAACCTGTTCCAGCGCTGCATTGCCACCCCCGTCCCCTGTATTGCCGATCGTCACTTCGACCTGCTGTGCGCCCGCGCGGATACCGGCGACCGAGTTCATGAGGCTCAAACCAAGCTGGTTATGACAATGCACGCCTACGATGACGTCCGGCGGCAGCGCCCCGCGGATCTGTTTGACCAGGGCACCGAAGCTGCCAGGTTCCATCGTGCTGAGCGTATCGGCGATCACCACATGCGTCGCGCCTGCCGCCGCGACGTCGGCGGCCAGGTCCACCAAAAAGGACGGATCACGGTCACCGGCGCAAATCAGATAATATTGCGCCCGCGGAAACCAGGACCGCGCCTCCTGCATCAGTCGGCGAGAGCGGTCTCGCGTCTTGCGAAAACCCGCGCTGCGCTCAGCAGGGCCGCGCGCCAAAAGGTCAAAGGGCCGGGCCGAGGTCGCGATCCGCGACCGGGCAGCAGCCGCACCCACCGCGTCATGTGCCATCCGGATGTCCCGGGTGACGGGTCGACAGAGCACGCTGAGTTGCACCTGCTCTGTTGCCCGCGCGATGCGCCGGACCCCGTCAAGGTCCACAGCCGATGCAGCGGGAAAGCCCGCATCTATAATGTCGACGCCCAACTGCTCAAGCGCGATGGCAAGCGCCTCCTTCTGCTGGGCCATCAAATGCAGATAGGCCTGTTGTTCACCATCGCGCAGGGTTGTTTCGAAGATTTCCATCCCTGTTTTCTCCGTTCAAAGTGCGACAGGTCCCGGCAGGACATGCCACGCCAACGCTTTGCGGAAGACGATCAGCGAAAGGTGCGATCGCCGCCCTGTCTTCAGATTATGGCGGTGCAAAACCGGCCAAAGAAGAGCGTGCGGGAGGTCTTAATGCTGTGTTAATCCACGGCTCACGGGACAATAATCGCCTTGTCCGGGACGCTTCATGCGTGGCAAGGAAGTGAGCGAGGAGAGGTGATCTAGAACCTTGAACCTGTTGAACGGCAATGATCAGCCAAGCTTGCGCAGACCAATCAAAAGCACAGTAAAAACAAGAAAAAAGTACGTTCTACAGACAGGTTCCGCAGCCCTTAACGCCAAGACGCGGTGCGGGACCGGCTTCACTTTTGTCCCCTCCGATTGATATTGCCACAAAATCCGGCATTTCAATGCCGACACGGTCCCCGATACCTCCCCGTTGCCGACACAGTCAGAGAGACACCGTCCCATGCTCCTCCGCCTTGCCACTCTGTCCTTGCTGATCCTTTATCCCATAGCCTGGTTTGCACCGCTCCTGCGGGCCGGTCTGCTGCCGCTTTTCGGCCTCAGCGAGATTTCCGTCATCACCGGTCTGCAGGCGCTTTGGGGATCTGACGTTTTTCTGGCCCTTCTGGTGACGTTCTTTGCGCTTGTGGCCCCCATGCTGAAAACCGCAGGACTGGCGCTTGTGCAATGGGGGCTGATGAGCGACCGGCTCAAACCCGCATTGGATCTGATGGGCAAGCTCGCGATGGCCGACATCTTCCTGATCGCGCTCTATATCACGATCGCCAAGGGGATCGGTGTTGGTCGGGTCGAAACCGCTTGGGGCCTCTATCTGTTTTCAATCTGCATCGTCGCCTCCCTGGCACTGGGATATCTCACCCGCCCAAATCGCGCCGAGGATTGAACACGGTGCCGCAACAATGGCCCGCACAAACAATCATTGGTCATGAACGCGTTTCAGTGAAACTTTCTCTTAGGCAAAATTCAAAGCACCGGCTAAGCTCTGGATTATTGGTGTGAAAAGTTAGTTCTGGGGGTTTTCATGTCCGATGCGCTGCACGCGACCTTGCAGGTCGCGCAATTGGTGTTGCAACGCCTCGCTTTCTGGCTCTTCGGCAGTGCTGCAGTCGGCCTCGTCTTAGCGAGCGTCGCGTCGGCTTCTGGTTTTCTGCCATGGCTCAATCTGCCGCTGAGCTTTGGCGACACGCTGTTTCCGAATGCAGGGATCGCAATTCAACTGGCGTTGACGGCCTTTCTGGTCGGGCTCTGCGCCTTTCTGCCGTCGAATGCCCGCATTATGGCGCTTGAAACATCGCACCGCTCCTTTCAGATCGGCATGCACGATGTCACAGCGGCTTATGCGCGGGCACACGCGCAGGACCGCAACAGCACGTTCACACTGTCTTCGGAATTCGACTCGATCCGTGAGCGGCTGACGTTTTTGCGCAATCACCCCGATCTCGACAGTCTGGAACCCGCGGTTCTCGAAGTGGCTGCGCAAATGAGCCACGTATCGCGGGAGCTGGCCGATATCTATTCGACGCAGAATGTGGCCCGTGCGCGGGATTTCCTGATCCAGCGTCAGCACGAGTTGGACGCCTTCGAGGCGCAATTGCAGGAAGCAAAGGACATCGCCTCGGAAATGCAACGCTGGCATCACCGGGTCAGTCTGGAGGAGGATGTCGCGCAATCCCAACTCCAACGCCTTCGGGAAGAGTTGATTGACGTGCTGCCGGACCTGCTGGATCAGCCGCAAACCGAGGAGACGGACGATGTGGGCGCGGTCTCGGCCTCGCACGCGCCCGACCCCATTCAGACCGCTCCTGACGAGGGGGATCCCTTTGCCGATGACGACAGGATCGTGGCGCTGCTGGCCCGGCGCGCGCCGGGCTAAGAGCGCTTGCGCGCCTTTGCCCCTTGCGCCACAAGCGGTACATGGCAAAATCCAAGACCTTTTCGTGCTCCGAATGCGGGGCAAGCTTTTCCAAGTGGTCCGGGCGCTGCGAAGGTTGCGGGGCCTGGAATACGATCAGTGAGGATGCGCCGCTTGCGTCCGGACCCGCCTCCAAGTCGCTGGGCGCCCGGCGCGGCAGTGCAGTGCCCCTGACCGATCTTGCGGTTGAGGAAACGCCACCCCCCCGGACCGTCTCGGGCTTGGGGGAGCTCGATCGCGTTCTGGGCGGTGGCCTGGTCCCGGCCTCCGCCATCCTGGTCGGCGGCGATCCCGGTATTGGAAAATCCACCCTGCTCCTGCAAGCCGCCGCGAAATTCGCACGCTCCGGGCTCAAGACCGTCTATGTCTCCGGTGAAGAAGCTTCCGCCCAGGTGCGGATGCGCGCCCAGCGTCTGGATCTGGCCGACGCGCCTGTCAGGCTTGCAGCCGAGACCAACTTGCGGGACATCCTGACGACGCTGGAGGCCGAAAGGCCGCAGCTTGCCATAATCGATTCGATCCAGACCATGTGGGCGGACAATGTCGATAGTGCCCCCGGTTCGGTCAGCCAGGTGCGGGCGGCGGCCCACGAGCTGACGAATTTTGCCAAGCGCCGGGGCATATCGGTCATCATGGTGGGCCATGTGACCAAAGAAGGCCAGATTGCCGGGCCAAGGGTCGTCGAACATATGGTCGACACCGTTCTCTACTTCGAAGGCGAGCGGGGACATCAGTTCCGGATCCTGAGGGCCGTGAAGAACAGGTTCGGACCCGCGGATGAAATCGGCGTGTTCGAAATGACTGGCGGGGGTCTGTCCGAGGTGCTCAACCCGTCCGCGCTTTTTCTGTCGGAGCGGGGAGCGCCCAGCGCGGGATCGGTCGTTTTCGCGGGTATTGAAGGCACACGCCCGGTTTTGGTGGAACTTCAGGCCCTCGTCGCCCCGACCCCACACAGCCAGCCCCGTCGCACCGTCGTCGGCTGGGATGGGGGACGGCTTGCCATGATCCTCGCTGTGCTCGAAGCGCGTTGCGGTATCCCCTTTGCCGGTCTCGACGTCTATCTCAACGTGGCAGGCGGCATGAAAATCTCGGAACCGGCCGCCGACCTTGCTGTCGCGGCAGCCCTGCTGAGCGCGCGTGAAGACGTGGCTTTGCCCGCGGATACGGTGGTTTTCGGTGAAATCAGCCTGTCCGGCGCCCTGCGCCCGGCGCCTCAAACCGAAAACAGGTTGAAAGAGGCGCAAAAACTTGGTTTCACGGCAGCCATTGCTCCGGCAGGCGGAAAGGCAGGTTCAGGCAGCGCTGTGGGGGGCGGCCTGACATTGACCCGGCCCGCAGATCTGACGGGTTTCGTGGGTGAGACATTCGGCGCAGGGTAACAGGCGTCAGCAAGACAGGCAGGGACGTATGGAAGGCTTCACCATCATTGACGGCATTGTCGCCGTAATCATCGTTCTGTCGGCGCTTCTTGCCTATGCGCGGGGGCTGGTGCGCGAAGCCATGGCGATTGCCGGCTGGATCGCGGCAGCCGTCCTTGGATTTATATTCGCGCCTCAGGTCGAACCGCTGGTCAAGGAAATCCCCGTTATCGGAGAGTTCATCGCCGAAAGCTGTGAGCTTGGCATCATTGCCGCCTTCGCCGCAGTCTTTGCGCTTGCCCTGATCGTGGTGTCGTTCTTCACCCCGCTTTTCTCGTCCCTTGTTCAGCGTTCCGCCCTTGGCGGCATCGACCAGGGGCTAGGCTTTCTGTTTGGCGTGGCGCGCGGGATCCTTTTGATCGCGATTGCCTTTTTCGTCTATGACACCGTCATCACCGGCCAAAGCTTTACAATCGTCGATGAAAGCCGCTCCGCTCAGGTCTTCGACCGCTTTACCGCCCAGATCGAGGCGCAGAACCCGACCGAGGCGCTTGGCTGGATCACCCGCCAGTACGAAGAGCTTGTCGGCGTCTGCGGTCAATAAACCAGCCCGGTCCTTGCGATCCTCGCACCGATCAGATCGTCGATGTCCCTCTGCGCCGGCTTGGCCCAACAGCGCTAAAACCTATATGTCACGTGAAGCGCTTGATGGCGCATCGGCAACGCACAAGGCCCATCTGGCTGACCCCACGGCGACAAACGTGATAGTTTCGTGACAGCCGTGCGCGAAGCTCGTATGGAGAGGTTAAACAGGACGACGGATTCGGAGCTGCCCCTCGTGTCCCCATTCATGCCCCCCGCACACCCTTTCGATGACGACAAGCTCCGCGAGGAATGCGGTATATTCGGGGTTGTGGGCGCAAGCGACGCCGCCAATTTCGTCGCTCTTGGCTTGCATGCCCTCCAGCATCGCGGCCAGGAAGCGGGCGGTATCGTGGCGCATCATCCTGACCATGGCTTCAACTCCGCCCGGCGCTTTGGCTATGTCCGCGACAATTTCACCAGCCAGTCGGTGATGGAGACCCTGCCCGGCTCTCTCGCCATCGGTCATGTGCGCTATTCCACCGCGGGCTCGAAGGGGCAGACGGCCATCCGTGACGTGCAGCCCTTCTTTGGCGAGTTTTCCATGGGCGGCGCGGCGATTGCGCATAATGGCAACATCACCAATGCCGACGCGCTGCGGCGCGAGCTGATCGAGCGCGGGTCAATCTTTCAAAGCTCATCCGACAGCGAATGCATCATCCACCTGATGGCGCGGTCGATGGGCCGATCGATCCCCGACCGGATGGAGGAAGCGCTGCGCAAAGTGGAAGGCGCATTCTCGGTCGTGGCGATGACACGGACCAAGCTGATCGGCGTGCGCGATCCTCTGGGCGTGCGCCCGCTGGTTCTGGGCCGCATCGGCGATGGCTGGGCGCTGAGTTCGGAAACCTGTGCGCTCGACATCATCGGAGCCGATTTCGTCCGCGAAATCGAGCCCGGAGAGATGGTGGTCATCAACGATCAGGGCGTGGAAAGCCACTTCCCTTTCCGCCCCGCAAAGTCGCGTTTCTGCATCTTCGAACATGTCTATTTCTCCCGCCCCGATTCGATCCTGGGCGGGCGGTCGGTCTATGAAACGCGCGAAAATATCGGGCGGGAACTGGCCAAGGAAAGCCCGGTCGAAGCCGATCTGGTCTGTCCGGTGCCCGACAGCGGCACGCCGGCGGCAATCGGCTATTCGCTGGAAAGCGGCATTCCCTATGCGATGGGGATCATCCGCAACCAGTATATGGGCCGCACCTTCATCGAGCCGACGGAGCAGATTCGCAACATGGGCGTCCGGCTGAAACTGAACGTGAACCGCGCGCTGATCCGCGGCAAGCGGGTCATCTTGGTGGACGATTCGGTGGTGCGCGGCACGACCTCCCGCAAGATCAAGGAGATGATCCTCGATGCAGGCGCCAAGGAGGTGCATTTCCGCATCGCCTCCCCCCCGACGGCCTGGCCTTGTTTCTACGGCGTCGACACACCGCAGCGCGAAAAGTTGCTGGCCGCGACAATGAGTGAAGAGGAAATGCGGGATCATCTGGCCGTGGACAGCCTCAAATTCATCTCGCTTGACGGGCTCTACCGCGCGGTGGGCGAGGCACAGGGGCGTGACACGGGATCTCCCCAATATTGCGACGCCTGCTTTTCCGGTGAATATCCCGTGAAGCCGGCGGACATGATCGAAAAAGGCTTCGAACTCAAGCCCGCGGCCGAGTGATCCCGTTGGCCAACGGATCCGTTTTCCGTCACGGAAAACGGACCCCGCGAAGTCAAACCGTTCCACAATGCGGAATTTGAGACAAATTCCGCCGCGCCGCGGGCGCCCGAGCTGCTCAAAAGGCACTTACAGCGCTTCGAAAAAACGTGCTCCAGACGGCAGCGGCAACGGTTTGCCAGTCCATGAGCGTTCTCTCGCGGCTCCCGAGGCCTGACGCTTCGTCGTCTCTTTCGGCCAAGTTCCACCGGTGCTAGGGCCGCTGGCTCATTCAGACAAAGAGAGCCTACTCAAGGCTCGGAGCAGGATATGAACACGGCATCGCAGGACAAGGGCGGAGCAACCTCCGACCGGGTGGCAGGTTTTGCCACCGTGGAAGATCAAATCGATTTAAGTGGCACGATCGTTCTTGGTGTGTTCGGCGCGAACACGGATCTGACAGCGCTTGTGCGCCTGCGCAGCGGGCGTGTCCGCCGCGTACGTCGGGGGATGCGACTCTCCGGTTCGGATGTCGCCGGGATCGACAGTGACGGGATCGTACTCCATCGCCATGGCCGGATCAGCCGACTTTCGTTGCGCTGACATATTGACCCGAGCCGCGATCTGTCCCACATCCCGCCCCCATGACACAAACCGCACTTATCACCGGCGCTTCGCGTGGCCTTGGGGCCGCCCTGGCGGAAGCGCTTGCGCCCAGCCATCATGTCATCGCCGTGGCCCGCACGGTCGGCGCCCTTGAAGAGCTAGACGACCGGATACAGGCCGCAGGCGGCCAAGCCACTCTGGCCCCGATGGACATCACCGATCCCGCAGCGATGGCAACACTCTGCCGGGGGGTGCATGATCGCTGGAAACACCTCGATCTCTGGCTACACACCGCCGTCCATGCCGCCCCTCTCAGCCCCGCCGATCACATCGATGCCAAGGACTGGCAGAAATCGCTTGAGGTCAACAGCAATGCCACGGCCCGTCTGATCCCCTTCATCGCGCCTCTTCTGGGCCAAACCGGACAGGCCGTCTTTTTCGACGATCCCCGCGCCGGTGAGAAGTTCTTTGGCCCTTATGGCGCCACCAAGGCCGCGCAAATCGCGCTCGCGCGCAGCTGGCAGGCCGAAACCGCCAAAACCGGTCCGCGCATCCACATCCTCTCCCCCGCTCCGATGCCCACCGCCATCCGGGCGCGGTTTTTTCCCGGGGAGACACGGGCCGACCTCGCCGCTCCCGCGGACGAAGCACGGCGGGTGCTGAGCGAGATCGGGTTGCGGACCTGACATCACTGGCAGCAGCCGGGATATTTTAGATCCGGAGCGGCAGGCTTGCTTGCCCCGCTTCGGTCGCTTGTCTATCAAGATCAAAAGGGGCAGGCTTTATGCGTATTCTCATCACGAACGACGACGGTATCAACGCGCCCGGATTGAAGGTCCTGACCGCTATTGCGGAAGAGCTCGCCGGACCCGAGGGTGAGGTCTGGACGGTCGCCCCGGCCTTTGAACAATCCGGCGTGGCCCATTGTATCAGCTACACCCATCCGATGATGATTGCACAGATGGGCGACCGCCGCTTTGCCGCCGAAGGGTCGCCGGCGGATTGCGTGCTGGCCGGCCTTCATGATGTGATGAAGGACGCACCACCCGAACTTGTCCTGTCGGGGGTCAACCGAGGGAACAATTCGGCTGAAAACGCCCTTTACTCCGGCACCCTGGGAGGCGCGCTGGAGGCCGCCCTTCAGGGTCTGCCGGCCCTCGCACTGTCACAATATTACGGGCCGCGTAACGTTCAGACCCAGAACCCTTTCGAGGCGGCCGCCGTTCATGGTGCGGATCTCATTCGCAAGATCCTTGATGCCACGCCGACGGAGGATGCCGATTACGGCCTGTTCTACAATGTAAACTTCCCGCCGGTGCCAGCCGGTGAGGTCAAGGGCGCGCGCATCGCGGCCCAGGGGTTCCGGCGTGGAACGCATTTTGGTGTAGAACCGCACGCCTCCCCCTCCGGGCGCCGCTTTCTTTGGATCACCGGCGGCAATCAGCATATCCCGACAGCACCCGGAACCGATGCCGCCGTCAATCTGGACGGATACATCTCGGTAACACCCATGCGTGCCGACTTGACCGCCCATGACGCGCTGGATGCACTTCGGGCAATCGAATGACGGATCCCGACGCCGAGATCCGCATGCAGTTTCTCTTTGCGCTCCGGTCAAAAGGGGTGACCGACGCGCGGGTGCTCGGCGCGATGGAGGCGATTGATCGCGGCCCCTTCGTGCGCGGTCTCTTCGCCGAACGCGCCTACGAGGATATGCCGCTTCCCATTGCCTGCGGCCAGACGATCAGTCAGCCATCGGTGGTTGGGCTGATGACACAGGCGCTTCAGGTCGAACCACGCGACAAGGTTCTGGAGGTCGGAACCGGCTCGGGCTACCAGGCTGCGATCCTCTCCAAACTGGCCCGCCGGGTCTATACGATCGACCGGCATGCCCGGCTGGTGCGGGAGGCGCGGTCCGTTTTCTCGCAGCTTGACCTCGTCAACATCACGGCTGTCACGCTGGACGGCTCCTTTGGCCTGCCCGATCAGGCACCCTTCGACCGGATCATCGTGACCGCCGCCGCAGAAGACCCGCCCGGCCCCCTATTGGCGCAACTGAAAATCGGCGGTATCATGGTGGTGCCGGTCGGGCAGTCAGATGCGGTACAAACCCTGATCCGGGTCCGACGGACCGATGAGGGATACGCGTATGACGAGTTGCGCCCGGTGCGGTTCGTGCCCCTCCTGGAAGGGCTGGGCAAGGACGGCTGACGACAGACGTGACCGCGCAAGATCCCGGTCAACAGGGACGCGCCTTGAGGATATCGAGTGATGAGCCATCTTCGCAAAACCGTTCCGCTGCTGGCGGCTTGCCTTGCCATTGCGGGATGCACCGAACCGCTGGACTTTGATCTGCGGGGCAATCTCGGCGGCTTCAGCACCGCCCCGGCGGCCCGCACGGCCACGGCGGAGCGACCGCAGGCGGACGCACGCGGTGTGATTTCCTACCCCAACTATCAGGTCGCGGTCGCGCGCCGGGGGGATACCGTCGCCGACGTGGCAAGCCGGGTCGGGGTGGATGCCGGGGCCCTCGCCCGCTTTAATGGGATCGATGTGGATGTCGGTCTGCGGGACGGTGAAGTTCTGGCCCTGCCCGCCCGCGTGTCGGAGCCTGCCCCGGGAACACCCGGCGCCATCGATATCACGACGCTTGCCGGCAATGCGATTGACAACGCCCCCGCGACAACGCCGGTGGAAACCACGACGCTTGAGCCTTCTCCGGCCGCTGCAGCTCCGGTCGCACAGGAGCCTGTTCGTCACAAAGTGGAACGCGGCGAGACCGCCTTTACCATCGCGCGGCTCTACAACGTTCCGGTACGTTCGCTGGGCGAATGGAACGGTCTGGGATCTGATTTCGCCATTCGGGAAGGGCAGTTTCTGCTGATCCCCGTGGCCTCGCAAACGCCGCCGCGCCGTGGGGCGGCAGGAGCCGCAGATGTGACGCAGCCGGGATCCGGATCGCCAACGCCAACTCCGCCAAGCTCGACAACACCGCTCCCGGACGAGCAGGTGCAAGCGGCCGACACCCCCTCCGAAGCGGAGCCGCCCGTCGATGTCGGCACACCGTCACGCAGCAGCGGCGCAGCCATGGCCTTGCCCGTACAGGGGCGCATCATTCGTGACTACGCCAAGGGGCGCAACGATGGCATAGACATCGCATCGGATCCCGGCACACCGGTTGCCGCGGCCGCGGACGGCACAGTGGCCGCGATCACGGAAGATGCCAACAACGTGCCGATCATCGTTGTGCGCCATCCCGATAACGTTCTCACCGTCTATGCCAATGTAGACGGGATTGCGGTCAACAAGGGCGATCAGGTCAAGCGCGGCCAAAAGCTGGCGCAACTGCGCGAGGGCGACAACGCCTATGTTCATTTCGAGGTGCGGGAAGGCTTTGAATCGGTCGATCCGACGCCGTATCTGAACTGATCCACCTTCGGAGACACCAGATCACTATGAAATGGCGAACACTCCGGGCGCTTTGCAATTCAAATGTGCCACCTGTTGCTCTAGAGTTCTGATATGTTGGCACATTTGGCAAAATTCGGATTGGTAGCAGGGCTGGCTTTGGCGTCTCAAACGGCCCTGGCATGTCCGATTTCCGAGAAAACCTTTCGATACAGGGATGCCGGACTGAGCGGGCAGGTCGGGTTCAGCAAAGACTGTGATTACGTGATCATCCGCCAAGCCGGGGAACAATACTTTGCCCCTCTTGAGCAACGCGGCGACGGATGGGAGGCGCGCCGGGGGCCCTTTGCCGTTCACTTCAGCCAAGATATGCAGTGGATGCGGTTCGAGACACAAGAACTCCGGCATCGGGTTCGCTTGATCCCCACGAACTGAACCGGCAGCAGGTCAGAACGGCCTCAAGGGAAAATATGGCGATTTTTAACTGGTAGCTTTTGGTTAGGTGGCTGCCGCTAGGCTGATCTCTCATCATATGAGGGAACGGTATGAAGCTCGACATTTCAAGCATCCTGGATCTGACCGCCTCCCTGGGGCTGATTGTCATATTGGGATATGCCTATGCACAATTGCGGCGCGGTCTGCGATTTCCAAGGGTCAGTCAGGCGTTCCTGGGGCTCAGTTTCGGCATCGGCGCGGTGTTTCAGATGTACCGCCCGTTCGAGCCGATAGAAGGACTGATCATCGACCTTCGAAACATCCCCATCGCCCTGGCTGGGGCCTTTCTGGGGTGGCAGGCGGCGCTGGTTTGCCTGGGCGTGGCCGCTGCGGCCCGTCTGGGCATCGGCGGGGTCGGCATGTGGGCCGGTGTGCTGGGCATGACCATCGCGATGAGCATGGGACTGACTTGGGCGCATATAACGCGCCAGATCGACAGGCGTTCCGCGTCCCATATGGTGTTGCTCGCTGGCCTCGCTTCGGCCCATCTCCTTGGGGCCACCATCTTGCCCGAGGTCTCGCGCACATGGTTTTTTTCCGAGGCGGCGCTGCCGATCTTGCTGTTGAACATGCTCACGATCCCGATTGTCAGCGGCGTGCTTGAACTCGAACGCATGAAGTTTGAAGATGAAAAACGGCTTCGGGCATCCATCAGCGTTGACCCTGACAGCGGTCTCATGACGCCAAAGACGTTCCAGCGGGAATGCGGGATCCGCGCCAGCGCGATGGGGGATGCCTCCTATACGCGCATGCTGATCCTGCGGTTGCGGCCAAACCATGCCCGGCATAGCTGGGGCAGACCGGCGCTCGCCAAACAACTGCTGGCCGCGATGCATCGCAGGCTGCAGGACGCAATGCCGCAATTCGGCTTCGCGGGAACATTCGGGACCTCGATATTACTGGTGCCGCTGACCCAAGCCGATCTTCTGGATATCGATGACATCCGCGTCAAAACCCGCCGTGCCGTGACCGAGGAACCTTATATCCTGCCCGGCGGCGGGCAACAGCATGTGACCGTCGACATGAAGGTCATGCATGTCCCCCAAGGGGTCGACCTGGAAACGCTGCTCGGGTCCCTGTCCTTCAACAGCCTCATCAAAATACCGCGCATCCCAAAGCAGACCGGAAAGGGAAAGAATGTGACGGGTCAACCCTGCCGCCTCACCCGGTCGGCCGCACCCAGTCAGGCAAGAATAGGCAAGCTGTTCGACAAGGCCGATCTGCTCATGGCCGAAGCCGAACGGCCCGCAGATTGAGGGGTGGGCCCGCAGGGGCCCCTCGTTCTGCGACGCCGGTTCTATCGACCGAAGCGTTCATTAATGTCACAAAGGAAACATGATGAATACGGACTGTGACGGGTGAAAGGCTGCCGCTCTGCGTGCAACTGCCTCAGGGATCTGCCGGGCCTGCTTGTTCCAGCCGCACACCGGAGCGACCGGCGAGATCGACAAAGAACTGCCATGCCACCCGGCCTGAGCGCGCGCCGCGCGTGGCCTGCCATTCGATGGCCTCTGCCCTCAGCGTTGCGGCCTCCGTCTGCACGCCATAGGCCGTGCAATACCCGTCGATCATAGAGAGGTATTCATCCTGACTGCAGGGATGAAAACCCAGCCACAATCCGAACCGGTCCGACAGGGATACTTTCTCCTCGACCGCCTCCGACGGGCTGATCGCGGTGGAGCGTTCGTTCTCTATCATATCCCGCGGCATCAGATGGCGCCGGTTCGATGTGGCGTACAGCACCACATTGTCAGGCCGTCCCTCGATCCCGCCATCCAGCACCGCCTTGAGGCTTTTGTAATGCTGATCATCGTGGCTGAAGGACAGATCATCGCAAAAGAGAATGAACCTGTGCGCAGGCGCCTCCCTCAGATGCGCCAGAAGCCGCCCGACCGACGGCAGGTCCTCCCGTTGCAGCTCGACCAGTTTCAAGGCTGGGCAATCCGCTTGAACAGCGCCATGCACTGCCTTGACTAGGCTGGATTTTCCCATACCTCGGGCGCCCCAGAGCAACGCGTTGTTGGCGCTCAGGCCCTTCGCAAACTGTCGTGTATTCGCCAGCAAAGTGTCGCGTGAGCGATCCACCCCGATCAGCAGATCCAGGTCCACGCGTGCGATCTGATGCACCGGCTCCAGCCGGTCCGGCTCGACATGCCAGACAAAGGCCGGGGCCGCATCGAAATCCGGGGCAGCCAGCGGCGGCGGCGATATCCTGTCCAACGCCGCCGCGATCCGTGCCAGGCTGTCTTCGTTCACTTGCTGTCGTCCCGTTCGAACTCATCCATCAGCGGATCGTCGAACTCTTCCTCGTCATCGTAGTACCCGTCCTCGCGCAATTGCGCCTCGCGCTTGCGCTCCACCCGGCGGACAAGCTGGATCGACACCTCGTAAAGCCCGTAGACCACCACGAAGAGGATCACCTGCGTGATCACGTCCGGCGGGGTCACCAGTGCCGCCAGGACAAGAATGGCCACCACCGCGTATTTACGCACATTGCCCAAACCTTCGGCGCTCACCAGCCCCGCCTTGCCCATCAGGGTCAACAGCACTGGAAGCTGGAAGCAGAGGCCAAAGGCCACGATGAACTTGATCGTCAGGTTCAGATATTCCTGAGCTGAACCCTGAAAGACCACGCTCAGCGGCGCGCCGTCTTCACCCGCCACGGCTTCACCCTCGGCCCCGAATTGCTGGAAGCCCAGGAAGAAATCATAAGCGAGCGGGGTGACCACGTAGAACGCAAAGGACGCGCCCAGAAAGAACATGAAAGGTGAGGCGATCAAAAAGGGCAGGAACGCGCCCTTCTCGGACTTGTAAAGGCCAGGCGCCACGAACCGCCACATCTGCAGGCCGATATAGGGAAAGGCCAGAAGGAACCCGCCAAGCAACGACACCTTGATCGCCACGAAGAAACCTTCCTGTGGCGAGATGAAGATCAGGTCGCAATCCTGCCCCCTCTCGGCCAGCACCTGGCAGAGCGGGTTGGTGAGGAAGTTGAAGATCGGCGTGGCCACGGTGAAACAGATCACCATACCCACCAGAAAACCCACCACGCAGTGAATGAGCCGCGTGCGCAACTCGGCCAGATGCTCGATCAGCGGGGCAGCGCTGTCGTCGATCTCATCCGTCTGGCTCATCCCTTGTCGTCCTTCAGCTCGGCCTCGTATTCCTCGGCCTTGGCCAGGGCCTCCTGCGCCTCGCGGGCCTTGCGCTCGGCCGCCGCGCGCGCCGTGGCGGCCTGGATCTTCTTGGCCTTCTCGGCCCGGTCCGCGGCCAGCTTGCCGGTCTCGCTGTCGGGGTCGTATTTCGTGGGATCGAGGCTTGATGTCATATCACGCGCCGCCTCTTTCACGCCATCCATCGCCGATCCGATCGGGTTGGTCGCGCTCTTCAGCCCCTTGGCCACGTCGCGCACACCGCTTTCATCTGCCGCGTCGTTCATCGCACGGCTGAATTCCCGTGCCATGCCGCGCGCCTTACCCACGAAGCGGCCCACATTGCGAAAGAGCACCGGCAGGTCCTTCGGTCCGACAACGATCAGCGCCACGATCCCGATGACCAGCAGCTCGGCAAAGCCCAGATCGAACATGGGTGCTTACGCCTTGTCTTTCTCGGTCTCGGGCGTGACGTCCTTGGCCGTCTCTGCCGACTGATCCTCAAGCTCGTCATTGCTGTCCTTCACGCCCTTCTTGAAGGCCGTGATGCCCTTGCCCACCTCGCCCATAAGCGAACTGATCTTGCCCCGTCCGAACAGGACCAGCACCACAACCGCGATCAGAAGAAGGCCGGGAAGGCCGATATTGTTCAGCATCTCATATCTCCTCAGGTTCGGACGGGTCCCCAGGCCCGCCTGTAACAAGTTGGCTTCTGTCTAGGTCATCGCCGCCGCTTTCGAAAAGCGACAATGCCGTGTGACGTCTCTACCAACCGGCAAAAAACGCATCGTCTTTGGGATCTCCGCACGCAACTGACAGGTTTATGTCAGTTGTCCCCTGCTAGGTCCAGCCCCATCGCAAGATCGAAAGGACCCCAACCACAATGACCACACATGTCGCTGAAATCGTTACCTTCCGGCTGGAGCCGGGCACCGACCCCCAGGCCTTCGCCGCTGCCGCCAAGGGCACCGAAGCAGCCCTGCGCAAGATGGGTACGCTGATATCGCGCACGCTCAGCTGCGATGAGGACGGTCTTTGGACCGATCACATCGTCTGGGCCTTTATGGAGGATGCAAAGGCCGCCGCCCAGGCAGTGATGCAAGAGCCCAGCTTCCAGCCCTTCGGCAAGATGATCTCGTCCCAAGACCTGGTGATGCGCCACGCCTACATCCACTTGCAGATGGATTAGGCCCCATGCGACGGTCGCGACATGCGTCGCACCGACCGCCTTTTTGACATCATCCAGATCCTGCGCGACGGCAAGCTGCACCGCGCGCAGGACATCGCCGCGCGG